>CAWBCT010000001.1:0-19982 GCA_963787445.1 uncultured archaeon
CTTAGTTTTGAGATAATTCCTTTTATATTTATCCAGAGCAGATAAGCCTGGCGATTCACTGCACAGGTACGTCAAAGGCGCGAGGAGCAAAAGGGAACTCCTGAACAGACTATACGAGAACGGCTATTCTGTAATCCGGGCGGCCGGCTCCGGAGTAAATGCTCTTGGGCCCGACATAGTCGCGATAAAGGATCAGTTCTGCATGGCGTTCGAGTGCAAGGCCTGGGAGAAAAACAGGCTGAGCATAGACCCTGAGGCATATCTAAAAGCTACGGGAGTGGGCCGACAATACGAGTTTCCTACCTATATCGCCTGGCGAATGAACAACAAGGGCTGGTTCTTCGTTACCCTTGACGAGCTGAAGCACGGGGAGAAGGATCACAGCATCACCAAGATAAGGACGCTTGAGATAAACCGCCTCTACGAGCATGTCATCTCCAGGACAGAACCACAACAGGCGCAGAACGAAAAATCTGTATTAACTAATCTTAAATCATTAAGTCCTTAATATTTTAATCTTTCTTATCTTTGGTATATTTTGAAGAGCGTCCGCTTCCAATTTTCTTGAGAATCATTTGCAAAACTAAATCATTCAAGTACTTTATGGCTGTGGGATGGGATACACCGATGATTTGGGCATAATGTGGTGCTGTTAGAAATTCGTGTTTTTCCAGATATGCTAATGCTTTTTGTTGCATGTTGCTAATATTGCCGTAGGGCTTTGCTACTCGATCTGAAAGCGGACCATAGAGTACTATACGGAAGAACCCGCCAAGATCATCAAATACAGGGTCTGGCATTCCATTATCGCGCATTATTCCGATAATGGCTCTAACACCAAGATTGAGCCCATCGCCCCAGCCTGCATCGTTTAGGATGCGATGTAGTATTGGATTGCGATGTCGGCGCAAATCAGCAAAATTTTTGAGCGTCTGGCCCGAAAGCAGGGTACCTGGATTAGTTAGCGTGATGCGATCGTCAAATATTTCTACCAAAATTCCGTTAGGGTCAAAATAATCACGATGGCCCACAGCGTTGGTGAGGGCTTCGCGTAAAACCTTGTCTGGAACCATTGGCATCTCGACGCGTCTTCCATTGATTATGCGGGCTGCGATTCCTGCCTTTTCTTTGATTATAGAGAATGCTTTTTCTAACAATTCGGGGCATGTATCTATTAGGCGTTGATCATATTCCCTAGATTCGATTGATGGGGTTCGGCCTTTGTATTTGACGATACGTATTTCGCAGTTTGAGAAGAAGCGGGTAATATCCTTTGCAAAAGCTAACAGGCCAACATTTTTTATATAGAATTCTCCGATTGCATTGGCAACTCCGAGAGATTGCAGGAGCGCTTCTGCCGGAACCTCACCAATCTTTGGTTTTTTGTCTGTTCGATTAACTAAATGTTTACCGATCTTCTCTTCAGAAAGATCTTTTAATTTGGCGGCCGATCTGCCTTCCTCAAATGAGATAATACCGCGTGCTTTAAGAAACTCTATAAGTTGTTTATGGGAGACTTCCACGTTAACAGATCCTTGTCTTACGTAAACTCGATTCCCAAAAAAACAGACGTCCCCAGGGGATAATGCCGAGATATTAACAAGGATGACAAGTTTACCATCTATATTGTGTTCTTCATAGCTGACCAATGGCCTTGGTTCAAGCTGAGGTAGAATAGCCGCCATTTTCTGGTAAGCTTCATCCTTTTTCTGAATTCCGATAGCGGCTGCTTTTCCGTTTACTGACTCTATTCCAAGCACTAACAGTCCGCCTCCAGCATTGGCGAAGGCACATACAGTCTGTCCAATTCTATCGGCAAAATGGACAGACTTCTTGAATTCTAACCTTGATCCCTCTTCCTGGGAAAGGAGGTATTGTACTTCTTCCTTCGAAAGCATATTAAAATATTAAACAATAACATATTTAATACTATTTAATACAAAACTTGCATAATTAGGGGATAATTTTAGCAGTTTATACTCCCGCGTCAAGGATCTCCTGAAGGATCCCTTTTGCCTGCTCCGGGCTTGAGACCGCTATGCAGTCCACCTGCAGGGTCAGGACGGGATAGTCGTTTCCGCCCTCGAAGAGGGCGTCGCCTATGAAGAGCATCTCATCAATGCTGAAGCCAAGCCTCTCCTGTATCTTCTTTATCCCGTAGGCCTTGTCTATTCCGGCCAGGGTTACGTCTATCGAGGTGGTCCCGCCAATCTTTGCCTGGGTCCCCTCCGGCAGATATTTATTGAGGTGCTCCACTATCTTCAGGCGCTTGCTTGCATCGGGATCATAGGCGCTTTTTATCTCCAATGGCGCGGTCTGGCCGTTGGCCGAGAAGGTTATCTGGGTGCCCCTGTCCTCGATAAGTTCACCGTATATCTTCTCCGGTTTCTGGAACCCCGCATCTGCGAGCGCCTTATCGAAAGCCTCGAAGATCTGCTTCTTCTTTTCATCGGGAAGGCTCTCGGTGTAGACGTTCTGCCACTCGTTGCCGTTGTTAACGTACATCGAGGTTGCACAGGTCGGGAAGAGGTAAAGATGGGAGAGGTCGGCGCCATCGGCAGGAATGGACTTCACGAACTGGGTGAGGAACTGGTTGTAGGAGCCTCCGGAGATTACCGCAAAGTGCTTGAACCTGAGCAGGCGCGCGATTATGCCGGCCATCTCCGGATCCATGGGCGACTTGCTCTCCGCAAGGGTCCCGTCGAGGTCAGCTATTATTATCTTTTTTGAAGCGTAGTCCATGTTTTCATCTTATGGTGATTCCGAGTTTTCCTCCGTTCTCACGCAGCCATTTCCGCCTCTCCTTGTAGTCTGGCACAGCCTTCGCCACCAACGCCCAAAACGCGGGAGAGTGGTTGTGCTGGCCGAGGTGCGAGAGTTCGTGCGCCATCACGTACTCAAGAATCGGGTAGGGCGCAAAGAGTAGTCTAACGTTCAGATTTATAGTCTTTCTCGGATGCGTAGTGCTGCCCCAGAGCCTTCGCTGCGATTTTATCTTGAGGTCGTTGAACTTGAATCCGTAGAACCGCTCGTTCAGTGCGTCAAGCCTGGAGCGCACTTCCGGCAACATCGCCTTTGACAGTCCAAGAGTGGTGAGCCTTGATATTGTTTCCCTGCGCGCATCCTCATCGTAGGCAAGAGGGGTCCTTATCTTCAGCAGGCCCGGCTCGAGGCGCACCGTGGAACGCTGGGCAAGGCTCTGCTCATCGACTTCTATCCTTACCGGGCTCCCAAGAATATTGATCACATCGCCGTTCGCGAACGCCGGAGCCTTTTTGTCGTCGAGAGCGGAGAAGCCGTCGCGGGAGAGCTTCTCTAGCCTCTTTACCACCTTCTGCGTCAGGCCGTTTATCAGGTCGATGCGGGTGGAACGGCTGATCCACCTGGGAAGGCGTATGGTGACGCTGTTCGAGTCGAAGCGCGCCACCGCCGTCCTCCTTCTCTCCTGTATCACAAACAGGTCGAAGCGCCTGCCCTGCACTTCTATCTGTCGTTCATCCAAATAAAGCACCTTAGCTCAGGTCCACCGCAAGCGGGCACTGTGCCCAGTAGTTTGCATTTCCGTTCTGGTACAGCTGCTGCGCGTTTATCGTGCTGCTGTTATAATTGTTGTAATTGAGCACTAGGCCCGGCTCTGCGCCAGCCTCGCTGGTGCAGGTTGCCGCCGAGGCATTCTGCGGGATGACCTGATGGCCCAGGCCGTTGGGCGAGTAGGTGCAGCTGGTGGCGTTGGCCTCGTAGAAGTCTATGGTGCTTGGGCTGCGCTGGTTGGAGAGAATCTCAATAAGATATGTGACGCAGGGCTCCTCCGAGTTGAACTGGGTCAGGTTGTTATAATTGACAAGCAGGGAGATGCGGGGCGCTGCGGAGAGGCTGGCCTTGAACGCCGAGAATGAGGCGGTGCTTACCTGGACAGGACCCTCCTGGCTCACAAAGAAAAGCGCTATTGCTGCAAGTATGATTATGCCTGCCGCGACGAAGAGTAGGTTCCTATTCCTGCTTGAGGGGGCCTTCTGCGGCTCGCCGGCTGCCCTCTTTTGAGAGGATGCCTTGGTGGTTGCCTTTGTGGTCTGTTCCTTCTTTGCCGATGCCATAATTATTACCTTATGAAGAAAGCCGGATAGCAGGCGTTGATGAACGCGGAGTCGCCGTTCGCCGTCATCACCGTCCCGTAGAACGAGTAGACGCCTATGCTCGGCGTGCCCGAGATGCTGAGCGCCACAACCGGCGTCCTGGAGCGCGCGTACTGGTTCATGCACTGGCTGACGTTCATGTCGACTATGCCCGGGCCTGAGCAGACGTTGCCGGAGGTGTAGACGGTGGTTACAGTGTAGTTGTATTGCGTGGCGTAGGTGGTTATCTCGCCTGCGCAGGTGGAGAGCGCGGAGCTCGTCCCGTTGAGCGCGATCACCAGGCTTCGCGAGGAGTGCACCGCATCGGTGAACAGGTTCGCCGGGGCGCTGGAGTTCGCAATGGAGGCGACCTCATAGGTCGCAAAGACGAAGATCAGCACTATGGCTATCACTATTAGGAACAGCCAGAGCCAGGCGCGGCTCGTCCTGTGGCTCACCTTGAGCTTCCTGCGCGCCTTCAGGCGCAGGTGGTAGACGAAGAGCAGCGCCAGGACGATCAGGCCGATTATAAGGGAAAGTATGGAGGAGAGGAATGGCGCCGCTGCGATGGTGGACTGGTAGATAGTCCCTCGACTGATGACATGGACGAGACGAACGGCTCATTTATCGCGCGTGAGATTCCCTCAAGGCTGAAGTCTATGGTGAGGCCGTAGTCCGGGGTGAGGTTGTCTATGTGGAACAGCTCTGACAGCAATGCAGGCGGATTCTGCACCTGGCCTCCCAGCTGGCCGTTGGCCTGGGACTCCTGGAATGCGAGGGCAGAGGTCTTGTTTGAGGTGTCGCCGTTGAGCTGCGCGGCAATCAGCACCACCGTGTTGTTACGTGCCTCTCCGAGTAATGAAGAGTAGGTTGCATTTACCTTCAGGTACGTGGCCCGAAGCTGCGTGAGAGAGGTCTTCAGCGCATTGGCGTAGGAGGTTATGTTTATCTGGGCGTAGTTGGTCTTCAGGTAGGCATAATCGGAACCGACAAGGGCGGTCTCGGTCTGGAGCGTTGCGTTCAAGATGTGCTGCCCGAGAAGGGTGCTCGCATTCGTCGTCGTGGAGATGCCCTTGAGCGTGGTGTTCAGCACCACCGCCAGCTGGGCCGACTTCTGCGCCACGAGAGTGGGAACTATGTAGGCGTTCTCGGATGCGTTGACGCTCTGCGCCAGCACCGCGATCTTCGCAGAGGTGGGCAGGGAGGAGGCTATCCCGTTCAGCTGCACGGTGACATTGGTCAGCTGCTGCGGCTGGTAGGTAAGGAGGCCGCAGTAGCCTATGGCATTGCAGTACCAGGGCCCTGAGCTGGAGGTGAGGTTGAAGCTGATGTTGCCGCCGAGCCCGCCGCAGAGCGAGAGGTCTGAGCTGGCGAGCGGAGGGAAGATCGGGTTCTGGCCAATGGTCTGGGTTATGGTAGAGACGTTGGCGAGCGCATTGAGCAGCTTCTGTATTGCGACGAACGGGCTGGCGGTGCTCTTGGAAGAGCTGTAGTTGTTGAATATGGTTAGGTTGCTCTCCAGCTGGTTGTACTGGATCTCAAAGCTCGCTATCCCTGTGCCGAGGGTGCCCCCGGGGCCGTCTGTCGCGTATAACGCCTCATTGCAGGAAGGCACCGAGGCGCAGGACTGACAGAGGTTGGCGTAGGTACAGGTGCCGCGGTCAATTCCCGTCTCTATCAGGCAGTCGGTAAGGTTGTATGAGGAGCCGTTGAGATAGACGCCTAGTGCCTGGGCGGCTGGTGCGAAGTTGACGGCCTTCAGGCTTGCGCCTTGTATTGTCGGCGTTATGATCGTTGCTATGGTGGCTGCATTGAGGATGAAGTGGTAGTCGCTGGTTGAGGTGTTTATCAGGAATACTGGTGAGCTTCCGCTGTAGACCAGAACGTAGCTGTGGCTGCCGTATGAGATGTTGGTGAACGTTGCGCCGCTTATCAGGGTGCTCGAGACATTATAGCTCTTCAGCAGTGCGGTTACGCCCGCGTTTGAGGCGCTTAGGACGCCGATAAACAGGACAGCAAAGAGTAAAGAGGTAATTTTACTCGACATTAAATCAGTATTCAATATGCAAGTAATATTTAAATACTCAACGCTTCTTTGCGGGAGTCAAAAGACACCGGGAATTTCCAGATGTCGACTGGAATCTCTAAAATATTTGGAATGGGGGATTTTGCTGATGCTCCACGCTGAAGGGCGGATAAAAGATTAGGGCCCCGATGAGGGGCCCAGAAAAAGGACGAGGCCAAAAAGAAAGGCCAATAAACTGGGTTCGCGTTAGGCTGCTAGTCCACTTAGACTGTCGCGTTTGCGAGCAAGTCCTGTATGAACTGGTTTCCTGCCTGTACGGTCTGCGCTGCAGAGTATCCTGCGACCAGGACTCGGTTCGTACCAAATGCCTGAACCACTACTGAAGAGGTTCCGAATGTCTGGTTGAACGACGGGTTCTGTCCGAAGATCTGTCCTGCTACGGAGTTGACGTACTTGCTTCCAACTACGATCAAGGTCGATGCCGAGTTCGCGTTCGAGTCTAGCACTGCCAAAGGCGTTACAGCCGTGTTCAGGGTCGTTGGGACCACTGCCTGGCTCACTGACGGAACAGCAGTCAGGTTGCTCAATCCGGAGACACTGCAGCTTGTGGTCGAGAACGCACATGTCGCGTTTACCTTTGCTATGGTCACGTTAGGGATGTTTGTCGACTGTCCCACCGTGTATGGACCATCTGTCGCAGAGGTCGAGATGCTGTTCGAGGCCGTGCTTGCAGGACCAATTACGAAGGTCAAGCCGTCGATCGTCTTAGGCTCGTCGTACACAATCGAAGTTGTGGAGATCGAGGCTAGTTCGCCGCCGCGCTCTGTCCTGAAGCCCTGCACTGCCTTCACTATGCTACCCTGCGAAGACTGGTACTGCACAGCGTTGTTGTTGCCGACTGTTTCGTTTAGCCAGTACAACGGAGTTGAGTCAACTGTCGAGCTGTTCGTGAGACCTATTATCACGTTTGAGCCCGGCGTTGTTAGCCCAGGTACGTCTATTTCGTTAACCGTGTACGTGAAGTACTGGTTCCTTGGACCTGCACCTGCAACTGAAGGCGAGATCACGAAGTTGACGTTGTTCTGCTCTCCCGTGTATGTTACGGTCGAGACAGTAGGCGCAACCTTGTAGGTGTACTGAGGCACAGAGTACAACAGTGTAGGCGCAGCAGATACGTATGTGAGCCGCCCTAACATAATGCTGTTCGCGGATACGAGGGACTGAGCGATCAGAGCCGCGTTTGTGGTCAGATAGTTACCAGCAAGACCGTTTGCTCCAACTGATTGGAACAGAACTGTGTTGGCTGTGTCCCAAACGTCTACCGAAACACCAGGGTTAGGTATCGCATAGCTGACCTGTATGTTCGTCAGGTTTGCAAGCACTAGGCCGTTTATCGTCTGCCAAACAGGCGAGGTCGAGATTCCGTTAGTGTTGAAGGTAACGGTGTAAGTCGTAGCAGAGGTCTGCCCGTACTTATAACCAGTTAGCTGCACGTTCAACGGATTGTTTGTCGAAATCGTGTTTGCAGGCAGGCCAGAGTTACCCCAAAGTCCAACAGCTATTCCGCCGTTTACCAACGTGAGTACGTTGGATGCGTCTGATGTTGCAACCAAGGCGTTAGGCACGAAGCCGTTGTCCAACTGGTAAGGGTCGAGGTTGTACGTCAATGTACCAACGTTTGAGGTCGGTGCAGCCAACGTTCCTGAGCTTACCTGGAAGGCCGTAGGTATCGTGCTTGCCACTGTCAGCAAGTTAACAGGCTCTGTGACGGTTGTCAAGTTGACCAGCTTTGCCGTAGAGGTGGTTACGATAACTGTCCCAAGTGCGTTAAAGGACACAGAGTTGGGCGTTACAACGGTCTGCTTTGTCGGGTTCGAGTACGTTACGCCGGCCTGGTATGACGTAGTGAACGTCAGAGGGTCGTAGTTCGCGTTTCCGCTGCTAGGCGCTCCCAGAGAGTCTCCTGCGAAGCTTACCTTCCAAGCCGCCGGGCTTGTTACGAAGTTAAAGCTGGATCCAGGAGTCATAGTTAACTGGTTCGTTTGGTTCGAGTACAGGATTATTCCCTGAAGCGCTGCGTTCGCATTGAATGCAAGCTGTGATACAGCAGCTGTCGACTGGTTCGTTGTCCACCTCAAAGCAGCCAGCCAGCCATTGCCGTTGGCGCTGTTGAAGTTCTTGCCGCTCGTCACGTTAACCGTGTTTGAGAACAGCTGGATCTTTGCCCACTTCTGGTATGCGTACAAACCTGGGAAGGTCTGGGATACCTTGATGAACAGCTTCGTTCCAGATGAGTTCACGGTTATGGACTGCTGGTTAGATGCAGGCCCTGCGGACGTTACGTTTGTCAATACACCATTGTTGTATACAGACAAAGCAGCGTTGGAGAGTCCGTTAGAGTTCGGGTAGGACAGGTCGTTCAAGACTACTGTGAAAGGTCCGCTTGTCACGTTGTGGCCAACGTACACGGTCTGGATAGGCGTTGAAGCCTGTGCGAGTGTGACGTTACCACCAACTATGAAGTTGGCAGAGGTTACACCGATGTAGCCGCTTGTCGGAGGCGTCATTCCATAGACCGTCCAGTTCTGACCGAGCAACTTGAGGTTTGCGTTTGTTGCGCTTCCTCCAGAAGTCACCGGAATCGGCTTACCAAATACTATCTGGTAGGCGCCGTTCGTGTCGAGCACTGAGATCGAGCCTGTGTTCTGGTTGTATACTGGGAATCCAGCCAGCCAAAGCGACTCGGTTTCCTGATATGTTCCAGAGCTTGATTGTAGGCCCGGTACCTGCGTTGATGTCAACTGCAGGATGTTATCGTATCCAGAAGAGGTGAATCTCGTGAATGCAACACCGCCGCCGTTTGTGGAGGCGCTTACTGAGGTTGCAGGCGAGATGCCTATTCCAGCGTACACGGATGTGGCCGTTGGGTTGCTCGTTATTGCGTATGGAGCAGAGCTAGGGTTCGGGTAGTCGTAGCTGCTTGAGGACGACTGAATCGACTTGGTGTTCGTCAGCGTTCCGGAAGTCAGTACGCCAGGGTTGAGAACTGAACCTATCAACGCCTGGAATGAGTAAGATCCCGTAGGAACTACTACTCCCTTCTCTCCTAGCCAGACCTGCTGGTTCGAAAGAGTACAGGTAGGTGTGGTTACAACACAGGTCACAGAGCTCCTCCCGTTTACCGTTGCGGTAACGTTCTGAGATGTGTGCGCAAGGCTTCCGATGACTGCCGCAATGTTTGCAGCAACGACACCGTCGCTTGGTTGTGCTGTAGATCCGACTACAATCTGCACGACTGGTTGACCCTGGCTGTTTATGATTGGTATGTTACCAAAGGTCACTCCCTGTCCTGCAGCTGCAAGACCTACTAACAAAGTTGCAGCAACTGCTGCTATTCGCTTCGCGTTTATGCTTTTCATGACATCACTTAATATTTGTGAAAGTAGTTAGAAAGGAAAGTATTTAAATGCTTGGGTTTGATTTAACATTCTGTTTATACGTTGTTTGGCGTTAACGTCTTTTGCAGTAGTATCATTCTACGATAGACGAACACTACCGACGACAGACTATTTTCCATTATTACCGCGTTTTGCCAGTTTGGTGAGAAGCGCATCCCATTTATCCCCTATGGCATCATAGGAGAAGTAGGCACAGAGCCTGCCGGCGTTGAGGCCGAGGGTGTTCCTCAGCTCCGGGTCCCGCTCCAGGCGCAGGATCTGGGTGACATAACCGTCGGGGCTGTCCTCTACAACACCGTTCACGTTGTCCTTCACGGCGTACCCCTCAAAGGCGAGGGAGCTGGCTAGGACCGGCTTGCAGCGCATGAAGTAGTCGAGCATCTTCACCTTGATCCCGCTGCCCTTCATGAGGGGCGCGATGCACAGGTCAGCCTCGTCGATGATCCTGAACTTCTCCTCCTCTGAGACAAATCCCTTGTACTCAACGTTCCCAACGATGTGCGCGCCCATGCCTGAGCCGACGATTATAAAGCGTTTGTTCTTGAGGCGCGGGGCGATCCTCTGCTCTATTATCTCCATCGCCTGAAGGTTGGGCTCGTGGCGGGCGTTCCCTATGAAGAGTATCGTACTTATCTTCCTCGCAGGCCTGCGGGCCGGCTTCTTGAGCAGATACTCGGGAGGGCAGGAGGCTGCAGGGACTACGAACAGCTTTCCCGAGGCGCCCCTGAAGCGCGAGAGGGCGAGCCTTTTGTCGGCATCCGTCAGGAGGGCTATGGCGTCGAAGCCGTTCACCATGCGGGAGTAGACCCCCCAGGAGAAGTCGTGGAAGCGCGCGCTCCCGAAGGAGACCGCGGAGCGCTTCAGCGGGTTGTCCCTCCGGGCCGAAGCCTCGAGGCGTATCTTCAGCGAGTTCTCCACCACCCTGAAGTCATCGGTTATGGCTATGCAAAGGGTGTCATGGGTGCTCTTGTACCTTAGGATGAAATCGGTCAGGAGCCGGCCCAGGGTGATGATGGAATCCGGGGCGTACTCGTCCAGGGCCTCCTCCAGCTCCCTACTATTATTCATTATATAATAGGAGTACTGACTGCCGAAGGCTGCAAGGGAGAGGTAGTCAAGCGCCCTTACCGATGGGGTCCTGCTGTCAGAGGAGACGTTGCTCTGAACGACCTCCTCTTCGTACCTGCCTTCTGAGATCTCCTGCGCCTCCCTTCCCAGGGAGAAGACCTTGATCTCATAGCCCCTGGCGCTGAGTATCGGGGCCAGGTGGACAAGTATGTGGGTCCCGCCGACCTTGCCGGGATGGACCTGCTCGGGAAATAGTATGGCGATGCGCTGCTTTTGGGGTTTGGTCAAGTGATCATCATTATCGGTGCTGCTCCGAGGCCTTCAGCCTTTCCAGCACCTCGTTGTACTGCTCCATGTTGTTTACGGTGTGGAACTCGTCTATGAAGTAAAAGCAGAGGCGCCCGGTGCCGGCGATCTTGGCGAGGAACTCCCGCTCGAACGAGAAGCTCTCCAGGTCGGGCATCTTTCCCGCCGCCTCGCGGCTTACGATGTACATCCCGGCGTTTATCGTCCCCGCGACCGGCGTAGGCGTCTGCGGCTTCTCCACAAAGCTGGTCACGAACACGCCCTCGGTCTTGATGAACCCCCAGCTGGAGACGTCCTCCATCCTGACCGCGCCGATGGTCACGAGGGCCTTCTCCCTCCTGTGCAGCTCGTACATCGCGTCGAGGTCGAAGGCGTAGAGCGTGTCCGCGTTGAGCACCAGCACGTCCGGCTTGTCGCGCAGGGAGAGCATGGCCCGCTTTATCGCGCCGCCGGTCCCGAGCGGCTTGTCTTCGTTGGAGAAAGTTATGCTGGATGAGAAGGAGCCGCGGTTCGACTCGAAGTACCCGGTTATCTTGTCGGCCATGTAGCCCGTGGAGAGGATTATGTTCTTTATCCCGTAGCGCTCAAGGCTGCGCACCAGGTGCTCGAGAAGCGGCCTGCCGTTTATCGGGATCATCGCCTTGGGCAGGTTATCGGTGAGCGGACGAAGCCGCGTGCCCTGGCCCCCGGCCAATATTATAGCTGTGTCTAGCATGAATACACGTTTGAAGCAACGCACAAAGCGCGTTGCGCTCCTCCATTACGTAAAAATACGTAACAACCTATAAAAATGTATTTATGTCATTAAACCATATAGGCTGGGAGAGCAATGAGGAACCGCGTTAAGACCGGCATCGCCGGCATAGACAACATGCTGGACGGCGGCATACCGGATGGGAGCCAGGTGATACTCGCTGGCGGTCCGGGCTCGGGAAAGACCCTCATAAGCTTTGAATTCCTGTACAAGGGCGCGAAGGAGGGCCAGGTGGGAGTGCTCTTTTCCTTTGAGGAGGAGTCGCACCGCCTCATAGAAAATGCGAAGGACGCGTTCACAGATTTCAACGACATAGACCAGCTCATCGCGGACAAGAAGCTAGTCATCTTCGGCTCGGAGGAGACAAAGCCGTTCATCCAGAAGGACAACGAGCAGGTCGCCTACGCATTCGGGAAGATCATCTCCGAGCTGCAGAACAGGATCGAGGCGGCGGGCGCGAAGCGGGTGGTGATAGACTCAATCTCGTTCGTCAAGCTGTTCATAAAGGACGAGTTCGACTACCGCGCTCTCTCCATAAGCCTGCTTACCGTGCTCAACAGGGCCAACGTCACGACGATAGTCACCATGGAGATGGAGAGCCAGGAGAAGATGAGCGTCAGGTTCCCGCAGGAGTTCTTCGTCTACGACGGTCTGCTGATGCTCTACTTCGGCGGGAAGGACGCGGAGAACAGGATGCCCATGATAGAAGTTATGAAGATGCGCGGCACGCGCCACAACTACCTCGCCATTCCCTACGAGGTCACATCGCGCGGGATCAACGTTCTTGCAGTCTGAAGCCTTGCGAGGAACAGGGTTAGCTGTTTATCTTATACAAGTCCACTTCGACGTTCATGCCGTTGTAGCTACTGTTTAGGGAGGCGTTGTCCCTTATCGTTTCAATCTCGGTAAGGTTGCAGTAGGGTCTTACCCAATTGTCAAATACTGTTTCGTACAATGACCGGGAGTGGTTGGCGTAGATTAAGGCAAAATATGCATTTGGCGCGCCCGAATTGCAAGTTGCATTTGCCCAGCCCGCAACGTTGGCCTTCTCCGAGAAGTCCAATGGGCTTAGGCTGAGGTTCCTGTTGTACGAGGAGATAAACCTCAGCATCGAAAGTGCTGTTCCGTTGTCCGTTATGAATAAATTGGTCCTGCCGTTCGCCGAACTTGTAAAGTAGTTGAGCAGTTTAGAAAATGTGTTGAGGTCTCCCCTTATTGAAATGTTGTAGTTGTACAGCGTGGAGTATAGGGGTATGTTGGTTAGGATTATTGCCAGCACGAACAGGGCGGCTATGTAAACGGGCAGCGCCCTTGACCTGGACCCGATGGCTCTGGAGATCTTTAATATTGAATAGGAGGCCAGCACCGCGGTCGGCACAGACACCAGTATGAAATAGCGTGAAATAACTGTTATGAAACTGTAGGTTGCCAGAGTGACCGTTCCAAAGAACAGGTACAGAAAGACGCCCCAAAGAATTACTGAGAGGAAAATAACATTCATCTCCTTTCTAATTAGTCCGATGGCACTACCGAGAATAGCGAACAACGTTATCAACCCAAGCGGGAATACTTGCGGATCCATGAACGGCGCGAACGGACTGGTTGGACTTGAATAGCCAAGTAGGACAGTTGCGAGGGAGCCGATATTCTTACTCAGATTCGTCGGAGAGATCACGTTCTGGTTTTGACCGTAGGAGACAATCGCAGTGGTGGGGCTGCTGCCTGCAAGATAAAAGATTGCTGCGTAAATAAGCATGAAGGCAATCAGGCCGTAAATGGCGTACGCCAGCGCAAACGTTTTTTCCGTGTGTCTTTTTCGTTTGTACTCAAGCACTCCATGAATTCCGATGCAGCATAGGAAGAACAGGACGTACAAGAACCCTATCATCTTGACATACACTATGAGCGCGGCGGAAGCTCCTGAGAGGAAATAAAATAACCTCTTGCTCTTTTCATGCTGCGCGTAGACGAAGAACAGGATGGAGAAGCCGGCAAGCATCCCGACTGCCATGTCCGGAAGGACCCGGGTCGAATAACCTACGACAAAAGGCGCAGTGGCGAGAAGAAACGCGGAGAGGAGCCCCGCGTACTCCCCGTAAAGCTTCCTGCCCACCAGGAATGCAAGAAGTATGAGTATGACGTACTCGATAAGCGCCGGGAGTACGCTTGCAAATATGCTGGTTCCGAGCAGCTCAAACGACAGGGCGAGGGAGGCCGGGAGCAAAAACCCATAGGCGTACGGGCTTTCTGCCAGAGTGAAGTTTCCTTGCAGTAGCTGATGCCCGTAGGTGAGGTAGGCTCCATCATCAAAAGAGTAAAAGGGACCGGAATACAGCAAACAAGCTAGGCCCGATCCGCCGATTATAATCGCTGCCAGTATTAGGTAGGTCAGCTGGGCCTTCTTCATCTTCCACACTGCTTTAGGAAACCAAGTTAAAGTCTAAAAACCTAGTTTAAATTGATTGGCCCGGGCAGGATCAGATGTTGTTCAGCCGCAGCTTTATCTCCTCTCCGCTGAGCTTTGTTGTGAGGAGGGGAATGCGCTCGATCTGCGAGATCTTTATCGCAAGCTTGTCCACCTGGTCAAGGTTCTGTATGACGACAAGCTTGGGCTTTATCGGCGCGACCCTTACGACCACCATGGGCGACCGGCCGGTGCTCACCTGGTCGAAGATGAAGGCGCGTTCGCTTGTCGAGCCGAACAGCCGCGGGTACTCCGCTGGAGAGATCTCAAGTATTATCCGGAGGCTGTCAAGAAGCGTGTAGCCGAAGAGCTTCATGTTGTCCAGAACGCCCGGGTTCGTGACTATCTTGGCGTCGATCAGCCTGGCCAGGTCGGTCCCGCTTATGGGCGAGCCGAAATCGTGAATGTAGTAGAATGAGCCCTGGTCGTCCTTCTTGCTGAACTTGTCCAGGTTTCTGGCAACCTCCCCGCCGCGCTTCTCGTCTATGGAGAAGAGTGCGTTTATGAAGCGCTTGATCACGCCCACGCCCGGGCTTGCCCGCCGGTTGCCTTCGTAGTCGCTGATGGTTGAGGTGGAGATCTTCAGGTACTTGGCAAGCTCGACCTGGGAGATCCCGAACAGCTCCCGCCACTTCTTCATCGTGCTGCCCGGTGTTTCCGATAAAGTAATCTCGCCGGCGATGCGCTCCTGGAGTGTGTCCATGTAAACAATTAATAATGGAGGGCGGAGTTTATAAATACGATTGGAAAACTTCTTGAAAATAAGCAGTTATTATTTTTCTTTGTTGTATGCATTGAAGTAATGCTTTCCGCGGAGTATGAACTGCTGCTCTATCTTCTTAGGCGAGAAGTACCTATTAGTGAACTCCACCACCTTCTCCCTGCTGTAGGCCTTGCAGCTGTATACGTCTATGCTTATGAAATTCTTCCTTGATAGGGTGTGAATAACTATCGATGAATCTGCGAGAGGCACCCACCCGCTGAGACCAGCCTTGTCTGGGAAGGATTTCCTGTCGGTCCTGAAGATTGAGGGAGGGGCCTGCTTCTTCATGCCTATGAAGTCGACTAGGTTGTCCAGATAGCTGTAGCAGTGGTCGAGCTCGCCGCACACCTCGGGCTTGCAGTCGTAGCAGTCGAGCAGCAGCTCGTAGCCGAACACCCTCAACTGCTTAGCTTTCTTGGCCGTGCCATCACAGAAAGAATAGAGAGCCCTAAACTTAAATAGCTTGGGCTTTCCTTTCGGATCCCTAACCCAATATTTCTATTACCTTGTCCCTGCTAGTGGTGCCTTTTATTATCTTTATGTTCGCCTTTTTCACATTGAAATGTGATGAGAGGGTGGCGATAACGGCAATGTTTGCTCGACCCTCCATCGCTTTTTCTCTAATTTTGAGTTTGTAGCTTACAGGGGTCAGCTTCTCCAGCGTTTCGACTTTGGAATTGGGAACTACTCTTAAGTTTATTATCATCTCAGCATCTTGTGTGTAGTTTTACTAAACTTTAAGACCTGCAAGAGATATAAGTCAAGGAAGCATTTTCTCCCTTCGTATCAGCCTGTCTGAGAGCGCAAGGAGCAGCAGCGCCACGAAGAGTATTATGACTGCCTGGCCAAACTCCACGAGTATCGCAGTGCCAAAGGAGAACACGAATGGGATGAAGTATCCGGGTATCACTCCGACCAACCCGAGGCTCACGGCAAGCGGCTGGTTGCCTCCGGCCCTGTTCTTCTGAAGTACGCTGAACGTCATCATCATTGTTATGATGAAGGCCACCGTTGATACTGCTATAAGCGCGCCGATGCCCAGGATAATCAGCATTATTGGCAGGTAGGTTGTTCCGAAGCTCGCAAAGGAGTACAGCAGGTTCAGAGCCCCGAAAGTCAGCAAATAAGACGCCGCTATCAACAGGGCGGCCTTCAGGTATCGTGCGTATATGTCACGCTGGCTCATCCCCAACGAGATGAGATACTCAAGGACACCGTTGTTCTTGTCATAAACGAACAAGATCACCATCGGGGTTGTCAGCATCAGCATCGGCATCACGGTGAACGGGACTGCGAGCAAAGGCAGGCCCAGGCTGCTGTTGGCGCCTGTCTCGGCGCTCATGATCGCGCCGATATTTACGCCATGGCTTGAAGAGTTTGTAGAGTTTGAAGGGTTTGAAAGGTTGGTGTAAGTGGGGCTGAGAAAAAGGAGCACTCCGAGCCCTATGATTATCGCTATTGCAATGTAGAACTTATTGATGCCCACGGCCCTCTTTGCAGTGACTATTATCTGGTTTTCCTTGAGCTCTACGCCCTTGCCCTCATTTTGTGGTTTTGCCATTACTTACCACCATCACCAAACAGTTCCTGAAGGGGATTGTCGAGCTCCTTCATCTCCGTAACAAGTATGCCCTTTTCAATTATCTTTCTTAGGGCAAGGCCTGCCTCTTCTGGCTTCGATACGTTGAGCACGTAGTAGCCGCTGCTGTCCTTCTTCGCGTCAACGATCTTCGTGATGTCCTTGGAGGCCTTTATCCCCACTCTATAATCCTTCGACCGGACGTTCGCAATCTTGTCAAACAGAGCCAGCTTGCCATCCTTTATCAGTATAAGATTCATGCCTATGTCAGTGGCTTCGTAAAGATTGTGCGAAGAGTAAAGTACCAGCTTATCTTTGCTAAGTTTCAGTATGAGATCCCTTATCTCCTTGGAAAGGCCGGGATCGAGGTTTGCAGTCGGTTCGTCAAGCAGGTAGACGTCCCTGTCCTTGAGGAAGACCTTTGCTATGGACACCCTCTTCTTCTGGCCCTGCGAAAGATCTATCACCCTCTTGTCCCGCAGTTCATTGAGGCCTAGCAGATCGATTGCCTTCTCCGGATCTCCCCCTTCCATCCCGGCATAGAACCTAAGTGCATTATATACTGTCATCTCCTCCGGGAGCGCATTGTAGTGCGAGAGGTAGTTTATGTTGCTTCTAAAATCATTTGAGGATTTTATGTCCTTTCCATCAAGAAGTATCCTGCCCGAGATGGGCTCCAGTATGCCCGCTATTGTCCTGAAAAGCGTAGTCTTTCCCGCACCGTTAGGTCCAAGTACAACATATACGGATGATTCCTTTGCAGTGAAGCTGATGTTATGCAATACTGGCTTGCCATTGTAGCCCGAGTCAACGTTATCCAATTCAAGCGTATGCAAAAAGACACCAGACACGATACATGCTCGTTTAAAGCTTTTAGTTGCATGCTAAAGATGCATGTCTGCCAGCCACGTGATAAATGAGGAGAAGGTGAACAGTGGACTCGGCGGACTTCCGTATTTGAGTACGTTGTACTAACACGTGCATAAACGGACAAACACCATTAGAATATAGTTTTCATTCGGGGTACCACACAAAAATATATTCTATCTGCTTTTATAGCCAAAACGTCTTTCATATTCTTTATGAGAGAACCATTCTAATAGAATGGAAACAATTTCTACATCAGAACCTTGAAGAGTATAAATCAAACGCCATCCATTTGGCAAGTCGTATTTCCTAAGGTTTGTAATGGAAAACTGTTGTAAGTATGTCTTAGGCCAGAGTTTACTTGGTAACTTTATTCCTATTAGAGGATTTTCCTTTAAGTCGTCTATAGCCCTCTGTATGTAAGATGCCAGTTCCTTCTCTTCGAACTTGCCAGACTTTAACTCTAAGAAAGAGTTGTAGAGTGATTGGTCTATAAATACAACTTTCTTTATTCTATCACTTTTCACACAATCACGCCTTCCTTCCTTATCTTTTCGGCAAGTTTAGGGTTCCAGAGCCATGTGATTGTTTATCCTCTTCGACTATTATCTTGCCTGAATATTCTAGATAATCAAGAATGGTTACAAAGGTAGTCCACATAACTTTCTTAGGAAGTAGATGCCATATTTGCGTTATTGTCTTGTCGCTTTTATATTTGTACAGTGCCTTTTCCACCATTAATATGGTGTCCAATCGTGGCAATCTATCTAAGTTCCTAGGTTTGAATTCCATTAGTTCCTTTTCCACTTAATCAACTGATAAATATATCAGATGATAAATATATAAACTTTTGGTTGGAGAGTCAGAACCGCTTCTTCGTAAAATAAAAGTGGACTCGGCGTATGTATCCAACTGAGTTCACTGTACAAGATTATGGTGGCTTTCTTATGTTAATTTAGCTTTTAACGAAAGATAAAAAGGCCCTGCAGTAAGACGACGGTTATATATTTGATTTCGGTTTAAGAACATTATGGACTATGGGGCAAAGTTTGAACCAAAAGGTAACAGAATTATTCATGGTACAGGATTACTTAATTAACATGCCTCTAAAGTTCTTATCAGAGTGTTGCCGATGGAGAAGAACAAATTAATCAGTATTCCAGTAGCAACTGCTGTGGGGCTAGGAGCCATAATCGGCGCAGGGATATTCGTACTTAGCGGCACTACTATAGCATTAGCCGGAGCCGATGCCCTCTTCGCATTCGTAATAGTAGGGATTGTGGCTCTGATACTTGCCTTTGAGCTTGGCGAACTCAGCTCCCTCATGCCTAATGAAAAGGGTGCATCATATTCGTACACGTATAAGGCATTCGGAAGCAGGGTGGGGTTCATAACAGGTATATTCAGGTACCTCAGCCTTGCCATTTCTATCTCCGTGGTCTCGTTGGGTTTCGGGGCCTATCTTGGAGCATTCTTGGAATGTCCGTAAACGCCTATTCGATACCATTCGGAATAGTTCTTATAGGGATACTTTCAGCTGTAAACCTTATTGGAGTTAAAAAAGCCGCCGAAGCTGATTCAGTCCTTGTTGTGATAAAAATATTGATTCTCTTAATATTCATAGGCTTTGCAATCGTGGTTGCGCTGGCGGATCTATCGTCTATTGCGTCGCATTTCGCTTTCAGTGCATCCACGGGAAATCTCAGTGACATCTTCGTGGCAGGCATTGCCATAATCTTCGCCTATTCGGGCTTCCAGTCCATAGCCAGCATATCTGGAAGGATAGAGGGAGGTGCGACTGGGGCTTCAAAAGCCCTAATCGCGGCTGTGTTGATAAGCTTAGTGCTATACGTGCTGGTAGTGTTTGGATTGCTGCTGCTTCAACCGGCATCGGCATACACGATCTCGGCAGACCGTTGACTTCCGCATTGGCCGGCAATAGCTCATCCTCATGGCTTTTGATCCTTGTAGGCATTGGTGCACTCATAGCGACAGCATCAGCAACACTTGCTTCAATATTGACCGCTTCAAGATCAATCTACCAGATGAGTGCTGATGGTCTGCTCCCAAAGATACTGATGAAATTCAACAAGGATAAGGGCACTGCAGAAAACGGTGTAATCATATCTGCAGTGATAGGGGTTGCCATGTTATTTGCAGGAAACATATACATCGTCGTCTCCATAGTTACTTTCGACCTTAATGTTCGACTATCTGCTTTTAGGATTTGATATCATTCACTTCAGGAGGCAGGGCCGCAAACCAAGCTTCAGAATGCCATTCTACCCATACCTGCCGGTGATAGGCGTAATAATTCTGATAATCTTCTTCGTAAGCCTGCCAACTGAGGTGCTTGCGGTAGGCATAGCGATGACCGTAGCCTTAGTGCTATTATACCAGTTTCTCAGTAGGTCAAAGAGCAAGAATGGCAAATTTGTAAAGCTGTTTTGATAACCTTTCTTTGCTTTCCAAAACCTACGTTTACGTAGGGATTCAGACTTATTTGGTGATGGACGTCGAGATCATTGGATTATTCTCCATTCATGATAACGGTCAGACGACACGTGAGCGTGGGTTCGGGTTCA
>CAWBCT010000002.1:0-9741 GCA_963787445.1 uncultured archaeon
ATGGACTCGGCGGGATTCGAACCCGCGACCTTCCGCTTGCAAAGCGGGCGCGCTGCCACTGCGCTACGAGCCCATGAGATACTTTTAACCGTGCAAAGACTATTAAGTTTTGTGCGGATATGCAGGGGTAATTTGCACCGTGTAGCAAAATAGAGGTGCTGAGATAGGTTTAAATAGTTTATTGATATTAGGTATGTGCCGAAAAGGTGCATAGGAATGGCAAAAGAGGACATCATAAACCAGAAGGCATCAGCAGCCGCAGCAGACGACGACGCCGACGATGATTTCGACGATGACGACGAGCTGGACGATGATGAGGACTGGGACGAGGACGTCGACGACGACGAAGGCTGAACAGGCAGTTTGAATCTTTTATTTTATTAACTCCTCCGTCTTTTGCGGGCACTACTTCTCTTGTTTGAAGCAAGCTTCAGCGCAGCAACAGCACCCACCAGGCCGATCGCTCCCAGTATCTCGATCAGGTCAGCGTTCCCGTAGCCGAGCTCGAACAGCCCGAGGCTCACGGTGGCGCCCGTCTGGTTCGGGGACCAGATGTAATTGGAAACCAGGAAGGTCGGGGAGGTTATCAGCCCGGCTGCTCCCGACACTATCGGGATGGACGGGTTTGCGGCAAGGTAGATCGGGGCCTGCTGGGCCTGCACTGGTTCCGGTCCTGGCGAGCCGTAGTAGCTGGCGAGTATGCGCGCCGTGGAGATCCCGCACGAGACCACGTTGCTGCTGAAGTATCCGAGCGTGTTTGAGGTCGCGACGCCGATCAGGCCGAGCTGGCTGGTGCACAGCCCGTCGCCCTGGCTGTCCTGTATATAGCAGTAGGACTGCTGGCCCGTCGCGCCGGCAGGGCAGCTGGCCGGGAGGTTGTCGGCGCCGTAGATGTTGCAGGTGAAACCCTGCTGGTACAGCAGGCTCTCCGGTGCCACAGGGCAGGTGCCGCTGGAGATGTAGTTCGCGCTGTAGGTTATCACGTTAGCCTCGGCCGCCTGGCCCGCGGTCAGCGGGTTCGCCAGGTTGCACGTCTTCGGAACTCCGGTGGCGCCGGGGTTGCCGAACGCGCAGAGCTGGGCGGTCTGGGCGTTGATCGCCTGGGTGCTCGACTGCCCGGTGCCGGTGGCCAGGCCGTTGTAGTCGATGTTGTTGTTGTAGTACAGGTACACCGGCGCGTTCGCAAGCGGGACGAAGACTGTTGAGGTGGCGTTGTAGGTGTAGTAGCCGATGGTGCCGCTTATCAGCACATTGGTCTGCGCGGAGTTCAGCGGGCTCACCACCGGGTTGACGTTAAGCGTTAGGGTTGTCTGGTTGGAGATGTCGGCGTCAAGGGGAATATAGATGTCGTTGTCGAAGCGGTCCTGGAGCACGTATACGAACCGCCTGTAGCCGTAGGGGAAGTTGCTGGAGTCGGAGCTGTTTATGAAGAACTTGAGGAGGTTGTTGTACACCACCTGCTTGTACCAGTTGAACAGGTTCACCTGGCCGAAGCCGCTGGCGAGGGCCGCGGTGTTCTGGGTCACATAGGAGAGGCCGGTGTTAACGGTGGAGGCCTGTATGTTGGTAAGCCCGGCGGCCGCGTTGGGGCCGTTGGTGGGAGGGTTCAGCGCTACCGAGTTTATCGTCTGGTAATTCAGGTTTGAGGCGACGGTGTAGAAGTTGGTGATGTAGTTCAGCTGCTGGGTCGCGTTGAGAACGTACTGGGCGTTGGTGTTAAGGCTCTGGGAGGCGTTGATGTACAGCCCGCCGAACAGCCGGTCGGTGCTCAGGTTGAAGAAGAGCTGCGGGCTGAGGTACACCCCGATGTCAGAGAGGTTCGGCTGGTAGTAGCCGTTGTTGTTCTGGTTGCCGTACCTCAGGTAGGAGGCGCCGCCCTCCACAGGGGCATTGTTTGGGGCGGAGCTTGTCGGCGTAGAGTTTCCAACGTCGTAGTATATCTTCGTGCCGGTGTCCTTGGCGCTCTGCACCCCCGCCTTCGCTATGATGAAAGCCTCGGTGGCTGCGCAGACAACCGGATAGGTGGCGCACGACTCCATGTTCCAGTTGCTGAAAGTCTCGCTCGTGGTGACGCTGTAGGCGTAGGGCACCAGGGCCGTCCCGCCCACGGTGCTGCTGAGCACCGGCACATTGGCCGGGTAGAGCTGGGTCGCGGCGACGTTTTGAAGGGTGCCAAGGTTGCTCAGGTCTATGGTGGTCTGCTGGTATCCGGGGCAGTCGACCGGGAGCTGGGCGTTGTTTATCTCATCCTGGCAGGCCTGGCTCAGGCTGCTGGTGGGGCTGCCGGCGCCCGTGCCTCCCGCATAGGTCGAGCCGTACTGGTTTGCATAGGCGAGCACCTGCTGCGACCCGAGATTCTCAAAGTAGTAGAACGGGTCGGTGAGATCGTACACGGGCCCCATCACGTTGGCGGTGTTGGCGGAGTAGACGCAGCCGTCGGCCGAGGCGTCGGCGCGGTAGCACACGCTCGGGCCGGTGCCGGAGAGGAGCTTGGTGTAGTTCTGGATGTCGAAGTTCGTGAACAGCAGCTCGCCGAACCCGAGAGTGGATCCGAGGTTGCCGCTGTTGGCGCCGTTCGCCGGGAAGAGGATGGTGGCGGTGTCGTTGTAGTTGAGCGAGAAGTCGATGCCGGTGGGCAGGCAGGAGCCGCCTCCGCCGAGCAAGCCGCCGGTGAGCACCGAGGTGATGGTTGAGAGGGTGCCTCCGGAGCTGCAGGCGCCCATGATGAGCGAAGGTCCAAGAGGATAGTAGCCGCCGGAGTACTTGGTTACGGTGTTGGAGCCCGGCGAGACGGAGTTGCTGACTATGGAGCCCGCCAGGTTTACGGGGTTGTAGGTGCAGCCGGAAGAGATGCAGAAGCTCACGTCGCTTGAACTTCCGGAGCCCGAGCTGCCGGAGCCGCCGAGAGACTCAACGTTCGCTGAGAGGGCCCAGCCGTAGGGAGGATAGGAGTTGCTTGCGTAGAAGTTGCCCACCGCGAGGGAGTAGTAGGTGCTTGACTGGCCCGTTGCAGAGCTGACGCAGGCGTACTGGCTTCCGGAGCTGAAGGTGCAGCCGCCGGGGATTGAGGCGAGCGAGCAGAGGGTGCCGCTGCTTGCCTGGGTCGGGCAGTTTGCGTTTCCTCCAGCAGGCGGGGTGGTCCAGCACTGGTTCGGGTTGCCGGCCAGCGCAGAGCCGGGAGCCGGGGTGCAGGTGTTCTGCGAGACCAGGTCGTTTACGAATGAGGGTTGGATCGGGATGTTGGTGCCGGTGGAGTTCATCGCGCGCAGCATCATCATGTCGAATGCGATCTCGGGCGCGGTTGAAGCGGTGGAGCAAGAGGAAGTGGAGGAGGTGCCCGAGGAGCCGCCCACCAGGCCGATCCAGTTATCGAGCACGTAGATGTAGCCGTTTACATCGGCGATGCCCAGGGGATGGTGGAACGTGCTCTTGTCCAAAAGGTTTGCGCAGCCGGTCGGGGCGGCGTAGGAGCTTGCGAAGGAGAGGCTCTGGTTGTAAAGCCCCTGGTTTGCCAGCCAGTATCCTATGTTAAGCGTGGCGGTGAGCGGGGAGGCGGAGGTGGTTGAGGTGGAGGAGCCTGGGCTGCTCGCGGAGGAGGCTGTGGAGCCACCCGGATTGAGCGCGTAGGCCAGATTTATGGAGGACTCGTAGCCGAGTGCGTTGCCGCTGAATACGTAGACGCTGCCGTCTGTGGGCACCCCGATGTACACCTGATCTCCGGTCGGAGAGACTGCAATCATCGTGAACTTGTCCTGCTGGACGCCCGTGGGGGTCGTGGAGGGCGGCGTGATCGTCGTCGTGGATGAGGAGTCGCAGCCGGTGGAAGGTGGAGTGCTGCACAGGCCAATTACATACTGCTGGCAGGTGCAGGAGGAGGCCACGGTCGTAGTCAAGGAGGATGCAGGGGAACCGGCCGTAACCGTTGTTGTCGAGGAATCGCAGCCAGTGGATGGTGGGGTGTTGCACATGCCGATTAGATACTGCTGGCAGGTGCAGGAGGAGCCCGCAAATGCCAGGTCGTTCTTTGACCCAGGGCTTGTTGAGGTTGCGCCCGAGAAGCTTGAGCCGAGGGGGGTGCCGGTGGTGATGTCGTTGTAGGTTGCGGTGAAGCAGGATGAAGCGGAGCAGATCGAGTTGACGTTGTTGTTCTGGAACTTTGCGAGGTAGGTGTCCCCTCCGGAGGACTGCTGGCCAACGACAAAGGCGTCGCCCAGATAGTCAACCGTGATATTCATTGGGATGCCGCTGACAGGGATCAGGTTGCTCGCAGAGATGCCGGAGAGCGGGATGAGGGAGGATGCTCCGGCGGTTGTGGAAGAGCCCGGAAG
The DNA here is from genome assembly GCA_963787445.1 of uncultured archaeon. GTDB lineage: Archaea > Micrarchaeota > Micrarchaeia > Micrarchaeales > CABMGC01 > JAJZOD01. The sequence goes on from CAWBCT010000002.1 coordinate 4,329, forward strand.
CAGGGTGTTCAGGATGCTGCTCAGAGTCGAGCCACTGCTTCCCGAAGGGGTGCTCAGAAGGAAGAGCGAGCTCCCTTGCTGGACAAGATCCTTGGACCAGTAGGTGTTCCACTCATTATTCCAGGAGGTCTGGCAGCTCGACTCGGTTGTGCATGATACTACTCCGGGCAGCATGCCCCTTAGGCCTACCGCATTGCTGGAACCCGCCTGATAATACCCGGAGGCTATGTCCCTTGCAACCCCAATGTAGTACTTGCCGCTGCCCTGCGGGGCGCTGCTGGTGGAGTTCAGGAGCAGGAAGACGTAATCGTTGGGCGTCGCTGCTATCGAGACCAGATTGTAGTTGGAGCCGAAGGTGTTGCTCGGCGGCTGGTCGATCCCAATCCCAATATCATGGCTGGGCAGCGTGTTGGCGCTGTAGGAGGTGCCGGAAGGGTCGGTTGCGAAATTTGAGATGAAAAGGCTGGGCACGTCGAGCGGGAACTGGTCCATCATGTTCGGCGCGTAGTAGGTTGCAGGCGTGAAGATTCCGTAGGAAAGGGTGGTCAGGTTTGGAGTCACGAAGGTGGCCGGGCTGTTCATCGTAAGGTTGAAGTTGTAGAAGAGATATGGGAAGACAGGCGTTGTTATCTTGGTTGGGGTGGGAGGAGTGGTGGAGCCCGATGATGGGCTTTGGGTCATGGCGGCCAGGCCGTTGGGCGCGAACAGGAACGGCAGATAGGTGTTGTGCACCCAGTTCAGGGTGGTCTTGACCTCGTAGGAATAGGAGAGCGTTGTAATCCCGTCGGTCCAGATCTCGTCATCCATCTGGTAGTCGGAATTGCCGGAAGTGACCTTGGAGAAATCCGGGAAGGTCGTCGTCCATGACCAGATGGCGTTCTGCGCGAATGAGGGTACGCTCTGGAAGATGTACGAGTTCGTGGCGTAGCCGTTCGAGAGTTCGCCGTCGACCTCCGGGGAGTAGGTGTACACTTTTAGTTGCAGGTTGGCCAGGTTGGTGAGCTTGAGGGGGAGCACGGTGAAGCTCGCCAGGTCCAGGGGGTCCTGAAAATTGTTGAAGGTGTCGCGTATCTGTGTGTCGAGCTCTACGCCGGTGGTCATGCTTGATACGGTGTTGAGGCATGTTGCGCCCCCGACAAAACCGCCCGACGCAGGGATGAACAGCGAGTTGTCGGTGGAAGGTGATTTGGGTGCAGTGCAGGTTAGGAAGTTGGTGGAGTTTTGCGCGTTGGCCGCAGCCACGCTGCTTGTGGGGGATGTTTGGACCTGGCTGCCCTGGGTGCTAGTGGGCGTTGAGGAAGATGCGGCATTTGAGTAGGAGGTGGTGATGGACTGGGTGATCGAAACGCCTCCCGTGAATGTTGATAGGCCTGCGCTGTTGAGAAGGCTGGAGCCGGAGAGCCCCTGGTACACGGTGCTGTTCTGCGGCGCGCCCCGGCTGAAGTTTATAGTGTGGGTGCTTGAGGCGAACGAGACGGAGCTGAAGAGCCAAAGGGCCACGAAGGAGATGAATGCGCAGTATAGCAATGCAGAGATTTTCCGAGAGGAATATTCAGGAAGCATTACTCTACCTTTGATTGGTATAATACTAGCTCATTACATTTATATAGTTAGCCAATGGGCGCTTCATGAAAAAAAGGAGGAGATGCTGCGCTGGCTCTTTGACTGCTGCAGGCCGGAGAGCCGCACGCCCAGCTTTCGCAGCTTCTTTCCCTTATCGGCATACCTGCGGTACAGCTGCACTGCCGTCTCTTTCACAACCGCAACATCGTTTGAGGGCTTTACGCTCCTGCTCTTCAGGTGTTCGGAGAAGTCTGAGTAGCGCAGCTTCAGCGTTATCGTCTTAAATGAGAAGTTGGAGGCTTTCGCCTCGTTCACAACGCGCTCGGCGAGCTCATTTATTGCGGCAATCACCAGCTGCTCGTCTTCCGTGTCGTGTTCCAGCGTCTTCTCCTTCCCGATGGACTTCGCCGGACCGGAGGGAACCACCTTGCCCTCGTCTATTCCATTGGCATTGTTGTAAAGCTCAATGCCCATCCTGCCGAACTGCTCCATCAACACCATCCTATTCGCCTTAGCAAGTTCCTCAACCGTTTTTATTCCAAGGGTCTGAAGCTTCTGGCTCGTCTTCTCGCCGATCCCGTAAAGTTTTCCAACCGGAAGTTTTGAAAGGAAGGATTTTGCATCCTCTGCCCGGACCAGCTTCACCCCGTTTGGCTTCGCGGATTCGCAGACCATCTTCGCAAGCAGCTTGTTCGGACCCGCGCCAATCGTGCACGGAAGGCCGACCTTCGCAGTTATCTCCTCCTTGATCATCCGGGCGTAGCCGAGGGCTTCATCATAATCCTTTACCTTGTCGGAGATGTCGACGAACGCCTCGTCTATGCTTACCTGCTCTATCCTGTCGGTGTGCGACTTGAGCAGCTCGATCACCTCGTTTGACTTTTTCTCGTAGTAGGGATAGTCCATCAAAACATAGTTCGCGTCCGGCCTGAGCCTGTAGGCGGCGGCTATGGGCATCGCGCTGTGGATGCCGAACTTGCGCGCCTCGTAGTTGCAGGTCATCACCACTCCGCGGCCCTGCCCCTCCTTCGGGTCAGCCCCCACTATGGTCGGCTTGCCCTTCAGCTCGGGATGCCGCAGCTCCTCGCAGGCGGCAAAGAAGTAGTCCATGTCCACCAGAAGGACGATGCGCCACTCATCCAAAGCGCATCTCCTCTACAGAGCCGCGGGGCGTGAGCTCGCGGAATACCTGCGCCGTGAACTTGTAGAGCTTTGCGGTGCCGAGCTTGAGGTGGTGCTCGGGGAGGCCCGCCCTCGCGAAGAGCGCGGCGAGCTGCCTGTCTATGGTCGAGCCGTGCCACTCCTGGGGAAGAAGCACCGCATTGTGGTAGCCGTACTCAAGATAGAGGCCGTTCACGCCGGGCCTTATCTGCCTGCGTGCGGATGCGAGTGATTTTGGAAGCTGCTCCAATTCAGAGATAATCGTTACCTCGATGAGGATGTGGTCGAACTCCATGTGCGAGACCGGGACGTGCTCCTTGCCGGAGGTCGCGGCTGCAATGGCCGATTCGACAATCGTTGTGTGGAGAGGTTCAGACGGGTTGGGAGAGCCGTGGCGGCCGCGTGGCGTCCCGGTGGGGTAGTGCTCTATGTTTACGAACTCCCCGGCCTTTTCCGTAAAAGGGCCCAGCTCCCTGCGCACTATTGAGCTGTCAAAATTGTGGGTACCGAGGTGGAGTTCGATTGCAGCGCGTGCTGCCTTCACGATCCTCTCCCCTTCCTGAAGCGAGTAGGTTTTCATTGCACCAGACAGTACGATAGAGGATGCAAGTTATTTATGTTTTATATAAAACCGCGTGCCCTAAGTTCCTTGACATCCTCTTGAAAATGAAGATCGCCGTACACACCCAGCTCCTCCTTGCTTACCCATCTCAGGTCGGAGTGGTCAAAGTCGTTTATCCTGAACCTGGGATGGGAGACCTCGACGAGAAAGGGCACGTTCGTCCATTTTCCCTCCCTGTCCTTTATTACGTAGGGCATGCCGGACTTCAATATGGTGCCATCCAGCCCGGTCTCCTCCAGAAGCTCCCGAAGCGCGGTCTTGTGGGGCGACTCGCCCGGCTCCTCAAAGCCGCTGATGAACTCCCACTGGCCGGGCGCAAACTTCTTGCTCTGGCTGCGCTTGCCGATGAGGTACTTGCCGGCGTACCTCGCAACCACGACTACGATAGTGTAAGAGTCCATGCCCACGCCTTGGTCAATATCCCTCTCCAAGTTTTGGGTATATTTATGTTGCGGTTTCACTTCGACAGATCGGTATAAGGCTCGCCAGTGTTATTCTGAACCTCTTCCTTTCTCTTCTTGCCCAGCTCCCTTGAAGCAACCAGGTACATCACTACTGCGCCAGCTATTATGGCGGCGAACACCCCTATGTCCAGCGCGGAGAGGAAGAACAGGTGCACCACATTGCCATAGCTGGCCTGGATGGGGGTTGAGATGCTTCCGTACTTGGCGGCCCCTATCGCCGAGCCGTACGGCACGTCTTCAAATAGGATGGTTCCCTGGGGCCCGGTGGAGAGGTTCAGGGTCGTGCCATTGGGGAACTGCAGGCTTGTGGAGGCGTTCACAGGGATACCGAAGAGGTCGGTGGAGGTTATGGTCACTTTGTAAAGCGGCAGTTTTGTCTCAACCGTGCCGCTTGAGTTGATGGTGAAGGTGGTGTTAACAGGAAGCTTCAGGCCCGCGTAGCCCGCGCTGTTTATCGTGTAGTTGACGCCGCTGAAGATGAAGAGCGACTTGGAGACCGACTTGTTCTCCAGGTAGATGGTGGCCGGGATGAGGTTTCCGTAGACGTCGGTTGCGCCGAAAGCGGTGAGGTACTGGTCCTTGAACATGGCAGTGAGGCTCTGCGGGCTCTTCACGATGAACACCAGGGAGTTGCTGGTTGTGCCGTTGCTCCAGGAGTAGAAAGCGATGCGCTGCGTGTCGCTGACATTAACCAGGGTGGTGGTAAGGCTTATCCTTGCGAGGCTGTTCTTAGCATACCAGCCGTTCCCCCGTACCATGCCGTAGGGCGTCGAATAGTTCAGCAGGAACTGGTGCTGCCACTGCGCCAGGATGGTCTGCGGCGAGGTCAGCTTCGTTGCGCCTGAAAGCGCGCTCTGCCCGTTGCTCCATCCCAGGAACGCGAACCTCGAGGAGGCGTTCGCGTAGGAGAGGTTGGAGCTTAGCGAGTAGTGCACGACCGCGTTGGCAGGGTACCATCCCGAACCGACAGGCGAGTAGAAGGGCGAGGAGACGTTGAGCAGGAACTGCGGCTGCCAGTCCACCCGCTCGGTTACGTTGTTTGACAGTACTACATTGCTGAAGTTTGATGCGCCCGAGTAGGAGTTTGCGCCGGAGCCCATCCACTGGACGAAGACCGCGCGGGTGCCGTTGCCGAGCAGGAGTATGGTGGGGACGGTGAAGTTAGCGCGGCTGTAGGCAAGGTACTCCGCCGTCTGCGTGAAGTTCCCGTACTGCGAGAGTATCTTGAGGAAGTACCCGAGCGACCACAGCTTCGTATTGTTGGGCTGCACCGTGACATTCGAGCCGGTGAGGAAGTAGTCGACCTTGTTGCCAAACTCCTGCACGCCGTACTTGTTCAGGAGGTTTGTCTTGCTCCCAACCCCGTACCCCACATAGGAGTAGCCGTAGGGCACCGGCGAGAAGGCCCCGTTCTGGTAGAATGAAAAGTTCCTGAACGCGACCGGCTCTATCTTTTCCTGGTTGGTGCTGGCATTGGCAAGCTCGGCGAAGGCGACGGGCGCGTTGTTTCCTGAGCTGCCGGTCCCGAGGCTTACGTTGCCTATGATGTTGCCGTTGAATAGGAAGTACCAGGTGTTGCCCTTGGAGTAGAAGCCGTAGTTGT
>CAWBCT010000003.1:0-13134 GCA_963787445.1 uncultured archaeon
TGGATTCGCCAATCTTGAACCACGAAGTAATTAGGGGCTTCATTCGTCCGATAGAGGCGCGCGCGGGTTACGAGCTCGCGAAGCGGCTGATGGAAGACGGAAGCAACGACCTGCATGCCTTTGCCGCGAAATCGGACGCCGTCTGCGTCAAGATAGAGGACCTTCTTGAGGTCATGTACGTGCCGAAGTTCATCACCCTTATGGAGATGGAGGCTCAACGGCTCGACAGACCAAACAACATTCAGCTGCTTTCGGGAGACCAAACTAATGTCTTCATGGGCCCCCAGCGCCAACCCCACCTTTCGGTAAAGCGGATGCTGGATTTTGTATTGAATGCGGATGGGGAAGAAAAGCTGGACCTGTTGATGGGATCTGAAAGGTATCAGGTGGCTGTAATGGAGTACTCCAAGGAGCTCCTAATAAACTCCAAGTACAGCTTTGATGAATATTTCAGGAAACTCAGCAGGATTACGGAGTTTGACCACACGAAAGAGCTCGTGGATGGACTTAGGAACATGTACGCTTTTGAGATGGGCGTCAAGCTTCCCGAGTAGTTACTTATTCTCTTCTAGTATTGCCGTTATCTGTTCCTTTGTAGGAGTAGGTTGTCCAGACAGCGGTCCGCTCTGCAGCGCCAGCTCAACCGACTCGTAGGTCGGCCTCTCGGTCTTGTAGAACAGGCCGATCGGGATCTTCTCGTAGTTGGTCTGCGTGTCCTCAAACGCCCTGGCCATCGCCAGGTTGATGTTTGACGGGTCGTGGCCCGCGGTCTCTAGCTTGTAGATCTTCGGCCTGAACCACTCATAGGTGTTGTCATGGTTGAACGTGACGCACGGGCTGAAGACGTCGATTATCGCGAATCCCTTGTGCTCGATTCCTCCCTTTATGAGCTGCGCCAGGTGGGCAGGCTCTCCTGAGAATCCCCTTGCAACGTAGGTGGCTCCAGCGCTTATCGCGAGTGCCATCGGGTTGACCGGCATCTCGATTACCCCGAACGGGGTCGACTTGGTCTTGTGGCCTGTCTGTGCCGTAGGCGAGGTCTGCCCTGTGGTGAGACCGTAGGTCTCGTTGTCCATAATTATGTAGGTCATGTCCAGGTTTCTCCTGGCCGTGTGCATCAGGTGGCCTCCGCCGATCCCGTAGCCGTCTCCGTCTCCTCCTGTTCCTATAACTGTGAGCGCGTTGTTTGCCAGCTTGACTCCAGTGGCTACCGGCAACAACCTTCCGTGCAGGCTGTGGATCCCGTAGGTGGCGAATGAGTGGGGCATCGCCGAGCTGCACCCTATGCCGGAGACCATCATCACGTTGTGCGGATCCACGTTGAGCTCCGTTAAGGCCTTAAGTATCGAGGCGTAGACTCCGAAGTCCCCGCAGCCGGGGCACCAGATCGGCTTTATCGTCGATGCTATCTGCTTCTTCGGCGCTGCTACTGCCGCCGGGCTCACCGGTGTCGGTGTTGGGGTTGCGTCTGCCATACTCACATCTTCTTTATCAGACCCTCGGCCTGCTGGGCTATCTCGTAGCCCGTGATCGCCTCGCCGTCCGATTTAAGTATCTTGTTCTCGATGTCTATCCCTGTGTTCATCATTATCACCTGGGCGAGCTGGCCGGAGTAGTTGCACTCCACGTCTATCAGCTTCTTCCCGCTCAGGATCGCGCTCGTCTTGCCCTTGTCCAAAGGCATCAGGTAGCTGAACGAGATGAGCCCGAAGTTCATCCCCTTCTGCTTGAGTAGGCTCATCGCCTCCATCGCGGGCTCGGTGGTCGAGCCGAAGGTCACGAAGAAGTAATCGGCGCTCGGGTTGTCGATGTGGGGCACGAAGCAGCTCTCGTTCTTGAGCATCGTCTCTATCTTGTTCATGCGCTTCCCGTTCATCTTCTGCCTCATCACCACTGAGTCGTCAAGTCCTGACAGCGCGTCGCTGATCAGGTCGCCGTACTCGTTGTGCTCGTCGCTGGGCGAGACGAACTGCATTCCCGGTGTTCCCGGTATTGATCGCGGTGAGACTCCGTCCTGCGTGAGCGCGTACCGCTTGAACCTTCCGCCAGTCGGGTTCGTCATCGCTATCTGGCCGCGGTCTATCTTTATCGCATCGAGGTCAAAGCCGTCAACCGTCTCCACGTGCTCTGAAAGGTGAGGGTCAAGAAGTACTAGGACCGGGCACTGATATCTGTCCGCAAGGTTGAATGCGTCTGAAGCTATTGTGAAACATTCTGTTATGCTCCTTGGCGCTACGACTATCTTGGGGGAGTCGCCCGCTCCGGAGTACATCACGAAGAGAAGGTCTCCCTGTTCGGTCTTTGTCGGAAGTCCGGTGCTTGGTCCTGAACGCTGCGACTCGACCACCACCAGTGGCGTCTCGAGCATTCCAGCGAAGCCGACTGCCTCTGTCATGAAGGCGAAGCCGCCGCCGCTTGTCCCCACGCATCGAGCGGACTCCTGCGACCGAGGCCCCGATCGCCATGTTGATTGCGGCTATCTCGTCCTCGCTCTGCTTGAATAGGACTCCCTTATTGTCATGGGCTGCTCGAACCATGGGAGTATCCCGCTCGCCGGTGTCATGGGGTAGGCAGCATAGAACTTGCAGTTGCTTGCATACGCTCCGATGGAGAGCGCCGTATTGCCGTCCATTGAGTACCTGTGCCTTCCGTCGCTCTTCAGGTTGTAAATTGTTGAAACGCCTGGTGCAGAGTAGCCCTGGGCAGCTATGTCCATGTTGCTCTTGACCACCTTGTCTCCCTTCCTTCCCGAACATCCCCTTGATTACCTCCTCGAAGGCGGGCATCGGGATTCCGAGCATCTTGATTGTGGCTCCTATCGCCACTGTGTTTCGCATGATCGAGTACCCCGCTTACCTTGACCGCTATGTCGAGCATCGGGATCGGCACTAGCTTGAAGTCCTTGTTGTCCTTGATGCTGTCGACGTTTATCTTGGCCGGGTCGTAAATGACGCTAGCCCCCTTGTTCAGGTGGCTCTTCTGGTTGTTTATCGCGTCCTGATTCATCGCTACGAATATGTGGACTTCCATCTCCATAACCATAGAGGTCCTCGTCGCCTACCCTGATCTGGTACCAAACATGGCCTCCACGGATGATTGATTGGTAGCCGCGGTAGCCGAAGACCTTCAGGCCGTAGCTCGCAGCCACTTTTATGAGCAGCGAGCCGCTCGACTCGACGCCGTCTCCGTTGGCAGCTGCAATTCTTACATTAACGCTAGACATGAATACACTTGCTGGTCAGCTATTTATGCAGGAAGTAAGGCTATAAACATTGCGACCAGCCCCAACGCTTTGACGTAAGCCATATCCCTTAATAAAGTTGTATACCCCAAATGTGATAGTATGGCGGCGAAGAAGGCAGCGGCGAAGGACGCAGACAGCGCAATCCTAGAGAAGGTTCTCAAGAACAGAGATTCCTCTCCATAAGCTCGAGGAGCACGTGACACCAGAGAAAGCAGCTGAAATTAGGCGGAAGTTTCTTACCCAGAAGACGGGCCAGAAGCTGCCGGGCATCGGCTCCGCAACCATAGAGTACTCGAAGATACTCAACGAGAACACAGAGAACGTCATCGGAGCAGTACAGATTCCGGTGGGAATTGCCGGCCCGCTGAAGATAAACGGCGAATATGCAAAAGGGAGTTCTTTGTCCCGATGGGAACCCGAAGGCGCTTGATTGCCAGCGGCACCAGGGGAATGAAGACGTGAACCTGAGCAGAAGGGCCCATGTCACGATTATTTCGATTCAATGGCTCGGGCGCCTTTGTTCGAACTTGACTCTGTTGCTGAGGCGAAGGCTTTCGTTCATTGGATCGAGAAGGAGAGGAGCGATATCGTAGAGGCGCTGAAGCGACCACCAGGCACAGCAAGCTCGTCGAGATGATGCCATTCATCGTCGGGAACACGTGTGGCTACGCTTCTCCTACGACACGGGAGACGCGATGGGCATGGACCTGGCAACCATAGCCTCAGAGGCCGCGTGCACATTCGTAACAGGGACCTACACCAAGGCCAGGCTGGTCACGGTAAGCGGGACATGTGCTCAGACAAGAAGGAGTCCTACGTGAACGAGCTCCTTGGCAGGGGCAAGAACGTGGTCGCCGACGCATAATAAAGGGGGACGTGCTTGAGGATGTACTGAAAAGCAACGCCTCAGCCATCTCTAACGTAACCTGAAGAAGAACCTTGCTTTTGAGCTCGAGGGCGGGAGCAGCAAGCCAACAGCCACTTCGCAACATAATCGCGGCCGTCTTCCTAACAACAGGGCGGGACCCTGCTCAGGTCGTTGAAAGCAGCAGCGGATACACCTGGACTGAGGTTAGGGGAGAGGACCTTTCATTTCGGTGACCTCCCTTCGCTTGAGATTGGAACAGTCGGCGAAGGAACGGCATGGCAGCCCAATGGGGGCTCTTTCTATAATGGGCGTGGATGGCGGCTCAGAAACTCCGGGAAACAACTCAAAGAAGTTCGCCGAGATAATTGCGGCCAGCGTCCTTGCTGGTGAACTGAATCTTCTTGCAGCACTTGCTTCAAGAGAATTAGGAAAAGCGCACTCGCAGCTCGGAGAAACAAGAAATAAAAATTTGTTGTCGGAAATACTATGGAGTGCACTCCATGAAATAAAAAGAGGCAGCAAAGCTGCCTCCATTTTGGGTGTGCCAAAATTAATTGGCAGTATTATTGTAGTCGGAAAATATATATAGCTTCCTTTACTTATAGTGCATTCCCTTTTTGGGAAAGAGAAACCTATTTATAGTTTGGTGAAAAATGTTAATCACCGGTAAGCGTAGGTCGAACGCTATACAAATAGACCAAGAAGGCAGCGGCTGTCTCTGTTCTGGGTGGTGGAATGGATGGAAGAAAAGGTGGTTGGGAAAAGGCCATGGAACAGCTGGAAAGGGCAATGCGCAAGGAGTTACGGAACGAGGCTAAGGACATAGGGATCAGCACGAAGCAGTACAGGGCAATGTGGAAGGCGTCGTACGCCCTCCTGTCCGAACTGTGCGAGCCGACCCCGAAGCTCGTGAAGGACTCAATACGCATGGTTGGCAACTTCGCAAGGCTAGTTGAGCATTGCAGGCTCATCGAGCGGGAGTGCTACGTCGAGGAGAAGATTGAGGCGCGGCATCAGGTGGGTTGCGAGGGTGTCATTGCCACCAGCATATCTGCGGTATCGAAGGAGGCGGAGTCGCCTCCTTCCCCAGCCAAACTTCCATCCATCTCACCAATCAAAGCTATCGTAAGATGGTTTTGGGCATCACGGAGAGGTTTTATATATGTGAATAAGGCCAGTCTAGCCTGGTGAGCATATGGCGCAGGCTAGGGCAGTCAAAACTGAAATCAAGGTTACGCAAAGAAGGAACGTGGTTCTGCTTCTGCGCAGGGTAAAGCGAAGGACGGAGCAGAGTGAGAGGGATATAGAAACGGCGCTGAAGATGCTGTTGCTTAAGAGCGCTAAAAGGGACAAGAGAAAGAGGGCACGCTTGGACGCAAAAAACAGCAGAACAGAGGCTTAGCCGAAGATCTCTCCGGTTATCTCTGTCACTCCTCCCTTCAGGCTTGCTGACTCAATCCCGAACTTCTCCTTGAGCATCTGCGCAGCGTGGTGCGATGAGATCCGTGGTAGCAGACAAAGACGCTGTCCGCGTAGGCCTTTGCCTCCTCCTTGCTTGCGTGAATTATATCGGCTGGCTTACGGCAACGATAAGCTTGTGGTCTATGTCCAGCAGCGTGCTGATGTAGTCCGCGGCTCGCGGCCAAGCCAGAGAAGCTTGGTGTTGTGCCTGGCGGTGAACTCGAGCGCCTCCGAAGGGTAAGCTCCTTGACATCCATGGTACGGATTAGCCAGCTTAGCTATTTATTGCTTCTTCAGCAGGGTGGCCGAGATGTCCTCGAAGAAGATGTGGCGCTTGACTGTCTCGAGCTCGACGAGCTTGAGGCTACTTATCTTGGCCTTTAGCCTCCTCTCATTGGCAAGCGAGCTGTGGACGATTAGTATTCGCCCATTGTCCTTTAGGTGCTTGATGGCTCCTTCCAGAAACCTTGAAGTGAGCTCAACACCGGTAATCCCCCCATCCAGGGCCAATTTCAGCGATGACCGTCCTTCTCGTTGGGAAGGTAGGGGGCGTTGAAGAGTATCAGGTCGAACTTTGAGTCCAGGGGAATGTCGGAGAAGAGGTTGGTCTTAACAAAGAGGCATTTTGAGCAGATGACTGAAGAGTTCAGCGCCAGGTTCTTTGCTGAGGTCTCCACGGCAGCCGGGTTGAGATCAGCAAACATGACCAGGTCCACTTTTGGATTTACTGCCGCAGTGATTCCAAGTATTCCAGAGCCGGTGCCCATGTCAAGAACAGACAGGTGGTCGGCTGAACGGTCAAGCTCCTTCTCAAGAAGCTCAGCGGCAAGATAGGAGTCGTCGTCGGGCCGGTAGACGCTCTCCGGGGTCTTCAGGTTGAGCTCAAGGTACTTCGGCAAGGCATCACGCAACGTTTTATAATTGTGCAACCACTCTATATTCCTATGTCAAAAGCTAGCGGCACGCCGAGCGAGATGCCCACGTGGATTCAGTGCCAGGAGCTGCTGGTGAAGTGCAAGAACGAGCTCATCCTGGAGGCTATTGACGCCTTGCATAGGGAGATAGCAGCGAACAGGATGGAGGTCAACGGCGAGATAGTGAAGATAGAGGGGAAAGCGAACGACATAGACAAGGACCTCTTCATAATAAGCAACCTGCTCGAGCAGGAGCCGAAGATACGCGAGCAGTACGGCAAGTACATAAGCGACGCCGAGCACGGAAGGATAAGCGACCCGGCGATGATGGAGCGCGTGCAGGAGCTCAGGAAGTTCCTGCTCTCCCTGACGGAGATCCACCTGCTCATGAGGTTCGCGCGCTCGTTTGATGAGTGGATGTCGGACTTCGGCGGGACCATGGAGCTAAGCGATCTGGCCGAGATAGTGGCGAAGACGGCGAAGCACAACGTGGAAAGGGTTGAGGCCCTTGAGTTCATAGTAAATGACAAGGCCTTCATGAAGAACGAGGCGCTTTCGGAGAAGGAGTTTGAAGCGATCAAGACAGCATTCAGGATGTGCAGGCAATGAACAGGATAGGATTCCACGTGTCGGCTGCGGGCGGGGTCAGCAATGCATTCGACAACGCCAGGAGATCGGCTGCAACGCGATGCAGATCTTCCTGAGCAGCCCTCAGATGTGGGATGTCAGCCCGATAAGCAAGGAGGAGAAGGCGCGCTTCATAGAAAAGGATAAGTCGAGCGACATAAAGCCGGTCGTTGTCCACATGCCGTACCTCCCAACCTTTCTTCGCCAAAAGCCGACACCTACAAGAAGTCGGTAAGCACGCTCAAGGAGATAGCGAAGAGCTGCAGCGCGCTTGGGATAGGAAACGTGGTGATGCACCTGGGCAGCCATCTGGGGGAAGGCAAAGAGATCGGAATGAAAAACCTAGTCGCAGCTGTAAACTCCGCGCTCAATGAGGTGGACGATGTTTGCATGCTGCTCGAGGATCAGGCAGGCCAGACCAACACTGTCGGCACAAACATGGAAGACCTTGGCGAGATATACAAGCAGTTAAGCAAGAGGAATGCGGGAATCTGCCTTGACACCTGCCACCTTTGGGGAGCCGGGTACGACATAGGCGACCACGAGGCCCTCAAAAAGGTAGACAAGACGTTAGGATTCAAGAACGTGAAGCTGATACACCTGAACGACTCAAAGTTCGGGATTGGGTTAGGCAAGGACAGGCACGAGCGGATCGGAGAAGGAGAGATAGGGGCCAAGCGCATAGCAAGCTTCCTCTCCTACAAGGGAATCGACAGCATTCCTCTAATTATGGAGACGCCTCACGAGACCACTGAGAGCCAAATAAAGGAGCTGGCATTGGTAAAGCGACTCCTGAAGTAAATAGAGGGTGAAAAATTAGGTGACAATATGACCATTAGTGTAAACCATGAAAAAAATATATTTGAAAAAGGGTGACATAAAAATCGTCAGCAGATTGAAGATGACAAGAATGCCAGACGGAGATCATGCTTGGCGCTGGAAAAATCAGCTGATAAAACGAAAAATGCCAATCTCGGGAGGCATGAACCCTCATGCCGTAATAATAGGCGAGAGGGGTTCTGGAAAGAGGAATGCTTGCAAGGCTTTGATACTTAGTTTGCTTGATGAAAAATGCAACTTCATCGTCCTAGATCCTCATAACGAGTACGTTGGCATGGCGGATATGATAAAGGCAAATGTATACAATTGCGCCAATGGAGGCATAAACATTTTTGAAACAGATGGGATGTCATTTGTAGAAAAAAGTACGGAACTCACAATGATGTTCACAAAACACATGAGACTAGGCCATTATCAGAGCTCTGTGCTGTATAAGTGTCTAAGGTACATGTACGAACATAACGAAAAGGCGTCAGAGCCAACTAAGTATAGTCTCATAAAAGTGATGGATGGCTTCTTGGCAAAGGCGGATAAGAGAGAGGCTAGTGCAATAAATACAATTAGCCAACGACTAGTGATGCTTCACGGCAATACTATAAGTTACTGTTTGAAAATCGAGCAGATCCTGAATTCTAACAATGTATTGGCATTGTCAGAATTACATACTTCCGAGTCGCAAGCCGTATTCATAGAGGGGTTTCTACGAAAGGTCTATTCAACAATGCTTTCAAGCGCAGACCGAAAGGAAAACAACTTACATAGTTGTTGAGGAGGCAGGTAAGTTGGGGGAGTGTGAGATACTCAAAAGATTAATTTCTGAAGGCCGAAAGTATGGAATTGGTATAATAGCGGTGGCTCAGAGCGCGAAGTGCTTGGATCGGGAGGTGAGGATAAACGCGGCATTATTCATTTCCTTCTATCAGCGGGAACCTGAAGAACTGAACTACGTAGCTAACTTCATATCAGGCGGCAACGAAGGCAAGCGTTTTATAGAGGTCAAAAAGGCGTTTAGAAGCCTGTGAATGACCATGGCTTGGTTCTTTCCCATGGCATGCTCGAACCGGTCATTGCACATTTTGCGCCGGTAAGGTACTAGGAGGGAATCTTGGTTATAGTATAGCCGAATTCACAAAAAACCAATCAGCAAAGGAGAGCTGTGTCGCAAGCTTTACTCCCAAGGTTTCAACTTCAGAGAAGCGGAGGCCACTATCGAGAGGCTACATAGAGGCGAAGCTCAGGAACCATGTTTTAGAAGGATGCGGGGAGTTTGACGGAAAATGGTATGTCAGTAATCCAACGATACGCCAGAGCACGATGTGATGGTTGAAATAATAAGCAGCAAGCTCACAAAGGTCGGCATCAAAAACAGAATTTACAACAAGGCCGGTGGGCCCGATGTAATTGGATATATAAAAGAGGGCAAGGTGGCTTTTGAATACGAAACTGGGAAAAATGCTAAAAGCCAATTCGCAGATGAACTTGCACGAAGGAAAGCACAGGATTATCGGGCTATTATTGTAATTGTGAACTCAACAAAACTGCATAACTATCTCCATTATAAAAAGGAGAAACGTCAGGGTAATCACCGAGAGGGAATTCCTAGCTTAAGCGCCCAGTCAATTTTTATTCCTTTAAGCCCATCCCTAATCATGGAATCCATAGAGCTAGGCAAGTCAGGCGTAAAACTGCCAGTATTGGGAATGGGAACGTGGAAGCTCGGCGCGGACTACGCCGGCTCGGTCCAGGTGCTTAAGCGGGGAATAGAGCTGGGAATAAATTTCGTTGATACGGCTGAGATCTACGGTAATGAGGTCATCGTGGGCGAGGCGATAAAGGGGAGCGGGGTCTTCCTGGCCACGAAGGTCTCGCCCTGCCATTTCAAGGAGAAGGACGTGCTTGCCGCCTGCGACGAGAGCCTGAAGCGGCTCGGCACGAAGCACATAGACCTGTACCAGCTCCACTGGCCAAACCACAACGTCCCCATAAAGGAGACGATGCGAGCGATGGAGAGGCTCGTGGACGAGGGGAAGATAAGGCACATCGGAGTGAGCAACTTCTCCGTGGCGGAGTTCGAGGAGGCCAGGGCGGCGATGCACAGGCACGAGATCGTCTCCAACCAGATAGAGTACAGCGTGATCGTGCGGGAGGTGGGGGACGCATTTATGGAGTTTGCGAAGAGGAATAAGGTGGCGGTGATAGCCTACAGCCCGTTCGGGCACGGCGCGCTGTACGACGAGCGGTACGGGGGCGCGCACGGCTGCTGGACGAGATAGGGAAGAGGCACGGGAAGACGGCGAGCCAGGTGGCGCTGAACTGGCTGATGGAGAAGGGGGACGTCTCGGTGATCCCGAAGGCCTCGAGCCTGCACCACCTGGAGGAAAATCTTGGAGCCGTGGGCTGGAAGCTCAAGCCGGATGACATCAAACAGATCGACGAGATCGGCCAGCTCAAGGAGCCGCTCTCCAACCGGATGAACACCCCGGTGGCTAGGAAGATGTCGGGCTTCTGGTCCAAGGTGATGGGCAGGATGGAGAGCAGAGGAATTGCCAAGAAGCCCGGGCAGGAAAAGGATTAAGAAGACGCCCAAGCCATACTAAACGATGGCAATCTCAGACATCACCATAGGCATAATACTCGCGTTCATCGCGATGGTCTCCTGGGGATTCGGCGACTTCTTCATACAGAAATCAACCATAAAGATCGGCGACTGGGAGACTCTCTTCTTCATCTCAATCATAGGCGTAATCATCGTCACGCCGTTCATCTGGAGCAGCGTGCCGGCTCTTTTCGCAAACCTCCCCGATCTGCTGCTTTTGCTGGTGGTCTCGGTGCTTCTTCTAGCGGCCGCGCTTTTTGACTTCGAGTCGCTCAGGCAGGGCAAGATAGCCATAATAGAGCCGATCTACGCGCTGGAGATCCCGTTGCAGGACTGCTTGCATTCCTCATCCTGAACGAGACGGTGAACTTGCTCCAGCTTGGCCTGATAATAGGCATAGTGGTAGGGCTGGTGCTGGTCTCGCTGAGAAAATTCAACATAAAGGCAAAGCACCTGGTGGAAAGGGGCGTGATTCTCGCGGTGATAGGCACCATCTTCATGGGAATGGTGAACTTCGGGTTCGGCGTGGGCTCCAGAGCCACAAGCGCGCTCCTGACCAACTGGTTTGCCGATCGATTCGGCGGTCATCACCGTCGCCTACATCCTATACAAGAAGAGGCACGGGATGGTACTCTTCCACTTCAAGCACAACAAGAAGGTGATCTTCAGGATGTCGATACTGGACAAGATCGCCTGGGTCTCCTTCGCGGGCGCGATGGTTCTGGCACCCATAGTCATCGTGGTGCCTCTCGGAGAGCTACATAATACTCACCGTGCTGCTTGGAGTCATCATAAACAGGGAGAAGATCAACAGGCACCAGACGATTGGGCTTGTAATTGGAGTAGGATGTGCGATACTTCTTGCGGCAAGCATCATCTGATAAAAACTAGACCTTCTCCACAGCGATATTCCGCGGTCTCTTCCTCGATCTCAAACGGCTTCCGGCATGGGGGGAAGAAGGTTCAACGATGGAGGTCGCGTTCACGTCCTTCCTGATCTTCTTAATATTCTCTTTAATCAGTTTCACCAATAGCGGCGAGCCGGTGTACTGCACCCTTACCTTATCGGGCTTGCGCAGCTCCATCTCCTTCCTGATCATCTGGACGTGCCTCTCGAACTCCCTGATGAGCGCCTCGGCCTGGAGCTCCCTGTCGATCTGCGGGTCGATGTAGGCTATGCCGGCACGGAAGGGCACGGCGTTGGGCTTGGAGGCCTTCTCGAGCAGGGTAAAGTGCTCCTTGGTCACCTCAACGGGCCCCTTGGAAGTATGGAGCGTAAACACCCCCCTGGTTGAGATGCCAGCCTCGAGCGCCTTGGCGTCGGCACCCTTCAAGGGCCTCAGGAATGGCCGAGGCCTTATCCTTGAAGGAGGGGCCAAGCTTCGCGAACATAGGGCGGATCTCCACCTCAAAGTCCTCGGTGCGCTTGACTTCGAGGTGCTTCAAATTAGTATAGTCTTCCACAAGCCTTGCGAACCGTTGCAGAGACTGCTCAATTTCGCCTTGTGGACTTCAAGGGTTGCCTTCGATAAGGGTTGCCTCAACTTGATGTTCGCCTTCTCCCTGCTGCTCAATATGGCAGTGACCGAGTCCATCGCAAGATCAAATCCAAGTCTCAACCTCTGTATTAATCATCTTCTTGCTAACTTTTGGCCAGTCATTCAGGAAGATGCTCTCTGCAGAGGCCTCTTTCTTGTAATATTTCAGATAAAGATACTCTGAAGTGAACGGGTATGAACGGCGAATAGGCCGTGATCAGTGTATAAAGTAGGTAGTTAATTAGGTCCAGGGTCTTCTTTGCCTCTGACCTGCTCCCATCGATTATCCTCTTCTTGGCTATCTTGAGGTAGAATCTGCTCAAATCATTAAGGCAGAACTCGCCTAGAGCGTTATTCGCTACCTGAACTTCGTACTTCTCAAGAGACTCACTCGCCGTCTTCAGAGTAGAGTTTAGCCTCGACACAATCCAAACATCCTCCAAATTACTCTTATCATTAATTCTTGGCTTCTTGATCTTGTCTGCCTTGTAGTCTATCGCAGAGGCGTAATCCTCAAACAACTGGAAAACGTTATACAAAATGTTAATCTTCTTGCTCGCCTCCTTTATCTCATCCTTCTTGAACTGCAAATCAAGCCACTGCGTATGGCTGGAAACCCATAATCGATACGCATCCGCGCTGGTAAACGTCAAAAGTTCCTTCAATGAGATGTAATTGCCCCAACTCTTGTGCATCTCCCTTCCATCTTCAGCAAGTAGCATCCCGTCTATTACCACATTCTTGAAGGGGGTCTTCCCATAGACCATGACGCTGCTCTTGAGTAGTACAGAGAACCATCCTCTTAAGTGGTGCAAGACCTATAAGTATGAATGCCGCAGGGAACAGTCTCTCGAACTCCTCCTTGCTCAGGCTTGCCACGAAGGCGATGCTCGCATCGAACCACACGTCGGCCACATCGCTGATGCGGCGCATTGTGTGCTGTTGCATTTAGGACAATCGAGTAAGATTGCATCTACGTGAGGCCTGTGAAGGTCATGAAGTTTTGCCACTGCCTCCTTATTGTGGGCCTTCTCAGATAACTCATG
>CAWBCT010000004.1:0-16677 GCA_963787445.1 uncultured archaeon
CACCGCAAACTCTTCCGCTCGACATCCTACTCTTTCGAGGTAGGAGTTTCAACGGCCTGGAAAAGAGGCGTACAAGACGATCTTGGAGAAGCTTAATGCCGAGCCGCAGAGTTGCCTTTGATAGATGACAACCTGAGGGATCTGCAAGCTGCAAGCGCAGTCGGAATAAGGACGATCCTTTTCACAACGCCGAAACATCTTGGAAGAGGATCTTGTCAACATGAGATTATTGGCGACAGAACTCTGCTGACCTCGCCAGAGACATTCTATTCGACAATATCTGAGAACTCCTTCATTATCTTAGCGACCTTTGGTCTGACCACGAGCATGCAGTAGGGCTGTATCGGGGTTCTTGTCGTAGTACTTCTGGTGGTGCTCCTCAGCAGGATAGAACTTCTCCAGCTTCTTTACTTCTGTCACTATCGGCTTGTCGTAACTCTTCTGTATGTTCTTTCAATCAACTTCTCCAATGATCGCCTTCTCTTCACCGGTGTTGTACAGTACAATCGACCTGTATTGGTTTCCGGTAATCTCCTTTCCTGTCTGTCGGGTGTGGTCGGATCAATGCATCTCAAAGAAGACCTCCAGAAGCTTCTCGAGCTTTATCACTTTTGGATCATACTCTACCTGGAGAACCTCGGCGTGGCCCTGTGTCCTCGTAGCAGACTTTTTCGTAGGTCGGATCCTTTGTAACCCCGCCCGGCGTATCCCGGCATGGTCTTCTTTACGCCCTTCAATTTCGAGAATACCGCTTCCGTGCACCAGAAGCACCCTCCGCCAAAAACTATACTATCCATATTATCACTTCTTGTCATCCTTCGGGATGAACTTCATCGAGATCGAGTTCACACAGTGCCTCACGTTCTTCTTTGTGAAACCTTCCCCGATAAATACGTGGCCCAGGTGCGCTCCGCAGTTTGCGCATTGTATCTCTATTCTCTGTCCGTCAGGATCTGGAATTCTCTTCACTGCGCCCTTTATTTCTTCGTCAAAAGCGGGCCATCCGCATCCCGCGTCAAATTTGGATTCCGATTTGTAGAGCGGTGCCTCGCATCTCCTGCATATGTAAGTGCCTGCCCTGAAGTTATTGTCGTACTCTCCAGTGAACGGCGTCTCTGTGCCCTTCTGCACAATCACTCTTTCCTCTTCTTTTGTAAGTTTGTTCAGCTTCATTTTATCACGCCTGCTGTGTGTTTTCCGTTGTGACGATCTTTATCTCGCTTTCTTCGGCCTCAAACCCACACTCGCGATGGGTTGAGTCGCAGAGCGGCATGGTCTTCGACTTTCCGCACCTGCACAGGTCCGCCTTCACAACGCCGTCGACTATTATCTTGTTTGAGCTGTTCTTTTTTGATTTTATAATTATTTCAGTCATAATACAACCTAGTGATATTATAAGTATTATGTCCATTATTAAATATTGCGCAGACTGATCTCATGGTAGTTGTTGCAGGAACCGCGGACAATGGGCTTGCCACCGGCATAGCCAACCTGTTGGGCAAGGAATGCGTGGCTGTCGAGAAGCGCTCTTTTCCTGACGGGGAGTTTGCCATAAGGTTCCCCAAGAAGTTCGACGGAAAGGACGTGATAATAGTCCAGTCGACCTACCGTCCGCAGGGGGAGCACATGCTTGAGCTCCTGCTCATGGCCGACGAGCTCCATAGTGCCGGTGCGACCAACATCACCGCGGTGGTGCCCTTCCTGGCCTATATGCGGCAGGACAAGCGATTCAGGGAGGGCGAGACCATAAGCATAGCCACCATACTGCGACTTCTTACTTCTGCGGGAGTTCAAAATCTTGTTACCGTGAACCCACACAATCCCGAGACGCTAAAGCAGTTCAGCGGCATCTCCAAGAAAATCGATGCCACCGTCGCGCTGGTTAACGGACTCAAGAAGGATTTCCACGAGCCCTTCATCCTGGCTCCGGATGACGGCAGCATAGACATCGGCCAAGAGGGCTTCGCAAATCATGAACTGCGATTACAGCTACATTGACAAGGGACCAGACCCCAACACCGGCAGGGTGAAGATAACTGGGGGCTGGCAGAGCAACTTCTACGGAAAGCAGGTCATAATAATAGACGACATGATAAGCACCGGAGGAACCATGGTCCAGGCGGCCGAGTTCGCCTACGCGAATGGAGCCAAGACCGTCGCCGCGGCTGCGGTGCATCTGATAATGGCCGATGACGCCTACGGCAGATTGGTAAGGACCGGGGTCTCAAAGTTCTACGGCACAAATACCATACCTTTTGGGGATGCCGCCATCATTGATCTTTCAAATGAGATAGCAGAAGTTTTGGTGTGAAATACGCCTTTAAAATAATTTCAACCTGAAGCAGTCTATCAGGCTTATCCCAGTCTTCTCCAGTCTAAGATTTATCTGCCAATTTTCCAGACCTCGACCCGCTCGCCCTCCTTGCCGCCCTTATTATCTCCCCTTCCTTACCTTTCGGTTTTGGAACTTTGAACGGCTCTGCATTGTATATGTTGCACAGCAAAATTATTGCCCTTGAGTCGCCGCTTATTGAACGCGAGATATCCCCAAAATGCTTTATCATCCGGTCAAAACTGGAAAACGGCGCGTTGTTCTCCCGATGTGCATCCTGTGGCCCTCGGTCGGTATTATCATTAATGGTGTCTTGACCTCAAGATAGTCCCTTCCGTTTATCAGGAAATCTATCCTCGACCTTCCCAGCCTCACCTCTCTTTTCACTTCGCTAACTTTTCCGAGCATGTTCTTGACCAGCCCTGCCTTTATGAAAAATTCAACGTACTCGTTGGCCTTGGTCTGGTTTATCCCTATCCAGGACTTGCCCTTCTTGCCCGGTTCGTCTAGAGAAAAAGCCTCCACAGTGTACTTGGTCGTCCTCTCCGGATTCTTGCTTCTGGATAGAAGGCACGGGATGTCCTCAAATTTTATGCTGCCTATCCTTCCCGTAGAGGGGCAATGGCACTTCTCCAGCTTCCCGTTGACCATGACGTACATGATGAATCTATTCGGTCTGGACTTTATCAGTCCTTCAATGAGCGGTTCCTCAAATAAATATTTCATGAATCGAACCTTAGGGCAAGCCTCAGAAGACTTAGAATAAGCTCTTTTTGAGCCCTTAAGTCCGAATCTTAGACTCCCGACGTAAATTCATGGTCTATTAGATTTATATACTAAATGTGGGAATTGTTATTATGAATATTTCAAAATTAGTCGTTGACAAATTTGTATGGAGGTACAATAATTCAAAACTCCATGTAAAAACACTAGAAAGCGGATTACATTCTGACGTATACATGAACACCGATTATATTGTTTCAGATGTTACGCTAGTTGAATCGATTGTTAAGAATATCTTTGTCAAAGAGCTTAATACAAGAAAAATAAAACCAGATTGGATTATTTCATATCCGCCTTTTGGATTAGCTATTGCTTACGCACTTGCAAGACAAATTGGGGCAAGATTTGGCTATGTAGGCACAAAGAACCTAGAATGCAATTTTGACATTTTAAAGAATGATGCTGTTATCGTAATCGGAGATGACATTTACTCTGGCCAGAGTATAAAGAAAACAATACAGATTGTAACTAAAAAAGGTGCGGTTGTTAAAGCACCAATTTTTACAATTGGAAATTTTACAGGAACTGAAACAATTTTGAATTTAGATGTTGTTTCGGCAATATCAGAAAGAGGGCATTTGTATGAAGAAAAAGATTGTCCCATGTGTAAATCAGGTTCAAAGGCAGTTTCACCAAGAATACAATGGCACGAATTAACTAAAAAGTGACTATATTCTTAAAAATGGCAGTATTATGCTTAATTCGCTACGCCTTTTGGTAACTTCTTAGAATATGAAGATGCATAGCCTCAGAAGAGTTGCACTGATAAGGAGATACACCTTCGTTAACCTTTTTAGTGGTCTATTAATCTAGTAATAAGCCACTTCTAATTTCATGCCATCTGGGTCAGCAAAGAATACCGCGTAATACTTCTTCGTGTATTCTGGATATTTTTGGGGTTTATCGAAAATGTAGGTTCTACTTTTCATAAGCCTGTAAATTGAGTCTACCTTCTTTGTTGAACTTGCCTTAAAGCACAAATGGTGAAAGCCAGGTGCTAAGAACTTATGTTTGAGCATGGGAACTTTTGCTTGAGTGATCCATATACCAAAGCCTTCCTTAGTTATCCACCTAAGGTTCTCTCACTGTATCTTATTTGCTTAAAGCCGAGTTCTTTGAATAATATAGAGTAAAAAGTCTTACTTCTTTGAATGTCAGTTACGGATAGTTTTATGTGACCGGAAGGGTCAAGCAATTCATTCTTCATGAAGAAGTATGGATATGTAAAGCCTAAAAGCATATTCGAAGTGGCCTCTGAGGAATCTTACCTTATCGACCTAGCCTCAGAAGGGAATCGGACCCTCGACCCTCGGTTTACAAAACCGATGCTCTACCACTGAGCTACTGAGGCACGAGGATAACTCTCCTTTTCAACAAATAAATACTTTTGGTTGTCTCCGAATGGAGGGCTAGAGAAGGGCTTCGATCTCCGTGATGCTCCGCCAGTTCCTTGTCGTGCTTGGCATCCTGACCAGCTTCTCTATAAAATTCCCGTTGTACTGGCCCTTACTCAAATCCAGGGTCCAGAAAATTGCCTTGTCCCTTGCAAGCACTATCTCTACTTCGCCTTTGGGCGAACCTCCAGGCAACTTAATTTCTTTCGGAATCTCCCCTGCGAACAGCGTTACAAACAGGTGACTTGGATTTATCTTCGTTCCCTTGAATGGATTCAATGCAACCATCTTCTTAAGATATCCTGGTTCGTAGATGAAGACCTCTATCTTCCTGCCAAGCTTCTTTGACAGCGCCTCCCTGATCAGCTTCTCAGCTGCGTCAGGCTTCCTCTTTGCCTCAAAGATGAGGTTTCCGCTCTGCTTGTAGGTTGAAACGTCCTCAAATCCCAGGGCTGCGACGAGTTCGCGCAGCTCGTCCATCTTTATGACCGAGTGCCCTCCCACGTTTATTCCGCGCAGGAACGCGACGCACCTGGCCATCAGAGCTCAACCTGGCTCCGGTCCGCCCTGAACTTCTGGTGCCTCTTCGGTTTCAGTTTTGAAACGACATAATCGAACGTTTTGTCGGCGCTCGCCATGGTGCCGGACGTGTAAACGTCGAGCGTTGCGTAGTTGTACTCCAGCCAGGTGTGCAGCGCGATGTGGCCCACCTGCATTATCGCAATAGCTGTCACACCTCCTTTATTTTCACCGAATGCGAACACCTTTATCTCAACAATGCGCATTCCCCCGGCGCCTGCCGCCTCCTCGATCATCTTCTTTAGGATTGCAGGGTCGCCGGCGAGGCCCCTGTCCAGCTTGTACAGGTTCCCGAAGACGTGGGAGCCCATGATCCTGTCGCCCTCCACCACCTTTAGCTCGTCCAGCCGCTCCTCCTTCTCCTGGGCGTCATGCTTTATCCTCAGGTTCTTGAACGGGTTCGGCTCAGTCGAGTTCTCCTTTGTCTTGAACGCCAATCGAATCAACCAGGTTCCTCTGGCTTTCCAGGCTTTTATACTTTTCCGAAACAGGCTCGTTAAGCCTAAATATCTGAAAAATCACCTCCTTTTCGAAGGTTTGACGATGCTAGTTCAAAATCCCCGTGAGGTCCAGAACCAGGCCAGCCGGGCCCTGTCCGAAGCGGTGACGCGGCTGCCCAGGCAGCAGCGGGAGAAGCTTTCGATGTTCATGCTGGAGGTGCTGAGCAACGTGTACCTCTCGCCCAACGCCCCGTCCTGCCACACCTGGAAGGTGATCCATCCGATGGGCCAGGTCAGCGCGCACGAGACCGCCTCCAGGATGGTCTGCCTGGGGCTGGGCAACAACCCGGAGATCCCGGCCGAGCTTGGAGTTTCCCAAAAGACGGCGCAGTTTCTTGACTCCTGGAACGTGGTGGCCAGATTCGCCGATGCGATGCAAAGGTCCGAGCCGCTCGACTCCGTGAACGGGATCTTCTTCAACCTGCCCCTGCTGGGCACTCCCCAGCCGCTTCCGGCAGCCGTCTCCCAGGAGATCGGCCTGCAAAACTCGCTCATCGCGCAGACGATCGCCATGGAGGATGTGCTTTTCGTTGATCGGCCGGCACTGGTTGACGGGGTATATAAGATGAAAGAGGTCCTCCGCCGGGGTTACGGGTTTGCGGGCCAGCTGGGCGACTCGCTGATCGTATACACCGAGCTTGAGGACTCAAAGGCGCTGGGCAGGCACCTGCAGCGGTGCTACCGCCCCTAGAAGGCACGTATTTTAGCTGTTGAGAGCCATTTAATACTGTTTTAATGCAGCTCTCCAGTCTGCTCAAGGATCTCCCAAAGGAAGTCGTAGAGTCAGCGGAGCAGCGGGGCATCAAATCACTAACTCCTCCTCAGGAACTTGCCGTGTCCAAAGGACTTCTATCGGGCTCTAACGTAGTCGTTGCGGCGCCCACCGCCAGCGGGAAGACCTTCATAGCCGAGATGGCGATGCTGCGCTCCGTCCTGTGGGACCGGAAGAAGGCGGTCTACGTGGCGCCCATGCGCGCGCTCGTGAGCGAGAAGTACAATGAGATAAAGCAGGCCTATCCCTACCTCAAGGTCGCGATCTCGATCGGCGAGCTCGACGCCCTGGACACCTACCTTGAGAAGTACGACATTCTCTTCGTCTCCACGGAGAAGCTCGACAGCCTCATCCGCCACGGGATAGGCTGGCTCGACTCCGTCGGATGCATAGTGATAGACGAGCTTCACATGCTGGGAGAGCTGGGACGAGGTCCGACTCTTGAGATATTAATAACCAGGCTCAGGCGTTCCTGCCCTTCCGCCCAGATGCTGGGCCTCAGCGCGACCGTGGGCAACGCCGAGGAGATGGCCTCCTGGCTTGGAGCCAAACTGGTGGTCAGCGAGTTCCGGCCCGTACCTCTGGAGAAGGGGGTGATAGTCAAGAGCGAGATTAGCTTCGGCGACCGGCACGAGAAGATGTCCGGGAGCAGCGCGATTCCCGAGATAAGGATAATGCAGGACACGCTGGACAAGAAGAAGCAGATACTTCTATTCTATTCAACCAAGAGGAACACCGAGTCAGGGGCGGAGAAGCTTTCCGAGGCTGTTGCGCCTTTGCTCTCTGCGGATGACAGGGTCGCCCTTGAAGAAGCCTCCGCAGAGATACTGGGCGCCCTCACCAAGCCCACGAGCCAGTGCGAAAAGCTGGCGAAACTCGTCAAGTCAGGAGTAGCGTTCCACCATGCGGGCCTAATAAATGCACAGCGTGCGGTCGTTGAAGATTACTTTAAGAGGGGAATAATAAAGGCAGTTTGCGCGACTACAACACTTTGCCTACCTCCGGAGCAAGAGATAATATGCAATCCGGAACAAAAGCAAAGTCCAATTATTAAATACGAGTGATAGCGTTCTGACGCATAAAGGTAGTTTTAAAAGGCGGGTGCTAAGCCCATTAAAGCGCACCTATGATACCACTAGAAATAAAACCTTACGGCAAGAATGCGTATTACTGAAGAACACCGTGTTTTGGTTGTTAAGAGGAAAAGACACAGTTCCCATTATTCTAGCGAATCGCTTAAAGGTGGTGGACCGATTCAGAACCGGAATGGGTATATGCAAAGCACATAAATATTGGAGACCTAGTTTAATTTCCTAGAATAACCAAGATACTCCCAATAACAAAACTTAACTTACCTGAGCCAGGGCCACTAATAAATCAAACAGGCCCTCTCGTGGGATCCCACTGGAGTCTACTTAGGGCAGATTTTATCAATTTGGATTTTAAGAACTTAGAGGCATTGGGCTTATTTATTGCGGAAGGATATACCGAAAAAAATGGAATAATAAGATTTGCTATAAATACCAAAGAAAAAGACCTAACGATTAAGATAACCGAATGGTTCAGTAATAGTGGTTTATCTATACTCTCCTTCAAAATTGTAAGCCTGTTTTCCGCTAAAAAGTTAATCATTTTTTAACTAACACCTCATCTCATAAATCTTTGACCCTTAATCGTTTGCACCGATACCTAGTCATATCTTCGGTAAATATTTCCCATGTATTCGATGGAATCTGTTACTTTATATCGCTTCGGTTAAACGTAGGTAATTGCAGCTTTTGTGTACTTAATGCTAGGCATATAACCTAGCTTAACTAAGAATTATGAATAATCTGCGTAGCCAAGGTTTTCGAAAACCGTGGAATATTGTGCAATGCCATACGTTGATTTTGCCGATAAACAACCCGTCACCTAACTCACATACCCTTAACTAAAGGAATCAGTTGCTTTTTCGAGGTAAGAACTAGGGAGAGTTTTGTGGAAAGATGTTTCTCTTCTTTAGCATCTGCTACCGAACATGCCTCTTTTAATAACTTTAGCCAGATAAAATAGTTTGTTTTAGACAAGCATTTATTGTTCTCCTATGTCGCTCAATAGGTCTTTGACGGTGGGGCCTTTATATACTCTATTATTACTCAACCATTCGGTTATCTTAATCGTTAGGTCTTTTTCTTTGGTATTTATAGCAAATCTTATTATTCCATTTTTTTCGGTATATCCTTCCGCAAGAAATAAGCCCAATGCCTCTAAGTTCTTAGAATCCAAATTGATAAAATCTGCCCTAAGTCTGCTCCAGTGGGATCCTCAACGAGGGCCTGTTTGATTTATTAGTGGCCCTGGCTCAGGTAAGTTAAGTTTTGTTATTGGGACTGTCTTGGTTATTCTAGGGAACAGAACTAGGTCTCCAATATTTATGTGCTTTGCATATACCCATTCCGGTTCTGAATAGGTCCACCACGCTTCATGCTGATCCCGCTAGAATAATGGGAACTGTGTCTTTTCCTCTTAACAACCAAAACACGGTGTTCTTCAGTCATGCGCATTGTAGCTGCCCGTAAGGTTTTATTTCTATAATCTTGCCATCATAGGTGCGCTTTAATGGGCTTAGCACCCGCTTGTTAAAACTACCTTTATGCGCTCAGAACGCTATCACTCGTATTTAATGATTGGATTTTGCTTTTGTTCCGGATTGCATATTATCTCTTGCTCCGGAGGTAGGCAAAGTGTTGTAGTCGCGCAAACTGCCTTTATTATTCCCCTCTTAAAGTAATCTTCAACGACCGCACGCTGTGCATTTATTAGGCCGGCATGGTGGAATGCAACCCCCATCTTCACGAACTTTGAGAGCTTTTTCTCGCATTGAGAAGTTGGCTTTGTTAGTGCGCCAAGTATTTTGGTGGCTGCTTCGTCAAGTGCGATTTTCTCATTTGCGGATAATAAAGGCGCAACTGCCTCTGAAAGTTTTTCTGCGCCAGCCTCAGCGTTTCGTTTTGTTGAATAGAAAAGGAGTATCTGCTTCTTCCTCGTCGAGAGTGCTCCTGCATTATGCGTATCTCTGGAATCGTGCTGGTGCCCGCCATCTGCATCTCTTCTCTTCCCGAACTCTGAGTTGCATTCTTGACCACCACGCCTTTCTCCTTTATGGAACGGGTCGGAAATCGCTGACAACCAGCTTGGCGCCTAGCCAGGAGGCCATCTCTTCTGCATTGCCCACAGTTGCACTTAGCCCGAGTATCTGCGCAGACGGGCACGATCTCCTAAGACGGGTTATAAGTATCTCAAGTGTAGGGCCGCGACCGAGTTCTCCGAGCATGTGCAGCTCGTCTATAACTATGCAGCCGACCGAGTCCAGCCAGGCAATTCCCGTGGCGGATCAGGCTGTCGAGTTTCTCCGTGGATACAAAATAAGGATGTCGTTACTTCTCCAGCCAGGTGTCAAGCGCGTCTAATTCGCCAGTTGGATATTGCGGACCTTAAGGTAAGGGTAGGCCTGCTTTATCTCCGCGTACTTCTCGCTCACCAGGGCGCGCATAGGCGCAACGTCTAGATTGCCTTCTTTCGGTCCCAGAACACCGACCTGAGCATCGCCATCTCAGCAATTAGGGTCTTTCCGCTTGCAGTTGGAGCTGCAACAACCAGGTTTGAGCCAGAAAGGAGTCCTTTTTCAACGGAAAGCTCCTGCTGGGAGGCGTGAGCTTCCTTATGCCACGCTGCTCCGCTGACTCCGCGACTTCCTTAGGAAGAGTCTTTAGCAAATCGTTCAGCTGCATGAAAACAATACTAAATGCCGCTCAACAGCTAAAATACGTGCTATCCCGTTTATTGACGGCGATGTACATACTTGAGGAGCTCGGCCTGATTGGACAGGCCGGTGAAAACTAGGGCTGTGGTCCTGGTGCTGCCCGATAAAGCCGTATCCTCTGCTGAGGGCCTCAACTGTGCATCATGCCTATTCTTTTTTTCGCTAGGCATGTCCAGTCCGGTTACCGATATATCGTCCACTGCCAACTTGCATGCAATCAGGGCATTCGGTGAAGCTATGTCGCTCGACAGGCTCCTAGGAAGTACATAAGTGCACTCGAACCGAGAGCTCATCGAATATCATGTCTAGCTCGTTCAGCACGTTGGTGCGGTTGATTACCGGGTTGGCACCGACCCTGCTTACGTCCGTTCCAGGCCTCAAGGTACTGGGCAGTCCTCGGATGGACCCCGAAACTAGGAGAGCTTCCAGACTCAGGCTGCTCGAGGCTTAAATTTTGGAACCTCTCCAACCCGACCTTAAAAGAGTTGACCAGATTGTCGTTTGAGCTTCGGAAAAGGGAACGTTCAGGATACACCACTTCGTAGTTCGCAAAGGGCTCTCGGATGGGTTCCAGGTACCGCGTTCTCAAGACCTCCTCAAAGAAGGCCAGAATCTTCTCGCGAACTTGGCTCTCTGAGGCTGCTTGTCGCCTTGACTATGCGTCTTTCGTAACGTTCCCTGGTGAGGGCTTGCACTGACATGTTAACCTTCAAAAAGAGTGATTTTTCAGATATATAGGCTTAATTATTCAGGCCCTCGGAAAAGTATAAAAGCCTGTGAAAGTTAGTTGATGCATAGCAGTTGATTGTTTGGCTTTCAAGACAAAGGAGAACTCGGCAGAGCCAAACCCGTCAAGAATCTCAGGATAAAGCATGACACCCAGGGAAGAGGAGCGGCTGGACGAAATAAAGGTGGTTGAGGGAGACAGGATAATGGGCTCCCACGTCTTCGGGAACCTGTACAAGCTGGACAGGAGCGTCGCCGGGGACCTTGCATTCCTGAAGAAGTGATCTGGGGGGCAGCGGGCGCGGGAGCATGCGAAATGTTAAGATAAAGGCGTTCTCGTTCGGTGAAAATAAAGGAGGCGTGACCGCTATTGCGATAATGCAGGTGGGCCGCGTCGCGCTGCACACCTGGCTGGAGTACAACTACGCAACGCTCGACGTTTACACGTCCGGCACCATCGCAAGCGCCGACAAAACGTTCGATTATGTCGTTTCAAAACTGAAACCGAAGAGGCACCAGAAGTTCAGGGCGGACCGGAGCCAGGTTGAGCTCTGATGGCCAGGTGCGTGGCGCGTTCTGATTTCAGGAATAAACGTGGAAGGCACTCGGTCATAAAGATGGACGAGCTAGGCGAACTCGTCGCAGCCCTGGGATTTGAGGACGTTTGGACACCCCAAGCCAGCCCGGAAACCTCATTGTTAATTGGCAAAGAGGAAGCCTGACGCAGCTGAGAAGCTGATCAGGAGAACATCAAAGAAGCTTGGCAGGGAGATAGAGGTCTTCATCTACGAACCAGGATATCTTAAGAAGATGGTTGCACTGAATCCATTCAGGGGAAAGATAAATCCAAGTCACCTGTTTGTAACGCTGTTCGCAGGAGAAGTACGAAAGAAATTAAGTTGCCTGGAGGTTCGCCCAAAGGCGAAGTAGAGATGGTGCTTGCAAGGGACAAGGCAATTTTCTGGACCCTGGATTTGAGTAAGGGCCCATGCAACGGGAATTTTATCGAGAAGCTGGTCAGGATGCCAAGCACGACAAGGAACTGGCGGAGCATCCGGAGATGGATACCCCTCTACTAGCCCTCCATTCGGAGACAACGGAAGCTCTTGTTTGTGAAAAGGAGAGTTATCCTCGTGCCTCAGTAGCTCAGTGGTAAAGCATCGGTTTTGTAAACCGAGGGTCGAGGGTCCGATTCCCTTCTGAGGCTAGGTCGATAAGGTAAGATTCCTCAGAGCCACTTCGAATATGCTTTTAGGCTTTACATATCCATACTTCTTCATGAAGAATGAATCGCTTGACCCTTCCGGTCACATAAAACTATCCGTAACTGACATTCAAAGAAGTAAGACTTTTTACTCTATATTATTCAAAGAACTCGGCTTTAAGCAAATAAGATACAGTGAGAGAACCTTAGGTGGATAACTAAGGAAGGCTTTGGTATATGGATCACTCAAGCAAAAGTTCCCATGCTCAAACATAAGTTCTTAGCACCTGGCTTTCACCATTTGTGCTTTAAGGCAAGTTCAACAAAGAAGGTAGACTCAATTTACAGGCTTATGAAAAGTAGAACCTACATTTTCGATAAACCCCAAAAATATCCAGAATACACGAAGAAGTATTACGCGGTATTCTTTGCTGACCCAGATGGCATGAAATTAGAAGTGGCTTATTACTAGATTAATAGACCACTAAAAAGGTTAACGAAGGTGTATCTCCTTATCAGTGCAACTCTTCTGAGGCTATGCATCTTCATATTCTAAGAAGTTACCAAAAGGCGTAGCGAATTAAGCATAATACTGCCATTTTTAAGAATATAGTCACTTTTTAGCTAGTTCATGCCATTGTATTCTTGGTGAAACTGCCTTTGAGCCTGATTTACACATAGGACAATCTTTTTCTTCATACAAATGTCCTCTTTCTGATATTGCTGAAACAACATCTAAATTCAAAATCGTTTCAGTTCCTGTAAAATTTCCAATTGTAAAAATTGGTGCTTTAACAATTGCACCTTTTTTAGTTACAATTTGTATTGTTTTCTTTATGCTTTCGCCAGAGTAAATGTCATCTCCGATTACAATAACGGTATCATTTTTTAAAATATCAAAATTGCATTCTAGGTTCTTTATGTCTACATAGCCAAATCTTGCTCCAATTTGCCTTGCAAGTGCATAAGCGATAGCTAATCCAAAAGGGGGATATGAAATGATCCAATTTGGTTTTATTTTTCTAGTATTAAGTTCTTTGACAAAGATATTTTTAACAATTGATTCAACTAGCGTAACATCTGAAACAATATAATCTGTGTTCATGTATAAATCAGAATGTAATCCGCTTTCTAGTGTTTTTACATGGAGTTTTGAATTGTTGTATCTCCATACGGATTTGTCAGTGATTAATTTTGAAATATCCATAATAAAATGAAGAGGAGTACATATTTAAACAATTTGGCATCCCCAAGCCCAACCCTACAACCACCACCTTCGGTTACTCTCCCAGCTTTATACGAGCTCAAGCCCCCCGCCAATCCCAATCCAAGCCGAGCTTTCAAACCCAGCCCAGCCCCGAGCCCCGAACCTTCTTCAGAAGAAAGGTTCATCGAAGAACGCTTGGGCTTATACTAACGCTCACACGCGCTGTGCTCGACCTTTCGGTCTCATTACTGAGCGGTTCGCTATCATTAAAAGGTAATCATGGGTAACAATATTATGAAATACCTATTTGAGGAGCAGTTGCAAGAGGGAGTGATTAGGTCCAGGCCGAATAGATTTATCATGAACGTCCTTATCAAAGGAAAATTGGAAAAGTGCCATTGCCCATCAACAGGAAGGATAGGTAATATAAAATTTGAAGATATCCCTTGTCTTCTCTCACAGAGTGCAAATCCAGAAAGAAAAACAAGGTATACCGTTGAAGCTTTTTCACTTAATCCAATCAGCAAACCAAATAAGTCCTGGATAGGGATAAACCAGACCAAAGCCAACGAATATGTGGGTTTTTCGTAAAATCAGGGCTGCTTAATAAAATGCTTGGGGAAGTCAGAACTGTAAAAAGAGAGGTAAAGCTAGGGAGATCCAGAATAGACTTTCTGATAAATGGAAAGGATTACCTCGAGGTCAAAACGCCGCTCATGCTTATTCCTACAGAAGGCCACAAAAATTATAGGGAAAACAAGGCTCCTTTTACTAGCTTTGACCGGATGATAAAGCATTTTGAGGACACCTCGGGTTCCATCAAGCGGCGACGTTCGAGGGCGATCATTCCTGCTGTGCGACATGTACGACGCTAGAGCCGTTCCAGGTCCCGAAACCGAAAGCGTGCGGCAGCGGGAGATCGTACGGGCGGCCAGGAAGGCGGCCGGCGTGGAAGGCCTGGAGCACTGGCGGAGTAAATCCCAGGGTGGAGAAGGGACTGGCGATGGGCCTGATAGACTGCTTCAGGTTGAAATTATTTTAAAGGCGTATTCCACACCAAAACTTCTGCTATCTCATTTGAAAGATCAATGATGGCGGCATCCCCAAACGGGATTGTGTTGGTGCCGTAGACCTTCGAGACCCCTGCCTTCTGGAGTTTGCTGTAGGCGTCGTTGGCCATTATCAGATGACCCGGCTGCGGCAACCGACTTGGCGCCCTTGGAGTAGGCAAACTCAGCCGCCTGAACAACCGTTCCTCCGGTGCTTATCATATCGTCAAGGACGATGACCTGCTTCCCTTTCAGGTCGCCCTTGGATGCGCTTTTTATGCTGACCATGCCGGTGTTCGTATCGCGTGCCTTGTCAATGTAGCTGTAATCGCAGCCGAGTATCTTGGACGCCCTCTTGGCTATCTCCACGCTTCCGTCGTCAGGGGCGAGGATGAACGGATTGTCGAACTCCCTGCTGAATCCCTTTACAAGAGAATCTATGGCGTTTATCTCCACCGCTTTTCCGCTGAAGCTCTTTAGCGTTTCTGGGTTGTGCGGATTTACCGTTATGATCCTCGTTATTCCTGCCGAGGCGAGCAGGTGGAGGATCGTGGCTATACTTATCGTCTCCATCCCTGAAGCGCTTGTCCTGCCGCATGTAGGCCAGGAAGGGGATGACTGCGGTTATTCTTTTCGCACCCATGCTGCGCAGTTCGTCGGCCATGAGGAGGAGCTCAAGCATGTGCTCTCCCTGCGGGGCGTAGGTTGATTGCACTATCGCGATCTCCTCACCGTCAAGCTTCTTCGGAAACCTTATGGCGAACTCGCCATCGGGAAAGAGCCGCTTCTCAACACGCACGCATTCCTTGCCCAACAGGTTGGCTATGCCGGTGGCAAGCCCATTGTCCGCGGTTCCTGCAACAACTACCATGAGATCAGTCTGCGCAATATTTAATAATGGACATAATACTTATAATATCACTAGGTTGTATTATGACTGAAATAATTATAAAATCAAAAAAGAACAGCTCAAACAAGATAATAGTCGACGGCGTTGTGAAGGCGGACCTGTGCAGGTGCGGAAAGTCGAAGACCATGCCGCTCTGCGACTCAACCCATCGCGAGTGTGGGTTTGAGGCCGAAGAAAGCGAGATAAAGATCGTCACAACGGAAAACACACAGCAGGCGTGATAAAATGAAGCTGAACAAACTTACAAAAGAAGAGGAAAGAGTGATTGTGCAAGAGGCACGAGACGCCGTTCACTGGAGAGTACGACAATAACTTCAGAGGCCGGCACTTACATATGCAGGAGATGCGAGGCACCGCTCTACAAATCGGAATCCAAATTTGACGCGGGATGCGGATGGCCCGCTTTTGACGAAGAAATAAAGGGCGCAGTGAAGAGAATTCCAGATCCTGACGGACAGAGAATAGAGATACGATCTGCGGCAAACCGCGGACGCACTGGGCCCACGTATTTATCGGGGAAGGTTTTCACAAAGAAGAACGTGAGGCACTGTGTGAACTCGAGTCTTCGATGAAGTTCATCCCGAAGGATGACAAGAAGTGATAATATGGATAGTATAGTTTTTGGCGGGAAGGGCCTTCGGTGCACGGAAGCGGTATTCTCGAAATTGAAGGGCGTAAAGAAGACCATGCCGGGATACGCCGGGCGGGGTTACAAAGGATCCGACCTACGAAAAAGTCTGCTACGAGGACACAGGCCACGCCGAGGTTCTCCAGGTAGAGTATGATCCAAAAGTGATAAAGCTCGAGAAGCTTCTGGAGGTTTTCTTTGAGATGCCGCGATCCAGACGACGCCGGACAGGCAGGGCGGAGACTATGGAAACCAGTACAGATCCATAGTGCTTTACAATACCGAAAAAGAAAAGGAGACGGTGCAGAAATTCATAGCCGGCATTCAAAAGAACTTCGACAAGCCGATTGTGACCGAGGTGAAGAAGCTGGAGAAGTTCTACCCTGCTGAGGAGCACCACCTCAGAAGTACTACGACAAGAACCCCGTTCTCAGCCCTGACTGCCTGCTGGTGGTCAGGCCGAAGGTCGCTAAGATAATGAAGGAGTTCGCAGATATTGTCGAATAGAACGCTTCCTGCGGTCGGCTGAGAGTCCTGTCGCCAATAATCCTCAGGTCGACAAGATCCTCTTCCAAGATGCTTTCGGCGTTGTGAATAGGATCGTCCTGGACGCCGAGAGAGCCAGCCGCTTGCAGATTCAATATCCCTCAGGTTGTCATCTATGAAGAGGCAGCTCTGGGGCTCGGCATTAAGCTTCTCCAGAATCGTCTTGTACGCCTCTTCTTGCCGGAGCCTTGAAGACGCCTACCTCGAAAGAGTAGGATGTCGAGCGGAAGAGTTTGCGGTGCGTA
>CAWBCT010000005.1:0-659142 GCA_963787445.1 uncultured archaeon
ACCAGGCGGCCGACGTCGTCGTCGCTCATGGTCTGGGTGAGCTCGGCGGCCGAGACCGGCGCGTAGCACAGCCGACCCTGCGGCCGCTGGACGGCGCGGTCGGGGTCGTTGCTGGTGTGGGCCAGGAGAGTGACGCGAGCGTCGCGGCCATCGGCGCGCTAGCTCGCGTGGGCCTCGTTGACTTCTTCAGGCGGCGCTGGAACGCTTGACGCGACCGCCGGAGTCGATCAGCTTCTGCTTGCCCGTGTAGAACGGGAGGCACTGGGCGCAGATCCCGACTTTGAGCTCGGCTTGGTCGAACGCGCCGTGAAGGCGTTGCCGCACGAGCAGTGCACGGTCGCCTGGACGCACTGCGGATGGATGTCCTTCTTCATGAACCGTCGTCCCTTCGATGACTGCGATGAAGTACGATATGCTAGCACGTCCGCCTTGGCGCGCGCCAACGCTCGGGCCTGCTCACCGCCTCACCTACAACTGTTCCCGCCGCGAAACCAGAGGACGCCGGTCGGGCGACGCCGCCGGCCGCCCGCCGTCAGCGCGAGTTCTTCTGGATCCGCAGCAGGAACTCCTCGTCTGACTTGGTCGCGCACCTTGTTGATGAGCAGCTCGATGGCGGCCGAGGGCTCCAGCGAGTGACAGCACGGCGCAGCTTCCAGACCATGGCCGCTTCGGCGGGCTCCATCAGGAGCTCACTTTGCGGGTGCCGGAGCGGTTGACGTCGATGGCCGGGCCAGACGCGCTTGTCGACCAGCTTGCGGTCGAGGTGGATCTCCATGTTGCCGGTGCCCTTGAACTCCTCGAAGATCACGTCGTCCATGCGCGAGCCGGTGTCGATCAGGGCCGTGGCGAGGATGGTCAGCGAGCCGCCTTCCTCGACGTTGCGGGCCGCCCCGAAGAAGCTCTTCGGCTTCTGCATGGCGTTGGAGTCGAGACCGCCGGAGAGGAGCTTGCCGCCGCCGGGGGCCTCGGTGTTGTGGGCGCGGGCCAGGCGGGTGATGGAGTCGAGCAGGATCACCACGTCTTGCTGTGCTCGACCAGGCGTTTGGCCTTCTCCAGCACGATGTCGCTGACGTGCACAGTGCTCCTCGGGCGGCTCGTCGAAGGTGCTGGCCACGACCTCGACGTTCGTGCCGGTGACCACGCGCTGCATGTCGGTCACTTCTTCGGGCCGCTCGTCGACCAGCAGGACGATGACGTAGCATCGGGCTGGTTCTTGATGATCGAAGGGCGATCTTCTGCAGCAGGACCGTCTTGCCGGCGCGCGGCGGCGAGACGATCAGGCCGCGCTGGCCCTTGCCGATCGGGCAGAGCAGGTCGATGATGCGCGCCGCCGTGTCGTGCTCGGGGGTCTCGAGGCGCAGGCGCTCCTCAGGGAAGAGCGGCGTGAGCTTCTCGAACAGCGGCCGCTGGCGGGCGGTGTCGGGGTCGACGCCGTTGACCGTGTCGACCTTGAGCAGGGCGTTGTACTTCTCGTTGTCTTTGGGCTCGCGCACCTGACCGGCGATCTCGTCGCCGCGGCGCAGGCCGAAGCGGCGGATCTGGCTCAGCGACACGTAGACGTCGTCGTCGCTTTGCACGAAGCCCTGCGTGCGCAGAAAGCCAAAGCCGTCGGGCAGGACATCGAGGATGCCGGTCCTTGTCTACCGGCGGCGACTCGGGACGCCGCTCGCGCGGCTCGCGCTCGGCGTTCTCGGCGCCGCCGCCTCCGCCGCCGCCGGGCCGCCCCCGCCGCCGCCCGGACGGTCGCCGCCGCCGCCGCGGCGGCCACGGTCACGGCGGCCGTCGATCGCGGCCGCCGCCACGCTGACCGTCGCGCTGCTGCTGGGCCTGACGGCTCTGCTGGTCGCCCTGGTTGGTCTGCGTGGGCACGGGGGCTTCGGCGACGCTCGGCGACGCCGGGTCGCTCGCCGCTGCCGGCTCGCCGGTCGCGGTCTCGCTGCCGCTTGCGGCCGTCTCGCCGCCGCTTGCGGCCGTCTCGCCGCCGCCGGTCTGCGCGGCGGCGGTAGCCGCCGTCGTGTCGGGCGCACTGGGCGCCGGCTCGGGCGCGGCGGGCGCGTCGCTGTCGCCGTTGCCGGGCGCGGCTGTCGCGGTCGTTTGGGGCGGCGACGCGCTGCGCGCGTCGCCGTCGGCCTCGCCGGCCGGCGGTGCGGCGACCACGGTCTCCTGCAGGGTCTCGTTCACAGACTCACTTCCTGTCGATTCCTCGGTGATCTTCATGACTCTCTCACGTTCGGGGTTCTCGGCCACGTCAGGCGCCCGCACTGGTGCGGGGCGCGCCACGATGAGATGCCCAACGCAGGCTCCTTTCTGTAGATGAGGCCGGTCGTGTTCGGGCGACCATCCGATGGAGCGACTTGGGTGGGATGGTAGCGATATCGGCACCGCCGAGCGCGGCTTGAGTGGCGTGCACCGGCTCGCTGATGCTCGCGGTGTCGGGGAAGGACTTCATCATACTCCTGCTCTGGGTGCGACCGTCGGCCGGGGGCAGGCGGACACGGCGTCGAGCACCCCGCTCATGACCGACTTGACGGTCTTGTCGATGCTCTCGTTCTCGAGGGCCGGCACGCCCTGCTTGGCGGCCTGCGTGAGGATGTAGTCCTGGATCTTGCGGATCTTGGCAAAGCTCTGCAGGTAGCGCCGCAGCGGCCGGATGCCGTCGGTCTCCCACTCGCGCACGTAGAAGTGGCTGCGGTGGCGCTCTTCGTCGGTGATGGCCAGCACGACCTCGACCACCACGGCCTGGCTCCAGCGGCTGCGATCGAGGAACCCGGGCACGATGTGCACACCCTCGATGATGGTCCGCTGACCCTCGGTGATGGCCCGGTCGACGACGGCGTTGACACCCACCGCGATGCTCTTGGCCTGTTCGATGAAGCCGGCCTCGTCGGCGTCGCTCCAGTCGGGCAGGGGGATGCGCACGCCCGCGGCGGCCTCGAACGACGAATACTGGATCTCGGGCATGAGGTCGGGCGCGAAAAAGGCCCGCATGACCTGGCGCACGGTGTCGGTCGACACCACCCGGGTGATGCCCAGCCGGTGGGCGATCTGGGTGGCCAGGGTGCTCTTGCCCACGCCGGTCGTGCCGCCCACCAGGATGACGAGCGGCTGCGCCAGGCGCGTGAGGTCCTGCCACTTGCGAAAGCGGGCGATGGTGTCTTTGCCGTCGGCCTCGCCGAGCGCCGCGGTGGCGATCTCCTCGAGACCCTGCAGCGTGATGGTGCCGTGGCGGCTGTCGTGCAGGCGCTCGCCGACCGCCGAGGCGATCTGATAGGCGCGCTCGGGCGGCAGGCCGGTGGCCATGAGGGCCTGCGCCATGAGGCCCTTGGAGTAGGGCAGCGCGGGGTCGCGGGTGACGACCACCATCTCGACGTCGTCGCTCACCGTGACGCTCCTTCGGCGGCGAAGCGGGCCAGGGCCGTGTCGGTGAGACCGTCGACGACGGCCGCGAGATCGCGACCGTCGGTGGCGACGGGCTCGTTGTCGCAAAAGACGAGCTCCTTGGCGCGCGCGGCGGCGGCTTCGGCGACGACGTCGACCGCCGCCGCCTTGATCTCGGTCAGGAAGACGTCGGCCGTGTCGGCCGCGGCGGCGACGGCGGCGACGAGCGCCGGCCGGCGCGCCAGGTCGGTCGAGACCGCGGTCACCCGGGCGCCGTGCACCTCTTCGAGATGGCGCACCAGCAGGCCGGCGCTCTCGGGCGCCGCCGTCGTGAAGTAGGCGACGCGGCGACCGGCGACGGAGTCGACGGGTCGCGGTCTGAAGACTGTCGGGATGAGGTCGATGTCTGGTCTCACGGAGGCGACGGCGGCGCGCAACGAATCGACGCGCGCGGCCGCGCAGAAGGGTGGTTCACACATGGTGAGGAAGAGTGCGTCGGAAATGAGCATTCGATAGGTACCCAGATACCCCGTTATGTACTCCGGAGGCTGTGTGGCCGAAGCCACGCAGACGACCGCTTGCGCCCGCACCGGCGGGATCGCCGAACCACTGCCCTCCCAGACCACCACGGCCGCCGGCATGTTCTCGACGAGGCCCAGGGCCGCGCCGACAGTGTCGGTCATCGAGGCCCCGGCCATGCCACCGCCGCAGCGCCGGCAACCGACGGTGGTCACCCCGGTGAGCACGGCGTCTTCGAGATAGTCGGAGGCGGCGTGCAACCCCTGCCTCGAGACCGCCAGCAAGCCTTGGACGCCGAGCCGGTCGCCGCCGTAGACCACCTGCGGGGCCGCCGGACCGCCGCGCCCCATCGCCACGATCACCACTGCTTCGAGCCCGAACCGGCCGCCGAGGCGGCGTCCGATGAGGCCGCTCACGGCCGTCTTGCCGACCCGTTTGCCAGTTCCTATGATCGCAAGAGAGGGCTTGCTGGAGAGTCGTGCAAGAGACTGAGGCGAGAACTCGAAATCGGCTCCGACGTAGCGCGCACCCCACGACAACGCCACGCTGATGAGCTGGAACCGCTCCAGATACCCTAGCACCGGCTCGTCGGACACGTCAACGACCACGCGCGCGCCGGTGCTGCCGATAAGGTCTCCCAGGGCGGCGCGCAGCACCCCCGCGGCGGCGGCCGGCGGGGCGGCGGGCACCGACGTGACCGGCAGGCCGTAGAGCTCGTCGAGCTCTGCGGCCTGCCGCTCACGCAGCTTCTCCCCGCCGCCCACAAACAGCGCCGCGACCAGCTCGAAACGACCCGACAGCTCTCGCAGGGTGTCGACCACGACCGGCGGGTAGTGCTCGCCGTCGATCAGGGCGATCGCGGCGGGTCGCTCCGGTCGCGCCGGTCGCGCAGGTCGCGCGGTTCGCTCCGGCCGCGCGGCGTCGGTGGCGCGCGCCAGGGACGCCGCCGACGGGCGCGCCGCCTTGCCTGGGTCCACGCCGCTCCCCCCTCGTTGCTTGCTCAGGTGTCGAGCCGCCGCTCGTCGGGCCTTCCGGCGAACTTCTGGTAGTGAAGCGTCGAGGGCGAGAACTCGATGATCGTCTCGGAGCCGTGGAACGGGTACTTGCGCTCGATGCGCACCTGGTCGTCGTCGATCGTCACGATGTTGTAGCAGGGCCGCGTGTCGCCGCGCAGGCGCAGCGTGCACACGGTGCCGGCGTTGACCACGAACATGTTCTCGAAATGCCAGGCGTGGGGCACGTGCTTGTGGCCCGACAGGACGAGGTTGACGTTGCAGCGCTGCAGCACCTCGAGGGTGTCGCCGGCGTCGTAGACCATGTTGCGCTCGCGCCCGGTGCCGGGGATGGGCAGCAGGTGGTGGTGCAGCATGAAGATGCGAAAACGGGCCGGCGCGGCGAACTGCTCCTCGAGCCAGCCGTAGCGCGAGCGGCCGATCGTGCCGTAGTCGAGGTCGGGCTCGGTCGAGTCGACCCCCACGATCGAGATCTCGCCGGTGTGCAGCACCACGCTGCGGGGCCCGAACAGGTGCTCGAAATGCACGTAGCCGACGTTGCGCGAGTCGTGGTTGCCCGGGATGACCAGCACGTGGCGGCACTCGAGGCGGTCGAGGTACTCCTTGGCCACCTGGTACTCCTGCTTGAAGCCCTCGTTGGTGAGGTCGCCGGTGACCGCCACCACGTCGGGCCGCAACTCGTTGACCTCGACCACGGCGCGGTCCATGAGGTTGGGCACGAAGTACGGCGAACCGGCGTGAAAGTCGGACAGGTGGGCCAGGGTGAAGGGGGCCATCGCCCTACTCCACCACCACGACGCGCACGCCGCCCTGCTTGTCGCGCACCGAGAAGGTCGTCTGGTTGCCGTCGCGGCGGAAGCGCAGGCTGAGCTTCGAGCGGCCCACGCTCAGGTTGCTCAGGCTCACCTCGCCGAGCCACTTGGGCAGCAGCGGGTTGTGGACGTAGAGCACGTTCTCGGCGGCGCTCGCATACAGGCCCAGCATGGCCTGCAGCATGAGGAACACCGAGCCCGCCGCCGGCGCGTCGGGCGAGCAGGCCATGGGGTAGGCGACCGGCCGGTTGACCGCCTGGCGGGTGAAGCCGCAGATGAACTCGGGCAGGCGCGAGTACTGCTGGGCGATGGCGGCGTCGAACATGGCCGCGGCCACGCGGTTGGCTTCTTGGGCGAAGCCGTGCTTCTTGAGGCCGTTGACGGCCAGCGCGTTGTCGAACGGCCAGACGCTGCCGTTGTAGTAGCTCATCGGACTGTAGCTGGCCGCCGACTTGGCCATCGTGCGCACGCCCCAGCCCGAGAACATGTCGGGGCTCATGAGCTTCTCGACCACCGCCGGCACGTGCTCGTCGGCGACGATCCGCGACCACAGGCAGTGGCCGGCCGTCGAGCAGATGGTCTTCACCTGGCGCTTCTCGCCGTCGAGGGCCATCGCCACGTAGCCTTCGTCGTCCATCCAGAAGCGCTCGTTGAAGCGCAGCTTGAGCGCCTGGCTTTCGGCCTGCAGCCGTTCCGACAGCTCGACGTCGCCGAGCTGTCCGAACAGGCTCGCCAGGCGGCGCTTGGCGTAGTAGACGTAGGCCTGTGTCTCGGCCAGGGCGATCGGTCCCTGAGCCGCCGTGCCGTCGCGGTGCACGATCGCCTCGCGAGCGTCGCGCCAGCCCTGGTTTTCGAGGCCGGCGCGCGAGCGGCGACGGTACTCGACGAAGCCGTCGCCGTCCAGGTCGCCGCTCTGGTCGATCCAGCGCAGGGCCGCCTCGATGGGGTCGCGCAGCAGCTCGAAGAACTCGAGGTCGCCGGTCCACATGACCACCTCGCACACTAACAGGAGGTAGAGCGCGGTGGTGTCGACCGACCCGTAGTAGGGGGTATGCGGTATGGCCTTGAGTGCCGCCAGCTCGCCCTGGCGCAGCTCGTGCAGGATCTTGCCCGGCTCCTCTTCGCGGAAGGCGTTGTCGGTGCGGCCCTGAAGACGCGTGAGCAGCCGCACGCAGTCGACCGCCGGACGCGAGTCGAGCATGAGGGTCTCGAGGCTGGCGATGACGGCGTCGCGGCCGAAGGGCGCCACGAACCAGGGCACGGCGGCCGCGACGGTGCGCCCGTAGGGCGTGTCGATCGTGAGCATGCGCAGGTCGGCCTGGCCGCGACGCAGCACGGTGGTGACCTGCTCGGAGTCGGTGAAGATGTCGGCCGCCCCGGCGAAGCCGCGCTCGTAGTCGCGGCGCAGGTCGGCGAGGCGGGCGGTGAAGTCGCCCTCGCGCAGCGGCGGGGCGCCGGGCAGCGCCACCTCGATCGAGAAGCGCACGGCCTTGCGCTCGCGCGGCGCGAGGCTCACGCGAAAGCTCGCGGTGCCGCCGTGGAGGCGCTCCGGTGTCTGCTGGAAGCGCACGATCGTCTTGCGCAGCACCTCGTCGAGGCCGTAGTAGGCCAGCGTCAGCGTGTCGCCGTCGGTCTTGGGCGCGAGGCGCGTGCCGCGCTTGCGGCGGCGCATGCCGCGCACCTCGAACATGTCGCGAAAGTCGGCGTCGAAGGTGAGCTCGACGACCACCTCGACCGGCGCCGAGTGGTAGTTCTTGATGCGCAGCAGCTCGTAGACGCGGTCGGAGACCAGGCGCGTGCGGCGCACGTGCACCGAGGTCTGCGGGATGGTCTCACCGGCGGCGCCCTTGATCTCGAGGTTCGTGAACTCGGCCGACGACAGGTAGTCGCGCTCGGCGGTCGCCGAGAGCAGGACCGGGTCGCGCCCGCCGATCGTCATCTCGAGCCGCGAGAGAAAGCGCGTGTCACGGAAGTAGAGGCCCAGCGGCGAGTTCTGGGCGGCCGGGATGAGGCCCTCGTCGTCGGTGTACAGGAAGAGCTCGTCCTCTTTGATGACGAGCCGCCGGCGGCGGGTCTCGCTCATGACGAAGCGCTCGGCGCCGGCGGTGACCGGGCTCTCCGGCTCGAGCGCCTCGAAGCGCTCGTCGCCGATGACGATCTCGGTCTCGGCGCCCACGGACCGGGCGCCGCGACGCGCCCCGCTGTTCGGGGAGCGGCTCTTTGGGGGCTTGCTAGCTGCCACGGACGAAGAACATTCCTTTCACGGCGACGGGGCCGGCCGGCGGCGAGGGTTCACGTGCCCGGCCCCGCCGACCCTCGTCAATCGGGGATACCCAGCAGGCGCGCAGGTCACGCCCTTGCGACGCGCGATCCGAGCTCGCGCTCGATCTCGGCCAGCGGCTCGGCGGTGAACACCGGCGCCGCCGCCGTGCGCACCGCCGTGTCGGGGTTTTTGAGGCCGTGGCCGGTGAGCACGCAGACGACCTGGGCGCCGGCCGGCAGGCGGCCCTGCTCGCGGGCCTTCTTGAGGCCCGCGATCGAGGCCGCGCTCGCCGGTTCGCAGAACACGCCCTCGGTGAGCGCCACCAGCTTGTAGGCGGCGACGATCTCG
Source organism: uncultured archaeon (assembly GCA_963787445.1). Classification (GTDB taxonomy): domain Archaea; phylum Micrarchaeota; class Micrarchaeia; order Micrarchaeales; family CABMGC01; genus JAJZOD01. Next base: position 8,334 of record CAWBCT010000005.1, read on the forward strand.
TCGTCGGTCACCGAGTCGATGAAGCCGCCCGAGTCGCGGGCGGCGGCCAGAGCCTCGTCGCCGCGCGCCGGATGGCCGATGCGGATGGCGGTGGCGATCGTCTCGGGCGCGTCGACGCCGTGGCCCAGCACGAGCGGCGCCGCCCCGGCCGCCTGGAAGCCGCACATCACCGGCAGGCGGTCGGTGACCCCGGCCTCGCGGTACTCGCGGTAGCCCTTCCAGTAGCTGGTGATGTTGCCGGCGTTGCCGACCGGGATGCAGTGGTAGGCGGGCGGGCCGCCCAGCGCGTCGCAGATCTCGAAGGCGCCGGTCTTCTGGCCCTCGATGCGGTACGGGTTCACCGAGTTGACGAGCGCGATCGGCAGGGTGGCCGCGGCCTCGCGCACGATGTCGAGAGCGACGTCGAAGTTGCCGGCGATCGAGATGACGTGGGCGCCGTAGGCGACCGCCTGGGCGAGCTTGCCCATGGCGATCTTGCCCTCGGGGATGACGACGATCGCCCTGACGCCCGCCTTGGCCGCGTAGGCCGCCGCCGAGGCGCTGGTGTTGCCCGTCGAGGCGCAGATCACGGCCCGGTAGCCCTCTTCGACCACCTTGGTCAGGGCCATCGTCATGCCCCGGTCCTTGAACGAGCAGGTGGGGTTCGTGCCCTCCAGCTTGAGGTAGAGCTCGACGCCCAGGGCGGCACCCAGGCTGGGCGCCGCCACCAGCGGCGTGTCGCCCTCGCCGAGGGTGACGACCGGCGAGTCGTCGGTCACCGGCAGGTACCGCCGGTAGTGGGCGATCACGCCGCGGCCACGCAGGCCGCCGGCGGCGCCGGCCGACGCGCTAGCGGCCATCGTCGCCCTCGATCCTGATGACGCTCGGGCGGCTGCGCACCACGGGCAGCGCCGCGATGCGCGCCAGGGCGCCGAAGAACGCGGCCTCGCGCACGGGGTGCAGGACGAGCACGAGCTGGGCCGAGTCCTCCTCGCCGATCTGCTGCATGGAGTGGATGCTCACGCCCTCCTGCCCGAACACCCCGGCGATGGCGGCCAGCGCGCCGGGCTCGTCGGCCACCTGGACGCGCAGGTAGAAGCGCGAGACCACCTCGGCGCCGGGGTAGAAGCCCAGCGACTTGTAGCAGGTGCAGTTGCCGATGTAGCCGCCGGCCGCGGTGTTGACGATCGAGATGACGTCGCCGATCACCGCCGAGGCGGTCGGCGTGCCGCCGGCCCCGGGGCCGAACAGCATGATCCTGTCGAAGCTGTCGGACTCGAGGAACACCGCGTTGTAGGCGCCCGAGACGCCGGCCAGCGGGTGCCCGGCGGGGATGAAGCACGGATAAACGCGCACGTTGACGCGGCCGTCGATCAGCTTGGCCACGCCGAGCAGCTTGGGCACGAGGCCGAGCTGCCTGCCGTGGGCGACGTCGATGTCGGTGACGGCGGCGATGCCTTCGTGCTCGACGTCGGCCAGCGTGACCCGGCTGTGGAAGGCGATCGACGAGAGGATCGCCATCTTGGCGGCCGCGTCCTTGCCCGACACGTCCTCGGTCGGGTCGGCCTCGGCGAAGCCCAGCTCCTGGGCTTTGGCGAGCGTCGGGCCGTACTGCGCGCCGGTCTGGGTCATGGCCGACAGAATGTAGTTGGTCGTGCCGTTGACGATGCCCATGATGCCGGTGATCTGGGACGCCGCCAGCGACTCCCGCAGCACCTTGACCACCGGCACGGCCCCCACCGAGCTCGCCTCGAAGCGCAGGAACGTGCCGTTGTCTTCGGCGGTCTGCAGAAGCTCGGCGCCGTGCTGCGAGAGGAGCTGCTTGTTGGCGGTGACCACCGCCTTGCCGGCCTTGAGCGCGGCGAGCTGGAAGGTGCGCGCCGGCTCGATGCCGCCGATCAGCTCGATCACCACGCCGATCGCGGGATCGTGCAGAAGGTCGCCGAAGTCGGTCGTCGTGCGCACCCCGGCCGGCACCAGGGCGCGACGTTCGGCCGAGAGCTCGCAGACCGTATGCACCGACACGTCCTTGCCGGTCGCCAGGCGGATCTCGTCGGCGCTCTCGTGCAGCAGGCGCCCGACGCCGGAACCCACGGTCCCGTAGCCCACAAGTCCGATACCCACCTTTTCCACAGCGTTTCCCTTCTGAGCCGTCAGTCGAGAGCGACCGCGGCCTCGGTCAGCGGCCGCTGCAGTCGCAGCACATCATCCCACGTCTCGCGGGCGATGATCACGCGCGCCCTGCCGCCGGCCACCATGACCACCGCCGGCCGCGGCTGGCCGTTGTAGTTGTTGGCCATGGCGTAGCCGTAGGCGCCGGTGTCGGGCGTGACCAGCACGTCGCCCAGCTCGGGCGGCGCGATCATGACGTCGTGTACCAGCACGTCGCCCGACTCGCAGTGCTTGCCGACGATCGTCGCCTCGAAGCCGGCCGGCACTTCGGCGCGGTTGCCGATCATGGCCTCGTAGCGCGAGCCGTAGAGCATGGGCCGGATGTTGTCGGACATGCCGCCGTCGACGGCGACGTAGACCCGCCCGCCGGGCACGGGCTTGATCGTCCCGACCCGGTAGAGCGTGACCGCCGCCGTGCCCACGATCGAGCGGCCGGGCTCGACTAAGATGGTGGGCGCCGTCACGCCGTGCCGGGCGGCTTCGCCCGCGACCGCGTCGATGACCACCGTGGCGAACTCGGTGATCGACGAGGGCTGGTCGCCGGCCGTGTAGCGGATGCCCAGTCCGCCGCCCACGTTGAAGAGGCGGCAGTGAAACGAAAGCGCGGCGCGCCACTCGGCGAGCAGGTCCATGAGGACCTCGATCTCTCGTCGGTACGAGGACAGGTCGAAGATCTGCGAGCCGATGTGGGCGTGCACGCCGACCGGCTCGAGATGCCGGGCGGCCAGGCAGATCGAGAGCGCCTCGGTCGCCTGTCCCTCGGTCAGACCGAAGCCGAACTTGGAGTCGGGCTGGCCGGTCTGCACGGCCGCGTAGGTCGCGGGGGTGACGCCCGGGGTGATGCGCACCAGGACCTTCTGCACGGTCCCCCGACGGCCGGCGGCAGCGTCGAGCGCCGCGATCTCCGAGAACGAGTCGACGACCACGTAACCGATGCCGTAGTCGAGCGCCAGGTCGAGCTCGGCGGCGGTCTTGTTGTTGCCGTGGAAGAAGATGTCGGCGGGCGCAAAAGCGGCCGCGCGAGCGGCCGCCAGCTCGCCGCCCGAAGCCACGTCGAGGGCCAGGCCCTCCTGGGCCACGAGCTCGATCATCGCCCGGCACGAGAACGCCTTGCTGGCGTAGACGACGCGGGAGTCGCGGGCCAGACCGCCGAAGGCCGCGACGTAGGCGCGGCACTGGTCGCGCAGCGTCTGCTCGTCGTAGACGAACAGCGGTGTGCCGTAAGCGTCGGCCAGGGCGACCACGTCGCAGCCGCCGATCTCGAGATGACCGGCGGCGTCGTGGCGGGAGGTGTGGGGGTAGATGAGGGTGTGGGTCACGCCGCTATCCTACGCCATCGGACCGCGGACCGGCGCTCGCGCGCCGCTCAGTGCTCGATACCTTCGCGGGCTCCGACGCCGGCGTCGTAGTAGTGCTTGAGCGGCCGCATCTCGGTGACCAGGTCGGCGGCCGCGACGATCTCGGCCGGCGCCCGCCGGCCGGTGGCCACGAGCTCGACGTGGGCCGGCTTGCCGGCAAACAGCGCGCACACGTCGGCGGCCGTGACGAGCTCGAAGAACACCGCCGTGATGAGCTCGTCGAGCACCACGACGTCGTACCGGCCGCCGCCCACCAGGTCGCGCGCCCGGGCAAAGCCGGCCGCCGCGGCTCGCCGGTCGTCGGGCGTGGCCTCGCCCAGGCGCACCCAGTGGTCGAGCCCGACCTGCTCGACCCTGATGCCGAGCCGCTCGGCCGAGACGACCTCGCCGCACGACGGGTCGGCCTTCATGAACTGCGTGACCAGGACGCTCAGCCCACGGCCGGCGGCGCGCATGGCAAGGCCGAACGCGGCCGTCGTCTTGCCCTTGCCGTCGCCCGTATAGATCTGGACGTAGCCCGTGCGCTCGCTCATCGCCACGCTTTCTCAGGGGCGGCGGGCGGCGGGCGGCGGCGGGCATTCGCCCGCCGCCGCCCGCCGCCCGCCGCGCTGCCCTCAGTAGTTGTAGAAGCCGGCGCCGCTCTTGCGCCCGAGCTTGCCGGCCGCGACGAGCTCGCCGAGCAGCGCACAGGGCCGGTACCCGGGGTCGCCCAGATCGCGCTCGAGGCTCTCGAGGATGGCCTTGGTGGTGTCGAGGCCGACGAGGTCGGCGAGCGCCAGCGGGCCCATCGGGAAGTTGGCGCCGAGCTTCATGCCGGTGTCGATGTCGGCGGCGGTGGCGACGCCTTCGGCGAGCGCCTGGGCCGCGTCGTTGATCATCGGGAAGAGGATGCGGTTGACGACGAACCCCGGCGAGTCCTTGACCGTGATCGGCGTCTTGCCGACGGTCTCGCAGAAGTCGCGCGCCGCGGCCACGGTGGCGTCGGCGGTGGCGACTCCGCGCACGACCTCGACCAGCGCCATGGCCGGCACGGGGTTGAAGAAGTGGATGCCCACGAAGCGCTCGGGACGCGCGACGAAACCCGCCAGGGTGCTCACCGACAGGCTCGAGGTGTTACTGGCGATGATGGCCTCGGGGCGCAGGGCGCCGGCGGCGCGCTCGAGCAGGCCGCGCTTGATCTCGATTGACTCGGGCGCCGCTTCGATGAACAGATCGGCGTCGGCGCCCGCCGAGACGTCGAGCCCCGTCGTTATACGCCCCAGGGCGGCGTCGCGCTCGGCCGCGCTGACCCGGCCCTTCTCGACCGCCCGGCCGAGCTGCTTCTCGATGCCGGCCATGCCTTTGGCGATGAACTCGTCGGCGACGTCGATCATGGTCGCCTGCAGGCCGGCCTGGACGGCCACCTGGACGATGCCCGCCCCCATCTGCCCGGCTCCCGCGACCAGCACCTTGCGAATCTTCACTTCGAGTCCCTCCTTCGACCGCCGGCGCCGCCCGGCAGACTACCGGGAAGGCCTCGACCGCGGCCCCGCCCGACGTCGGCGCGGACCGGGGTCGGCCCGCCCGGCTCGGCGAGGCCCTATGCTACTATAGGCTCGGTGATGGACTGCAAGTTCCTCGACTCCTACCAGGCCGACCTCGACGGTAACAGCATTGACGTCTGGTACTGTCGCAAGCGCGATCCGTTCGTGCTCGGTCCGAGCCGCGAAGTCGCTCTGCGCACCTGTTCCGGCTGCCGACTGTCCGACCACACCCGACCGCCCAGCGAGCTCGCCTACGAGGTGGAGCGCCGCAACCAGGAGCTGGTCGCCCTCAACGCCATCGTGTCGGCCGTCAACTCGTCGCTCGACCTCTCCACCGTGCTGAACACCGGCCTCGACAAGGCCATCGAGATCCTCCAGGTCGACGCCGGCTGGGTCGCCCTGGCCGCGGGCGAGGAGCTGCACCTCGCCCTGCACCGCGGCGTCTCCGACGGCTACGCGCGCGCCATCTCGACCCTCGGCGCCCAGGAGGGCGTCGTGGGCCTGGTCGCCCGCGAGCAGGAGACGGCGGTGGTCGAAGACGTCTCGGCCAGCAAGACGCTGCCCCTGGCCGCCGCCGAGGGGCTCGAGACGATCCTCGCCACCCCTCTCAAGGCGCAAGGCAGGCTGCTCGGCGTGATGGCGGTCGCCACCCGCGCCCCGCGGTCGTACTCGGCCGACGACATCTACTTCGTCAGCTCGGCCGGCGCCCAGCTCGCTTCGGCCATCGAGCACGCCCTGCTGTTTCGCGAGCAGATCGACCGCGTCGAGCGCGAGCGCCGCCTGCTCGAGGCCGTCGAGACCGTCAACCGCAGCCTGGGCACCCACTCCGTGTCGACGACGGTGGTGACCGAAGCGGCCCGCCTGATGAACACCGACAAGGCGGCCCTGCTGGCCATCAAGGGCGACGTGCTGGTGGCCGAAGACGTCCACAACCTGAGCGCCGAGTTTCGCCGCCTGTTCGTGCTGCCCCTCGAGGCGTCGGTCTCGGGCCGGGCGATCCGCGACGGAACCCCGGTGGCGATCGACGACGTCGAGCGCGAGCCCCTGGCCGACGCCGCCATCGGCGCCGCCGGCGGCTACCGCGCCTTTCTCACGGCGCCGCTGCAGTCCTCCAAGGGCTGCTACGGCGCCCTGTCGGTGTTCTTCGAGCGGCCCCACCGGTTCTCCGACGACGACAAGACCATCCTGGCGACGTTCGCCAGCCAGGCGGCCGTGGCCCTCGAAAACCAGCGGCTCATCCGCGAGAAGGACGAGCTGGCGCGCACCGACGGCCTGACCGAGGTGGCCAACCGCAGCTACCTCGAGCTCACCCTCGACCAGACCATGCATGCGGTGCACCGCAACGGCGGCCTGGTCAGCCTGCTGTTCATCGACGTCGACGACCTGAAGACGGTGAACGACCAGCGCGGCCACCAGGCCGGCGACCGGGTGCTGCGCGACCTGGCCCGGCTGCTGGCCGACAGCTGCCGCGAGACCGACACCGTGGCGCGCTACGGCGGCGACGAGTTCGTCGTGCTGATGCCCGACACCGATGCCCGCGGTGCCCGACAGGTCCTGGCGAAGATCGACCAAGCCATCGAGCGACGCAACGACGAGACGCCCGACGACGTTCCGCTGCGCGCCAGCATGGGTCTGCAGACCTCGGGCTGGTCCGACCCCGGGGAGCTGCTCCTGGCGGCCGACCGCAGCATGTACGAGATGAAGCGCCAGAGAGCGGCGGCATCCTGACGGCCGCCGCCGGCCACCCGCGAACGCGATGAGGACATGAACGACCACCTGCCGCCCAAGATCATCGCCTGCGAGACGCTGCGCGACGAGGTCACGCGCGTCGCCGGCGATCTCGAGGTCGAGTTCTGCGAGGGCCGGCTGCACGACCGGCCCGAGCGCCTGCGCGACACGTTGAACGAGCGCATCGCGGCGACGCCCGGGGCGCGCACCATCCTCCTCGCTTACGGCCGCTGCTCCAACGGCACCGCCGGCCTCGAGGCCGGACCGCACCGCCTGGTGCTGCCGGCGGTCGACGACTGCATCGCCATCCTGCTGGGCTCGCGCGACGAGTACCTGCGCCAGTTCAGCGGCTGCCCCGGCACCTACTACTACACGCGCGGCTGGATCGAGTACATCGACGACCCCTACCACGAGTACCTGCAGATGATCCCCCGCTACGGCGAGCCGAAGGCGCGCGAGATCGCCCACCTGATCCTCGCCAACTACCGCCGCGTGGCGCTCGTCGACACCGGCACCTACGAGCTCGCCGACTGCCGCGAGTACCTGCGCACCGTCTGCGAGTTCTACGACCTGCCGCTCGAGGTGCTGCCCGGCTCGCTGCGCCTGCTCGAGAAGCTCGTCGCAGCGGCGCCACACGACGGCGAGTTCATCACCGTCGCGCCGGGCGAAGTGCTCGACGAACGGCTGTTCTGGGAAGTATCCAGGAGGTGACCATGCGCATCGGCGTCGTACAGACCCTGAACGCCCCGCCCGACATGACCGCCGCGCTGCGGGCCGGTCTGGCGCGCCTGCAGGACGCCAGGGAGGCGCAGGTCGACCTGGTCGTCTTTCCCGAGCTCTTCCTGGGCGGCTACTTCGTCGACCAGGCGATGGTGCGGCGGGCGAGCGAGGCGAGAGCCTCGCTCGCCCGCCTCCAGGCCGCGGTCGACCAGCTCAACGTCTCCTGCGTGGTCGGCGTGCCCGACCTGCGCGACGGGGTGCTCTTCGACGCGGTCGCCATCCTGCGCCCCCGGCACGAGCCCGGCCGCTACGCCAAGACGCACCTCTTCCGCGCCGAGAAGGAGCTGTTCACCCCGGGCTCGTCGTTCTGGACGGGCGAGATCGCCGGCTGGCAGTGCGGGGTGATGGTCTGCTACGAGATCGCCTTTCCCGAGGTGGCGCGCTCCCTGGCCCTGTCGGGCGCGCGCCTGCTGATCGTGCCGGCGGCGTTCGGCAAGAGCCGCCTGCGGATCTGGCAGATCGCGACCGTCTCGCGCGCCATCGAGAACGGCTGCTTCCTGGCGGCCGCCGCCCACGCCGGCGGCAACGGCGTCACTGAGTTCGCCGGCCACAGCCGCGTGATCGACCCCGCCGGAGAGGTCCTGGCCGACGCCGGCGACCGCGCCGAGATGCTCATCGTCGAGCTGCGCGAACGCATCGTCGACGAGGTCCGGGCGGGGCGCGCCGACAGCCACGCCGGCCTCGCCGACCGGCGGCCCGAGCTCTACGGCGCCCTGACCGAGCCGCGCAAGGAGCCGCGCCGCTAGCTCGCCTTCGGCGGCTTTCTGGTCGTCGCTTTCTTGGCGGCCGTCGGCTTCTTGGCGGCCGCCGGTTTCTTGGCGGCCGTCGGCGTCTTGGCGGCCGATTTCTTCGCCGCCGGTTTCTTGGCGGCCGTCGGCGTCTTGGCGGCCGGCTTGGGCGCCGCTGGGCGGCGCCCGGCGGCGCCCGCGTCTGGGGCTATCGCAGGCTCGCTCTCACCCTCGGCCGCAGGATGAGCATCGGCTTCGGAACCCTTACTGGAAGGCTTCGCCGCGGGCGTCGGCCCGACCGGCGCCGGCTGAGCCGCGGCGGCAGGCCGCGGCTCGGCGCTGGCCCGGGCGAAGTTCAACTGCATCTGCGCCAGCGTCGAGCGCAGGCTGCCGACCTCGGGGTCGCCTTCGCTTTCGACGACCTCGATGAGGCGCCGCAGCGACTCGATCGCCACGCGGGCGTCGCCCAGGTCGCGCAGCTCCCTGGTCTGCTCCGTGAGGCCGAGCTTCTCGTAGCCCACGGTGACCAGGGTCACCATCATGTCGCGCACCAGGTCGACCACGTGCAACTGCCTGAGCTGCTCGCGGTAGAGCTCGGCGCGTTCCTGGTCGCTCAGCGGGCGACCCTCATGCGAGCGCTCGTCGCGCCCGGCGGTCTCGTCGTCTGCCATCGAACCGGTCACCTCCCGTCGACGCCGAGGTTCGCGTTGGCCAGCGCGACCGTGTCGGCGTGCATCTCGTGGATGGACTGTCCCGCGGCCAGCGCCCGGCCCTGACGCTGGGCGCCGTTGCCTTCCGCCAGCAGGCGCCCGACATCGTCGAGGTGGGCGCCCAGGCCCAGGGCCTCGCCGGCCGGCCGTACCCACTCGACCAACTCGCGCAGCGCGTCGGGGGCCGGCACCTCGAGGCCGCGATCCCAGTCGACCAGCTTGCCGTCGAGCCCGTAGCGCACGGCGCGCCAGAGGTTCTCCTCGATCCAGCGCGTCTCGCGCACCGGCAGGGGGCGGCCGTCGTCGACCATGCCGGCCAGCGTCGCGACGAGGCCCAGCGCCAAGGCGTGGACGGCCAGGGTCTGCCACGACTCGGTCTGCACGTCGCAGATGCGCACCTCGACGGTGCCGTAGGTGTGATGCGGGCGCACGCTCCACCAGACCTGCGTGAACTCCTGGATGCAATCGGTCGCGAAGAGCAGCTCGAAGTAGCGCCGCTGCACCGCCCAGCTACCGAAGATGTCGGGGATGCCGCAGCGCGGGAACATGCGCACGAAGGTCTGCGTGCGGGCCGAGTGCAGGTGCGTCCAGACGCCGTCGATGCAGGGCGAGTTCGCCGACAGGGCGAGCAGATACGGCAGGTAGGCGCGCATGGCGTCGCAGACGGCGATCGCCCGGTCGATGCCGCGGATGCCGATGTGGATGTGCTGGCTCCAGGTGTTGTTGCGCCAGGCGACGTACTTGAGCTTGTCCTCGACGGCGTGATAGTGCGGCGTGTCGATGATGCGCTGGTCCTGCCAGGGCGAGAAAGGGTGCGTGCCGCTGGCGCCCAGCGTGTAGCCCTGGTCGCGGGCGTGGGCAAAGAGGGCGAGGCGGCGCGCGACGATGTCGCGCGCCGCCTCGCCGAACGACTCGCACCGGGGCGTGGCGATCTCGATCTCGCTCGAGATCAGCTCGCCGAGGATGCGCTCCCGCAGCTCCGCCGGGGCGCTGTCACGCAGCAGCTCGAAGGCGCCGGTGAGGGCGAGGCTGCCCGGGTCGAGGATCTGGTACTCCTCCTCGAGGCCGATCGTGAAATCGGTCGAGGTCGCAAAGCGTTCCTCGACCTGGGCGAGGTAGGTGTCGGGATCGGACAGCACGGTCGGCACAGTATACCCGCGGGCCAATGGCAAGAAGTGGGGCGGCCGGCGGCGCGCCTGGCGGCGCGCCGCCGGCCGCCCCGAGAGGCGTTGCCGGCCTTACTGGCGGCGCTTGCCGGTCTAGGCCACGCCCAGCAGGGTCTTGGCGGCCACCACGGCCTCGATGGCGTCCTCGGCGTAGCCGTCGGCGCCGATCTCGTCGGCCCAGGCGCGGGTCGTGGGGGCGCCGCCGATCATGACCTTGATCTGCTCGCGCAGACCGGCGGCCTTTAAGGCCTCGATGGTCTTGGCCTGGTTGGGCATGGTGGTGGTCAAAAGAGCGGAGAGCAGCAGCAGGTCGGGCTTGACGGCCTGGCAGGTGGCGACGAAGGCCTCGGGGGCCACGTCGCAGCCCACGTCGGTGACCTCAAATCCGGCCGCTGAGAGCATGCTGCAGACGATCGTCTTGCCGATCTCGTGGATGTCGCCGGCGACCGTGCCGGCGACGGCGATGCCGGTCGCCTTGCGGCCCTCCTTGGAGGCGTCTAAGGCGGGCTGCAGGACCCTCACGGCGGCCTTCATGGCCTCGGCCCCCTGGACCAGCTCGGGCAGGAAGAACTCGCCTTTGCCGAAGAGGTCGCCGACCTCCTCGATGCCCTTGACGAAGCCCTTGTCTAAGATGTCGGCCGCAGAGAGGCCCATGTCGAGGCCTTTCTGGGCCAGGACGGCGGCGGTGTCGTCCTCGCCGTCGATCACTGCTTGGGCCATCTGGGAGTAGATCTCGTCGGTCACCAGGTCCTCCTTCACGCACTACTTCCGTCAGCGATGACTTCTGGAGGCGCGCGCGCCGCGCGCGCCGGCAAGAAGCTTGAGTCTCGGTGCGTCCCCACGGCCACCCGTGCCCGTCTGAACGCCGACTCAGGCTACCGAAGGCGGCGGGGCTCTGCAACCTGACCCGCCCGCGACTTGCGCCGACCTGACAGTTCGCTAACATTACGCTCCGGTCTACGATGGCGCTCCGGCACAATGCGGGCGGGTGGATCCCGCCGGCGGCACGGTCGCGACCGGTCAAGGAGGGGGACCACGTGAAACTCAGCCTCGTTCCGCAGGAGCGGGAGTACTTCCGCCTGTTCTCGGAGTTCGCCGCCACGCTCGATCAGGCCGCCCAGCTTCTGGCCAGCCTCATGAGCGACTTCTCTGCTCTCAAGAGCACGGCGCGCCAGATGGTCGAGCTCGAGCACGTCGGCGACAAGATCGTGCACGACATCGTCAAGCGCCTCAACAAGACCTTCATCACGCCCCTCGACCGCGAGGACATCTACGATCTCGCCGCGACCCTCGACGAGGTCCTCGACAGCATCGAGGCGGCCGTCGACATGATGCTCCTCTACCGCATCGCGGCGCCCGCGCAGCACGCGGTCGAGCAGTCGGCCGTGATCGCCAAGCAGACGGCCGTGCTGCGCCTGGCGATCGACAGCCTCGAGAAGCGCAAGGGGCTCAACGATCACTGGATCGAGGTCAACCGGCTCGAGAACGACGGCGACCGGCTGTACCGCGACGCCGTCGCCGAGCTCTTCGACGGCGACATGAAGTGCACCGACATCATCAAGTGGAAGGACATCTACAGCACGCTCGAGCACGCCATCGACGATTGTGAGCACGTCGCCAACATCATCGAGAGCATCGTGCTCAAGAACACCTGATGTTCCTGCTGATCGTCATCGTGGCGGTCGCTCTGGCGTTCGACTTCACCAACGGCTTCCACGACTCGGCCAACGCCATCGCCACGTCGATCTCGACGCGCGCCCTCTCGCCGCGGGTCGCGCTGCTCATGGCCGCCGTGCTGAACATGGTCGGCGCCTTCGTCAGCCAGAACGTGGCCAAGACCGTGGGCAAGGGCATCGTGACCTTGCCCACCGACTCACAGACGGTCGTGCTGGCCGCCCTGATCGGCGCCATCTGCTGGAACCTGGTCACCTGGTACCTCGGCCTGCCCTCCAGCTCGTCGCACGCCCTCATCGGCGGCCTCGTCGGCGCCACCCTCGTCGCGGTGGGTGCCAGCGGCGTGGAATGGAGCGGCATCTGGCACAAGGTCGTCGTGCCCATGATCTCTTCGCCGCTGGTCGGCCTGCTGGTCGCGTTCCTGCTCATGAACCTCCTCCTGCTCCTCGTCTTTCGCTGGTCGCCGCGACCCGTGAACCGCACCTTCCGGGCCCTCCAGCCGGTCTCCGCCGGGGCGGTCGCCCTCGCCCACGGCATGAACGACGCCCAGAAGACCATGGGCGTGATCTGGCTGGCGCTGATCACCTCGGGCCACCTGTCGAAGACCGCCCCGATCCCCACCTGGGTGATCCTGGTGGCCGCGTCGTCGATCGCCTGCGGCACCTACTTCGGCGGCTGGCGCATCATCCGCACGCTCGGCACGAAGGTCATCCACCTCGACCCGATCCACGGCTTCGCCGCCGAGACGAGCTCCGCGGCCGTCATCTGGACGGCCAGTGTCCTCGGCTACCCGATCTCCACGACACAGACCATCACGGCCTCGATCATGGGCGCCGGCACGACCGGCGGGCTGTCCGCCGTGAAGTGGGGCGTGGCCGGCAACATCGTCTGGGCCTGGGTCCTCACCATCCCCGCCGCCGGCCTCGTGGCGGCCGGCGCCTACTTCCTCATCCATCTCCTCCACTGACGGCCGCCAACTTTGACTTCACGAGCGCCTGTGCAGTAGCGTTAATCGATTCCCGTCCCGAACGTTCATCCCCCCGCCGCGCGAGCTCGCGTCGGCGCCGCCAGTAGCCCCCCAGGGCAGTCGAGGTGACTATGAGAATCCGCATGATCGAGCCGGAACCGGCCGACATGAACGTCTACAGCATGGTGCAGATGGTGAGGCTCGGACTGCCGATCATCGGCGCCACGCTCAAGGCCGCCGGTCACGACGTCAAGATCTACAACTCCAACATCGCGCCGATCGACTGGAACGACGTGTACGCCGCCGATCTCGTCGGCATCTCCACCACCACCTCGACCGTCACCGAAGGGTATCGGTTCGCCGAACAGTGCCGCGAGCGCGGCATCCCGGTCATCATGGGCGGCTCGCACGTCACCTTCATGGCCGACGAGGCCCTCCAGCACACCGACTTCGTCGCTCGCGGCGAGGGTGGCGAGCGGCTCATGATCGAGCTCGTCGCCGCGCTCGAGTCGGGGAGCCCGTTCGACGCCATCCAGGGCCTGTCGTTCACGCGCGACGGCGTGGCGGTGCACAACGAGACGCGCGGGCAGTGCACCGTGCTCGACGAGCTGCCGTTTCCCGACCTCTCGCTCATCCACGGCTACGAGAACATGAAAACGACGCCGATCATGACGAGCTGGGGCTGCCCCTTCCACTGCAACTTCTGCTCGGTCACCGCCATGTTCGGCCGCAAGTACCGCTTCCGCAGCGCCGAGAACATCATCGCCGAGCTCAAACAGCGCCAGCCCCGCAAGATCTTCTTCTACGACGACAACATCGCCGCCGACAAGAAGCGCCTCAAGGAGCTGTTGCGGCTCATGATCGCCGAAGACATCGTCGTGCCCTGGTCGGCCCAGATGCGCACCGACGTGGTGCGCGACCCCGAGCTGCTCGACCTCATGCGTCGATCCGGCTGCAACCGCGCCTACCTCGGCCTCGAGTCGGTCAACCAGGCGACCCTCGACTCCTTCGACAAGCACCAGAGCGTCGACGACATCGTCCAGGCCATCCGCATCCTGCACGAGTACGGCATCGCCTCGCACGGCATGTTCATGCTGGGCGCCGACACCGACACCAAGGAGTCGCTGCGCGAGACCGTCAAGTTCGCCATGAAGAACCACATCGACACGATCCAGCTCGCGGCCCTGACGCCGCTGCCCGGCACGCCGCTCTTCGAAGAGCTCGACGCGGCCGGACGCATCTTCGAGAAGCAGTGGCACCTCTACGACGCCCAGCACGTGGTCTTCGAACCGGCCAACATGACCGCCTACGAGCTGCAGCTCGAGGCCCTGCGCGGCTACATGAAGTTCTACTCGCTGCGCCAGTGGGCCAAGTACTTCTTCACCTTCCGCTTCACCAAGCTGCTCTTCCAGAGCTGGGGCTGGTGGATCATCCGCATGTGGCGCAAGAACAAGGCCAATCAGGCCTTCATGCAGTCGCTCAAGAAGCTGCCGCGCGCCCACGGCCAGCAGCTCGCCCAGACGTCCGACTCAAAGCGCTGAGCGCCCGCCGGCGGCAGCGGCCGCGGCGCGGCTTGCGCCGGCCGGCGAGCCGTGGTCAGCCGGCGAGCTCGACGATCTCGTAGACGACGAGCGTCACGTACACCGCGACGAGCGCGACGCTGGCCAGCAGCACGATGCGGCGGCGGCGCTGGGTCCACAGAAACAGCGCGCCGGCCGTCACGACGGCCATCTTGACGAGCGCCGCCGGCACGAACCCGAAGCGCAGGAAGAGCGCCATGATGGCGTTGGCCTCGGTCGCCCCCAGGGCGAGCGCGCGCCGCGTGAGCAGCGCGTCCTCGAGATTGAGCAGCCACAGCGCGACGAGCGCGCCGCTGACGGCGAGCGCCTGCCAGCGCGGCGCCGGCGCCGCGACCGTCGTCGCGCAGACGCAGGCCGGCGCCAGCGCAAGACCCGCTCCCGGCACGTACGGCACGACCGAGACGCGGCCGCAGTCGGGGCAGGTGTGCACGACGGCGAGGCCGGCTCCCTGAGGCTCGAGGCGCGGCGCCGGTCGCAGGCGCCGCTCGGGGCCGGGATAGGCGGGCAGGGTGCGAGCGCGCCGCTCCCGCCTGAGCTCGGCGCCGCGCAGCGCAGCCGACAACCTCTGGTCGACCCCGGGGTCGACGAAGACCACCGTGCTCATCGTGCCGATCGTGGCGCGGGCCACCGCGGGCCACACGCGTGGGACGTCGTGATCACGTCGTCACCCCCTCATCGCGCACTGTATGCCCAGGGCGTGCCGGATGCCAACAGGGCGCGGCGTTGGCGTCGCCGGGCGCTTGTAAAGGCGATGGGGCGATGGTACGGTACCCCGGACCTTCGCTGGAGCCATCGGGGGTCGTTTTCTGGGAACTGTCGCATCGGGCGGCAACGGGCGCTCACCTCGTGGGTGCGAAGACCGAGTCGTCGTACCCCGCAAGGAGGCGATGCATGAAGCGCAATCGCAGACTCTTCCTCGTCGCACTCGCCGCCCTCCTCGTCCTCCCCTTCGCCCTTCCCTCCGCCGCCTCCGCCGACACCGTCGCCCAGAAACGCGCCCACGCGCGGGCCATCATGGGCGAGCTCGCCACGCTCGACGTCAAGATGGAGAAGGTCGTCGAGCGCTACGACGCGGCGACCGGCAAGCTGGCCACCATCAACGCGAGCGTCGCCAAGAACCAGCGCACCCTGGCCCTGACGCGCTACAACCTGCAGATGGCCAAGACCCAGCTCCAGAACCGCGTCGTGGCCATGTACAAGCAGCGGCCCGTCGAGCTGCTCGACGTGATGCTCGCCACCAAGAGCTTCTCCTCGATGGTCGACCAGCTCGACCTGCTCGACCGGGTGGGCACCAGCGACTCCACCATGGTCGACTCGATCGGCGACTATCAGACGACGATCGTGGCCACCCAGAAGACCCTCGTGACCGACCGCACGGCCGCCGAACAGCTCGTCGCCCAGCGCGCCACCGAAAAGGCCGGGGTCGAAAGCGCCCTGGCGGCGCGACAGTCGATGCTGCGCGGCGTCAAGGCGCAGATCGCCCAGCTCGTCGCCCAGCAGGCCCAGGCGGCCAAGCAGGCCGCCCAGAAGCAGGGCGCCGTGCTGCCGATCGGCCCCATCAACGCCGACCACAGCAGCGTGGTGGCCTTCGCCGAGAGCTTCGTGGGCAAGGTGCCGTACGTGTGGGGCGGCTCTTCGCCCGCCGGCTTCGACTGCTCGGGCTTCACGATGTACGTCTACTCCAACTTCGGCGTGAGCCTGCCGCACAATGCGGCCGCTCAGCAGGCCTGTACGACGCCGGTACCCAGCGGCCAGGAGCAGCCCGGCGACCTCGTCTTCTTCGGCTCGCCGGCCTACCACGTCGGCCTCTACGTCGGCGGTGGCAGCATGGTCAACGCGCCGCACACCGGCGCCTACGTCAGCTACGGCTCCGTCGCCGGCGCAGCGGGGTTCGGCCGGCCCTGAGACCTCGCCCGGCCGCGCCCCACGGGCGCGGCGCCGACCCCGTCACAGCCTCGCTTCATCGCTCAAGGGTAAACATCTGCGCGCACCCGCCGATTATGAAGGTGAACCCGCTGTCGGCAGACGGAGATGACGCGACGTGAAGACGGTAGACGAGCTGCTCCACGAGATGGTCACGCGCACCGCCTCCGACCTTCACATCAAGGCCGGCAGCCCCCCGGTGGTGCGCGTCGACGGCGATCTGCACCTGCTCGACGAGCCCGTGCTTTCGCCCGAAGACACCAAGGATGCCGCCGCCTCGATCATGACCGACAAGCAGATCCGGCGCTTCAGCGAGCACAACGAGATCGACTTCGCCTACTCGGCGCCGGCCATCGGCCGCTTCCGCGTGAACATCTACCGCCAGCGCGGCAGCATCTCGGTCGCCATGCGCCAGGTGGCGACGCAGATCCCCTCGTTCGAGGAGCTGCACCTGCCCGAGGTCATCAAGCGCCTGGCGCTCGAGCCCCGCGGCCTGCTGCTGGTGACGGGCACCACGGGGTCGGGCAAGACGACCACCCTCGCCGCCATGATCGACCACATCAACAACACCATGCGCAAGCACATCGTGACGATCGAAGACCCCATCGAGGTGCTGCACAAGGACCGCAAGGCGATCATCAACCAGCGCGAGATCGGCCTCGACACCGAGTCGTACGAGTCGGCGCTGAAGTACGTGCTGCGCCAGGACCCCGACGACATCCTCATCGGCGAGATGCGCGACGTCGAGACCGTCTCGGCGGCCCTCACCGCCGCCCAGACCGGTCACTTCGTGATGAGCACGCTGCACACCATCGACGCCACCGAGACCATCAACCGCATCATCGACTTCTTCCCGCTGCACCAGCAGAAGCAGGTGCGCATCATGCTGGCCGGCACGTTGCGCGGCATCATCTCGCAGCGCCTGCTGCCGCGGGCCGACGGCCAGGGCCGGGTGCCGGCCATCGAGGTCATGGTGATGACCAGCCGCATCCGCGACTTCGTGCTCGACGCCGACCAGACCTCGGCGATCGGCCAGGCCATCAAAGAGGGCGAGTTCTACGGCATGACGACCTTCGACCAGGCGCTGCTGAGCCTCTACGAGCAGGGTCTGATCACCCTGCACGACGCCGCCCAGGTGGCCAGCAACCCGCACGACTTCAAGCTGCTCGTGCAGGCCCAGGGGCACGACGTCAGCCTGATGACCTTCTAGAAGGGCGAAAGCGACCCGCCCGGCGCTGCCGGTCGGGCGCCGGCGCCGCGAACTCAGACGGACTCGAGCGCCGCCGCCGGGCGGCGCCCCCCGGGCTACTGCAGGACCTTGCGGCTCTCGAGATGCAGGTCGACCTTACGCTTGATGCGCTGCAGTGCGTTGTCGACGGTCTTGCAGTCGCAGTCGAGCTGGCGAGCGATCTTCTCGTACGACAGGCCCTGCAGGTACAGGCGCAACACGCGGCTCTCGAGGTTGGAGAGCAGGCGCGTGAGGCAGTGCTTGAGGCTCTGCACCTCTTCGGCGGAGATCACCTGGTTGACCGGGTCGTTGACCGACGAGCCCGGCAGGATGTCGGCCAGGCTGCATTCGCTGTCGTCGCCGGCGTCGCCGGGGGTATGGCTGAACGACAGGTAGCCGTTGAGCGGCACGTGCTTCTGACGGGTGGCGGTCTTGATGGCGGTGATGATCTGGCGCGTGATGCACAGCTCGGCGAAGCTGCGAAACGACGCCTGACGGTCGTCGCGGTAGTCGCGCACCGCCTTGTACAGACCGACCATGCCCTCCTGGATCAGGTCTTCGGAGTCGCCGCCGGCGAGGAAGTACGAGCTGGCCTTGAGCCGCACGAACTGGTGGTAGCGCAGGATCAGGGCGTTGAGGGCGCTCTGGTTGCCGCGGCGGTAGGAGTTGACGAGGGCGAGATCGGAACTCTCTGAGTGGACCTGAGGGTTAGAAAGACGACCAGCCGATCGGCTGGTGTCGGCCTGTCGCCGCTGCGTCATGCCGTCTGACCCCCCGAGCTGAGCCTGAGTGGCGCGACTAGCCGCCCTCCCGCCTCAGGCGTTCCAGCTTGCGCCAAGTCTCAAGGTCAAGTTTATCCTCAAGTGTTGTCGGTATTGTACTGGTCTTCTCGTCGTTTGCAAGCTCTTTGTGGCTGACGCCGATCTCGGCGCCCAGCTCGCGAGGGGTCATGCGACGCACGCCGGCCCGGGTCGCCGTACGCTGCACCTCGTAGTCGGCCGAAACGACGACGATGGCGGCGTCGGCCGGCTCGTCGGCGACCAGCCGGGCGATCATCTCGTCGGCCGACTGCGAACCGCCGGCGAAGCACACCTCGACCCGCGTGCCGGCCAGTCGCTCGCAGGTCGACCGGGGCTGCGAGTGGGCGTCGAAGACGAGGGTGACCTGGGCGCCGCGCAGGGCGGCGAAGCCGGCGAGCTGGTCGGCCAGCCAGCGGCGCCGGTCCTCGAGCTGCTCGAGCTGGAGGCCCGGGAACAGGGCGTGCAGGACGTTGTAGCCGTCGACGATGTAGGAGTCGTGAGCGCCCGCGGCCATGCCGTCAGGCTCCCCCGCGCAGACCGGGCTCGCGCCCGGGCGGCCGGGCGGCCGTGAGCGCCCGGCCCTGACGGCGCACCTCGTAGAGAAACAGGGCGGCGGCCACGCTCACGTTCAGGCTGTCGACCGGACCCTGCATGGGGATCGCGGCAAGCTCGTCGCAGGCGCGGCGCACCAGCGGGCGCAGCCCGCGGCCCTCCGCGCCGAACACCAGCACCACCTTGCCGGAGAGATCGAGGGCGTCGTAGGGGCGGCCGGCGTCGCCGGCCGCCCCGTACACCCAGTGTCCGGCTTGCTGGCACTCGGCCAGAAAGCCGGCCACGTTGGTGACGTGGGCGATGTCGAGATGCTCGGTGGCTCCCGCCGAAGCCTTGACCGCCGCCGGTGTGACCGCGGCCGAGCGGTGCCGGGGCAGCGCGAGGCCGCCGGCGCCGGCCCCCAGGGCGCTGCGCGCGATGGCGCCCAGGTTGCGGGGGTCGGTCACCTCGTCGAGCACGACGAGCAGGTCGCAGACCAGCAGCGCGCCCGGCGCGACGTACGGGTAGTCGCCCACCAGGCAGGCCACGCCCTGGTGCTCGTGGCTGCCGGTGAGCTGCTGCAGCTCGCGCGACTCCACCCGTTCGAAGCTCGACGCCCTGGGCTGCGCCTGCGCCCGCGACGACGTGGGCCGCGCCGGCGACGCCGTGGCCGGCCAGCCAGGCGGCGCCTTCGGGGGTCGCCACGAGCCTTCGCGGGCGGCGCTTCGCGCCGCCCGCGAAGGCCAGGCGCACGACCTGCCGGCCGTCAGAGCCAGTCCACGGTCAACGGCGGGAGCGGCGGCCTGCGGCTCCCGCCGCTCCCGCGGCGCCCCTGCGAGTCGTCGCGGCGCCCATCAGCCCCTGCGCACGACCTGCGTGCCGGCCGGCGTGTCGCGCACCTCGAACCCGGCGGCCACGAGGCGGTCGCGCAGGGCGTCGGCGCCGGCCCAGTCCTTCTGCGCCCGCAGGTGGTCGCGCAGCCGGCAGGCATAGGTGGCATCGCCGCACGACAGACGCTCGTCGACGAGCTCGGCCAGATCGTCCCAGCGGCCCTCCGCCGAAAGGCGCGCGGCCGGCGGCAGCGGCACGTCGTCGGTGGCGCAGACCTCGCCGTCGGCGGCGACCGCCTGCGACGCGGCGGCCCGGCGGCCGCTCGGCGCGCCGCTCGGCGACACCGACAGCTCGTCGTCGGGCAGGGTGATGCACAGGTCGTCGAGGCACGAGACGAGGAGGTCCTCGACGCCTTCGAGGGTGTCCGTGTCGGCGGCGTGACCGGCGGCATCGGTGGCGCCGACGTAGCGAAACAGCTCGCGGCCCAGGCCGAACAGCTCGCCGAGCGCGGCGGCGGTGTTCAGGTCGTCGTCCATGTGCTCGGCAAAGGCCGATCCGGGCATGGTCGAGCGCGGCCCGCAGCTCGGCGGCGTCGTGGGTCTCGCCGCGACCGGGGTTGTCGGCCCGGAAGCTGGCCGTGCGCACCGCCTCGCGCAGGCGCTCGTAGGCCGCCGCGGCCTCGTCGAGCTTCTCCAGTGAGAACTCGAGCGGGCTGCGGTAATGGGTCGTCAGGAAGTAGGTGAGCACGACCGGCGCCGGGTAGCGCTCGAGCACCTCGCGCAGCAGGAAGATGTTGCCGACCGACTTGGCCATCTTCTCGCCCTCGGCGCGGATCATGCCGTTGTGCATCCAGACGCGGGCGAAGGGCAGGCCGGCGGCCTCGGCCTGGGCGATCTCGTTCTCGTGGTGGGGGAAGATCAGGTCGCGGCCGCCGCCGTGGATGTCGAAGCCGGCCCCCAGGTAGCGCAGGCCCATGGCCGAGCATTCGATGTGCCAGCCCGGGCGGCCCTTGCCCCATGGGCTGTCCCAGGATGGTCGCCTCTCCGGGCTTGGCCGCCTTCCACACACGAAGTCGAGCGGGTCGTCTTTGCCCGGCTCGGCCTCGACTCGCGTCTCTTCGGCGAGCTCGTCGATGCGCTGCCTGGACAGCTTGCCGTACTCGGGGAAGCTGCGCACGCGAAAGTAGACGCTGCCCTGCGCCTCGTAGGCGTGGCCCGCGGCGATGAGCTGGCAGACGAGGTCGATGATCTCGGGGATGGTCTCGCTGGCCAGCGGCTCGACGTCGGCCGCGGCACGCCGAGCCGGTCGGTGTCGTCGAGATAGGCCTGCGCGTACTCGGCTGCGACGGCGACCGGCGAACGACCCTCGGCATCGGCCTTGGCGTTGATCTTGTCGTTGACGTCGGTGATGTTCTCGACCAGCGTGACGTGGTAGCCGCGCGAGGTCAGCCAGGCCCGCAGCACGGCGAAGACGACATACGGGCGGGCGTTGCCGACGTGCACGTAGTTGTAGACCGTAGGACCGCAGGCGTAGATGCCCACCTTGCCGGCGTCGCGCGGGACGAGCTCCTCTTTGCGCTGGGTGAGTGAGTTGAAGAGCCTGATCACCGTCGGTCTCCTTCAGTCGTGTCGGGGGGCGGCGTGGCCGGAGGCGTGGCGGCCGGCGGCGCGCCGGCCAGCGGGGCGGCCGGCGTGGCGACCGGCGTGGCGTCGCCGGTAGCCGCCGCGAGGCGCTCGAGGGTCTCGCCGGCGGGCAGCGCGGCCAGCACGAAGTGCAGCTCGGGACCGTGTTCGCGGCCGGTGAGCGCCCGGCGCAGCGGCATGAGCAGCTCGCGGGGGCCGTAACCGCTCTGCTTGCCCTGCCGGCGGTAGTCGGCCAGCAGGCCGCGAGCCTCGTCGGCGGTAAGGTAGGGCTGCGGCGCCGAGCGGCGCAAGCCAGCAAAGAGGGTGAGGCGGTCGCGGGCGGCGGCCAGCGCGGCCAGCGTCTCGGCGCGGGGGCGGGCCGGTCGAGCACCGCGGCGACGAGCCGCGGCACCTCGCAGTAGCGCTCGAGCGAAGACTTGAGGGCGGCGGCGAGCGCCGCCACGGCCGGCACCGGGGTGCCGGCCGCCGGCGCGCCAGCAGCTCGCTCCGGCCGATGAGGGACAGGACCGATGGCGCATCGTCGATGGCGGAGAGAAGCCGGATAGCCTGCCTCGCCCAGGACGACGAGCCGGCCGCCCAATCGCGCCAGTCCGGCCAGCTCCCGCTCCGCCGTCGCGCTGGCGCAGATGGCGAGCGGCCGGGTACGCCCGCCGCGCCTGGCAAGCTCGGGCAACGCCGCCAGGGCCGCTTCGGCGCCGCCAAAGCGGGCCAGGAGCTGACGAAAGGTGACGGTCCGACGTTCTCGCAGCGCGCCAGGCGGAGCGAGGCAAGTCATTCGCGGTCGCTGAGGTGAAGCCCAGGCATCGGGGGAGAATGAAGAAGTCCGAGAGTAACTGTCAATTATGTCTATCGAAAGTTGTAACTCGACTTACGCTTTCGGCTTGCCGAGCTGGATCTTGGATTCCTTTCCGGCCAGCAGACGCCGGATATTCTGCCAGTGGCGCAGCCAGACCAGCACGGCGATGAGAATGGCAACCTCCTTCAACTGGCGGGTCGAGAGGAAATAGGCGGCCACCGGCGCCGAGGCGAAGGAGAGCAAGGCGGCCAGCGACGAAAAGCGGGCGGTGAAGGCGACGAGGAGCCAGACCGCGCAGGCGATCAGGCCGACGAAGAAGTTCAAGCCCAGCAGCACACCGAGACCAGTCGCCACGCCCTTGCCGCCCTTGAAGCCGAGCCATGCCGGGAAGAGATGGCCGATGAAAGCGGCGAGCTCCGGCGATGATCGCCATGTCAGGCCCCAATGTTGGCCGATCAGCACGGCCGCCGTGCCCTTGCCGCCATCGAGCAGGACCGTCGCCGCCGCCAATCCCTTGCGGCCGGTGCGCAGCACATTGGTGGCGCCGATATTGCCGGAGCCGATCTTGCGGATGTCGCCGAGGCCCGCGAGCCTGGTCAACACGAGGCCGAAGGGAATCGAGCCCAGCAGGTAGCCCAGCAGAGCGCCCAGATAGTACGGCCAAGTAACTGAAAGCTGCCCAGGAGCTCGGGCATGGCGCTAGGGCGAGGCCGTACCAGCTCCTCGCCCCTTCGACGGGGGCCCGCCGGGGTGGGGGTGGAGCCGAAAGTTCGAAGGCAACGCATTCTATCGCTCGTCGACCCCCTTCCGACCCTCCCCCGCAAGGGGAAGGAAGAGGTTGAGCGGGCGCGAGCGTGGGTTCACTGCGATACTCCGGCCGCGAAGACCGTGCGGCCATCGACGATGGTGCGCAGCACCCGGCCCCGCACCGGGCGGCCGTCGAAGGGGGAGTTCTTGGACTTGCTGCGGAAGCGGCCGACCTCGATATGACAATGCCGGTCAAGTTCGAACAGGAGAAGGTCCGCCGGCGCGCCCTTGGCGAGGCGGCCCTGGGGCAGGCCGAGGAATTGGGCCGGCGCTGCGGTCATCCGGCGCAGCAGCTCAATGAGCGACACTTCGCCCTTGTGATGCAACTCCAGGCTCAGGGCCAGCAGGGTTTCGAGGCCGATAATTCCGGGCGCTGCCTGGGCGAACGGCACGCGCTTTCGATTCCTGGTCGTAAGGGGCGTGGTCGCTGGCGATGCAGTCGATGGTGCCGTCGGCGATCGCCGCGGCGACCGCCTTGTTGTCCGCCTCGGTTCGCAGCGGCGGCGACAGCTTGGCGAAGGTGCGGTAGTCGCCGACCGCGGTCTCGTCGAGAGCGAAATAGGCGGGCGCGGTGTCGCAGGTGACGGGAAGCCCGCGCGCCTTCCTCGCGCCACGGCGGTCAAGTCGAGATTGCCGTCGAGCGCGTAATCGCCCGCCAGGTTGGCGTTGACCGCGTTCTGCAACTGGCTGGCGGTGGTGATCAGCGTATAGGCGCTGCCGTTGATGGTCAGACTCGGCGTTGCGCCCCCAAGGGTGATCGAGTCGCCCGTGCCGGTGATCAGATTGCCGCCGGTCCCGCCGTCGTTATAGAGGACATTGAGGTTGGTGCCGACGATGTTGGCGTTGACGTTGACGCTGTGATAGGCGTCGAGCGTCAGGGTGGTGTTGGCGCTCCAGGCGAGCGGGCTGTCGATATTGATATCGCCGACGCCGCTGGCATTGGCGATGCCCGGGCCGCTGGCCCCGGTGGCGGTGGTTTGCAAAGTGACGTTCGTTGTGGCCAGCGAGCCGTCGATGGTCGCGGCCGCGGCGGCGTCGACGGTCAAGTCCCAGGGGTCGAGCAGCCAGGTGCCCGCCTTGCCCTTGGGCGCGCCGGCATCGACCTTCGCGCCGTCGATATTCAAGATGTGGCCCGAGGTTTCGATGGACCCGCCGTCGCCGCCGAGCGCACCGCCCGTGGCCTTCGCCGAACCGACGAAGCTGTTGGTGCCGCCGATCACCGAGATCTTGCCGCCATTGCCGCTGATCTTGGCCGAGGCATCGAGCGTGGAGGCGGCATCGACCGCCACCGACGCGGTCTGCCAGCCGCCCACGGTGATGGCACCGCCGCCCGTGGCGCCCGAGGCATCGAGCTTGGCACCCGCGAGAGTGACCGCGCCGCTGCCGTCGAGCACGATCGCCCCGCCCTGCGATGTCAGCGAGTTGGCCTCGATCACCCCGGTGGCGTTGATCGCACCGCCCATCAAGGTGTTGGCCGCCTGCGCCGTCAGCAGCACCTTGCCGCCGCCGGCCTGGATCACGCCGCCCGCCTCGATCAGCGACTGCACCGTCGCCGGGTTAACCTTCACCCCCAGCGACCCGCTGCCGGCCAGGGTCAGCGTCACCGCGTCGCCCGAGGCCAGCGCCACCGTGCCCAGATTGGCCTGGATCAGCCCAGTATTGGCGATATGCGGCGCCAGCAGTGCGACATAGCCGCCCGGGGCCGCCACGATGCTGCCGGCATTGGTCACGCTGCCGGTCGCCGTGCCGCGCTGGAATACGAGGGTGCCGTTCTGGAAGTCGGTGTCGGATATGTTCAGCGTCGAGGCGATCAGGCCGCCGACATTGACCTGCGCGCCGTCGCCGAACACGATGCCATTCGGGTTGATCAGGATCACCTGGCCGTTGGCGGTCAGCCGGCCCAGGATGACCGAGCCGTCCCCCGACAGAATGCGGTTGAGCGCGATCGAGCTGGTACCGGGCTGCACGAAGGTCACCCCGGCCTGGCTGCCGATATCGAAGCTCGACCAGTTGAGGCTGGCTGAATTGGTGGTCTGCGTCACCGTCAACTGCGAACCAGACTGGCTGATCGTGGCATTGCCCGAGGTCAGCGCTTTGAAGACGGGCAGCTGGGTCGATGCCGGAGCCGAGTTCAGCACGTTCATGACGCGCTGCTGGGCCGTCGTCTGAGCGCCACCGGCAATGGCCGGCGCGCCCGGCGCCAGCAGCAGCGCCGCCGCGGCCGAGACCAGGCCCGTGCGCGACAGAAGCGCAGCGCGTCGCGACCGGCCGAAGCGCGGTGCGCAGGAATGAGCGGGAATGCTCGGGGACAGACGCTTCAACGAAACCGCGAACTTGGACAAATCAATCGTGCAATCATTATTCCGAGCCATTCGACGCTCCTAATATGAATTCGTTTGACGACAATAATTTTTCAAATCCGGTCGCAAATTTACTTCGCGCGCAACTCACGCCGCCTCGCTACTCGTAAGGCGGATACAGTCGCAAACACAAGTAATGGTTTCCCCGCTTACGAGAATCCATTGCTATTTATTCGGATATAACCCCAAGACCCAGGCGAAACGCCACTGAGACGCGACCATTTATTTGTTCTTGGCCGCGATATTACGCATTCCAGGCGCTGACATTCGTTATCGTTCCAAGAATCTTATGTTTCAATTGTCAAAATCGAGCGGCGGCCTCGCGCCGGCAGAATGTCGACGCCTAGAACGTCAATCCGGCCTGCATCCAAACTCTTGTATGTTCGTGGTACCCGTCGGAGTTGTAGCCGGCGGGGCTGCGGCCCGGATTGATCCCGAGCCGATGGGCGACCGTGACCCGCGCGAAGACCCAGTCGACCGGGTGCCATTCGGCCCACGCACCAATTCCGTCGAGCACATAGATGTTGGATTGGTCGCTGCCGCCGCGCCAGCCCGCCCAGGGAATCGCATGCTGGACGATCTGCCCGACATCCCAGAAGCCGGCGAGTTGCAATTCGGCCTGCGGACGGTATCGGTATTCCAAGCTTGCCAGCCAGCCGTCGTCGCCGCGCGCCTCGCCGGTCGGATAGGCGCGCACGCCGCTCTGGCCGCCCAGGGAAAACTGCTCGGAACTGTCGAGATTTCTTGTTGGCGAGCTGCCCGGAGAGGATCGCGGCCGCCTCGGTGTTTCGCGTCAGTTGCTCGGTCTGCGTCAGATCGAAATCGAATTTGCCGAAGCGGCCTTGCGTGCGCGCCGAGGCCTGGTCCTGCGCCTGGTTCTGCGGATTGGCGCTGAGATCGAGGGTCCCGTATTCGACCGCGGCGGCAAACTGCGTGATGCCGTCGAGCCAAGGCTCGCGCGTCGAACCGGCGACCTTGAAGGTTGCCACATCGATGGCATTGTCGCTGATCGCCACCCCCGCCGTCTCGTTGGTCAGCCGCTTGTGATCGAGCAAGACGGTCGCCTGAACCACGAAGTCCTGGTCGCGCCAAACCGGGCGCAGCGCCTTGAGGCCATAGGTGACGGCGCTTCCCGATGGCTGGGTGGCGTTGAATCTCTTATCGGTGCGGAAGGCCAGACCCGAGGCATCGGCGCCCAGCCGCAATCCCGAATAGCCGACCGGGGCATCCGCCGCGACCATGACGTATTTGCTGCCCAGACTGCGCAACGAGGTGACGGCAACTTGATCGCCGGCGCCCAGCGCGTCGTTCAGCGCGGCCTCGCCGACCCAGCGCCACGAACCCGTGGCGCGGGAATTGCCGTTGTCGACCAGCGAGGTTCCGCTGACCAGCGGTCCCTCGTCGAGTTTGACGATGACGTCGGTCTGCGCCGGCGCGGCGCCGGGCGCCAGCGTGGTCGAGGCCGCCACACCCGGGACCGCGGCCAGATTGGCGAAGTCCCTCCTCGACCTGGTGCGGCCGAAGAAATTCCCCTTCGCCCTGCTGCGCCGTTATGTAGGCGCTGGCCTTGTCGTGCGACAGCCGCGCGGCGCTGGCCGGATCGATCACCACCTTGCCGAGCTTGCCCTCGAGAACCTCGATCGTCACCAGGCCGTTCTCGATCTTTTGCGGCGGCAGGTAGGCGTGCGCGAAATAGTCGTGATCGCGATAGAACTGCGCGATCTTCGCGGCGGCCTCGTTGAGATCGCCGAGCGTGCAGTCGCGGCCGATATAGCCCTTGACCACGTCCTTCAAGGTGGCCTCGGGAAACAGGGTGGCGATGATGCGAAACGCGGTCACCTTTACCGTCTGCCCCTGCTTGAGGATCGGGGCCGGCGCCGACGGCGCCAGCGGCACCGTCGGCTGGGCCGGGGCTTGAAGCGTGGGCAGGTCGCGCTGCAGCTGGCGCAGAATCGTGCCGGCATCGGGCGCGGTTTCGGCGGCATTCGCGCCCGCGGTCAGGATCAATGCGGGCAGGGCGTAGGCGATCGCCGCCGCGAGGGAGCAAGGCCGCCGCGACGTGGCGGGCGCTGGACCTTTGGGGAAAAAGCGGTGCATGCGTCACTCGCGGCGATGGTCTCGGCGCCGCCAAAATGCACGAACCCCCGCCTCGCCGCCAGTGCGTGACATCCGTCATATCACCGACATTGGATACCGCTCGCGATGGCACGGATGGTGACGCAAGAAGAGGAAGGCCGCGCCCCTACCCCAGCAATGCGCTGAGCTGGGCGCCCGACAGCGCGGCGAACTGGGCGCTGGTGAAGGCGGCGACCTGATCGGCGCTGAGCTCGAGAATCCCGTGGCTGCCCAGCGCCGGGATTTGCGCGGTGGTCAGCCCGGCGATGCCCAAGAGCGACAGCCCGAACAGCTGGCCCGCGGTGAGCGCGGCGATGCCGGTGGTGGTGAGCGCCGCCACCTGGCTCGATGCGAATGCGCCGAGCTGGTCGGGCGTCAGGCCGCCGAGCTGCGCCGTGTTGAGCACCACGATGTCGGCGGAATCGAAGCCGCCGAGCTGGGTTGCGGTCAGCGCGCCGAGCTGGGTGGCGGTCAGGCCACCGATCTGCACCGTGCTCAGCGCCGCCAGCTGCCCGCTGGTCAGCGCCACGATCGCGCCGGTGGAGAGCGACCCGAGTCCCGGTGGTGGACAGGCTGCGCAGTTGCACGGTGCTGAGCGCGCCGATGGCGGCGCTCGACAGCGCGTCGAGATTGGCGGTGCCCAGCGCGCCCAGCACGGTGGTCGAGAGTCCGGCGATCTGCGTCGTGGTCAGCGCCGCGGCATCGGTGGTGGGCAGACCGGCCAACGCGACCGCTCCCATTGCGGCGAGCTGCGCCGCGGTCAGCGACCGGATCTGCGTGACCGTGAAGGCATCGAGGTTGGTGGCACCCAGCCCGTGAATGGCGGCACCGTTGAACGCGGCGAGCTGGGTGACGGTCAGCGCCGCCGCCTCGGCCGGGGTCAGCGCCGCCAGCAGGTAGACCGGCACGCTGAGCAGCTGCACCGGGGTCAGCCCGCCCACCTGGGTGGCGCTGAACGCGTCGAGGTTGGTGGTGCCCAGCGACGACAAGGCGGTGTAGGCCAGCCCGCCGATCTGTGTTGGTGTCAGCCCGCTTACCTGTGTCGTGGAGAGGCCGAGCAGTTCGGTGGCGGTCAGGCCGCCCAGCTCGGCGCTGCTCAAGCCGCCGATCTGCGTCGCGGACAGGCTTTCGATATAGGTGCTGCCCAGGGCGGCCAGCACCGTGCTGGTCAGCCCGGCGATCTGCGTACTGGTGAAGGAGCCGACCTGCGTGGTGGTCAACGCGCCCAACAGTCCGGCGGGGAGATCGTCGAGTTGCGTCGTGGTGAAAGCCTCGATCTGCGCCGTGGTCAGGAGTTGCAGATTGGTGCTGGTGAGCGCGTTCAGCACCGTGGTGGCCAAAGCGCCGATCTCGGTCGCCGACAGGGACTGGAGATTGGTGACCGAGAGCCCGTTGAGCTGGGCCGGGCTCAGCGCGCGGATCTGCGTGGCGGTCAGCGCCGCGATTTCGCCGGTGCCGAACTGGTTGAGGATCGAGGCGCCGAAGCCCGCCAGTTGCGTGGTGGTCAGGCCGATGACCTGGACCGGCGTCAACGCGCCCAGTGCGGTGGAACTCAGCGCCGCGTAGTCGGTGGCGGTGAGGTCGAACAGTTGGGTCGAGGTCAGTCCGCCGACCTGGGTGACGGTGAGCGCCGCGATCGCGGTGGCCGACAGCGCATCGAAGGCCGTGGTGGCCAGCGCGCCGATCGCGGTCGAGGCGAGGCCGGCGAGTTGCGTGGTCGTCAGGCCGGCGGCCTGCGTCGCGTTCAGTACCGCGATATCGGTGGTGGCGAAGGCGTTGAGCTGCGTGGTCGAGAACGCGTCGAGCCGGGTGGTCGTCAGCGCGGCCAGGTCCGAGGTGGTGAAAGCCTCGATCAGGGTGAGGCTGAGCCCGGCGATCTGCGTGGTCGTCAGCGCGGCAATGTCGGTGGTGCCGAGCGCGACGAAGGCGGCGGTGCCGAGCGCATCGATGGCGGTGGTCGACAAGGCCGCGAATTGCGTTGTCGTCAGCCCATGCAACTGGGTGACCGTGAGCGCGCCGAATTCGCCGGTGGTCAGCGCGTTGAGCGTGGCGGAAGCGAAGCCGGTGAGCTGCGCCGGCGTCAGGGCGCCCACCTGCGCGGTCGACAGACTGGCCAGTTCGGCGGTGCCGAGCGCATTGATGTCGGTGGTGGTCCAGGCGGCGAGTTCGGTCGTGGTCAGGCCGGCAACCTGCGTGGTGGTCAGGCTCGCCGCGGCGCCGGTGCTCAGCGCGTCGAGCACCGATATGGTGAGGCCGCCGATCTGGCTTGAGGTCAGGTCGGCGATCTGCGTCGCCGTCAGCGTCGCCGCGTCGGCGGTCGTCAGCGCGTCGAGTTGGGTGGTCGCCAGGGCGCCGATCTGGCTCGAACTCAGCCCGGCGAACTCACTCGTGGTCAGCGCCGCGATATCGCTGGTGCCGAAGGTGGCGAAGGCGGTGGTGCTCAGGCCGCCGAGCTGGGCGGCCGAGAGCGCGCGAATCTGGCCGGTGGACAGCGCCGCGATGTCGCTGGTGCTCAACGCATCGAGCGCCGTGGTGCCGAGCCCGGCCAGCTGCGTCGTCGCCAGCGCCTGCACCTGCGCGGTGGTCAATTCGCCGATCTCGCCCGTCGTCAGGGCGTTGAGTGTGGTGGTGGCGAGACCGCCGAGCTGCACCGTGGTGAGCGCGGTGAGCTGGGTCGCCGACAGCGCGTCGAGGGCGGCGGTGGACAGCAAATTGAGCGCGGTGGTCGAGACGCCGGTGAGCTGCGTGGTCGTCACGCCCGCGATCTGCGTCGCCGTCAGCGCCGCCAGGTCGGTCGTGGTCAGCGCCTTGAAATCGGTGGTGGAGAGCCCGGCGAATTGCGTCGAGACCAGGCCGCTCAATTGCGCGGTGGTCAGCGACGCGATGTCGGTGGTGGAGAGCGCGTTGAGGCCGGTGGTGGACAGCGCGGCGAGCTGCGTCGCGGTCAGGCCGGCGAGCTGGCCGGTGGTCAGCGCGGCCAGCGCCGAGGTCGTGAGCGCAACGACGAAGCCGGTGGCGAGCGCGCCCAACTGCGTCGAGCCCAGGCCGCGCAACTGCGTGGTCGTCAGCGCGGCGATGTCGCCCGTGGCCAGGGCATCGAGCTCGGTGGCGGCGAGGCCGCCCAGCTGCGCCGAGGTCAGGGCCCGCGCCTGGGTGGTGGTCAGCGCGGCGAAAGCGGTGGTGGCAAGCGCGCCCAGCGCCGAGCCGGCCAGCCCGCCGATCTGGTCGGTGGTCAGCCCGGCGACCTGGCTTGTCGTCAGGCCGGAAATCTCGGTGGTGGTCAGGTCGTCGAAGGCGGTGGTGGTCAGCCCGCCGATCTGCGTCGAGGACAGGCCGGCGACTTCGGTGGTGCTCAGCAGCCCGATCTCGGTCGCGGTCAGGCCGCCGATCTGCGTCGCCGAGAGGGCGGCGATGCCGGTGCCGCCCAGCGCGGCGAAGTCGGTGGTGGCGAGGCCGCCGATCTGCGTCGCCCGCAGGCCGCCGATCTGCGTGGTCGTCAACGCGGCGATATCGGTGGTGCTGAGTTCGTCGAGAAATGTGAGGGTGAGGCCGCCGATCTGCGTTGTCGTCAGCCCGCCGATCTGCGTGGTGGTGAGAATCGCGACATCGTCGGAGGTGAAACCGTTGAGCGCGGCGACGGTGAGGGCGGCAACGTCGCCCGGCGACAGGGCGACGACCTCGGTCGTGGTCAGCGCCAAATTGGATAGCGTCGTGGTCAGGTTGGTGAACTGGACGTTGGTGATTCCGATCAACGTGTCGGTGCCGCCGAACGACGGGCTGTCGGCGGTCACGGTGTACGTGCCGCCGCCGTCGTTCATGATCGTGTAGTCGTCGGACGCGGCGGCGAGCAGCACGGTATCGGTGCCGCCGCCGCCGGTGATCGTGTCGGTCCCGCTTCCGGCAACGACGAACAGATCGTTGCCGGAGCCTCCGGTGAGCACGTCGTCGCCGTCGTTGCCGACCAAGGTCATCGCGCCGGTGGTCAGGCTGGCATCGATGCGATCGACGGTGGTTCCGTAATCGATGAACAGTTGGTTGGCGGTCAGGATGTCGGTGTTCTGACTGCCCAGCCAGCTCCAATGACCCGGCCGCAGATCGATATAGCCCGCACCCGACCAGTTCCCCGCCGAGATCATGTCGGTGGTGCTGCCCACGCCGTAGATCAGATTGTTGGTGCCGGTGGTGCCGGGCGTGGCGGCGGGATTGAAGGTCCAGGTATGGGTGGGGGCGACGAAATCGGGGTTGGGACCGTAGAGATATTGCGCCAGCGCGATGTCCCACACGCCGAGCGTGGTCAGGTACGGCGTCGAGTAGGACATGACGGTGAGGGTGCTGGTGTCCTCGCCGCCGCCCTGGTTCTGGACATCGCCGGGAAATTGGTCGGCGGTGTCGCCATTGCCGGACTCGCCGCCGAGGCCCAGCACATGGCCGACCTCGTGGACGAAGACGCGAAGATTATCGTTGGAAGGGTCGGTGTTGCTGAGATAGACGTCGCCTTCTTCCTGGAGGAATGAGCCGGACTGTCCGGGGTAGGGGACATAGGAATAGCCGGCGGAGTTGGCGCCCTGATTGTTTTCACCAAAGCGCACCGGCACCGAATTGCTGTCGGTGGAAGATACGAAGACGATATCGGCAACCGCCGACCATTCCGCGAGCGCCTGCACCGCGGCGGATTCCGCGTTATTGAGTGTCGGGTCGGCGGCCAGAAGCTGGCTTGGCGTCAAGCCGGTAAGACCGCCGGTCAAGTCGGGGCCGAGGGTGCCGAATCCGCTACGGTCGCTGCCGGGACCCGTGCTTCCATAAGTCGGAAACGCTTGCATGAAACTGAAATCGATCGTCTCGGCGGTGCCGAGCGCGCCGATATTGCTTGTCCCCGTGGTCTGCCAATGCGGTACCGGACTGAACAGCAGATCGGACATGAAATAGGGCATGGGCGCGGCCAACCCAAAGGACGGGTTGATCACCTCATTGGTATCGACGTAATGGATCGTCGCCGTCGGCGATGCGCCGAGCAGATTGTTGCCGTCCGGCACCTTGAAACCGTCGACCGCGACATTGATGGTGAAATGCGAAATACTGTCGTCGCCGACATAGATGGCATCGGCGGCATTGGTGACCGTTACGATCACCGAACTCCAGGGCGATACGGTTAGCCCACTGGTATTGTAGTTGGACAGATCTAGCTCGTCGGCGCTAGCGCCAGCGGCTTGGTCAAGCACTAGGGTCCCACCCGAGATACTGGTCAGTTCGATATCGTTGGAACCCGTCCCCACCGAGATGGTGAGATTGCCGATACTGTCGTCCGCACTCGGCCCATAGAGGATATTGGTGCCATTGCCGAGCGTGATGTTGTCGCCGCTGGCGCCGTTGTTAAGATAGATCGTGTTGTTGCCATTGCCGGCGATCAGCGTGTCATTGCTGAGCAGGGTGACGGTGTTGTTGCCGTTGCCGAGCGAAACGAAATCGTTGGTCGCGCCGGTTCCGACATAGTTGACCGTGTTGTTGCCGTCGCCGGCGCGCAGCGTGTCGAAGCTGACGAGGGTGATGGTATTGTTGCCGCCGCCCAGCGAAATCACATCATGACTGGCGGCGCCGGCTGACGCCTGGACGATATTGACGCCGCCGAGTGCGAACAGGGTATCCGACGTCGTGAGGAGGACGGTGTTGTGACCGGTACCGAGCGAGACAACGTCGTTGGCTCCGCCGTCGCTGACGTTGTTATTGCCGTTGCCCAGCGTTACATGGTCGTTCGTGGTGCTTAGATAAATCTGAACGTAATTGCTACCGTCGCCGGCCGTCAGCGAGTTGCCGGAATTTAGGTATATGCTGAAGGCGCCGCTGCCGAGTTCGTAGAGGACGTCGCTACTCTGTTCGACAATGTAATCGCTGCCCGAGCCGCCAAGAACTGAATCTCCCGCGTACGGATAGATTGTATTGTTTAATCCGCTGCCAAGATTGATTGTAGTATCGCTTGGACCACCGTTGCTGTAGCCGTAGATAATTAGATCGTTTGTGTTGGGCACATTGATGGTGTCGCCCGGCTCGCCGGGAAAAATCGTCAGACCATCGGTTATTACAGCCATTAAACCGCCCAATCTCCCCTGCGCTCGGCCCGGGGATGCTGGGGTTCGCCCGCACCTCGGTCAATAGCCCGATATGAAGTATGGCGCGGCCGCACGTCAGTGATGGCCGGCCGCCGCGCCGCCGCAATGCCCGCACCTTTGCCGGGCGCCACGCACCGCCCGGTGCCGATTCCGGACCGGATTCCTCAATAATTCTTTAATTGCCGCCGCCGTGCGCCGCATCTTCGCGGCGGCGTCACAAATGCCTAAGCAAGAGGCATTCCGGCCGGGCGGCGGGCCGGGGCCGAATCCCGCGCGCCGAGCCCGACAAACCGATGACATCCGCCGCGAAATCTGCATTAGTTCCCGGGTGACCGCGCAAAGCGGCACGGCGACAAGAGGATGGCCGGACCGGCCGTCCACAGGGGTTCGGGGAGAGGTATTTGGCGTCCGATCTCATTCTGGAGACCAGGGAGCTGACCAAGGAGTTCGGCGGTTTCGTCGCCGTCAACGGCGTCGATCTGCGGGTGCAGCGCGGCACCATCCATGCGCTGATCGGCCCCAACGGCGCCGGCAAGACCACCTGCTTCAACCTGCTGACCAAGTTCCTCAAGCCGTCGCGCGGGTCGATCGTCTATAACGGCCGCGAGATCACCGGAATCGCCCCGGCCGACGTGGCCCGGCTCGGCCTGGTGCGTTCGTTCCAGATTTCGGCGGTGTTTCCCCACCTGACCGTGCTTGAGAATGTCCGCGTGGCGCTGCAACGCCAGCGCGGCGGCTCGTTCGACTTCTGGCGCGGCGAGCGGGTGCTCGAGCGCTACCATACCAGGGCCGCCGAGCTGATCGAGGCGGTGGGCCTGGCCGACTATCTGCCGGTGCCGGCGGTGGAACTTTCATACGGGCGTAAACGGGCGCTGGAGATCGCCACCACCCTGGCACTGGAACCCGAGATGATGCTGCTCGACGAGCCGATGGCCGGCATCGGCCACGAGGATATCGACCGCATCGCCCAATTGATCCGCCGCGCCGCGGCCGGGCGCACCGTGCTGATGGTGGAGCATAATCTCAGCGTGGTGGCCGACCTCAGCGACTATATTACCGTGATGGCGCGCGGCGAGATTCTGGCCGAGGGCGACTATGCCGCGGTGTCGTCGAACCCGGCGGTGATCCAGGCCTATATGGGGTCGGGTCATGCGTGAGGCGGCGATGACGCGCGAAGCGGCCGAGGCGGCCCAGGCGCCGCTGCTGGCGGTGCGCGGATTGCAGGCCTGGTACGGCGAGTCGCACATCCTGCAGGGCGTCGACCTCGATGTCGCCACCGGCGAGGTGGTGACGCTGCTGGGCCGCAACGGCGCGGGCAAGACCACAACCATGAAATCGATCATGGGCATGATCGAGAAGCGCTCGGGCTCGGTGAATTTCGCCGGGGTCGAGACCATCGGCCTGCCCTCGAACCGCATCGCCCGGCTGGGCGTCGCCATCTGCCCCGAGGAGCGCGGCATCTTCGCCAGCCTGAATGTGCGCGAGAATCTGGTGCTGCCGCCGGTGGTGCGCCCCGGCGGGGTGGAGGTGGAGCGCATCTTCACGCTGTTTCCCAACCTGCGCGAGCGGTTGAGCAGTCAGGGCACCAAGCTTTCCGGCGGCGAGCAGCAGATGCTGGCGATCGCGCGGATCATGCGCACCGGGGCGCGGCTGCTGCTGCTCGACGAGCCGACCGAGGGCCTGGCCCCGGTGATCATCGAGCAGATCGGCCACACCGTGCGCGAACTCAAGCAGATCGGCTTCACCGTGCTGCTGGTGGAACAGAATTTCCGCTTCGGCGCCACGGTGGCCGACCGCCACTATGTGATGGAGCGCGGCCGCATCGTCGACATGATTCCCAACGACGTGCTCGATAAGAACATGGACAAGCTGCATGACTATCTTGGCGTTTGAAATCATCGCTTCATAGGGAGGACACAATGAAGATGAGAACAGTGGTTTGCTCGGCGGCGGCCATTTTCGCCGCCATGACCGCCTCGGCCTTCGCCGCCGACGATACCGTGGTGATCGGCGACATCGACGACCTGTCGGGCGTCTATGCCGACGTGATCGGCCAGGGCGGCATCGAGGCCGCCAACATGGCGATCGCCGATTTCGGCGGCTCAGTGCTGGGCAAGAAGATCACGTTCCTGTCCGCCGACCACCAGAACAAGCCCGATATCGGCGCCTCGAAGTTCCGCGAATGGGCCGACCAGAATCACGTGAACATGATCCTGGGCGGGTCGAATTCCGGCGTGTCGATCGCCATGTCGAAGGTGGCGGCGGAAAAGAAGGTGCCGTTCATCGCCATCGGCGCGGCGGGCGCCTCGCTGACCAACGCCGACTGCACCGCCTATTCGATCCATTACGGCTACGACACCGTCGCGCTGGCCAACGGCACCGCTTCGACGATCGTTCAGGGCGGCGGCAAGAAGTGGTTCTTCCTGACCGCCGACTATGCCTTCGGCACGCAGTTGCAGGACGCCTCGAGCAAGGTGGTGCTGGCCAATGGCGGCCAGGTGATAGGATCGGTGCGCGTGCCGCTGGCGGCGTCGGACTTCTCGTCGTTCCTGCTCCAGGCGCAGTCCTCGGGCGCCGACGTGCTCGGCCTCGCCAATGCCGGCGCCGACACCCAGAACTCGCTCAAGGCGGCGCAGGAATTCGGCCTGACCAAGACGATGAAACCGGCCGCGCTGCTGGCCTTCCTCACCGACATCCACAGCGTCGGGATCAAGGCGGCGCAGGGCCTGATCCTGACCGACGCCTGGTATTGGGACGGCACCGACGACAGCCGCGCCTGGGCGAAGCGGTTTTTCGACAAGATGAAGAAGGAGCCGACCTGGAACCAGGCCGCCTATTATTCGGCCACCCTGCACTTCCTGAACGCCGTCAAGGAAGTGGGCTCGACCGACCCCGACAAGGTGATGGCGCAGATGAAGGCGGACAAGGTGAACGACATGTTCGCCAAGGGCGGCTACATTCGCGCCGACGGGCTGTTGGTGCACGACATGACCGTGATGCAGGTGAAGACGCCCGCCGAGTCGAAGGGCGAATGGGATCTCTACAAGCCGCTCAAGGTGATCAAGGGCGAGGACGCCTACGGGCCGATCACCGGCCTTTGCCCCTTGGCCCCGAAGACCTGACGACGATGCGCCCCGGCCCCCAACCGGGGCGCTTTCGCGCGTGCATGCAAAACGCGGTAACAGAAACTCCCTCTCCGCCCTTGAGGGGGGAGAGGGCCGGGGTGAGGTGGGTCGAGGAGCCGCACCTCACCCTTCCCACGGCTTCGCCGCGGGCCCCTTCCCTCTCCCCGCTGCCGCGCGGAGAGGGGGCACTCACCCGATGACCGAAATCTTCGGCATTCCCCTGGTCGCCATCCTCGGCCAGCTCATGCTCGGGCTGGTCAATGGTTCGTTCTACGCCCTGCTCAGCCTCGGCCTGGCGGTAATCTTCGGGCTGATGGGGGTGGTGAATTTCGCCCATGGTGCGTTCTACACGCTGGGCGCCTTCGCCGCCGCGGTGGGGCTGTCGTGGCTGGGCATCGGCTATTGGCCGGCGCTGATCCTGGCGCCGCTCGCCGTGGCGGTGGTCGGCATCGTCGCCGAGCGGCTGCTGCTGCGCCATCTCTACCGGCTCGATCCGCTCTACGGGCTGCTGCTCACCTTCGGCCTGGCCTTGATGGCGGAGGGGTTGCTGTTCGAGTATTTCGGCTCCTCGGGACAGAGCTATCCGGTGCCCGAGGCGCTGCAGGGTGCCTGGAATCTCGGATTCATGATTCTGCCGATCTATCGCGGCTGGGTGATCCTGGCCTCGGTGGTGGTGTGCTTCGCCACCTGGTTCCTGATCGAGCGCACGCGGCTGGGCGCCACCCTGCGCGCCGCCACCGAGAACGCGCCGCTGCTCCAGGCCTTCGGCATCAACGTGCCGCTGATCGTCGCCGCGACCTACGGCACCGGCGTGGCGCTGGCGGCCTTCGCCGGCGTGCTGTCGGCCCCGGTGATCCAGGTCAGCCCGCAGATGGGCCAGTCGGTGGTGATCGTGGTGTTCGCCGTGGTGGTGATCGGCGGCATGGGCTCGATCCTCGGCTCGATCGTCACCGGGCTGGCGCTCGGCCTGGTCGAGGGCCTGACCAAGGTGATCTATCCCGAGGCCTCCAACATCGTGGTGTTCGTGATCATGGCGCTGGTTCTCGTGTTTCGCCCCGCCGGCCTGTTCGGCAGGAGCTGAGCCGTGCGCGCCACCCGGCTCTTCTATCTGGCCTGCGCCGTTTTCGGGCTCGCGGTGCCCGTTCTCGGCATCTATCCGGTGTTCATGATGCAGCTCCTGTGCTTCGCCATGTTCGCCTGCGCCTTCAATCT
Source organism: uncultured archaeon (assembly GCA_963787445.1). Lineage (GTDB taxonomy): Archaea > Micrarchaeota > Micrarchaeia > Micrarchaeales > CABMGC01 > JAJZOD01. The sequence goes on from CAWBCT010000005.1 coordinate 46,174, forward strand.
GCTGCTCGGCTATAGCGGCATGCTGTCCTTCGGCCATGCCGCGTTCTTCGGCGCGGCGGCCTATGCCACGAGCTGGCTGGTGACGGCGCATGGCTGGGGCAGCCTCGAAGCGGTGGTCGCCGGCATCGCGGTATCGACCCTGCTCGGGCTGGTGATCGGCGCGCTGGCGATTCGCCGGCACGGCATCTATTTCGCGATGATCACGCTGGCGCTGTCGCAGCTGGTCTATTTCGTCTGCCTCGAGGCGCCCTTCACCGGCGGCGAGAACGGCATCCAGGGCGTGCCGCGCGGCACCGTGCTGGGCATCCTGTCGCTGCGCAACGATGTCGCGATGTATTATGTCGTGCTGGCGGTCTTCGTCGCGGTGTTCCTGTTCATCCGCCGCATCGTGCATTCTCCCTTCGGCCAAGTGCTGAAGGCGATCCGCGACAACGAGCCGCGCGCGGTTTCGCTCGGCTACCGCATCAACCGCTACAAGCTGCTCGCCTTCGTGCTGTCCGCCGCCCTGTCCGGCCTGGCCGGATCGCTCAAGGCCCTGGTGCTCGGCTTCGCCACGCTGTCCGACGTGCTGCAATCGACCTCGGGACTGGTGATGCTGATGGCGCTGCTCGGCGGCACCGGCACCTTCTTCGGGCCGGTGATCGGCGCCGCCGTGATCGTCACCCTGCAGGAATATCTGTCCGACCGGGTGGGCGGCTGGGTCACGGTGATCATCGGCGCCATCTTCGTCGCCTGCGTCATGTCGTTCCGGCGCGGCGTCGTCGGCGAATTGTCGGCCTGGCTGCGGCGCAAGCCAGTTTAAGGCGCGGGCCGGGCCCGGTCAGATCCGCAACAGGGTCGGCTGCCGGTTCTCCAGGATATCGGTCATCCGCACCTTGATCCCGGGCAGCGAATCGGCGTGCGTGATGATATAGAAATCGCCGTTGCCGACCGCGGCGAACACGGCATCCGCGACCTCCCGCGGCGACTTGCCGGATTCGACCGCGCGGTGGACCGCCTCGGCGGTTTTGATCGTTCGGGCATCGAGCGTCTTGACATCGGTCCGCTCGGCCGGCGGGCGATTGCGCTCGGAGAGCGTGATCCGCGTCTTGACCCAGCCCGGGCAGAGCACCGATACCCCGATCCGGGCGTGGCGCAGCGCGAGATCGTGGTGCAGCCCCTCCGACACCGTGACCACCGCGAACTTGCTGGCATTGTAGGCGGCCAGGCCCGGCACCGAGAGCATCCCGGCGATCGAGGCGGTGTTGACGATGTGGCCCTCCTCGGCCCGCTCGATCATCCGCGGCACGAAGGCGCGAAGTCCGTTGGTGACGCCGTAGAGGTTGACGCCCATCACCCAGTCCCAGTCGCGCTGGCTGGTCTCCCAGGCCGGCTTTCCCAGGGCCACGCCGGCATTGTTGACGAGCAAGTGGACGTTGCCGAAGGCGGCGAAGGCGGCATCGGCCAGTGCGTCGACCTCGCCCTCCTTGGCCACGTCGACCCGCCGCCCGATCGCCGTCGCGCCCTTGCCGGCGAATTCGCGCACGGTGGCGTCGAGCAGTTCGGCGTTGATGTCGGCGAGGACGAGCTTCATCCCCTCCTCGGCCGCGCGACTGGCGATGGCCTTGCCGATGCCCTCGGCCGCCCCGGTGATCACCGCGGTTTTCCCCGCGAAATCCTTCATGGCCGCTCCTCCCCTGAACTGTTCAGATCGTCTCGGCGTGATGACAGGCGACCAGCTGGCCGTCGAGCATGCGCAGCTCGGGCCGCTCGGCGGCGCAGCGTTCGGTGGCGAACGGGCAGCGGGTGCGGAAGCCGCAACCCGACGGCGGATCGAGCGGCGATGGCGGTTCGCCGATCACCGGCACCCGCCGGGTGCGCAGGCTGCGGTCGACGAAGGGCGTGCTGGCATGCAGCGCCCGCGTATAAGGGTGGCGGGGATGGGCGAAGATGGCGGCTTTGGGGCCCTGCTCGACCGCGCGGCCGAGATACATCACCATCACCTCGTCGGCCATGTGGCGCACCACCGACAGGCTGTGCGAGATGAACAGATAGGCGAGGCCGAATTCCTGCTGCAGGTCCAACAGCAGGTTCAGAACCTGCGCCTGGATCGACAGGTCGAGCGCCGAAACCGGCTCGTCGGTGACCACCACGTCGGGATGCAGCATCAGGGCGCGGGCGATGGCGACGCGCTGGCGCTGACCGCCCGAGAACATGTGGGGAAAGCGGCCGTAATGCTCGGGCCGCAAGCCGACCCGCGCCATCATCGCGCGCGCCCGTTCGGTGCGCTCGGCCCTGCCCAGACCGGTGTTGATGACCAGCGGCTCCTCGAGAATGGCGCCGACCTTGTGGCGCGGGTTGAGCGAGCCGTAGGGGTCCTGAAAGACGATCTGCACATGGCGGCGCAGCGCCTTGATCTCCGCCGGCGATGCCATGGCCGCCTCGCGGCCGACCAGTTCGAGGCTGCCGGCGGTCGGCCGCTCGATCATGGTCACCATCCGGGCCAGGGTCGACTTGCCGCAGCCCGACTCGCCGACCACGGCGAGCGTCTTGCCCCGCGCCATGGCGAAGCTGACGCCGTCGACCGCGCGCAATGTCGCCGTGCGGTCGAACATGGCCGCCGCCGACGCGATAAATCTTGGTCAAACCCCGCGCGGCCACCACGGGACCGTCGGTCGAGGGCGCGACGGCGCTCATCCCGGGGTTCCGCTTGCAATGGGATAGTGGCAGCGCACCCAGACACCGTCCAGTCGACGCAGCTCGGGACCCTCGATGCGGCAGCGCCCGTCAGCGAACCGGCAACGGGGATGGAACAGGCAGCCGGTCGGCCGGTCGTCGAGGCCGGGGACCATGCCCGGAATGGTGGGCAGCCGCGCCGCGCCGGGGCTGCGCTCGGGCAACGCATCGAGCAGCGCCGCCGTGTAGGGATGGTGCGGCGCCGCGAACAGCGCTTCGGCCGGCTGTTCCTCGACGATCTGGCCGGCATACATCACCAGCACGCGTTGCGCGGTCTCGGCGACCACCCCCATATCGTGGGTGATCAACGCCAGGGCCATGCCGCGCTCGCGCTGCAATTTCAGCAACAGGTCGAGAATCTGGGCCTGAACCGTGACGTCGAGCGCGGTGGTCGGCTCGTCGGCCAACAGCAGCCGCGGATTGCCGGCCAAGGCCATCGCGATCATCACGCGCTGGTTCATGCCGCCGGAAAGTTGATGCGGATAGGAGTCGATCCGGCTTTCGGGCGCAGGAATGCCGACCTGTTCGAGCAGCTCGATGGCGTGATGCCGCCGGTCGCGCCGCGAGTCCCGGCATGGGTTTCGATCGCCTCGATGATCTGATAGCCCACCGTGAAGCAGGGATTGAGGCTGGTCATCGGCTCCTGGAAAATCATCGCCACGTCCTTGCCGACGAGGCGGCGCCGCTCGCGCGCGCTCATTTTCAGCAGGTCATGGCCGTCGAAGCGCAGTTTTCGGGCCGTTACCGTGCCCGGCTCGGCGACCAGGCCCATCAGCGCCAGCATCGACACGCTCTTGCCGGAGCCCGACTCCCCGACGATGCCGAGAACCTCGCCCGCCTCGATCGAGAACGACATGCCGTCGACCGCCCGCAAATGACCGCGCGCGGTGGCGAAGGAGACGGAGAGATCCTCGATCTCGAGCAGGGCCATCAGCGCTTCAATCGCGGATCGAGCGCGTCGCGCAGCCCGTCGCCCATCAGGTTGAAGGCCAGCACGGTGACCAGAATGGCGAGGCCGGGAAAGGTCACCACCCACCAGGCGCGCAACATGAGATCGCGCGCGTCGGCCAGCATGGTGCCCCATTCCGGCGTCGGCGGTTGGGCGCCCAGGCTGAGAAAGCCCAGCGCCGCGGCGTCGAGGATGGCGGTCGAGAAGGATAGCGTCGCCTGCACGATGATCGGCGCCATGCAGTTGGGCAGCACGGTCACCAGCATCAGGCGCAGCGTGCCGGCGCCGTTGACGCGCGAGGCGGTCACGTAGTCCTTGCCGAGTTCGCCGAGCACGGTGGCCCGCGTGACACGGACGAAGGACGGCAGATAGGTGATCGAGACCGCGATCATGGCGTTGATCAGGCCCGGCCCGAGGATGGCCACGAGGACGATCGCCAGCAACAGACTCGGCATCGTCAGCACGATGTCCATCAGGCGCATGATCAGAATTCCGACCGCGCCCCGGAAGAAGCCGGCGACAAGGCCCAGCGCGACACCGACGGTGCCCGAGATCGCCACCACGATGCAGCCGATCAACAGCGAGAAACGCGTGCCGTGGATCAGGCGCGACAGCATGTCGCGTCCGATGGCATCGGTACCAAGGAGGTAGGTCCAACTGCCGCCCTGCTGCCACACCGGCGGCCGGAGGAAGGCCTTGGAGCTGGATGCGATCGGCGAGTGCGGTGAGACCAGGTCGGCCAGGATGGCCAGCAGCACGATGACGACGATCACGACGAGTTCGCCCACCGCGCCGCGATTGGCCGAGAAGTAGCGCCAGAATTCGTGCATCGGGTGTTCGGGCGCGGCGGCACCGCCGGTTTCGAGCGCCTCTGCCTCGGCCAAGCTCATGCCCGCCGGTACCTGATGCGCGGGTTGATCAGTCCATAGAGCAGGTCGACCGCCAGGTTGATGATCATCACCAGGGTTCCGATCAGCAGCATGCCGCCCTGCAGCACCGGATAGTCGCGCCGGAAAATCGAATCGACCAGCCACTTGCCGACGCCCGGCCAGGAGAAAACCGTCTCGGTCAGAATTGCGCCGGCGAAGAGATAGCCGATCTGCAACCCGATCACCGTGACCACCGGAATCAAAGCGTTACGCAGGGCGTGGACACCGATCACCCGGACCGGTACCAAGCCCTTGGCGCGCGCGGTGCGGATATAGTCCTCGCCCAGGACTTCGAGCATCGCCGAGCGGGTCATCCGTGCGATCACCGCGAGCGGGATCGTGCCGAGCACGATCGCCGGCAATACCAGATGGCCAAGGGTGGACATGAAGGCGTCGCTGTCGCCCGCCAGCAGCGCGTCGATCAGCAGGAACCCGGTCACGGGCTCGATGTCGAAGGCGACGTCGATCCGCCCCGAAACCGGCGTCCAACCCAGGGTATTGGAGAAGAGCAGAATGAGCAGCAGGCCCCACCAGAAGATCGGCATCGAATAGCCGGCCAAGGATACGCCCATCACGCCGTGATCGAGGATCGTATTGCGGCGAACGGCGGCGAGGATTCCGGCGGGCAGCCCAACCAGCACGGCGAACAGCATCGCCGCGAGCGAGAGTTCGACGGTGGCTGGGAACAGCGCGCCGAATTCGTCGAGCACCGGAACATGGGTAATCAGCGAGCGGCCGAGATCGCCGTCGAGCACGTGCCCGACATAGCGCAGATACTGGATCGAGAGCGGCCGGTCGAGCCCGTAGGAATGCAAGAGCTCGGCGTGACGCTCCGGCGAAACCGCATACTCGCCGGCCATCACCTGGATCGGATCGCCGGGCACCGCATGGACGAGAATGAAGGCCAGCAAGGTAATGCCGATGAAGGTCGGGACTACTAGGCTCGCCCGGGTTAGGAGGAAGCGAAACATCGCGACCGTGAATGCGCCTCCGGCGGAGGGCGCGCGCCGCTCCGCCGGATCGCCGATTGAATCACCGGGACGGTCCGGTCAATTCTTGTCCACTTCCGAGAAATCGTGGTAGCCGAGCGGGCTCAGCTTGAACCCGGTGACGCCCTTGCGCATCGCCGCCACCTGAAGGCTGTGGGCGATGGTGAACCACGGCAAGTCCTCCTTGAACACCACCTGCGCCTTTTGATAGAGCTCGGTCCGCTTTTTCGGATCGGTGGTGCGCTGCGCCTCGGCGACCAGGTCGTCGAAGGATTTGAAGCACCAGCGCGCCACGTTATTGCCGCCGACCTTGGCCGCGGCGCAGCCCAGCAAGGTGTTCATGAAATTGTCGGGATCGCCGTTGTCGCCGGTCCAGCCGAACTGCATCAGCATCGGATCGCCGGCCTGGAGCCGCTTGCGGTATTCGCCCCATTCGTAGGTGACCAGCTTGGCGGTGATCCCCACCTTGGCGAGATCGGCCTGCATCAACTCGCCGATCCGCTTGCCGTTGGGGTTGTAGGGGCGCTGCACCGGCATGTACCAGAGGTCGGTCTCGAAACCGTTGGCGAGGCCCGCGTCGGCGAGCAGCTTCTTGGCGCCTTCGGGATCGTAGGCGTAGTCCTTCACCGCGTCGTTGTAGGACCACATCGACGGCGGAATCGGGTTCTTGGCCGGAATGCCGATGCCGAGATAGACGGCGTCGACGATCGCCTTCTTGTCGATCGCCATGTCCACCGCGCGGCGTACGCGAATATCGTCGTAAGGCTTCTTCGTGGTGTTGAAGGCGAGATAGGCGACGTTGAGGCCCGCCTGATCGACCACGGTGAGGTTGGGATCGGATTTCATCGCGGGGATGTCGGCCGGCGCCGGATAGGGCATCAGGTCGCATTCGCCCGCTTTCAACTTGGCGAATCGCACCGAGGCGTCCTGGGTGATCGCGAAGACCAGCGAGTCGATCTTCACCTTGCCCTTATAGAAGGTGGGGTTGGCCTTGTAGCGGATCACCGCGTCCTTCTGATAGCTTTCGAGCACGAACGGGCCGGTGCCGACCGGCTCCTGGTCGACCTTTTCGGGCGTGCCCGCCTTCAACATCGCGTCGGCATATTCCTTGGATTCGATCGAGGCGAAATCCATCGCCAGATTGGCGAGAAACGGCGCGTTCGGGGCGTTGAGCACGAAACGGACGGTGTGGTCATCGACCTTTTCCAGCGATTTCAGCGAACTCGGCATATCCATGTCGTTGAAATAGGAATGGTTGTCGCTGGTAACCTTGAAATAGGCGTTATCGGTCTTCCATTGCCGTTCGAAGCTGAAGATCACGTCGTCGGCGTCGAAGTCGCGGGTCGGCGCGAAGCCCTTGGTGGTCTGCCACTTGACGCCGTCGCGCAGATGGAAGGTGTAGGTCAGGCCGTCAGGCGTGACGTCCCAACTGGTGGCCAGCCCCGGCTCGACCTCGGTGGTGCCGAGCTTGAATTCGACGAGGCGGCTGTAAATCTGGCGCGACGAGGCGTCGAACGAGGTGCCCGTCGTGTTGATCGCGGGATAGAAATTCTCCGGGCTGCCCTCGGAGCAATAGACGAAAGTCTTCGCCTGTCCGGTGGCGGACAAACCTAAAGCCACCGCCAGTCCGATCCCGGCGGCCCATCCATAATTTCTCATGATCGATCTCCCCGACATGCACGGTTCCGCCGGCAAGGCAACGCCCGGGCCGCGAGGGCCCGTCATCCATTTGACGGAAAAAGGCATATTTGCCGCCGATGAGGTTAGCACCCGGATTGTATGGGTGCAATGCGGTGCAGCTTGGGCGAACCGCCTAGCGCGGCTAAGCCGTCACGCCCCGGCCCCCTTGATGAATTGCACGGTCTGGTCGCGGCCGTAATAGCGACGAGCATAATAGGTGACGGTGTCCTTCAGGTACCGGCCGAGGCCGTCGAGCGTCACCTTGCCGTCGCCATTGCCATAAGGCTTCCTGGCGGCTTCGCCGCTCATGCCGAGCAGGAAATATTTGGTGAACAACCCGTCGCTGTCGTCGCGTTCCCAGCTCGCCATCTGATCGACCTTGCCCGCCGAGATCACCGTGAGATTGCGCGGCACCACGGGCGCGGTGGCCACCAGGCGGATCGGCGAGGCCTTGGGGATGACCGAACCGTCGGGCGACAGTCCGGAGAAGCAGGCTTCGAGAACCAGGGTGACATGCTCGGCCGGCAGCTTGCCGAGATTGCTATAGAGCGTGCGCAGCGGGTAGCCGCTGAGTTCGAGGCTGGCCGCGTCGGCATCGGCGGGGACCAGATAGGGACTGCCATCGCGCTCGGCCGGCGGCGCGCCGTGACCGGCGTAATAGACGAAGACGCGGCTTACCGCGGGCTGAACGTAGTTATAGAGCTTGCCCTTGAACTCGCGGTCATTGCCGAACAATGTAACCATCTGGGCACCGGTGGCGTCCTTGACGAAGAGGATGTTCTCGTCGTGGATACCGAGCGCCTGCTTGACATAGAGCCTGATCCCTTCGGCATCGGCGTAGGCTGGGCGGACATCCGGGATATCCTTTCCGAATTTGCCGTAGTTGGCGTTGCCGATGATCACCGCGATATCGTTGGGGCGGTCCGGCCCCCTGGGAAAACTCACCGCCAGCGGCCGGTCGGGGAATCGCGGCGGAGGCGGCACGGCGGACTGCGGCGGCGGCACTGCGACGCTGGCCATCGCGGCCGGCGGCCGTTGCAGCGGCGCGACGGAAACCGGCGACAATGGGACGGCCGCGCTCGCCGGCAGCGGCGGCTCACCGGCCGGCGGAGCACCGACGACGGTCGTCGCCGGCATCGGCGCAGCCGCGCCGACATTCGAAAAGACGACCTGGGTCGGTCGCGCCGCCGCGTTTTGCGCTGGTTGGAGATCGGGACGCAGCGCGAGCGCGGTGCGGTACTCCGCCTGCGCCTGATCGCGCCGGCCAAGATGGTCGAGGCTGACGCCGAGATTCTGATGGGCTTCAGCGTAATTGGGCCGGAGCGCCACGGCCTTTTCGAGGTCGGCGACCGAATTGTCGAACGAACCAATGCGGCCAAGTTCGACACCGCGCCCCATATAGGCTTCGGCGAGATCGGGCCGGAGCGCGATGGCCTTGTTGTAGTCGGCGATGGCGTTGGCGTGCTGACCGCTCGCCGCATAGGCCGCGCCGCGATTGTTGAAGGCGACGGCATCATTGGGATCGAAAATGATCGCCTTGGTGGCGTCGTCGATCGCCCGGCCGTACTGCCCCTTCGCCTGGAAGGCGATGGAGCGGATGCCATAGGCGCGCGCGAAGGCCGGGTCGATCCGTATCGCCTCGCTGGCGTACCAGATCGCGCCATCGACGTTGCTCGCGCGCAAGGCCTGCGCGGCGATCCGCAGATCGGTCCCGGCATCGACGGCGCCCGCGACTACTGGCGCCGTTCCCAGCAGCAGCGACAAGACCGCAATTTCACCCAAGCGCATGGGTCACCCCCACCCTTGTGCCCCCTCCCTCAGCGAGGGGCGTTGGCGCGTCTCATTGTGACGGCGCGTCCGGGGCCGCATCCGGGGCCGCCTTCTGGTCGCGGGAATTCTGGATGTCCCGTTCGAGATCCTCGAAGGCTTTCGAAGCGCGCAGCCGCGTCTCGAGCTGCGGATCCTGTTTGACCCGGTCGGTGAGTTCGCGATTGGCCTGCTCCATTGAATATTCGAGCAGCACATAGGCGCGATACTGGGTCCCCTCGGGAACGATCTTCGACTGAACCTGATGATAGCCCGAGACGTTGACCTCGTTGATCACATCGGTGGTCACGTTCTCGACTTCCTTGGTGAGCACCGCGTCGGTCGGGCCCGGGCCGCTCTCGGAGACGTATTGCTTCAGCTTGCCCGACAGCAATCCCTTGAGCGAATCGGCCAGCGTGCGCTTTGCCGCCATGTTGGATTCGTCGACCGCGAGCTGGAGGTCGTTCGAGGTGGCGGTTCCCGGCGCGTAGAGCTTTTGCGCATCCTGGGGCGGCTTGACGAACCAGTCGGGCGCCTCGGCGACCACCGATTTCACCTCGACCTTGGTCTCCTTTTGCTTTTCCTGCTGCTCGAACGCCGCGGCCTCGGGCGTGCCGGGCTTCGGCGTGTCGGCACAGGCGGCGACGACCGCGACCGCCAGCGACATTACGGCCAGGCGGGGAATCACGCTTCTCATGATTGGTCTCCCTTGTTGCCGAGCGCCGACAGGGCGCTCTCCAGAGTTTCGATATGGGCGTTCGGTTCCGGCTGCCGGCCGGACAGTTCCTTGAGATTGGCCAGCGCCTTGCCGGCCTGGCCGTAGTTCTTGGCCTTCAGATAGGCCAGTCCGGCCCGATAGAAGGAGTCGGCGGCGCCCGCGTCGTCGCCTTTGTTGTAGAGCAGGACACCGGTGTTATAGAGCGCGTAGGCGTCGGTATGATCGGCTTCGATCGCCATGCGGTAGGCGGCGAGCGAGCGCTCGCTGTCGTTCTTCAGGCCGTTCACATAGCCGAGCGCATTGAGATAGCCGGCGTTACCGCCGTCGATTGCCACCGCCTTGAGGATCGGCGCCTCGGCCTCGTCGACCTTGCCAAGCTTGATGAGCATGCGTCCCCGAGCGAACTGCGCGGGACCGCTGCGATCGTCGAGGGCGGCGGCGACCTCGGCGCGCGTCAAGGCGCCGGAATAATCACCACGCGCGGCGAGATAGTCGGCATAGCGAACTTCGTCTTCGGCGCGGAACGGGGTGGTGCTGATCAAGGCGTCGAGCAGCGGCCCCTGTGCGTCGTCGCCGAAGGTCCGCTTGTCGACCGCGGTCAACACAAGGGCGTGCCGTTCGTCGGCCGGCAGATCGGCGAGCGCATTGAGAAAGGTCTGGTAATCGACCAGGTGCGCCGGCTCGGGCGCCGGCGGCACGGTTTCGACCGACGCGGCCGGCGCGACGGGCGGCGCAGGCGGATCGTCGAGCGCGACGATGGCGTCGTCGGGAATCGTGCCGACGAGGCGGCGGGCGAGGTCGTCGGTGACGCGGAAGGTCTGCTCGTCCTGCACATTGGTCGCCGCGTCGAGCGCGCCCATGGCCAGGCTGATCGGGTCTACCGGCACCCCACCGCCGTGAATGGCCGCGACATGCTGGCCTTCCCACAGCACGGCGCCGTCGGCGGCCCGCACCAGCTTGAGATCGGCGCCAACGGCGACGCGGGAATAGATGCCGTAATAATGGGAGCTCACCTCGGTCACCCGCCCGGTGATGAGCGCCTCGCAGCCCAGGCGCTCGCCGACCAGGACGAGATTGCCGCGGTCCGCGGGTTCCATCTGGTCGAGGATGAAGTCCACCCGCGCCAGCTTTTCGACGCGCCGGCCCTGCGGCGCCAGGTGGGCGTAGATCGCCTTGCGCACCGCGTCGAGTTGTTCAGGCGGTATCGTATCCGCCTTTTCACCCTTCTTGCCCGGCGCGGGTCCGTCGAGCGGCATGACGGCAATGCAGGCGGGCGGTGACGCCCTATAGGCGTCGTGGACCTGGAACACCACTTCGTTGAACCCGGTGGAGGGCAATGCGGAGGATTTGCTTTTGTCGATATAGGTGGGCGCGACACAGGCGGCCGGCAGCCCAAGCGCGATCGCGGCGACGCAGACGATCCGGCGCCAGATCATTGATCCCCCCTGACGATATTGTAGGCCGCGCGCACGATGCGGCTGTCGGCGCGCGACAATTCGAGCAGGCGCGCATGGAAATCGTCGAAACTGTAGGCCGGCAGGAAGGCCACCGGATCGCGGGTCGCCACCACCATCAGATATTCGTCGACGATCCTGCGCGCGGCCGGCATGCCCTCGGGGAATTCGACCCTCATCGCGTAGTGCTCGCCGCCCGTCTCCGTGGGAACGATGATCGGCGCGTCGATTCGCCGCTCGGGATCGTACTGGTTGGGAAAGATGCGGGTGATCTGTTCGCTGCCCGTGGCATAGGGCAGCCATTGGAAGATCGCCACCGCCATCGGCTTGGTCGGCGACAGGCCGATGCGCATCCGTTCCCCGTCGCGAAACACGGAAGCGTTCGGCGTCACCCCGATATCGAAGGCCGGATCGGGCTTGCCCGCCGGGACGACGACATCGGCCTCCATGCTGACCGAGCATTTGTGGAAGCCTTCGATCTCGGGAGCCACCGATTTCTGCAGATTGCGCACCGCGCGGACATCGCCGTCCAGCATGGTCCAGACCGAGGAGTTGAGGCGCAGGCGGCTTTGCCGCCTTGATCGGTGCAGCGCATCATCTGTTCGGACGACAGGTTTTCGCCGGTGACCTGGCGCACCGCATCTTCTTTCGCCCGTTCCTCGGCGGCGCGGCAGGCCTCGGCTTCGGAAATATCCGCGGGATAACGATATTCGCCCGCCGCCTTCACCCAATCGGCCCGTGCCGACATAGGTGCCATCGTCAGCAGCAGACAGAGCAGGCTGGCGGCCGTTTTCATTTTTGCGCCGCCACGAGAACGACGCGGGGCAGCATCAGCTCATACAGGTCCTCGAGGTTCATCTCGGCGCCGCGCACCGACGGCGCGGCGGCGTCGCGGCCGAGGAAATGAAGGATGCGGTCCGCCTTGATGCCGATATTCATATCCTCAACCAGAAATCCGCTTTTGCGGTAGATATCCGCGGCGTCGGTCTGCCCGACGGTGATCCCCATCAACCGGCCCTGGCGATCGAACACCGGCCCGCCGGAATTGCCCTTGTTGATCTTGGTGGTCATCTGAAACGTCTTGGGATCATTGCTGAGACCGGTGATCTTGGCGACGATGCCCTCGGTCAGCGCCGGCTGATCGTCGCCGAGGAGGTCGACCAGCGGAAAACCCATGACCACCGCCGAACGGCCCGGTGCCGGATCGACCATGTCGGAGAACTGGACCACCGCGCCCTCGGGGTAGGGCGATTCGATCTCGAGCAGCGCCAGATCGTCCTCGCGCGACACCTTGACGACGCGCGCCTGACGGACATGGCCGGTTCCGTTGCGCGCGTAGATCACGCCCATGCCCTCGATGACATGGCGGTTGGTGACGATGAGCCGCCCGCCCTCGAGCACGATCCCGCTGCCGGAGAGGTAGGTCGAACCCGGCGCGAACGGCAGCGGCTCGGGATTGGCCAGGGTGTCGTTGGGAGCCGCCGTCGCCAGCGGTGGCGGCACCGTCGACGGCGTGGGCTGTTCCGGAGGCCGCACCGCCTCGATCTGATTGGGCGCCAGTTCCGTGGTCGGCACCGCCGGCCGTGGAGAGGCGAGCGGCGGCGGCGGTTCGTTCGACGGCGGCGCAACCGGGCGCGGCACGGCGAGCGGGCCGGGAGTCGCAGGAGCCACGAGAAGCGGCGCGGAGGCTTCCTTCTGCGTGGCCCGGGCCTGCCGTTCCAGACTGCCGTCGGCGTCGACCGCCTTGATCCATATGGCCATCGCGGTGGCGCGACCGGTCTGTCCAGCCGTCAGATAGAGTTCTCCCGCCGCGATTCGCGCGCGCACCGACTTCGACCTTGCGCCCGGCCGCCCAGAGGAGGCCGCCCAGCGCGTCCTGTGTCGCCGCCGAGTTCGGGATGCGCATTGGCGAATTCCTGCAACGCGCCGATGCCGGCCTCGGGCCCTTGCCGCGCCGTGCGGAAACGAGCGGTGGCGATCGCCAAGCCGTCGTCGTCGGGGTGAGTTTTTCCGAGCTTCAACAACCGGGCCATAGCCTCCTTGGCGTGCCCGTTACGACTGTCCACCTGCGCCAGCACCAGTTCGGCGGCGGCAAGGTCGGGATCGGTCCTCAACGCGGTCAGGACGTCGAGGCGCGCCTGCGCGACCTTTCCCAAGGCCAATTTGGCTTCGCCCATATAAAGATCGGCCACGGCCTCGCGATCGAGCGAAGCCGTCGACGCCTTTTCGAACAAGGCGAGCGCCTGGGCGGATTGGCCCTGGGCGAGCGCGATGCGCCCGCGCAGGATATCGGCTTGCGCTGTGGCAGCGCGGCCCTCGGGCGCGATGTCGTTGAGAAGTTCGCTTGCCTGCTCATATTGCTCGGCGTCGATCAGGCCCTCGACAAGCTGGAGGGACGGCTTGATCGAGTCGGCCCGCAAAATCGGCACACCAAAAACTATGGCAATCGCCACGGTGGCCACGAAAAGGAATGCCAACCTCATTCCCAAACGCATCCCGGATACTCCGGTACCCCAGAGAAACATTACGCCGCTCGCGACGACTTGGCGATTCTTGGGGAGAAGAATTCGTGTTTCACACTGTAACAGCGGCAAGCTGAGCAACAACCGCGACTAGGCAATAAATGCCGGGCCGGCGCTCCGATTGCGCGTTCGCGAAGGCGCTACTACTTAGGTGAGGCTCCGGAGCCGCCGCCGGTGGCAAGGGCGACGAAACGCTTGCCCGATCCCGGACCGACCATCACCACGATCATCAGGAACACGCCGCGGACGACCGATTGCCAGTAAGCACTCAGGCTGATCCAGCCCATGCCATTCTCGAAGTTGAGAACGTTGAAGATCAGTCCCAGCAACATGACGCCCGCGAGCGTGGTGGCAACCGAACCGACGCCACCGGTCAGCAGCGTGCCACCGACGACGACGGCGGCGATGGAGAACAATTCCCAGCCGACGCCCTCGGCGGGCTGGCCGGCACCGAACTGCGCGGCCAGGATCACGCCCGCCAAACCGGCGAAGGCGCCGGACTGCACATAGGTCAGGAACTTGACGCGGTCGACCGGCAGGCCCATCAGCCGGGCGGCTTCCTCGTTGCCGCCGATCGCCAGGATATGGCGGCCGAAGGCGGTGCGGTTGAGCACGATTGATCCATAAATATAGGCGGCCAGGGCGATCCAACCGGGGACGGGAAAGCCGAGCAGGTCACCCTGGCCCAAATCGGTGAAGCCCGATTCGTAGGACACGGATACGGACTGATTGTGCGCGAGCAGCAAAGCGGTTCCGCTCGCCACCAGCATACCCGACAGCGTGGCGATGAAGGGCAGGATTTTCATCCGGGTGACGAGGAAGCCGTTGATGGCGCCGACGACGAGGCCCGCGGCCAGTCCGCTGAGCAGGCCCGGCACGATGCCCCAGGGCGAAAGCGTCGCCGAGACCACGCTGGCCAGGGCGGCGGTAGTGCCGACCGACAGATCGATGCCGCCGGTCATGATGACGAAGCACATGCCCAGCCCGGTGAGCGCGAACATCGAGTTGTAGCGCAGCACGCTCAGCACATTGAACAGGCCGAGAAAATGATCGTAGCGCAGCGCGCCGAACAGGATCAGCAGCACCAGCGCGATCAGCACGCGCTGCTGGCCGAGCCAGTAGGAGGCGCGCGAGGCGGAGAAGGACGACGCCGAGGCGGCGACGGGCTCGCTGTCGGTCATGTCTGGCTCCGCCGCTGCGACCACACCGCGATGGCGATGATGGCGCCCTTGACCACCAGGGCCGCGGCATCGGGAACGCCGTTGGCGAGCAGGGTGTAGCGCAGAAGCTGTATGATCAGGGCGCCGAGCAAGGAGCCGACCACCGTCGCCTGCCCGCCGGTGAAGGGGGTTCCACCCACCGATACCGCGGCGATGGCGTCGAGCTCCATGCCGAGCCCGACCAGATTGGCGTCGCTGGAGGAATTGATCGACACCACGACCAACCCGGCGACGCCGGCGCACAAGCCGCTGATCGCGTAGACCATCAACTTGACCCGGGCGACGGGAATGCCCGCCAGCCGCGCGGCCTTCTCATTGCCCCCCACGGCCAGGATCTGACGCCCGAACAGGGTGCGCCGGAGCATCCAGGCCGCCAGGGCCACCAGGGCCAGCATGACCAGCACCTGGCAAGGGATGCCGAGGATGCGACCGAGCCCGATGAACTGGAAGGGCGGGTTCTTGAACACCTGAAGATTGCCGTTGGTCATCACCTGTCCGATACCTCGTCCGGCGATGAACATGACCAAGGTTCCGACGATCGGCTGGATGCGGAATCGGGTGATGAACCAGCCGTTGAACAGGCCGAACGACCCCGCCACCAGAACCGGGACGATGAAGGCCAGCACGATGCCGATGACGGTATGACTGCGCCCGAAGGGACTGAGGAAGATCAGCGGCGCGAGCGCGCCCGAGATCGCCATCAGCGAGCCCACCGACAGATCGATGCCGCCGGTCGCGATCACCAGGGTCATGCCGACCGAGACGATGACGATGGTCGCGACCTGGGTCAGGTTGACGTTGAGCGTCTGCCAGGTGGCGAAATGCGGGGTCACCGCGAAGTTGAAGGCGAGCAGCACGACCAGCGCGGTCACCGCGGCATAGCGGCGCAGGAATTGGCCGACGACGTTCCGCTTCTCGGTCTGCGCCGCCGACGGGATGACCGCGTCAGCCATGACGTTCCCCGGCCGCGAGGGCGCCATCCGTGCCATGGGCCATCGCCGCCATGATGCGCGGCTCGGTCACCTCGGCGCGGGCCAGGTCGGCGACGGTCTGGCCGTCGCTGAGCACGAACACACGGTCGGAGCCCTCGAGAATCTCCTCGAGTTCCGACGAGATCATCAACACGCCCAGCCCCTGGTCGGCGAGTTCCTTGATCAGCGATTGGATCTCGGCCTTGGCGCCGACATCGATGCCGCGCGTCGGTTCGTCGAGGATCAGAAGCTTCGGATCGGTGCACAGCCAGCGCGCCAGCAGCACCTTCTGCTGATTGCCGCCCGACAGTTCCCGGACCTTCTGCTCGGGGCTCGAGGTCTTGATCGACAGCCGCGCGATGAATCGGTCGACGATCTCGCTCTGGCGCTTCTCGTCGACGACGCCGGCCCTGGTCAGGCGCGGCAGCAGGGCCAGCGTGATGTTCTCGCGCACAGACATGTCCGGCACGATGCCCTCGATCTTGCGGTCCTCGGTGCAGAAGCCAACGCCCAGCGCGATCGCCTCGGCCGGCTGCCGCGGCGCCACGGCGGCGCCCATCAAGCGGATCGAGCCGGCGTCGGGCGGATCGGCGCCGAACACGGCGCGCGCCACCTCGGTGCGGCCCGAACCGAGCAGACCGGCAAGGCCGACGATCTGGCCGGCGCGAACCTCGACACGGGCGCCGCGCAGCCGCCGGCCGAGATGGAGCCCCTGGGCGGCCAGCAGTTCGTCGCCGGCCCGGCCTGAGGCGCCGTGGAATCCGGTGGAGCGTTCGCGGACGGCGTCAAGGTCGCGACCCAGCATGGTGGCGACCAGATGCAGCTTGTCGACATCGGCGATGCGGTTGACGGCCACGGTGCGGCCGTCGCGCATCACCGTGACCCGGTCGCAGACCTGATACAGCTCGTCGAGCCGGTGGCTGATGAAGATCACGGCGACGCCCTCGCCCTTCAGCTGGCGGATGACATCGAACAGGACGGCGACTTCGCGGTCGTCGAGCGACGAGGTCGGCTCGTCCATGATGACCAGGCGCGCCTTGAAGGACACGGCGCGCGCGATGGCCACCATCTGCTGGATCGCGGTGCTGAATTCCATCAGCGGTCGCCGCACGTCGATCTCGATGGCGAATCGGCGCAGCAACTGCGCGGATTCCCGGTTCATCCGCCGCCAGTCGAGCAATCCATAGCGGCGCTCCTCGCGCCCGAGAAAGATGTTCTCGGCCACCGAACGATAGGGGATCAGGTTGATCTCCTGGTAGATGGTGCTGATGCCGCCCTGCTGCGCATCCTGCGGGGAGGCGAATGCGACTTCTTTCCCGGCGAAGACGATGGTGCCGGCGTCCTTGTGGTGGGCGCCGGTGAGAACCTTGATGAGCGTCGATTTGCCCGCGCCGTTCTGGCCGACCAGGGCCATCACCTCGCCGGGTTCGACCTCGAGTCCGGCGGCGTACAGTGCCTGCACGCCTTGGAATCGCTTGTCGATGCCGCGCATCACGAGAAGCGGTGAGGAAGAAGCCATCGGACCTGCGAACCGGTTTACGGCACTCCCCTCCCTGGAGCCCCTCTCGCCCGGAGGCGAGGCGAGAGGGGCCTTGGCAGGGGAGGTTATCTAGGCACAGTTAGAAAGCGGTCGCCAGCATGTCCTTGGCGTTCGAGGCATCGAAGAACCGGTCGGGGTTGATGATGATCGGCGGGATCGTCTCGCCGTTGCCGTACTTGTACATGATGTCGAAGGCCGCAGGTCCGAAGTGCGGGCTGCACTCGCACGTGCATCCCATCTTGCCGTCGATGATCGCCTGCACCGCGTCCTTTTCGCCGTCGATCGAAACGACGAGGATGTCGACGCCGGGCTTCTTGCCGGCGGCCTCGATCGCCGCGATCGCGCCGATCGCCATTTCGTCGTTATGGGCATAGACGATGGTTGCGTCGGCATGGGCCTGGAGCAAAGTCTCGGCCACCTGGCGGCCCTTGTCGCGGGCGAAGTCGCCGGACTGGCTGGCGAGGAGGACCATATCGGGGGCCTTCGCCTTGATCGTGTCGTCGAAACCTTTCTTGCGGTCGTTGGCGGGCGACGCGCCGACGGTGCCCTCGAGCTCGATGATCTTGCCCTTGCCGCCGGTCTTGGCGATCGTCCATTCGGCGACGCGCTGGCCCTCGAGAATGAAGTTGGAGCCGACAAACGCGAGGTAGTCCTCGCCGGCCTTGGCCAGCGACGGATCGACGGAACGATCGATCAGGAGCACGGGGATGCCGGCCTTCTTGGCCGCCATCACCGCGGGAATCAGCGGCTTCTCCTCGCGCGGCGCCAGGAAGATGAAGTCGACGCCCTGAGCGATCATGCTGTTGACGTCGGCGACCTGCTTGGCCGCCGAGCCTGCGGCGTCGGTGTAGACGAGCTGGCAATTCCGCTTCTTGGCTTCGTCCTGCATGCTGGCGGTTTGCGCCAGGCGCCAAGGATTGTTGCTTTCGGTCTGCGCGAAGCCGACCTTGTAGGTGTCTTTCTTCTTCAACGGCGGCACGGCGCCGAACGCCGGCAACACCGCCATGCCGACCGCGCCTGCGGCCGAACTGACGAGCAAAGTGCGACGGGTGATCAACATCTTATGGTCCTCCCAGTTGCATTGTGGATCGCGTGTGGGCGCCGATAGACCCCGTGGGATCGGAACCGGATACGCGTGGCGTTTTCTTTGGATCGGCTTCGGTAGGCGCCCCCACACTCCGAGCTTCCAACTATGGTCCCACCGATGATAATATTTGTCAATCGGACTTCGGCGGCGCGCTGGCAGAGGGAGCACGAATGCAATTTATTTTGTTACATTTCAATGGTCTATTTTGCTAATAATATGCGCAACAAATAGTGGCAATGGAAACCAACAGTGCGAGCAAAGGTAGATCGGTGAAAAACTCGGCGGGTGCCGGCGGAACCGCCGGGCGAGCGGGTTCGAAGCGCCCACGCCCAACGCGACGGCCGACCATGACCGATGTCGCCAACGAGGCTGGCGTGTCGCAGACCACGGTCTCGCTGGTGCTCAACCATGCGGACGGCGCGCGGCTCTCGGCGCAGACACGCGAGCGGGTGGTCAGGGCGGCCAAGAAGGTCGGCTACCGACTTGCCCGCCGCGGCCCGGGAACCGGCACGGAAGGCGCCGCCGTCGGTTTCCTGTGCGACGAGATTTCCACCGATCCCTGGACCGCGATCGGACTCGACGGAGTCCGCGAGAAGGCCTGGGAGCATGGGCTGACGGTCAGCGTCGCCGTCACCCGCGGCGACGAGGAGATGGAACGCGAGGTGCTGGCCCAGATGGCGAATCAGCCCCTGGTCGGGCTGATCTACGCCACGATCAACACCCGCGAGGTTTCGCCGCCGGCCATATTGGAGCGCATCCCGACGGTGCTGCTGAACTGCTATGTCGCCGACCGCTCGCTGCCCTCGGTGGTGCCGGGCGAAGTCGGGGGGCGGACACGCCGCCACCGATTTCCTGCTGCGCGCCGGCCACCGGCGGATCGGCTTCATCAACGGCGAGCCGCGCATGGACGCGTCGCGCGACCGGTTGAAGGGATATCGCCAGGCACTGGCCACCGCCGACCTGCCGATCGATCCCGAACTGTTGGTGGCCGGCAACTGGCAACCGGCCTCGGGCTATCAACGCACCCTTGAGCTGATGCGGCTGCCGATTCCGCCGACCGCGATCTTCTGCGCCAACGACCTGATGGCGATTGGCTGCTACGAGGCCTTGCGCGAGCTCGGACTGAGAATTCCCGACGATGTCGCGGTGATGGGCTACGATGACCGCGAGATCGCGCAGCACCTGCACCCGCCGCTGACCACCGTGCTGTTGCCGCATCTCGAAATGGGCGCGCTGGCCGCCGAGCAATTGCTGGACCTGTCCGCGCGCTCGATCAATAGGCCGCGGCAGATCAAGGTCGAATGTCCGATCGTCGAGAGAAGTTCGGTTTGAACCGATAAAACGACAGGGGGAAAACCCAATGGCCGAATCGCTTGCCACTTTGTCCAAGGGCGCGCTCGCGGATTTGAGCGGCGTGTTCGCCCGGCTGCCCGAGGATGCGGCCAACTCGTTAATCGAGGCCATCGTGGCCGCCAATCGCATCGTGCTGTTCGGCCTCGGCCGCGAGGGCCTGCAGATGCACGGCTTCGCGATGCGGCTGTTCCACATGGGCCGCAACGTATCGGTTTGGGCCGACATGACGACGCCGCCCGTGGGGCCGGGCGATCTGCTGTTCGTCTCGGCCGGACCCGGCGATCTGGCGATGGCGGAAACGCTCGTGAAAATCGCGCGCAAGGCCGGGGCCAGGACGGCGCTGGTCACGGCCCAGCCCGGCGGCGGCTTGGCCAAGCTGGTCGATATCGTCACGGTGATTCCGGCGCAGACCATGGCCGACGATCGCGGCGGCAAATTGTCGGTGCTGCCGATGGGCTCGCTGTTCGAGACCGCGCAGATGATCTTCTTCGAGCTCGTCATCCTCAAGCTGCGCCCGCGCTTCGCCGAAACATCCGAGACGATGCGCGCGCGGCACACCAATCTTGAGTGAAGCCACCATGTCGGCGGGGACGAAATGCCGTCACGCGTGCGGATAGACCCGCCGGATAGCGCCCACGATATAGACCACCGCGAACACGACCAGCAGGCCGCCGAAGATCTCCATGCCGAGATCGACCGCCCGTCCGGCGACATAGATGCCGAGCACGGCGAGCAGCGCCGCGACCAACGAAAGAATGCTGTTTGTAGAGTCCCACATATCGATCTCCTTCCTTAGTGCCGTTCAATCCTGGCCCGCACCGGCCGGGCAATTTCCTTCGGAGCCGGACGGCCGCCAGCGCCTGGGTCCTCGTCGTCGAAGAGAATGCGACTGGCGGCGCCGTCGAGATCGTCGAACTGACCCGACCGCAATGCCCACATGAAGGCCAGCAGCCCGATCAGCCCGAGCAGCAGCGCCGCGGGAATCAGATAGAGGAGGATCGTCATCGCGACCGCCCGCGCGCCAGGCGCAGCGCATTGACGACGACGACGATCGAGGAACTCGACATGGCGATGGCGGCGACCAGCGGCGTGACCAGTCCCAGGATCGCCAGCGGCACGGCGCAGAGATTGTAGAACAATGCGAACGAGATGTTCTGGCGGATCAGCCGCTGACTGGCCCTCGCCACCCGCCACGCCTCATGAACCGGCGCAAGGTCGCTTCCCTGGAATACGATATCGGCGGCGGTCTGGCTGATATCGGCGGCCGTCGAGGGCGACAGCGAGACTTCGGCGGCCGACAGGGCCGGCGCGTCGTTGATCCCGTCGCCGATCATCGCCACGCGCCGATGCTGGCCGCGCAGCTCGGCGATCCGCGCGCATTTCGCCTCCGGCGTCTGGCCCGCCTGCCACCGCCGAATGCCGGCGGCGCGCGCCACCGCTTCGACCGTGTCCGCGCGATCTCCGGACAGCAGCTCGATCACCAGGCCGGATGCGGCGAGCGTCGCGATCGTCGCTGCGGTGTCGTTGCGCAATCGGTCGGCGAAAGCGAAGCGAATGGCGGGTTGGCCCGGCCGGGCGAGCCAGAGCTCCGGTCCCGACGCGCCGAGGGCATCGTCGGCAACTCCGCAGAAATTCCGATTGCCGAGCCGGACTTCCCCTTCGGGCGTGGCCAGCGACAATCCCTGTCCGGGAATTTCGGCGACCCCGGTGGCGGCGGGCACGCCCGGCGCCATGCGGCACAATACCCGCGCCAGGGGATGGCGGCTGGATGCGGCGAGGCTGGCGGCGGCGCGCAAATCCGCGTCGCCGGGCCGCGGTTCGACCGGCTCGAGCCGACCCTCCGTCAGCGTGCCGGTCTTGTCGAACACCATGGTGTCGATGGCGGCGAGGCGCTCGAGCGCGGTGGCGGATTTGAGCAGGATGCCCCGACGCATCAGCCGGCCGCTGGCCGCCACCTGAACCGCGGGCACCGCCAGCGCCAGGGCACAGGGGCAGGTAATGATCAGCACGGCGACGGCGTAGAGCAGCGCCTCCTGCCAGGCCGCGCCCACAATGAAGTACCAGCCGAGAAAGGTGAGCAGCGCGGTCAGATGCACCACCGGCGCATAGGCGCGCGAGACCCGGTCGGCCAGCGCCACCCAGCGCGTGCGGCCGCGTTCCGCCGCCTCCATCAGGCGCACGATCTCGGCGAGCAGGGTTCCCTCGCCGGCCGCGGTGACGGCAATTCTGAGCGGCGCCGCGAGATTGATCATGCCGCCGAACACCGCAGCGCCCTCGGTCACCGCCACCGGCAGCGACTCGCCGGTCACTAAGCTGGCGTCGACCTCCGAGCGTCCATCGATCACAGTGCCGTCGACGCCGATCCGCTCGCCGGCAGCGACCTGGACGATGTCGCCCGCGGTCACCGACTCCGGCCGCCGGACCTCGATCCCGCCATCGGGCCGCACGACGCGCAGATCGCCGGCGCCCAGCAATATGAGCTGCTCGGCCGCCGAGCGGACGCGTCCCCGCGCCCGCAGATCGAGATAGCGGCCGATCAGCAGGAAGAAGATCAGCGCCAGGGCGGAATCGAAATAGGCCTCGGGCGCCGAGCGGATCGTCTGGAACAGGCTCATCCCGGTGGCGAGCAGGATGCCAACGGATATCGGCACATCCATGTTGGTGCGGCCGCCGCGCAAGGCACGCGCCGCCGAACGGATGAACGGCTGCGCGGCGTAGGCGATCGCCGGCATGGCGATCAACGCCGACGCCCAATGCAGGAGATCGCGGGTGGCGGCGCCCATGCTGCCGCCGCCGAACCAGACCGAGACCGAGAGCAGCATGACGTTGCCGGCGGCGAATCCCGCCACCGTGACCGCCCGCAGCAATTGCCGCTCGGCTTGGGGGATCGCGGCGGCGAGGCAAGCAGGATCATAGGGCAGCACGCGGAAACCCAACCGGGTCAGCTTGCCCACCAGCGCCGGCGCCTCGGCCGCCGCGCCACGCCAGCGCAACCGCAGCCGGTGAGTGGTCATGTTGACGCGGCCCTCGATCACGGCGGGTTCACGCGCCAGCACGGTCTCGATCAGCCACACGCAGGCGGCGCATTGCAAGCCGTCGACCATGAGATTGAGAGTCGCGATGCCGGTCTTGGCGTCGGTGGCGACATAATTCGCATAGCCGATCTCGGCGGCTTCTTCGTCGGGTTTCAGGGGCCGGAGTTTGGGATCGAGGACACGACGCGCATAGAAGGCGTCGAGCCCCAGCCCCTCGATCATCGCGTGCGCGGCGGCGCAGCCCGCGCAACAATAAGCGCCCTCACTCCCCGTTCCCAGCGCGCTGCCGCAATGAATGCAGCACCCGTCTTCGCCGGTCCGCGCGCGATCGGGCGGCGTGGCGTCGAGCGTCAGGACGGAGTCGAATGGGCTCACTTCGGCGGCACCACGATCCGTTGCCCGCCATGCATCACGTCACCATCGCGCTTGGCCGAAAGATAGATGTCCCACTGCCCGGCGCGCGGCACGCTCACGGACGCGATATACATGCCCTGCCCTTGGGCTACGAATTCCACGGGAATTTGAGCCATTTGCTCGACCGGGCGAATGATTTCCCCGGTCACCGTGGCGCCGTCGACCGGAGCGCCGCCGGCGTCGCGCAGGGTAATCTCCACCTTGCCACCGACGGCCGGCACGGGATGGAAGGCGATATCCAGGTGCCAGCCCAGCTTGGCTTCTTTCTCCTCCTGGTCGATCACGCGGTTGTAGGCGATGCCTTCGTTGTAGGCATGATCGGTCGTCAGGCCCGGCCAGCTTTTTGCCGCGAAGAAGACCAACCCGCCATTCACGGCCACCACCAGCAACATGCCGCCGATGAACGCCCAGGGGATCCAGCGGTAGCTGGGTTTGCGGCGGAGATCGTCCGAAAATGCGACGTACTGGGTCATGATCACTGAATCCGGATTCGGTTGCGGGTGCGATGAAGATCGATTTCGTGTTCGGCGCTCTCGCCGCTGGCACGATCGCGCGTCACGAAGGCGATCGAGGTCTCGGCATTGCGGCCCTCGAGGTGAGTGTCGTGCCCGCGTCCGAGTTCGTCATGTGGGACGGTCACATACATCCGGTACGAGACGACTCCGTCGGCCGGCGCGGACACCGTCAGCGTATCGGTCTGGCTGCCGGTCCGATCCAGCCCGACCGCGTTGACGCGATAGGCCGAAAGACCCTTGATGCTCAAGTCGTAGGTCCGAGGTTCGTGGGTCTTGTTGAGGACGCGGATGGTGTAGCCGTTGCGGATATCGCCGCCCGACATCGATACGAATAGCGGATTGCGCTCGTGCAGGACGGTGACGTCGATATGCGAGCGCAGCAACAGCGCCGCCAACATGATCGCGCCGACCAGGACCAACACGCAGGCGTAGATGATGGTGCGCGGCCTCACCAGGTGCCACGCCGCCTTGCAGCCGGCCGCCTCGGCCGCCTGGTTGGCGAAGGTGTCGAAGGTGATCAGGTTGCGCGGCCGGCCGATCTGCGTCATCACCGTGTTGCAGGCGTCGATGCACAGGCCGCAGCCGATGCATTCAAGCTGCGAGCCGTCGCGGATGTCGATGCCGGTGGGACAGACCGCGACGCATTTGCCGCAGTCGATGCAGTCGCCGCGATGTTCATGGGCGGCGGCGCCTTTCAGCTTGCCGCGCGGTTCGCCGCGCCAGTTCTCGTAGGTGACGATCAGCGACTGTTCGTCGAGCATCGCCGATTGGAAGCGCGGCCAGGGGCACATATAGGTGCAGACCTGCTCGCGCGCCCAGCCGGCGAGCAGATAGGTGGTCGTGGTGAACAGGCCGATGAAGAAATAGGTCGTCACCGCGGCCTGGCCGGTGAAGATGCGCACGAAGCCGGTGGGCGCGTCCTGGAAATAGAAAACCCAGGCCCCGCCGGTTGCCGCGGCGATGATCAGCCAGGCGCTATGCTTCGCGGTCCGCTTGAGGAGTTTCGAACCGGAAAGCGGCGCCTTGTCGAGACGGATGCGCGCATTGCGGTCGCCCTCGATCAGCCGCTCGACCAGCATGAACAGGTCGGTCCAGACGGTCTGCGGGCAGGCGTAGCCGCACCATACCCGGCCGAATAGGCTGGTGACCAGGAACAAGCCGATCGCGGCCAGGATCAGCAGGCCGGTGACGAAATAGATCTGCTGCGGCCAGATTTCGAGATTGAACAGATAGGCGCGCTGATGCGGCAGGTCGATCAGCAGCGCCTGGTGCGGCGCGTTCGGGCCGCGGTCCCAGCGCACCCAGGGCATGAAATAGTAGACGGCGAGGCACAGCGCGAGGACCGCCCACTTGATTCGCCGGAAGGTGCCGTCGATGCGCTGCGGATGGACCTTGATCCGGCTGGCGTAGAGCGGCGTCGCCTCGCGCTGAGCGCGTACCGAGACGATGGCTTCGTCGTCGGCGTCGCTATGTCCGCGAGGCAAGTCCTCCAACACTCCCATGAGGTTCCGGCACTATTTGCCGCCTCCCAGCGAGTGGACATAGACCGCCAGCATCTTGACGGTGGCGTCGTCGAACCGTTCCGACCAGGCGGGCATGCCCGAGTTGCGTGCGTAGGTGACGGTTTCGACGATGGTGGCCTTGTCGCCGCCATAGAGCCAGATGCCATTGTTCAACTGTTTGGCGCCGACCTCGATATTGCCCTGCCCCTTTTCGCCGTGGCACGCGGCGCAGTTGTCGGCGAACACCTTGGCGCCGCGCTCGGCGGCGGCGGCGTCCGTCGATTTCTTGGTCAGCGACAGGACGAACTCGGCGACGTCGTTGATCTGATCGGCCGTGAGGATCTTATCGACGCCGAAGCGCGGCATCGCCGACTGATGCGACTTGTCGTTGCTGTTGCGAATGCCGAAGGCGACCGTCTGGTAGATCTGATCCAGCGTGCCGCCCCACAGCCAATCGTCGTCGGCGAGGTTGGGGAAGCCCTTCGCGCCGGCACCGCCCGGTCCGTGGCAGGCCGCGCAATTCTCGGCGAAGATCGCCTTGCCGCCGCCCAGCGCGAAATTCAGGAGATTCGAATCCTTCTCGATATCGGCCAACGCGGACGATTTGATCTTGTCGACCATCGGCGCGCGGCGGGCATTTTCGGCGGCGACCTTCTCCTCGAGGCCGACGCGGGTCGAATAACCGAGCAACCCGTGGAAATAGCCGGAGAGGCCCGGCCAGGACGGGAACAGGACGGAATAGACGATGGCGAACAGGATGCAGGCATAGAACACCTGCAGCCACCATTTCGGCAGCGGCGTGTCGAGCTCCCTGATGCCGTCCCATTCGTGGCCGCGGATTTCCGTGCCCGAAATGGCATCCTTCTCGATCTTGGTCGGCATGGGTGCGCCTTTCCTACTCGTCGTTGCGCAGTGGAATCTGGGCGTCGCGTTCGAACCGCGCCCGCGACTTGGGCCAATAGGCCCAGGCGGCGATGCCGATGAAAACCAGGACCACCACCACCGTCACGATGGGAGCGACCTGCGTGTAATAGGTCATCGTGTCCACGGCCGGCTCCTATTGTTGCAAGTCTTTGGCGGTGTAGTCGTTGAAGTTGATCAGGGTGCCCAGCATCTGCAGGTAGGCGACCAGGGCATCCATTTCGGTGGCGTGCGCGGGATCGCCGGTGGCCGTGCCGATCACCGCCTTGGGATAGCGGCCGATCAGGCCCTTCGAATTCGGCGTCCGGATTGAGCTGCGCTTCGACATCGGCCTTGGCATTGGCGATCATATCGTCGGAATACGGAACGCCGACGGCACGCAACGTGCGCAGATGCTCGGCGATATCGGCATAGTCGAGCGGCGTCTCGGCCAGGAAGGCGTAGCGCGGCATGATCGATTCCGGGACGACCGAACGCGGATCGGCCAGATGCGCCACCTGCCAGGCGCTGGTGAATTTGCCGCCGACGCGGGCCAGATCGGGCCCGTTGCGCTTCGAACCCCATTGGAAGGGGTGATCGAACATGCTCTCGGCGGCCAAGCTATAGTGGCCGTAGCGCTCGACCTCGTCGCGGAACGGGCGGATCTGCTGGCTGTGGCACAGGTAGCAGCCCTCGCGGATGTAAATGTCGCGGCCGGCGAGTTCGAGCGGAGAATAGGGCCGCATGCCCTTCACCTTCTCGATGGTCGATTCGATGGTGAACAGCGGAACGATCTGCACCAGACCGCCGATGGCGACAACCACCAGGGCCAGCACGGCGAGGAGCGTGACGTTCTTTTCGATGGTTTCGTGGCGAATCATGATCGCGCCCTCACTCTGCCGCGCCGGCGACCGCCGGCCTCGGACGGCCCACCTCGCTATCGGACACCGGGGCGCTGCCGATCGTGCGCACCAGGTTGTAGATCATGATCAGCATGCCGGAGAAGAACAGGATGCCGCCCAGCGCGCGGATGATGTAGAAGGGATGCATCGCCGCCACCGTCTCGACGAACGAATATTGCAGGAAGCCGAGATTGTCGTAGGCGCGCCACATCAGCCCTTGCATGATCCCGGACACCCACATCGAGGTGATGTAGAGCACGATGCCCATGGTGGCGATCCAGTAGTGCCAGGCCACCAGGCGGAGCGAATAGAGCTGCGAGCGTTTCCACAGCACCGGACAGAGATGGTAGGCGCGCCGAAGACGATGAAGGCGACCCAGCCGAGCACGCCGGAATGGACATGGCCGATGGTCCAGTCGGTGTAGTGGCTGAGCGCATTGACCGGGCGGATCGACATGACCGGGCCTTCGAAGGTCGACATGCCGTAGAAGCCGACCGCGGTGACCATGAAACGCAGCACCGGGTCGTAGCGCAGCTTTTCCCAGGCGCCGGAGAGCGTCATCAGGCCGTTGATCATGCCGCCCCATGACGGCATCCACAGCATGACCGAGAAGATCATCCCCAGCGTCTGGGTCCAGTCCGGCAGCGCCGTGTAGTGCAAATGGTGCGGGCCGGCCCAGATGTAGAGGAAGATCAGCGACCAGAAATGGACGATCGACAACCGGTAGGAATAGATCGGCCGCTCGGCGCGCTTGGGCACGAAGTAATACATCATGCCGAGGAAACCGGCGGTGAGGAAGAAGCCGACGGCGTTATGGCCGTACCACCATTGCACCATCGCGTCCTGCACGCCGGAAAAGATCGGATAGCTCTTGGTGCCGAACCACGACACCGGTAGCGTCAGGTCGTTGACGATATGCAGCACGGCGATCGTCATGATGAAGGACAGGTAGAACCAGTTGGCGACATAGATATGCGGTTCGCGGCGCTTCATGATCGTGCCGAAGAAGGCGACGAAGTAGAGCACCCAGATCAGGGTCAGCCATAGGTCGGTGTACCATTCGGGCTCGGCATATTCCTTCGACTTGGTGATGCCGAGCACATAGCCCGACGCGGCGAGCACGATGAACAGCTGGTAGCCCCAGAAGATGAACGCGCCAAGCGCCTCGCCGCCGAACAGACGGGCGCGGCAGGTGCGCTGGACGACGAAGAAGGAGGTGCCGAGCAGCGCATTGCCGCCGAAGGCGAAGATGCCCGCCGAGGTGTGCACCGGCCGCAGCCGCGCCCAGTTGAACCAGGGTTCGATATTGAGATGGGGAAAGGCGAGCTCGAGCGCGATATAAACGCCGACGAGAAAGGCAATCAGCCCCCAAAAGATGGTCGCCAGCATGAAGGCGCAAATCACATCGTCGGCATAGGGCTCCGCCGGCCGCGCCGCGGCCATCGTCATCGTGCCGGTTTCCGCCATGAAACACCCCCGTGCCGCGTGGACATAATTTCCGCCAATCCGACTTGACCACATCCGCCTACGGACGGGACGGTGCACCAAATCGACCGAGGCAGGATGGCGGATGGCTTAAGTCCGGCATTGATCTAAATCAAAGTGTCATCTCCGGCACGAGACGACTTTATCGTTGATATTGAAAAAACTACCGCCCACGAAGGCGCGGCATAATTCGACCGGGAGGAACGCGTGAGCGAAGCGATCGAGGTGTTTCCGACGCCAAGTCCGAAAGTCCGAACTCGTGCCGATGGACCGGCCATGGGTTTGGCTTGCGGAAGGGTGGCGCGATCTGGTCCGCGCCCCCAGGGTCAGTTTGGCCTACGGCGTGGTGCTGGTGGTCCTGAGCTTCGTCATCACGCTGGGCTTCTACCTGGCCGACGCGCTCTATCTCCTGTTGCCGGCGACCGCGGGCTTCATGCTCGTCGCGCCGATCCTGGCGGTGGGCCTTTACGAGACCAGCCGACGGCTGGCGACCGGCGAGCCCATCTCGCTGGGCATCGCGATCGGCGCATGGCGGCGCAACACCAGTCAGATCGTGGCCTTCGGTCTGATCCTGATGCTGGCGCATCTATTCTGGATTCGCGTGGCGATGCTGCTTTATCCGCTGTTCTTCACCGGCGGCTACCCGGCATCCAGCGACCTGATCTCGGTGGTGTTCTTTTCGCCGGTCAGCCTGCCCTTCCTGATCGTCGGCACGATCATCGGCGCCGGCCTCGCGGCATTGGTGTTCGCGGTCTCGGCCGTGTCGATCCCCATGCTGGTCGACCGCGAAGTCGGCGCGATCTCGGCCATCGCCACCAGCGTCGTGGCGGTGCGCGCCAATCTCCGCGCGATGATGCTGTGGGCGGCGTTGATCGTGGGCTTCACCGCGCTGGGGCTGGCGCTGCTTTATGTCGGGCTGGCGGTCACGCTGCCGTTGATCGCCCATGCCAGTTGGCACTGCTACAAGGATTTGGTGGAATAGCGCGGCTCAGCCGAGGGCCCGCAGGGCCAGGAATCCGAGAAAGCCCGCATTGCCCAGCATGAGCGGGATACCGATGGCGCGCGCGGCACGAGGCGCGCGGCGGCCAAAGAACACGCCGATATGGCCGACCAGGACCAGGCTGGGCACCGTTCCCAGCACGAAGGCGGCCATGGCCATCGCGCCGCGCCAGGGTCCGCCGCTGCCCGCCGCCGCGCCGAGCGCTCCCCAAAGCAGGCCGCACGGCAGGAATCCGAGCAGGACGCCCAGGGCATAGCCGCGCCAGCCGCCGGGTCGCGCCAGCAAGGGCCGAACCAGGCGGGTGAGCGGCGCCGCCAGCGGATTGGCGCCGCGTCCGGTCGCCAGGCCGATCCGGCGCAAGAACTCCCGACAGGCCTTGGGCGAGGAACACCAAGGCGGCGATGCCGAGCAGCAGGGCGGGCAGCCAGCGATAGCCGCTGACGAAGACCGCCAGGCCGGTCGCTCCGCCGACCAGCGCGCCGAGGCCGACATAGGTGGTGAAGCGGCCCAGATGGTAGGGCAGCAGGAAGGCGCGGACGAGCCGCCGCCCTTCGCCGAGTCCGGGCCGGTTCAGCGTGGCACTGTCGGCGCTGACCTGGGCGAGGACAAACGGCCCGCACATGCCGGCGCAATGGGTGAGGCCGCCCAGCAATCCCGCCATGAACAGGATCGGCGCCGCGCCGGCGACGCCCAGCCAATGGCTCAGTCCGACCAGCCAGGGATGCGACGAGCAATAGGCGTTCAAGACGTCGATCACGATCCCGCCCTCAGGAAACCCGAAAACCGCCAACAGGAATTGACGATATAGGGTCGCGCGGCAGGGACCTCATTGATTTTCGTCAACGCGGTACTGGACGACGGGACCCCGCCGCGGCGGTTCCTTGCCAAGGCGGGAGGAGCCCGGGCCCGGGGCGCGATCGTTGAACCGCTCCAAGTTTGACTTCGATCAATGCCCTGACGACCGATCGGTGCGAATAGCCGGATGTGCAATTCAAGAAATCGCTTTCTCGAATCGATCGTTGCTTATGAGTTTTCTCGATCTCGCCCGCTTGGCCGACATCCCTTTGACGCGTCAGCCCTTCGACCATCTCGTGGTGCCGAACCTGATCGCGCCTGACGCGGTGCGCCGGATCATCGCCGATTTTCCTGACATCCCGGGGGCGGGGCTGATGCCGCTGTCGGCGTTGCATTACGGCGGCGCGTTCGCCGAACTGGTCGAGGAAATCCAAGGCCCGGCGCTGACCGAGGCGTTCTCGGCCAAGTTCGAACTCGATCTGACGCGCCGGCCGATGATGGTTACCGTGCGCGGCCGCAGCCGGCGGAAGGACGGCCGGATTCACACCGACAGCGAGTCGAAGGTGATTTCGGCGCTGATCTATCTCAACGAGCACTGGGATGAGGATGGCGGCAGGTTCCGCATCCTGAACGGCCCCGACGATGTCGACGACTTCGCGGCGGAGGTCGCGCCCGAGGCCGGCACGCTCGCAGCGTTCCGGCGGACGGACAATTCCTACCACGGACACCGCCCCTTCGTCGGCGTCCGCCGCTACGTGATGTTCAACTGGATGGTCGACCAAGCCGCCGTGACGCGCGAACTGGCCCGCCATCGCCTGTCGGCCCAGGTGAAGCGCCTGGGCTTCCTGTCGCGGTTGGTCGAGGCCGGATATCGATGACTGCCGCCTCGCCCGCCCTCAAATCCCACCTGCATCGCGTCTTCGCGACCGCCGACCGACATGAGACGCCCTTCCGCTATTGGCTGCTCGCGGATGTGTTGCCCGCGGCGACGGCGCGCGCGGTGACCGCCCTGCCCTTTGCTCCGCCGGAGGTCGGCGACAGCCAGGGCCGGCGGGAAACGCACAATGCGTCGCGCATTTTCTTCGCGGCCGATAAAGGCGCGCTATTTCCCGTCGTCGATGCGGTCGCCGCGGCATTCCAGGACGACGAAACCGTCGACAGGATCGAGTCATGCTTCGGCCTGTCCCTGGCCGGCAGTTTTCTCCGCATCGAATACTGCCAGGACACCGAAGGATTCTGGCTCGAACCGCACACCGATATCTCCGCCAAACTGTTCACCATGCTGGTCTACCTGTCGAGCGGTCCCGAGGCGGAGGACTGGGGCACGGACCTCTACGACGCCGCGTTGCACCCGGCGGGACGGTCGCCCGGCGGCTTCAATAAGGGCCTGATCTTCCGGCCCGCCGGCGACACCTGGCACGGCTATGCCAAACGGCCGATGCGCGGGATCCGGAAATCGCTCATCATCAATTATGTCAAGGCGGACTGGCGCGCGCGCCAGGAACTGTGTTTTCCCGATCGGCCTTGCCTGGCCTGAGGGCCAGATTTTCCGGTCGGATCGCGGGAAGGTCCTTGTATCCGCCGCTTGGCGGACCCACTTAGCATTTGTTGAGTATGGCTCGTGGGGGGAAGTCAACCCGCGATGCCGTCCGCGACTACAATTAATGTTTTTAATTGACTCAAGATTTTCTATTTTTAGTAGTATTTTGGTAATCGGACCGGGTCATACGATTGGGGATAGCCAGGTTTGACGGCCCGGAGGGGGGGGGTCGGACATCCAATGGACATGGAGACCAACGCGACCTCTCGGCAGAAGGCGGGAAGGCATGGTCATTTCGATGGCACCGTACCCGTCGGGAGCGGCTTGCCGGCCGGGAACGAGGGTGCTCCAATTCAGCACGAGGCGGCGCCGCACTTTTTAAGATCGACGTACTGGCTTTTTCGGCGGCTCGAACCGATGCGCCTCAAGGCAATTCCCATAGTGGTTCTGGTGGTGGGACTGGCGCTCACTCTGATCGCCTTCCAGGAGGCGAAGCGTGTCGACGAGGAAAGGGTTAGCAATCTTCTGGAACTGCGCGCCGCTTGGCGCGTCCGCGATTTCGAAAACAAGATTCTCGAATTGTCGCTCCCGGTCGAATCGCTGGCGACCTTCGTCGCGACGCGCGAGCATCTCGACGCGGCCGAGTTTCACAAGTTCGCTTTTGCCGCGCGAGGCGCCGATCCCATCGTCCGCCTTGCCTGGTCGCCGCTCGTTTCCGGCGATCGGCGTGGCGAATTCGAGGACATGGTCCGCCGGGCCGATGCCGCGTCCGACTTCGCGATCTCGGAGCTCGATGCGAGCGGCCGACTGGTGCCGGCCGGTGGGTTATCTCCCTGGTCCCCTTGATCTCTGCGAGGTTTTCCTGCGTTATCCGCTTTAGCGTCTGGGGATTTATCTTCCAGCCGTTCTTCCTGATGACCCGGTTGAGGTAAGTCTCCTCTTTTATCTTTCCGTGAAAAAGCGCCTCAAGGTCCTTGCCCCTTATCTTCTCGTGGACTGTTTCGGCATCAACGCCTAGAAGTTCGCCCAGCCTCCTCTCTACCTCGAGCAGGCCCGTCAGATACACCTCGCCGACATCGAAAATTATCGTATTTATCATTTCCATCCCCATTACGGACTGGAATCATTAACTCTATAAAGCGTTCCTACTAAACGCTTTACGGCAATACAAAATTGCGGAGATAAAAGGCTTATAAATAAGTATTCGGTATCTTTAGCATGCAAAAGAGTCCAAGCATAAGCCCCCTCCTGGCCACGGCGGTAAGCCTAGGGGCGATAATAGGGGCGGGAATATTCGTGCTCAGCGGGACGGCCATCGCACTGGCGGGGAGCGCGGCGATAGCGGTATTCATAATAGTGGGAGTACTGGCGCTCATGATAGCCCTGCAGTCGGGAGAGCTCGCCTCCCTCTTTCCGGACTCAACGGGCTCTGTTTACACCTACGTCTACGAGGCCTTCGGAAGCGAGCTTGGGTTCATAACAGGGATAATCAGGTACTTCGGCGGCGCGACCTCGATCTCGGTGGTTGCCCTGGGCTTCGGCTCCTACCTTGCAAACATATTGGGATACGGCGGAGCATACCCGATCGGATTCGGGATAGGGATAATAGTCGTGATAACGCTGGTCAACCTTTTTGGGATAAAGAAGGCCGCCAAGACCGACTTCCTGCTCGTCGCAACGAAGGTAGGAATACTCACGATCTTCGTGGCCTTCGCTCTTTATTACGCATTTTATCTCGGCCACTTCTCAGCCGGAAACTTCTCGCTGGCGGTGCCCAATGGCCTTCTTGGCGGATTCTTCGCGGCGGGCATTGCGGTCTTTTTCGCCTACTCGGGCTTCCAGACCATCACCAGCTTTACCAATGAGGTGAAGGGAGGGCCCAACGCCGCAGCTAGGGCGATAGCGGTCTCGGTGGTGATTAGCATGGTGCTCTATGTACTGATAGTGCTGGCGCTGCTGCTGCTTGCGCCGGCCTCATCCTATGCAATCAGCGCAGACCCGCTCTCGCTTGCGTTGCAGGCGGTTTCGGCTCCTGGCATCCTGATCCTGATAGTCGGGATAGGCGCCCTGGTCGCCACCACCTCAGCGGGAGTCGCGATGATGCTCAGCGCCTCCAGGAACGTCTACCAGATAAGCAAGGACAGGCTGCTGCCCAGGTTCCTGCGCGGATACAACGAGAAGCGGGAGGTTGCCGTCAACGGCGTTTTCCTTTCCGCATTCATAGCCATAGTGATGCTCTTCTCCGGGAACGTCTTCGTCATAGCGGCGATAGCAAACTTCGGGCTGATCTTCTCGTACATGATGACCAGCCTTGCGCTTGTACACTTCAGAAGGGCGAAGAAGGAGGCGAGTTTCAGGTCGCCATTATATCCCTGGCTACCTGCCATCACCATCCTGGGGCTTCTGCTGATGTTCATCGGGATGCCTTCGGAATCGCTCGTGATAGGAGTGGTGATGGTGATAGGCCTCATCGTGGTCTACTACCTGCTGAGGGAGCTTGAGAACAAGAGGATAATCAAGGTGCGCCTGTTCGGCTGATCAGCTCTTCTGAAAGCTGGCCGGCGACCGTAGAAATCACGTTCCTGCTCTACCACCCATCTGACTGCCTTTTTATTCTTTTGGCGGCATATTACAAATCACGATGCAGGTGCGTGATTGCCAAAAGGAGATAAGACTAGGGAAGAACGGCACATTAGTTTGAGGCTAGAGTCGCTCACGGACATGGTGTTCGGGCTCGCGCTTTCCATCGGGGCCGTGCTGCTAGCCATCTCGAACTCGGCGACAATCCCGGACATAGAGTCCAACATGCTCTCCTTCGGGTTCAGCTTCCTGATACTTATCTTCGTCTGGATACGCTACACCAGTCTCATAGAGGTCCTGCCGGACTCGTTGCGCCAGAAGCGCACAGTATTTTACATAAACGTGCTGCTCCTCTTCTTCGTCGCGATAGAGCCGTACCTGTTCAACATCCTCCACCTGAGCTCAACCCAGGCCCTCGCCTCCTTTGCGTCGTCCATGTACGCGCTGGACATCGGCGCCATAACCCTGATACTGTGGGTGCTGATACAGCTGCTGGTGAAGGAGTACAGGGACACCCACAGGGACCACGTCCCGAGCGTCGGCCAGATGCGGATAGCATCGAGCAGCCTTGCCATGGCGGTGATGTTCTTCATCTCGGCAGCGCCCGTCTTCTGGGCAGTGCAGATAGATGGGATCCCCACCAGGTTCGTGATCTGGGCGATTCTCATCCCGCTCATGCTGGTCGCCAGGAACAAGCGGCCCAGGAGAAGGGCAAGATAGAAAGGGCAGGGAGCAGGAAAACCGAATAATTCACTAAATATTATAAAGACTTAGATGGTATTATTTTGGGTAGTAGGATGGGGGATAAAATAAAGACCAAATCTTTGAAGCAGACGGCGCTGTTCAGGGCGGCTCCTTCAGAAGTTTACGAGCTGATCATGGACTCAAAAAAGCATGCGGCTTTCAGCGGCGGCTCCGCAAAGATAAGCAGGAAGGTGGGCGGAAAGATTTCAGCCTATGACGGCTGGA
This sequence comes from uncultured archaeon, assembly GCA_963787445.1. Classification (GTDB taxonomy): domain Archaea; phylum Micrarchaeota; class Micrarchaeia; order Micrarchaeales; family CABMGC01; genus JAJZOD01. Next base: position 81,744 of record CAWBCT010000005.1, read on the forward strand.
TAACCGGAAAGAACCTCAAGATTGTCCCAAACAGGAAGATAGTGCAGGAGTGGAGGGGCGATGACTGGCCAAAGGCACACTACTCAGTAGTTACGTTTGACTTCAGGAAGAGCGGGACAGGCACAAGACTGACGTTTACGCAGAAGGGCATCCCAGCCGTTGTTTACAACGACATAAAGGAGGGCTGGAGGGAGCACTACTGGTCGAAGATGAAAAATTACCTCGGTGAATAATCGTCTGCAGAGTCTGGGGTCTTATTATGAAACAACAGGAGAGGGTATTCCTAAATTCGGTGTTCTTCGTACTTGGCTTTACGGCAGTATTCTCGGTCGTGGGCATCCTGCTCCAGACTGTATTGCTCCACATCCCATTCGCAGCCAAGAACCTGCTGACGGTGGTTGGCGGAGTGATAATAATACTGTTCGGGATCATTCTGCTGGCCTCGGGCATGTACCTTCTGCCCATATTCTCCAGGACGTACAAGATAAACTTCAGGCGGCTGAAGAACAGCTTCGCCTCATCGTTCCTCTTCGGGATAGGCTTTGCGCTGGGCTGGACGCCGTGCGTCGGGGCGATACTCGGCGCGATCTACACGCTTGCGGCCACCTCTCCGGGCATCGGGTTCCTGCTGCTTCTGGCGTTCTCGCTGGGCCTGGGCATCCCGTTCCTCATATTCGGCGCCTTCATCTCCAGGCTCTCCGCATTCATGAAGAGGATAGGCAGGTTCCTCAACTACTTCAACGTCATAGCCGGCCTCTTCCTCCTGGCCATAGGCGTGCTGGTGGTCACCGGCTACATAGGCCTCCTTGCGGTATTCCTGATAGGGCCGGGCTCGATGGCGGCGAGCAACCAGCTCAACTTCCTGATAGCGCTTGTCGCAGGGGTGCTCACCTTCTTCTCCCCGTGCATACTGCCGCTGCTGCCGGCCTACGTCTCGTACATGGCAGGGACAACAACTGAAGAGCTGAGGCCATGAGCGAAAACGAGAGCAAACAGAAGAAGGGAATGAACGTTTACGTTCTGGTGTTCGGGATAATAGTCGTGATCGTAGCCATAGCGGCGGCCTCCACGCTGGTGTTCAATAAAAATCTCGCATCGGTCTCGCTCAGCAACCTGAATAACTACGGACTGGCGCCGAACATTACAGGCGTCTCGCAGTGGATTAACTCTCAGCCGCTGACCATGCAGGGGCTGAAGGGCAAGGTCGTCCTGGTAGACTTCTGGACCTACTCGTGCATCAACTGCATCCGCTCGATACCCTACCTGGAGGCGTGGCAGAAGGAGTACGGAAGCGACGGGCTGGTAATCATAGGCGTGCACACGCCGGAGTTCCAGTTTGAGCACAACTTCACCAACGTGGCGGAGGCGGTGAAGAGGTTCAACATAACCTACCCGGTGGTGCTCGACAACAATTACACAATATGGAATGCCTACAGCAACCAGTACTGGCCTGCCGACTACCTGGTAGACAAGAACGGCTACGTGAGGTACTTGGCGCTGGGCGAGGGAGACTACAACCAGACCAACGCAATCATCAGGGAGCTTCTCGAGAATGCGAGCTACACGGTTCCGACTAGCCAGATCAACGTTACGAGCGCGACCAACTTCTCCCAGATCGGGAGCCCGGAAATCTACCTGGGCTACGCCGAGGCGGAGTCGAGGGGCGAGTCGCTGGGCAACCCGCAGGGCTTCTCGCCGAACCAGACGGTTAATTATACCGCGCCCGTCGTGAGCCAGAACAACACAGTCTACCTGTCGGGCAGCTGGTACAACGCACCCTACTACGTGGAGGCGACGGGCAACAGCTCCAGATTGTTCCTAATTTTCAAGGCGAAGAACCTGAATATCGTGGCGAGCGGAAGCGGGAGCCCGAGCAGGATAGCCCTAAGGCTCGACGGAGAGCCGCTGCCTGAAAACTACTTCGGCACCGATGTGGCTTCCTATAACGGCAGCGTGGTGAGCGAGGTGAACGGCTCTAGGCTGTACGACCTGGTCAACGCCCCGACCTACGGCTGGCACGAGCTAGAGATAGACGCGAGCCCCGGCCTGAGGATCTACACATTCACTTTCGGCTAGCCCAGATTAACCGGAGGCGGGGGTGGGTTGCTATAGATGGGCGGCTGCGGCGGCTCCTCCGGCTTAACGAAGCGCCTGAACGAGATCCCGACGGCGGCTATGATGACCACCACGATGACCCCGACCACCCAGGCGGTTGTCGGAATCTGGAATCCGGAAGAGGAGCTGCTCACCGGAGAAGTTGCGTTTGTCTGCGAGGCGATGGTCGTGGGGTTGAGTATGTGGGTCAGGTTGCCTATCACCGCATTGGAGATGCCGGAGACCGCGTATAGGGACATCCCCGGGGACCTGGCATCGTAGAAGTAATTTGTGGAGTTGGAGCCGATTAGAGTCGTGACGAGCTTTGCCCAGGTGGAGGTGGTGGCGTTGAACCGGTATAGGGCGAGCGTGTTCGAGGTCAGGTTATTCCTGAGCAGGTAGGACCTGCTGACATTGAAGGTGTAGTTGACCGCGTTTATGCTGGAGTCGTTTGCCGTGCTGCTTATGGAGATGTAGCTTATGGGCAGGCCCGGCGGCTTCGGGACCTGCTTGCCGGAGAGCGTCAGGTTCGTGGTGTTTGCGGCGTAGGCCCTCACTCCCAGCACGTAGGTGGTGAAGTTCTGCCTGGTCGAGAAGGTTATGTTGTCGAATGGGAGGCTCGAACCCTTTACGTTGAGCGTGTCGTTGAAGCCGCTCACCAGGTTGGTCACGCTGACGACGGCCGACTGGTTGCCCCGGTAGGTCGTCTGGTTGGATGGCACGTACCTCACCGCGACGCTGTTCCCGTTCACAGTGTCGGTTATGTAGATCTTCTGGGTGGTGGTCTCATTCACAGCTGATGTGCCGTTCAGGAACGCTTTCAGGTAGGGCGCCGCTGCCTTCACCGCAAGCGGGGTGGAGTTGCTGCTTGCGCTGTTTATCAGCTGACCCACAGCGCCGGAGCTCAGCGGGCTCCTGGTTGAGTTGCCCTGGGCCACCCAGGTTACCCTGACGGCAGAGCTGTTGGTCAGGAGATGCTGGACAGTGGTGTTTATCGTGACGAAACCAGTCGGAGTGTAGTTTGAAGTGAAGTGGGCGAGGGTGGTGGCGTTGTGGGCTATCAAAGTTGCCGGCGCAGGGCGGGCTCCGCCGGACAGCCCGGCTGAGGCGGAAGGTACCGGGAGCGAGGCGGCTGAGATGGAGCCGTTGCCGTTAAAGCCAACTATCGGGTTTCCGATGGAGTTGGACGAGCAGCCCACGCACCCGAATTTTAGGCTTAGACCCGTGACAAGGTTCGGGTTCGCGGTCACATTTGCGATGATCTTCGCCTCGTTGGAAAGCGAGACGCCTATGCTCGACATTACATTCTGCGATGTGAATGAGGAGATGGAGTTGGCAGGCATGGTGGTGATGTTGCGAAGGCTCTGCGGCGGCGAGGGAGGAGCTGGTAGGGTGCTGACGCCCGTGACCGCCGTTGGAATGGGTCTTGGCGCCGTTGTATTTGCCGCCTTGGTGGTGCTTGTCGGGCTAGTAATTGTAGTGGATGGTATGGGCGGCGTGACGTTTGCTGTCTTTGGAGTTGGAGCTGGCAGAATTGTCGAGGTCGTTGGAAGGTTCACGTTTGCGCTTACGGGGATGGTGGTGGGCTGGGTTACCGGAGTGGTCCCGGGAATTATTGAGTTGCCTCCGCTTACAGAGTTAGGCGGGACCAGGGTTGTGGTTGGAGCAGTTGTCGAAACGGCGCGCGGCGGGATGGTGGTTGGGATTGGGTTGACCTGTATGGTCGTCGAGGTCGGGAGCACCGGGCCTATGACCACCGAATTCGGTGCTGTTGAGGAGCCTGTCGAAGAGATTCCCACGCTGTTCTGTGCCAGAATAATGCCGGCTGAAAGAGCAACAAAGGACAGAATAAGTAGGAACTTTGTGCTCTGCATGGGTATATAACAAACGGCAATCTTTAAAAATACTCCTGCGGGGTTTGTTATCCCTTTTCCTTTCGGGCAAACAGCCCGGCCAACACTGAAAGATAGACAAGGTAGAATAGGACCATGCCGATCAGCAGGAGAATCGCCACGGCGAGCGAGACCCCTAACTGCACGCCGATGGCCCTAAGCGCGTAGATGCAGGCAAGCGCGGTGAGGAAGGAAAGGATTCCCGAGACAGCCTTGTACCTGAAAGGGAGCATGAGCAGCCGAATCAGGCCTACCAGAGGCCTGGTCTTCTCCCTGTTTTTTGACTCTGTCTCTGCCATTCAATTACCCATAGTGATGCTTCGCAAACTCATAAATACGGAATGGATATAGAATATCTGTAGGTTTTGCAATGCAGGGATACCAGCCAGGGGTTTGCAACATAGGCAAGAACGAGAAAAGAAAGAGATACACGCTTGCCGTGGTGGGCTTTCTCATAACGGTTTTGGCGGTGTACGCCATCGCCTCGTTGGCTTTGCCACAATGGGCGTATCTGTTGTCATTCATCCCGTTGGTGATAGGCTATGAGGGCCTCTACCAGGGCTATTTCAGCTTCTGCGCAGGATTTGCAGCAGCAGGCATCTCCGACTTTACCGGTTCGGGAGGCTCGAGGGCGAAAGTAACCGATCAAAAATCCCATGAGAAAGACATGCAAAAGGCCATGCAGATTCACATCTACTCGATCATCTCCAGCATAATAATAGTTGCCATCATCTACCTCCTTGTTTAGATGGAACCGGCTATTTCATGCTAGGCAAAACGACTTTTTCGCCAAGTGCGGTAAAAGCTGCACGCAAATCAGCAAGAATTCGTGTGCGATCCGCCCTAGAAATTTTCTCGTCAGTATGAGGGGGCTTCCAGCACCACTTCCGTGGCGGAAGGATTTCATATCCGATTGGTGATTCGCCCTTATAAAGTCGTTCCCTTCCGAAAATCATTACCCTGTCTCCAATCGAGTAATAAACTTCGTACCTCCCACTGATTCCTACCTCGACATCTACGGAGCGGGCTGAAGCACCGGGTGAGACAACTCGAAATTTCTTTGACATACTAAAACCAAAATCCTTTTTTATGATTAAAAGTTCTAGGTAAAGATATAAAGGTTAATCGTCATTTTTAAGGACTTTATGTGCAAAGCCGTATTAATCTCGGTTCAATGGCAATAGGCATACAGACTATGGCATTTCAAAACAGGCTTACGTCGTCAAAGATGAATTGGACTCTGCGGACATCCGACGGTGAGTCCGCCTTACTTATCCTGTTCTTTACCATGATTGGGAGTGGATTATTTATATTTGCTAGCTTTTGATGTGAGAAACTTGTTTCTGGACAAAACAATTCTGTTGAATTATTGAGCATCCCAAACAACCACAAAGTATTTATATGTTAATATATACATATACATCGTGATCGTATGGCTAAACTTATAGCGGTTTCAGAAGAGGCCTATTTTAGACTCAGCAAGCTCAAGGGCGATGACAAGTCGTTTACGAAGGTAATAATGGAGTTGACAGAGGAGAAGAAAACGGACATAAGCGACCTGTTTGGCGCCATAAGCCTGGATGCGAAAAAGCTGAAGGAGGTCAAGGAGACTATAAAGAAGGAGAGGGAGGGCATGTTTGCCAGGGGATGAGCATGAGCGTTTTTGACACCAATATAATGATAGACTACTTGAACGGCTCAAAAAAGGCCGCCGGCATCATAGGCAAGTATAGGGGCTCGGGAGCCATCGGGATAACTTCCATAACCGGCTACGAGCTTGTGAAGGGTATAGGGGATGTGGACAGGAAGACGCTCTCCACGCTGTTTGAGAGGGTGAGAATCTACAATATGGATCTGTCGGTCGCGTGGGTGGCTGGAGAGCTGTATAAAAAGCTGAAAGCTGCCGGGTTGACGCTTAGCGAGGCAGACCTGCTCATAGTGTCCACGGCGCTCGCCAACGGAGAGACGTTCGTGACCCAAGACGGGGACTTCAGGAGACTGGGAGCGGAGAAGATAATAGTAGTCCAGTAGCCTGCTCTTTGCGGCGCGGAAGGGAGTCGCACGCTGGGTACGATGTACTTAAGTGGACTCTGCGGGATTCGCACCCGCGGCCTTTCCGTTGCGAACGGAACGCTCTACTCCTGAGCTAAGAGCCCATGTCTCTTTATACTAGCTTCTTTTCCCTATAAATCCTTTGTGGAAGATGGATAATTCGCTTTATATTTGTTAGCATCATTATAGCTTTATGAACTCTTCAGCAGAGAAGCGTGCGAAGCGGATCTTCGCGGAGATACTCCCGACCATCAAGCCAACGAAGAAGGAGACGGCGGAGATGACGGCGAAGGTAAACCTGCTCATGGCGCGCATGAAGAGGATAGTTCCAAAGAATGTTGAGCTTAGGGTTACCGGCTCGATCTCAAAGGGCACAAACCTGAAGGGAAACGCCGATATCGATCTCTTTATCCTATTCAGGAGCGGCACAACCAAAGAGAAGCTCATAGCTGACGGGCTGAAATACGCGAAGGGGCTGATAAAGGAGAAGGGCGACAAGTACGAGATAAAGTATGCGGAGCACCCTTATGTAAGAGTCTTCCTGAAGGGGCTTGGGCTCAGGGCAGACATAGTGCCAGCGCTCAGGATAGAGAACATAGAGGACCTCACTACAGCAGTGGACAGGACGCCGATGCACACCGCATTCATCAACGACAATCTTACTGAAAAGCAGCGCGATGATGTACGGCTTTTGAAACACCTGCTAAAGGCCCACTTAATTTATGGTGCGGAGGCGAAGACGAGCGGCTTCTCGGGATACCTGTGCGAGCTGCTCATCTGCCAGTTCGGAAGCCTGTTCAAGCTGCTTGAAGCTGCAGGGGCATTCAAGAGCCCGCTGGTGATCAAACCAGGAGAGCATCACATCTCAAACGACAGGAAGACGGCGGAGAAGTTCAGCAGCAACTTTGTGGTCATCGATCCGGTGGACCCGGAGAGGAACGTGGGGGCCGGGGTTTCACCCGATGTGATGGGCAACTTCGTCAGGCTCGCAAGAAGCTTCACGAAGAAGCCATCGATGGAGGCGTTTTACCCGCAGATCTTCAAGCCCGAGAAAGCGAAGGCGCGCATACAGAAGATAATGAGGAACTCAAGGCTTGAGACCTACCTGATAACCGTCCCGGTGCCGGACAAGAGCGAGGACGTGCTCTGGCCGCAGCTGAGGAAGAACGGGGAGATACTCGTGCAGTACCTGAAGCGGTTCGGGTTCGAGACCTACCTGCTGGTCCCGTGGATGGAGAAGAACGAGGGCTGCCTGCTTCTGCTTGCGCCTCTGCAGTACCTGGGCACGAGGATGTTCAAGGGCCCCTCCGTCTTCCACAAGGCGGCGGTGGAGGGCTTCGTGAAGGGCCACAAGGATGCGCTCGGCTTCACCTTTGTTGAGGACAGCATCTACGCGCTGGACAGGAACAAGTACGCGGACGTGAAGGCGGCGATAGTGGGTGCGGTGAAGGAGAACGTGATGGAGCGCAACAAGGACGTGAGCATGAAGAAGGCGGAGCTGTTCATCAACCAGATCCCGCCCAGATATGCGGACTCGGCGTACCTGGAGCTGAGCATGAAGCTGCGCGACTAGGTATTTGCATGTCCTACAACAAGCGCGTTGAGGAGCTCTTCAACGAGATAGCGGACATAATAGAGATAGAGGACGACAAGCGGATCTTCGAGATACGCGCCTACCGGAAGGCGGCGGTCAACATCGGGGAGCTGCAGGAGGACGTGGCAGAGATAATCAAGAAGAAGGGGATGGAGGGGCTCAAGGAGATCCCGGGAATAGGGGAGGGATTGGCCAAGAAGATAGAGGAGCTGGTCAGGACCGGCAGGATGAAGAAGTATGATGAACTGAAGAAGAAGTACCCCATAGACTTCACCAACCTCACCAGGATACAGAGCCTTGGTTCAAGAAAGGCGTTCAAGCTTTACAAGGCGCTCAGGATCCGCAACGTGGAGGACCTGAAGAAGGCGGTGGAGGCGCACAAGATCCGCGACCTGGAGGGATTCGGAGAGGACAGCGAGGCGAAGCTCGCGAAGGGGCTGGAGCAGTTAGCCTCGACCAAGGGCAGGATACTTCTAGGGAAGGCACTGCCAGAGGCAGAATCCATAGTAAGAAAGCTGATCACCTCGAAACTGGTAGACAAGGTGGAGATAGCCGGTTCAATCAGGAGGATGAGGGAGACCGTGGGCGACATCGACATACTCGCGACTTCGAGCAAGCCGGAGAAGGTGATGGACGCGTTCTCAAAGCTCGACGAGGTGGAGAGCGTGATCGGGAAGGGGCCGACCAAGAGCACCGTGATGCTCAAGATAGGGATAACCTGCGACCTCAGGGTGGTGGAGAGGAAGAGCTTCGGGGCGGCGATGCAGTATTTCATAGGAGGGAAGGACCACAACGTGAAGGTGCGCCAGATAGCGATAAAGAAGGGCTACAAGCTCAACGAGTACGGGCTGTTCGACCGGAAGGACAGGATAGTTGAGAGCCTGGACGAGTCCGAGATCTACAAGGCCCTGGGAATGGAGTGGCCCGAGCCGGAGATGAGGGAGAATCGGGGAGAGGTGGAGCTCGCGCTCAGCCACAAGCTGCCGAAGCTGGTCCAGCTGAAGGGGATGAAGGGAGATTTGCACACCCACACCACCAACAGCGACGGAGGAAACACGGTGGAGGAGATGGCGAGGAAGGCGATGGAGCTGGGCTACGAGTACATCGGGATAACGGATCACTCGAAGAGCGAGTACATCGCGCACGGGATGGACGAGAAGCGATTCCTGAAATACAGCAAGGAGATAGACGCTGCAAACAAGAAGCTGGGCGACAAGATAAGGATTCTCAAAAGCGCTGAAACAGATATCTTGAAAGACGGAACACTTGACTTCAGCAAGGAAGCGCTGAAGGAGATGGACTACGTGCTTGCAAGCATCCACACAAGCCTCACCATGAGCAGGGAGGAGATGACGAAGAGGGTAGTGAAGGCCATGGAGAGCGGGCAGGTGGACATCTTCGGCCACCCGACCGACAGGCTGATTCAGCAGAGGGACCCGATAAACATGGACCTGGACAGGGTCTTCCAGGCAGCGAAGGACAATGGGGTTGTGATGGAGGTCGACGGATTTCCAGAGAGGCTTGACCTGAACGATGAGAACATCTTCAAGGCAAGAGAATATGGATTAAGCTTCGCAATTGACACGGATGCACACAGAACAGGTCACATGGAGCTCATGCGCTACGGGATAGGAATGGCGAAGCGTGGATGGCTAAGGAAGGAGGACGTCATAAACACTCAAAGCATTGATAAACTTTTAAAGTTCTTCAGCAAATAAGCAACCAGTTACAGCTCATCCGGTGAAAAGGCGACTCCTGCAGCGCTAACAAGTTCCGGATATAGACGCTTGGACGTTATCACTGCGGCATCCTTCCAGGAAAGCCCGTAGGACCTGAGCCTTATCGCAGCCTGCCCCTCCAGATCCTCCCCATCATGGATGTGCGTTTCCAGGCTCAGCCTGCCATGGGAGAACCTGTCCACGTTTGAAACTGCCAGGCAGTTCGGGCATAGAGCCTCGGCCGCGCCCGCAACCGTTGAGCCTTCCATGGTAGCGATGAACACGTGCAGTCTTGGCACCCGCTCCCTGAGCTCAGCCACCTTTGGGTCCTGGTTGCGTCTGACGTAGGCCAGGGCAAACTCCCAAAAGGTCTCCTGGTCAAAAGAGTCCTGGTTTAGCAGCCCGTAGACCTCCTTAGTCAGTTCGGGGCTAGGCCGCCTCATTTTAAGGAGCCCGACGGAAAAGAGATGCCCAAGACGCTCCGACTTTTTGGGAGGATTCTCGTTAAACTGCCTTCTGCGAAGCTCCACGAAGAGATCCGCAGCGAAGTTGCCTGGCCAAAACCCCCTGTCACCGGTAATCACAAGCGCTTGCTTTGACTTTACCTGCTGCAGGACTGCCCCGTTGATTGCCATCGAAAGTATGCTATAGTTCATGATATAAATAACTTCTTAATCGGAAAATGTTGATTTATATATCAAAACAAACCAAGGCATTTTAAGTGACTGGAATATGGACAATACAATTCGTGAAGGGTTCAGCTTTTCGCTGTACAGGGCCCTACGGGGGCCGGTAAGATCCTCAAGAGTAGTGGCCTGGATTGTTTTGCAGTCCAAGTACCTGGCCAGCCTTACAAACGATCCCGCGGTATCCAGCAGACCGGGAACGACTCTGGCCCACATAGCGATTGGATACCACTCGGAGCTCGCGGACACGGTTTTCAAAAGCGAGTACCTATCAAACCTGAGGGATGAGAACGGCTGGAGCACGGTTCACACGGGAGCGCGCGCCTCAGGATCTGCGGCGACGAAGGCCATAGGGAACGAGAAGTTGAGGATGAAGATGGACCAACAGGGCTCGATAGTTCTGGGAGTGGGGCTCGAGAACCATCTCGACGTGGCTGCGGCGGTGGCCGGGGACAGAAAGCTGCAGCCGCTCCTGGAGCTGAGAGATGGGAAGGGCACCAAAATGTTTGACCTAGTCTGCCGCGCGCACCTGAGCCATGAGGGATGCGTCGCGGTGTCGGAAGGTCGTGAACCGGTCGCAGTTCTCGGAAACATCCTGCGCAACAGGACTGTACTGGCTTCAGGTCTCAGAAAGATGCCGCACCGGGTTCTAGCCTAGGCTTCCAAGGATCTCTTCGGTGCTTCTTACGCGGCCCATCCGCTTGAACGTTATCTCAAGGCTTATCCTGTGCGCCTCCTCGGACGGCCCGGCCATGGCATCCTCAGCAAAGATCTGCTGAAAGCCGTACTCATAGGCGAAACGGGCGGTGCTCTCGACTCCATGGTTCGTGGAGATCCCGCAGAGCACGATCGTGTCCATCCCTCGTCTCCTTAACTGCAGTTCTAGGTCAGTGCCGTAGAAGGCGCCCCACTGCTTCTTTGTTATGATTATGTCGCTTTCCGCTTTTGCCAGCTCCGGAACAAAATCAGAGAAGTCCGCGCCCATCATGCCCGGGCGTGGAGTCCAGGAAGCGTCTGCCAGGACCTGAATCCTCTCCTTATCAGAAGAGACAACGTGCACCAGCATAACGGGCATCCCGTTCTTCCTGAAGGCGCCGGCAAGCTTTGCGGCATTGTCAATCACCGTCTTTGAGGAGTGGGGCTTGGTCTCCATCATCGCTATCCCTTTTTGCAGGTCTATAACTACGAGTGCTGTTTTTTGCTTGTTTATCGCCAGGTCATCCATGATTTCACCGTTAAGCTTTAGCGGCACAAAAATATATTAATTGCAATAGAGGATACCTTACACCAAAGTGAGAGGATGCCAAGGTCAGAAGAAAAGCTCGTTTACAAAGGTCCCCTGTTCAAGGTCTACCAATGGAGGCAGAGGATGTTCGACGGCTCCTACGAGATCTTTGAGAGGATAGAGAGGCCCTCTTTGGCAGAGGTTGTCGCAATAGTTGACGGCAAGATCGCAATCGGGTTCCAGAGGCAGCCAACCCACAGGTTCACCAGTGTATTCGGAGGGAGGATGGAAAAGGGAGAAAAACCACTTGATGCGGCAAAGAGGGAGTTGCTTGAAGAGTCGGGCCTGGTGGCCAAGAGGTGGAAACTTCTCAGGAAGTACAGATTTGGAGGGAAAGTGCATTATTCCAGCTACCTCTATGCCGCAATAGGCTGCAAGAAGATTGCGGAACAGAACCTCGATGCCGGCGAGATGATAAGGGTCGGCCATGTCACTTTTGGCAGATTCCTCAAAATGGTTAGAAATATGAGGGTAATGACGGACACCAAGCTGTACTTCATGGAGATAGGCTACGAACCGAAGAAGAGGAAGAAGCTTGAAAAGGAGCTAGGTATAAAGTAATGTGATAGCATGGAGGCAGTGATAATAACGCACGCGGCGGACCTGGACGGGATCTCCAGCGCAGCGCTGCTCATGAGGCAGTACAACATAGGCATCGAGAACGTGGTGTTCACTCATTACCAAAGAGAGAGCATCGAGATGGCGGTGAGGGAGGCTGACGAGCTGTTCAAGGAGGGGGGAACCCTTTTCATAACAGACCTTAACCCAGGAAAGGCGGTCGTTGACCTATTCTCAGAGGTTATTGACAACGTCAAGGCGAAGAACGGGAAGGTCTTCTGGTTCGATCATCACCCCTGGGATGCTGATGCGATAAGGTCGCTGGGAGGCAGATGCGATGTCGCCGTGGTCGGGGAGAACAAGGACTTCTGCGCCGCGGAGATAACTGCCAGGGAGATACGTGCGACCGGGGCTTTTGTAAAGCCGCTTCTGAGGGTTGTCCATCACTCGGATTTCAACATAACTCCAAAGGATAAAAAGACTTACAACATAATCGGCGATTATGTACTCAGCATGACCTACTTCAGCTCGCTTGATTGGGATTCTACGCTTCAAAAGCTCAGAGAGATGACCAAGGCCCTAAGCAACGAGATAATGATCCCGGAGTTCGTCCATGATGCCGCAGTAGAATTCACGAAGATCAATGACAAGAGGCTGAATGAGATGGAGAAGACTGTGATCAACGGCGGTGTTGTCGCAGTAGGATTCAGCCCGTTCGTCGGAACCAGCGAGGCGTGCAGGCGGGTCAGCAAGGTTGCCGGGACAGACATCGGAGTTTACATAAATGTCGATGAGTGCAGGGGGCACCTCAGAAGCGAGGAGAGCGATTGCTCGAAGCTCGCCCAGGCATTCGGCGGCGGAGGGCATCCCCATGCATCGGGTTTTGAGTTTGATTCAGAGAGATATAACCTCAAGACCCAGAGCGGGCGGGGCAAGCTTGCCCAGGATATAATACAAAAGGCGCTCGAGCTATACAAGTAGCCCGAAGCCGCCCAGCTTCCAGCGCTGGCTGAAGTTCCTAAGAATAGAGATCTTTGTGGACTTGTCTATGCAGGCAGGCCTGTTCAACTTTATCTCCAGCCTGTTCTTCTTCACATTTGTGAGCAAGCCCACAAAGGTTCCTGTGCCGATGCCCAGAAGCACCTGCTCTGCCTGACGGAGCGCCTGCTTCGGGATGTCACTCCTGTTGAGTGAAGTGTAATTTATCGTTATCACGTCCGTGGACTCGGGAAGATGTCCGGCCTTACCCACTACCTGTCCAACAAGCCCGTCTGCCTTTGAGAAACCGGGATCTACTTCTGCCCCTACCGCAATCAAGCCGCCGGCTATGGCGCTGTCGAGCTTCTGATCACCAGCAGAGAGGCTGTCAATCTTCGTTATGAGCGGTTCGTAGACTTCTCTCTTCGACTTGTCCCCTGAAAAGTTTACGCCCGGCCTTATTTCGATCTCGTCCCCGATCTTGAATGTTCCGCGGATTATTGAGCCGCCTATTACCCCGCCGACCAGCTCCTTGATGGTTGTGCCTGGCCTGTTGACGTCGAATGACCTTGCAACGTACATAAATGGGTCTGCGGTCGTGTTGCGCTCTGGTATCTTAATTGACGCAATCTCAGAAAGAAGCGCATCGATGTTGATGTTCTTGTTCGCCATCAGAGGCACAACCGGCGAGTGCTCTACAACAGTGCCCTTCACGAATGCTTTTATCTGGTCGTAGTGCTTCTTCGCCTGTTCCTTACCGACTATGTCGACCTTTGTCTGTGCGATTATCACGTTCTTGATGCCAAGAGCGTTGATTATCATCAGGTGCTCGCGGGTCTGCTGCATCGGGCACGGTTCTGCTGCAGATATCACGAACATCGCGCAGTCAATTATGCTTGAGCTTGCGATTGCGGTTGCCATGAGGGTCTCGTGGCCAGGCGCATCAAGAAGTGAGATCTTGCGGAAAGGCGTAGGGACAGAGCCGTCTGCGCACTTCTCTCCAACAGTAAAAGGAAACACTCCGCCACCGCCGCACTTGTTTATCAGCGCATCAGCGTAGCCGAGCTTAATCGTCATGCTCCTCTTTACGCTCTCGCTGTGAACATCGGTCCAGGTGTGAGTAAGCGCAGAGACGAGCGTAGTCTTGCCGTGGTCCACGTGGCCAAGGGTACCGATGTTAAGCTCGCTTTGTTTTATCATTTGTTCACTCCGAAAGTATTTTCTTCTCTATAGCCGTTGAAGGGAACTTTCCAGCAGCTATAATCTTCAAACTATATTTTGTATATGAATCAATCTTTAGCTTTGGAACATCTTTTAAGCTGGTCCATTTGTATTCCTGAATCTCCTTATTATCAACTTTTACCTTACCCCCTTTATACTCACAAAGGAAGTCAAAAAAGAGGAAGTGCTTCTTTGTGTGAAACTCCTTTGGGTAAATCACCTGCTGTATCGCAAGGAGCCTTGTGATCTTTACTTTAAGCCCGACCTCTTCCGCAACCTCGCGGTGCAGCGCATCTACCATCGCTTCCCCATACTCAACATGACCGCCAGGAATGCTCCATTTGTCCTTCCACTTGTAGGATTTTACAAGAAGGATCTCTCCTTTTGCATTAGTAATGAACGCCCCCACAACTGGTTCAGGATAAATGGTTGTTTTCATTTGGGATTACCTTATTTCTCTTCGGTCTTCTCCTTAGGCTTGAAGATCTCCTCCGCTGACTTCGTCCCGAACTTCTCGATAGAGGTGTTGACCTGAACGGTGTCCGCGCTGATCGTGTTTCCGCGGACCAGCCTTCTTGACCTGAAGCCCTTCCCGCCGTCGCGCATCCCGACTCCATAACTCAACAGGGGCCTCGCCTTTCGGGTGCCGTCTATCTCCTTCCTCGAAGGTGCACCGTTGTTGTCGCTTAGGCCGGTTATCTTGAGCTCAAATCCGTCAAGGCCGCCGAGCGAGCCGTCGATGACGTCTCCTATCTGCCTGCCCATGAGCTGTCCCTCTCTCTCCTTTGGAACGCTAGCCTGTCCTGTCTTTCCACTCTTTCTATCCGAGTAAACTATCTGCATAATTTCACCTAATCTGAAGTATCATCTGTACATGCTTGCCGGTTCGTCCTTAAATCTTCGTATCCTCTCCGCCACCTCCTTCGGTATCGCCGGCTTGACCTCCTCGAAGGCGCGCTCAAAGTCCTCCGCCTTGACTATGTCGCGCTTCTTCCTGATCGTGTTCATGCCCGCCTCCCTGCAGAGGTTCTCTATCTCCGCGCCGGTGTAGCTCTCCGTCTTGTTCGCCAGGTCATCAAGGACTACGTCCTTGTCGAGCGGCATGCGCTTTGTATGAATCTTAAGTATCTGGAGCCTTGCAATTGCATCGGGCAGGGGTATCTCGACTATCTTGTCGAATCTGCCGGGCCTAAGCAGGGCAGAGTCAAGCTCGTCGGGGCGGTTCGTTGCGGCGATGACCACAACGTTCTTCAGCTCCTGCAGCCCGTCCATCTCTGTGAGAAGCGTGTCGACCACGCGCTCGGTTACGCGGGCGTCGTCCGTGCCGCCGCGCGAGTGCGCGATGGCGTCGATCTCATCAATGAATATGATGCAGGGTGATGCAAGTCGCGCCTTTCTGAATATCTCGCGCACGGTCTTCTCGCTCTCTCCAACGTACTTGCTTAGGACCTCCGGCCCCTTGATTGAGATGAAGTTTGACTCGCGCTCGGTTGCCACCGCCTTTGCGAGCATTGTCTTTCCTACACCAGGGGGCCCGACAAGAAGGACGCCCTTGATCGGGCGTATGCCTATCTTCTCAAAGACCTCGGGTGACTTGAGCGGAAGTTCAACCGCTTCGCGCATCTCCTCCTTGACCTTCTCCATGCCGCCGACATCTGCCCAACGGACGTTGGGGCGCTCGACGAATACCTCGCGGAGCGCGCTGGGCTGGATGTTCTTGAGTGCCTCCATGAAGTTCTCGCGCGTTACTATCAGGCTTTCAAGTATCTCAGTGGGAATGTTCTGCTTGTCCATTATCTTCGGGAGTATCAGGCGCAGGGTTGCCATGGCGGCCTCCCTGACAAGCGCGTTCAGGTCGGCTCCGGTGTAGCCGTGCGTTATGCTCGCGAGCTCGTCGATGTTGACATCCTTGGCGAGTGGCATGTTGCGCGTGTGAATCTGGAGCACCTCCTTTCTAGCGTTCCTGTTGGGCACCCCGATCTCAATCTCGCGGTCGAACCTGCCGGGCCTTCTCAGCGCCTGGTCTATGGCGTCGGGCCGGTTTGTCGCTGCGACTATTATTACCTGTCCGCGAGGCGGCATCCCGTCCATCAGGGTAAGCAGCTGCGAGACCATCCTTCTCTCGACCTCGTTTGTCGCCTCCTCTCTCTTGGGCGCGATCGCGTCTATCTCGTCCATGAAGATTATTGTTGGGGCCTTCTCGTTAGCCTGCTTGAAGATCTCTCGGAGCTTCTCCTCGCTCTCTCCCACGAACTTGCTCACCAGCTCTGGACCGGAGATGGTAATGAAATGTGCATCGCTCTCGTTCGCCACGGCCTTGGCCAGAAGCGTCTTGCCCGTACCTGGAGGCCCGAACAGGAGCACCCCCTTAGGCGGGTCTATGCCAAGCCGCTCAAACAGCTGTGGATAACGAATAGGAAGCTCGATCATCTCGCGGATCTTGTTCTTTGCCTCATCAAGCCCGCCTATATCCTCGTAGTGGACGTCTGCAATCTTTACGATTGCGTCCGATACCGGCTCGTCCTTTATTACGAGGTTCGTGCTCGGAGTTATACGGATTACGCCGTGCGGGACCACCTGCACCACGAGGAAGTTGAATACGAAGCCAAACATGGGGATGGGGATGGAGTCGCCCTTCGTGAGGGGCTTGCCCTCAAGGCGCTTCTTTGCGTAGCCCACGAAGTCGGCAGTGAGAGGGGCGCGCTGGCTTGGAGGAGGCGCCAGGATGACCTTCTCGGCGTCCTTGGCGTCCGCCTTGGTTATGAACAGCTTGTCGCCTATTCCGACTCCCAGGTTCTGGCGCAGGTAACCGTCTATGCGTATGAAGCCCAGGCCCTCGTCGCTCGGGTGGGAGGGCATGACTATCGCTGCGGTGGACTTTATCTTGCCCTTGATCTCGATTATGTCGCCGGGGTTGACGGCAAGCTGCGTCCTCGATTTTGTGTCCACCTTGGCTATGCTCTTGCCTGAGTCTACCACGAAGGCGTCCGCAACGGTAAGCTCAACACTATTAGTCATAAGCACCCACAGTAAATGTTATACTTGCTCATAAAACTTATATATACCTTAGGGCGGGATTGGGTTCGCTTCAGGCGTCGTCAAGAGGGGAAAACCTAGTCAAACAACCAATAAATACCTTTCCCTACAATATATAGCCGCTACTTAAAGGGTTTTTCATGGGAAAGTTCGCATTGGCAGATGAGCTCCTCACTCGCGTCTGGGTGTGCCGAAGGTGCAAGGCCAGGAACCGCGCCGGCATAGAGAAGTGCAGGAAGTGCGGGAGCAGATACCTGCGCGTCAAGAGGAAGGAGAAGCGCGTCAAGAAATAGCTAAGTTGATTTTTCAAGGATCCAAACTTTGAGGTAATTACATGGTAGATCTGACACCTATAGAGAGCGCAATCGTAGAGGCTATGAAGCAGCTCGGCGCCACGAGCGAAGAGAAGAAGAAGACCGCTGACGACATAGCGAAGAAGTCCAACAGGCCGAAGAGCTTCGTCTCGAACGCCCTGGTCTCGCTGGACCAGAAGAAGGTCATCAAGCGCGTGGTGCGCGAGAAGGCATCTGGGTACTACGTCCTGCCTGTTCCCAAGTAGGTCGTTTGATGGCTGAAGGGGACGCTATAGAGTTCACGGCAAAGTACAGGGACTGGATCTCGATAAAGAAGCTCACCGTGAGGGAGAACACAACCCCGGAAGAGGTAGCATTCCACCTGGCAGCGATAAGGCAGACTCTGGACAAGAAGTCGTTCGAGTTCCTGGGCATGAATCTTACACCGCTTGACGCTTTCGCAGAGTCAACGACTGCGGGAAAGAAGAAGAGCTTCAAGGACCTCGCTGTTTGTATAGAGTCAATCTCTTCGCCCGAGGCAAAAACGGCAGTTGAAACCGCATGCGCAGTTAAAGAGGAGCTTAAGGAGATTGCAAACACCTACCTGATAAGGAGGATAATGCAGAACCTGAAGTTCGACACGGACATGAACCAGGAGATGCTCGCGAAGGTCTATCCGAACCTGAAGCTGCCGAAGCCGAAGGGCAGGCTGCCAAAGAAATAACTAAATTATCCGCAGTCTCACTTATCCTAAACGGGGAGTTCTGCTAGCTTGGTCAGGCTTTGAGCTTTGGGAGCTTAAGACACGAGTTCAAATCTCGTACTCCCCAAATTTATTTTTTGTTCATAGCCACAGCGGTACGAATAAGAGTCTTCATGGCCTTCTCGTTAATCTTGTCGCCTTCACGGAACTCTATGGCGCGCCATACCCTGGCGTCAAGGCTGGCATTGAAGAGGCCTGAAGGGTCGTCCAACGAGGCGCCTCTGGGAAATGTCATCCTTATGTGGTTCTTGTAGGCCTCGCAGGTGCAGATTCCTCCGTTGTGAGACCAGATCGCTGTGCCAAGTGGGTTGTCTGCCTTTATCCACTTTACTTCCTCAACAGCTTCAGGATCAGCTTCCTTGATCAAAGCGCGGATGCGGGAGAACATCTCTCCGCGCCAGTCGCCAAGCGACTTGATTCTCTTGTCTATGATTCCTCCTGAGATCTGCTTTCGTATGGCTTTCTTGTGCTCCACTTGCCTCTTGGTCATCATACCACGCCTATACCTCCAACAAACAGGTTTTTATTATTTTCACTGCTCGATTGAACTCTAATAAAAGATGCGAAAGCGCATGTGGAGACCTACCTGTTTTTGTAGGCCAGCTTGTAGGCGAGCATTATGGTCATCATCACGAACCCAAGGCTTCCGGAGATGATCAGGGGCCAGCTTGCGATCCCGAGGCCGTAGATGAAGAAAAGGAGCTGCCCCGCATCGAGTATTACGATCCAGGCCTCGGAAAGGTCGCGGGTGTGCTTCGCCCTTACGGTCTTATAGACTTCGGGGACGTAGGCCACGGTGACCAGCACGCTCGCAACCAGCCCTATGATCGTATTCCAATCAGTCATGTTCAACACTAGGTCTACTTCCTCATCACATATAAGCATTCCTAGGAGCTGTTGTAGAAGACTAGGAGCTGTTGTAGAAGACGTAGGCAGCTATCGAGCTGTCGGAGACGTTTGCCGGGAGGAGCTTGTAGGGGCCGGGCTGGGCCGGGTTGCAGATGAACAGCGAGGCGACGCTGCCCCCTAGGTAGCCAGCGGGCGATCCCGCCATGTTGCAGTCGCTGCCCTGGGGATACTGGATGCTGGGGCCGGGAAGGTTCTGGTTTAGCGTGGAATTTCCGCCCAGGTGCGCCTGGCCTGCGATTATGGCGACTACGAGCGAGTCGTTCTCGCTCACGTTGAAGGTCAATGTGTGAGAAGCAGTGCCGTACTGGGCGTATTGGTAGCGCCTGATCGCAAGGCCCACCAGCGCCGCGTTCTGCGCCGAGGAGTTTGTGTGCAGGATGCAGGTGCTGCTGTTTTGGATGCCTATTGATGAGTAACCAGCTACGGAGGCGGACTGCTTCCAGGAAGCGTTGACAACTCCCGGCGCCCAGCCCGGGCTTGGGCTTGCGCTGGAGCCTCCGCAGATATAGTAGGTGTAATTCTTGGGGAGGAAGAGCTCGCCGTAGTTGTAGCCCTGGGTGAGAGGATAGGCCTCGGCCGTTGCGTAGGAGTAGGCATTAGCCGGATAATACTTCATGAAGTTCGCGATCTCAAGCAGGTTGTTGTTGACCGTTATCTCGAATGAGGAGTTCAGGCCTGCATAGCAGTCTGCTCCGGAACAGCCCCATCCGGTAAAGTTGAAGCCCTTGATTGGTTTCGCTGACACGGCGACCGTGGTGCCACCTAGGTAGTTTCCCGCCCCATACACGCTTCCTCCATAGACCGGAGAGGGGAGGACCCTGAGAAAATAGGTCGGCTTGGGCGAGGTTATGCTTGAATTCGTAAGGGTGGAGCTCGGGGTGTTCGAGGGCGCAACGTTGCCCTGAGAAAATAAGACTATAGCCACTGCGATCAGGACGAGGAGTCCCAGGATGCCGAACTCTATCCTGAACCTTCTCCCTTTTGCGCCTTCGTTGGGGTTCTCTTGGGTGGTCATCGGATAGCCTTGCTAATCGTCATTCATATTCCTGAACGCCTGCTCCGGATTGCTTCTCCAGTTAGCTATCATGCCCTTCGAGGGGCCCAGCGAGATCTCGTACTCGTCGTTCCTGAAGCCCTTCATCAGCGCGGCGGCGACCTCAGCAGAGGAGCTGCTCCACTCGCTCTTCGGCAGGTGCTTCTCACCGTGCAGGTAGGTGTCGTGCACCATTGGGGGAATTACCTCGAACACCTTTATCGGGGTCCTGCTGAGCTGGTGTCTCAATGACATGGTGAACGAGTGCAGCGCCGCCTTGGTGGCGCTGTAAACAGGAACCATCGCCAGCGGCACGAAGCCCAGCCCGGATGAGACATTGACTATCGCCGCCTCCTTCCTCTTTGAGAACAGCGGGATGAAGTAGGCGGAGAAGTAGATCTGCGCCTTCAGGTTTATCTCGATCTCGTCCTCGGTCTTGAGCAGGGCGTCTATCCCCTTGCGCAGGTCTATGGGCCGCTGTATGCCGGCGTTGTTCACCAGCACGTTGATCCCGCTGAAGCTGGAGCTCACCCACTCGAACAGCTTCTTCCGGTCGCTCTCCTTTGAGACGTCGCACTTCCGTATGTTCAGCGCGGGGAGCCTCTCCTTCGCCTCCCTTAGCCTGTCCTCCCTCCTCCCGCAGATTATCACCTCGTTCCCGAGCTTTAGGAACGACTCCGCAATCGCAAAGCCGATGCCGGTGGCCCCGCCGGTTATCAGGACCGTGTTATCATTGGTCTTCATCCAATCACTAATTAATCATTAACGCATCTTCTTAGTCTGTTCCCCTCTTCCTGAGCACCATGGCGATAGCGTCAGCTATCAGCTGCTGCTCCTTCTGCCTGCTGAGCCTCCTGCCCGAGAGTCCCGAGGCCCTCTTCTTTGCCCTGGAGAGTATCTCCTTGGCTGTGCCGCCGGAAGCCATCCTCTTCTCCGAGTCGGCCCGCATTCTCTTCGTCTCCTTCTCCGCATCGGCGAGTATCCTCTTTGCCTCTGCCCGGGACTGGGCCAGTATGGCCTCGCGCCGGGCGGACGGCGTTGGCTGCCTGCGCGCGGCGGGCGGGGCTGGGCGCGGGGAGAGCTTGCGCTGTGGGAGCTCTGGGGCGGCGGCCTCCGGCTCCTCCTCCTCCTCTTCCTCAGGCTCTACCTTCTTGGGCTTTCTCTGCCGCCTCATCCTCCTGCCGATGAGCGACATCGCGGACACTATGGCGGACGGGCCGGCGCGCTTCTCCATCCTCCTTCTCCTTATTATGAGCCAGAGCGCGATGGCTATCAGGGCGATGGCGCCGGCCAGGCCCAGGGCGTCATAGAACGGCGTGTTGTTGACCGGAGGCGGTACCACCACAGGTATGGTGGTGGTAGTGCTGGTGCCGAGGGTAGTGACCGTGGTGGGCACGGTGACGTTCCCTATGCCAACGAAGCTGGTCAGCGAGAGCACCGGGTCCTGGTTGAAGGTCATCGTCACCTCGCAGGCCTGGGAGTTGACCGTGAACTTGTCCACCATTGCCCAGGAGAAGTTCGAGAGTATGAACGGGACCACCTTGTAGTAGGGGATGGCGCAGTTGTACCTGACCGAGACGTTCATCGAGGTGTTCAGCTGGTGCTGCAGGTTCGTGGTGGGCCGGATGGAGAGATTCTCGGTCAGCTCCGGCTGGTAGCCGGCGGGCAGCGCCGGCAGGAACGGCGACTGGGTCAGGTTCCTGATCGAGAGCAGCTGGTAGGCCGTTATCGATGAGGTGAGGTTCAGCGTCGTGTCCTCCCGGAGCAGGTGGACTATGGTCGGAGTCGTGTTGTAGGTTATTATCTCGGAGCTGAAGTTGTCCGTCGTGACGTTCAGCACCACCCTCTTGGGCAGCGCCGTTATCCTCAGCACTATGGACTGCTGGAGCGGGATGTAGGAGATGTTGACTATCTGCATGGAGTAGACGTAGTTCGGGTTCTGGTCCTGGACTATCAGGGTGCTCCGGTTCTGGTAGATCACGTAGCTCTGCCCGTTCACGGTTATTCCGGAGTTCGTGGGCGAGATGAAGTTCTCGGTGAAGTTGAGGAGCAGCCCGAACAGGGTGACGTTGAAGATGTCGGGCACCGCTATGCCGAGCACCACGTAGCCGTTCTGGATGGGCAGGACGGTGGGCTTCAGCAGTCCGCCTCCGCCGGCGCCGCCTACCCCACCGCCGCCACCGCCTCCGCCGCCACCGCCGCCTCCGCCTCCGCCTCCGGTGGTGACGTTGTAGCCCAGGCTGTTGGACACCTGCACCTGGGTGGTGGCGCTGTCGGTCGCCAGGAGATGGGCGGTGAATGCCCCTGTGCCCCAGGAGGCCTGCTGGGCGTAAATGTAGCTCATGGTTGTCAGGCTCGAGCCCGAGACGAGGTTCTGCGTAACGAGTGAGCCGGCCGGGTTGTAGACCAGGAAGTTGTAGGTGTAGGGAGGCGTGCCGCCGCCGATTGCCGCCTCAAGCAGCTGGCCGCCAGTGGTGGTCGTGGTCGGGTTGAGCGGGATGAACTGGGTGGAGATAAGCGGCGTGTTTGCGGCGTAGGCGAGCGTGTTCGAGACCGTGTTGGAGGTCGCATCGGTCACCAGGATGTTGGCCGTGAACCCTCCGGTGCCGAAAGCCGGGCTCTGGACGAAGAGGAAGGAGTTCGAGATCTGCGGGCTGGCGTAGAGGGCGTTGGCGACCAGGGCACCGATCGAGTTGTAGACCAGGAAGTTGTAGGTGTAGGGGCTGAGGCCTCCGTTTATGTGCATGCTAAGCGCCTGGTACTGGTTCTGGTCTATCAGGGAGTTGCCGGCGGTCCAGCTAATCTGGGTCAGCGGGCCGATGAGTGTGAATGTCAGCGTGTTGGAGACCGTGACAGGGACTCCGGCGTTGTCCGTCAGGTAGACGTTGGCGGTGTAGGTGCCGGTGCTCCAGGTGCCCAGGCTCTGGAAGAGGAAGGTGTTGCTGGTCGAGAGGCCCGTGTAAAGCTGGTTTGTCACCAGGGCGCCGATGGAGTTGTAGACCACGAAGTTGTAGGTGTAGGGGCTTGAGCCTCCGGTGAGCTGCGCGGAGAGCAGCTGGTACTGGTTGAAGTTTAGTACTGAGTTTGAGGCTGTGAACAGGCTCGAAACCAGCAGCGGGCTGATCGTCACTGTGCTGCTCTTTACAGAATTTGCGGTCACCGCGTTCGCGGCGCTGTCGGTCACTATCACATTGGCCTGGATCGTGTTTCCTGCGTCAGAGTTCATCGTCGTGTAGGTGAAGGTGTTTGAGGCTGTTGGGACTGCGGTGTACAGCGCATTGGCGAACAGGTTGCCTGTTATCGTATTTACCACCAGGAAGTTGTAGGTGTAGGAGGATGTCCCGCCTCCGGCGGTTCCAGTGAAGGTTACCGTCTGGCCAGCATCGACCTCCAGGCTTGAGACTGTGATTGAAGGCGCAAGGGGGGGCTGGATGGTAAAGATTCCGGACAGTATGGAGTTGACGATTAACTGATTTGCGGAGGTGTCTATGACGAAGACGTTCGCGACTAGAGTGTTGCCGGCGTTCGCAGAGTTGACTGGGAAGGCGTAGGTGGTTCCTGACTGGCCGCCGGAAGTTCCTACCAAAGTGTTAGTGACCGAGTTATACACGAAGAAGTTGTAGGTGTAGGATCCTGTGCCGCCGGAGGCGGAGGCGGTGAAGATGATGGAGGTTCCCTGATCGTAGTTGGCGTTAGAGGATGGGGTTATGGTTGGGGTGTTGAGTGAGGTGAAGACTGTAAAGACTCCTGACTTGATGGAGTTGACTGTTACCTGGTTTGCGGAGGTGTCTATGACGAAGACGTTCGCGACTAATGTGTTTCCGGCGTTCGCGGAGTTGACTGGGAAGGCGTAGGTGGTTCCTGCCTGGCCGCCGGAAGTTCCTACCAAAGTGTTAGTGACCGAGTTATACACGAAGAAGTTGTAGGTGTAACTGCCTGTGCCGCCGGAAGCGGAAGCGGTGAAGATGATGGAGGTTCCTTGGTCGTAGTTGGCGTTACTGGATGGGGTGATGGTCGGGGTGTTGAGTGAGGTGAAGACTGTAAAGACTCCTGACTTGATGGAGTTGACTGTTACCTGGTTTGCGGAGGTGTCTATGACGAAGACGTTTGCGACTAATGTGTTGCCTGCGTTCGCGGAGTTGACTGGGAAGGCGTAGGTTGTTCCTGCCTGGCCTCCGGAAGTCCCTACCAAAGTGTTAGTGACCGAGTTATACACGAAGAAGTTGTAGGTGTAGGATCCTGTGCCGCCGGAAGCGGAGGCGGTGAAGATTATACTTGTGCCCTGGTCGTAGTTGGCGTTAGAGGATGGGGTTATGGTCGGGGTACCAAGCGTAGGTTTCACGGTGAAGACTCCTGACTTTATGGAGTTGACTGTCACCTGGTTTGCGGAGGTGTCGATGACGAAGACGTTCGCGACCAGGGTGTTGCCGGCGTTCGCGGAGTTGACTGGGAAGGCGTAGGTGGTTCCTGACTGGCCGCCGGAAGTTCCTACTAAGGTATTCGTAACCGAGTTATACACGAAGAAGTTGTAGGTGTAACTGCCTGTGCCGCCGAAGGCGGAGGCGGTGAAGATTATACTTGTGCCTTGGTCGTAGTTGGCGTTACTGGAGGGGGTTATGGTTGGGGTGTTGAGTGAGGTGAAGACTGTAAAGACTCCTGACTTGATGGAGTTGACTGTTACCTGGTTTGCGGAGGTGTCGATGACGAAGACGTTCGCGACCAGGGTGTTGCCGGCGTTCGCGGAGTTGACTGGGAAGGCGTAGGTGGTTCCTGACTGGCCGCCGGAAGTTCCCACTAAGGTATTCGTAACCGAGTTATACACGAAGAAGTTGTAGGTGTAACTGCCGGTGCCGCCGGAAGCGGAAGCGGTGAAGATTATACTTGTGCCTTGGTCGTAGTTGGCGTTACTGGAGGGGGTTATGGTTGGGGTGTTGAGTGAGGTGAAGACTGTGAAGGTTCCGGAGTGGATGGAGTTAGCTGCGATAGAATTACCAGAATTGTCCGTAACGAAGACGTTCGCGACTAGGGTGTTGCCGGCGTTCGCGGAGTTGACTGGGAAGGCGTAGGTGGTTCCTGACTGGCCCCCGGAAGTTCCTACCAAAGTGTTAGTGACCGAGTTATACACGAAGAAGTTGTAGGTGTAGGATCCTGTGCCGCCGGAAGCGGAAGCGGTGAAGATTATACTTGTGCCCTGGTCGTAGTTGGCGTTAGAGGATGGGGCGATGGTTGGGGTACCAAATGTAGGCTTCACGGTGAATGTGCCGGACTTGATGGAGTTGACTGTTACCTGGTTTGCGGAGGTGTCGGTCACGAAGACGTTTGCGACTAATGTGTTGCCTGCGTTCGCGGAGTTGACTGGGAAGGCGTAGGTGGCTCCTGGCTGGCCGCCGGAAGTCCCTACCAAAGTGTTAGTGACCGAGTTATACACGAAGAAGTTGTAGGTGTAAGATCCTGTGCCGCCGGAAGCGGAAGCGGTGAAGATGATAGAGGTTCCTTGGTCGTAGTTGGCGTTACTCGATGGGGCGATGGTTGGGGTGTTGAGTGAGGTGAAGACTGTAAAGACTCCTGACTTGATGGAGTTGACTGTTACCTGGTTTGCGGAGGTGTCTATGACGAAGACGTTCGCGACTAGAGTGTTGCCGGCGTTCGCGGAGTTGACTGGGAAGGCGTAGGTGGTGCCTGACTGACCGCCGGAAGTTCCTACTAAGGTATTCGTAACTGAGTTATACACGAAGAAGTTGTAGGTGTAGGATCCTGTGCCGCCTGAGGCGGAGGCTGTGAAGATTATACTCGTGCCCTGGTCGTAGTTGGCGTTACTGGAGGGGGTTATGGTCGGGGTGTTGAGTGAGGTGAAGACTGTGAAGACTCCTGACTTTATGGAGTTGACTGTTACCTGGTTTGCGGAGGTGTCTATGACGAAGACGTTTGCGACTAGGGTGTTGCCGGCGTTCGCGGAGTTGACTGGGAAGGCGTAGGTGGTTCCTGACTGGCCGCCAGAAGTTCCCACTAAGGTATTCGTAACCGAGTTATACACGAAGAAGTTGTAGGTGTAGGATCCTGTGCCGCCGGAAGCGGAGGCGGTGAAGATGATGGAGGTTCCTTGGTCGTAGTTGGCGTTACTGGATGGGGTGATGGTCGGGGTGTTGAGTGGGGTGAAGACTGTGAAGGTTCCGGAGTGGATGGAGTTAGCTGCGACAGAATTACCAGAATTGTCCGTAACGAAGACGTTCGCGACCAGGGTGTTGCCGGCGTTCGCGGAGTTGACTGGGAAGGCGTAGGTGGTTCCTGACTGGCCGCCGGAAGTTCCCACTAAGGTATTCGTAACCGAGTTATACACGAAGAAGTTGTAGGTGTAACTGCCTGTGCCGCCGGAGGCTGTCACGCTAAATATTATGTCTGTGCCTTGATCATAATTGGAGTTGCTTGCAGGGGAAATGGTTGGTGTTCCAAGCGCAGCGTATACTGTAAAGGTTCCGGAGTGGATGGAGTTAGTTACAATTGAATTACCCGAATTATCTGTTACGAAGACGTTTGCGACTAGGGTGTTTCCAGCGTTGGCGGAGTTGACTGGGAAGGCGTAGGTGGTTCCTGACTGGCCGCCGGAAGTTCCTACCAAAGTGTTAGTGACCGAGTTATACACAAAGAAGTTGTAGGTGTAACTGCCTGTGCCGCCGGAAGCGGAGGCGGTGAAGATTATACTTGTGCCCTGGTCGTAGTTGGCGTTAGAGGATGGGGTTATGGTCGGGGTACCAAGCGTAGGTTTCACGGTGAAGACTCCTGACTTTATGGAGTTGACTGTTACCTGGTTTGCGGAGGTGTCGATGACGAAGACGTTTGCGACTAGGGTGTTTCCAGCGTTGGCGGAGTTGACTGGGAAGGCGTAGGTGGTTCCTGACTGGCCGCCGGAAGTTCCTACCAAAGTGTTAGTGACCGAGTTATACACAAAGAAGTTGTAGGTGTAACTGCCTGTGCCGCCGGAGGCGGAGGCTGTGAAGATTATACTCGTGCCCTGGTCGTAGTTGGCGTTACTGGAGGGGGTTATGGTTGGGGTGTTGAGTGGGGTGAAGACTGTGAAGGTTCCAGAGTGGATTGAATTTACCGTTACCTGGTTTGCGGAGGTGTCTATGACGAAGACGTTTGCGACTAGGGTGTTGCCTGCGTTCGCAGAGTTGACTGGGAAGGCGTAGGTGGTTCCTGACTGGCCGCCGGAAGTTCCTACTAAGGTATTAGTGACCGAGTTATACACAAAGAAGTTGTAGGTGTAGGATCCTGTGCCGCCGGAAGCGGAAGCGGTGAAGATGATGGAGGTTCCCTGATCGTAGTTGGCGTTAGAGGATGGGGTTATGGTTGGGGTGTTGAGTGAGGTGAAGACTGTAAAGACTCCTGACTTGATGGAGTTGACTGTTACCTGGTTTGCGGAGGTGTCTATGACGAAGACGTTCGCGACTAGAGTGTTGCCGGCGTTCGCGGAGTTGACTGGGAAGGCGTAGGTGGTGCCTGACTGACCGCCGGAAGTTCCTACTAAGGTATTCGTAACTGAGTTATACACGAAGAAGTTGTAGGTGTAACTGCCTGTGCCGCCGGAAGCGGAGGCGGTGAAGATTATACTTGTGCCCTGGTCGTAGTTGGCGTTACTGGAGGGGGTTATGGTCGGGGTGTTGAGTGAGGTGAAGACTGTGAAGGTTCCGGAGTGGATTGAGTTAGCTGCGATAGAATTACCAGAATTGTCCGTAACGAAGACGTTTGCGACTAGGGTGTTGCCGGCGTTCGCGGAGTTGACTGGGAAGGCGTAGGTTGTTCCTGACTGGCCGCCGGACATTCCGACCAGGGTATTGGTGACTGAGTTGTAGACTAGGAAGTTGTAGGTGTAACTGCCGGTACCGCCGGAAGCGGAGGCGGTGAAGATTATACTCGTGCCCTGGTCGTAGTTGGCGTTACTGGAGGGGGTTATGGTCGGAGTACCAAGTGCAGTATATACTGTGAAGGTTCCGGAGTGGATTGAATTTACCGTTACCTGGTTCGCGGAGGTATCGATCACGAAGACGTTTGCGACTAGGGTGTTGCCGGCGTTCGCGGAGTTGACTGGGAAGGCGTAGGTGGTTCCTGCCTGACCTCCAGAAGTTCCTACCAAAGTGTTAGTGACCAAGTTATACACGAAGAAGTTGTAAGTGTAACTGCCGGTGCCGCCGGAGGCGGAGGCGGTGAAGATTATACTTGTGCCCTGGTCGTAGTTGGCGTTACTGGAGGGGGTTATGGTCGGGGTACCAAGCGTAGGTTTCACGGTGAAGACTCCTGACTTTATGGAGTTGACTGTTACCTGGTTTGCGGAGGTGTCGATGACGAAGACGTTTGCGACTAATGTGTTTCCGGCGTTCGCGGAGTTGACTGGGAAGGCGTAGGTGGTTCCTGACTGGCCGCCGGACATTCCGACCAGGGTATTGGTGACTGAGTTGTAGACTAGGAAGTTGTAGGTGTAACTGCCGGTGCCGCCGGAAGCAGAGGCGGTGAAGATGATGGAGGTTCCTTGATCGTAGTTGGCGTTACTGGATGGGGTGATGGTCGGGGTTCCGAGTGTGGTTTTCACTGTGAGGACTCCTGAGAGTATAGAGTTCACCACCACCTGGTTTGCGGAGGTGTCGATGACGAAAACGTTCGCGACTAATGTGTTGCCGGCGTTCGCGGAGTTGACTGGGAAGGCGTAGGTCGTTCCTGACTGGCCGCCGGACATTCCGACCAGAGTGTTAGTTACTGAGTTGTAGACTAGGAAGTTGTAGGTGTAGGATCCTGTGCCGCCGGAGGCGGAGGCGGTGAAGATGATGGAGGTTCCTTGATCGTAGTTGGCGTTAGAGGATGGGGTGATGGTCGGGGTGTTGAGAGAGGTGAAGACTGTGAAGACTCCTGACTTTATGGAGTTGACTGTTACCTGGTTTGCGGAGGTGTCGATGACGAAGACGTTTGCGACTAATGTGTTGCCGGCGTTCGCGGAGTTGACTGGGAAGGCGTAGGTGGTGCCTGACTGACCGCCGGAAGTTCCTACTAAGGTATTCGTAACCGAGTTATACACGAAGAAGTTGTAGGTGTAACTGCCGGTGCCGCCGGAGGCGGAGGCGGTGAAGATGATGGAGGTTCCCTGGTCGTAGTTGGCGTTAGAGGATGGGGTTATGGTCGGGGTGTTGAGTGAGGTGAAGACTGTGAAGGTTCCGGAGTGGATGGAGTTAGCTGCGATAGAATTACCAGAATTGTCCGTAACGAAGACGTTCGCGACTAGGGTGTTGCCGGCGTTCGCGGAGTTGACTGGGAAGGCGTAGGTGGTTCCTGACTGGCCCCCGGAAGTTCCTACCAAAGTGTTAGTGACCGAGTTATACACGAAGAAGTTGTAGGTGTAGGATCCTGTGCCGCCGGAGGCGGAGGCGGTGAAGATTATACTTGTGCCCTGGTCGTAGTTAGCGTTACTGGATGGGGCGATGGTTGGGGTGTTGAGTGAGGTGAAGACTGTGAAGACTCCTGACTTTATGGAGTTGACTGTTACCTGGTTTGCGGAGGTGTCGATGACGAAGACGTTTGCGACTAATGTGTTGCCGGCGTTCGCGGAGTTGACTGGGAAGGCGTAGGTGGTGCCTGACTGACCGCCGGAAGTTCCTACTAAGGTATTCGTAACTGAGTTATACACGAAGAAGTTGTAGGTGTAGGATCCTGTGCCGCCGGAAGCGGAGGCGGTGAAGATGATGGAGGTTCCCTGATCGTAGTTGGCGTTAGAGGATGGGGTTATGGTCGGGGTGTTGAGTGAGGTGAAGACTGTGAAGACTCCTGACTTGATGGAGTTGACTGTTACCTGGTTGGCGGAGGTGTCTATGACGAAGACGTTTGCGACTAATGTGTTGCCGGCGTTCGCGGAGTTGACTGGGAAGGCGTAGGTGGTTCCTGACTGGCCCCCGGAAGTTCCTACCAAAGTGTTAGTGACCGAGTTATACACGAAGAAGTTGTAGGTGTAGGATCCTGTGCCGCCGGAGGCGGAGGCGGTGAAGATGATACTTGTTCCTTGGTCGTAGTTGGCGTTACTGGATGGGGTGATGGTCGGGGTGTTGAGTGAGGTGAAGACTGTGAAGACTCCTGACTTGATGGAGTTGACTGTTACCTGGTTTGCGGAGGTGTCTATGACGAAGACGTTCGCGACTAGAGTGTTGCCGGCGTTCGCGGAGTTGACTGGGAAGGCGTAGGTGGTGCCTGACTGGCCGCCGGAAGTTCCTACTAAAGTATTAGTGACCGAGTTATACACGAAGAAGTTGTAGGTGTAACTGCCTGTGCCGCCGGAGGCGGAAGCGGTGAAGATTATACTTGTGCCTTGGTCGTAGTTGGCGTTACTGGAGGGGGTTATGGTCGGGGTGTTGAGTGAGGTGAAGACTGTGAAGACTCCTGACTTGATGGAGTTGACTGTTACCTGGTTTGCGGAGGTGTCTATGACGAAGACGTTCGCGACTAGGGTGTTGCCGGCGTTCGCGGAGTTGACTGGGAAGGCGTAGGTGGTTCCTGACTGGCCGCCGGAAGTTCCTACTAAGGTATTCGTAACCGAGTTATACACAAAGAAGTTGTAGGTGTAACTGCCTGTGCCGCCGGAAGCGGAGGCGGTGAAGATTATACTTGTGCCCTGGTCGTAGTTGGCGTTACTGGAGGGGGTTATGGTTGGGGTACCAAGCGTAGGTTTCACGGTGAAGACTCCTGACTTTATGGAGTTGACTGTTACCTGGTTTGCGGAGGTGTCGATGACGAAGACGTTTGCGACTAATGTGTTTCCGGCGTTCGCGGAGTTGACTGGGAAGGCGTAGGTGGTGCCTGACTGGCCGCTGGAAGTTCCGACCAGAGTATTAGTGACCGAGTTGTAGACTAGGAAGTTGTAGGTGTAGGATCCTGTGCCGCCTGAGGCGGAGGCGGTGAAGATGATGGAGGTTCCTTGATCGTAGTTGGCGTTAGAGGATGGGGTTATGGTCGGGGTGTTGAGTGAGGTGAAGACTGTGAAGACTCCTGACTTGATGGAGTTGACTGTTACCTGGTTTGCGGAGGTGTCTATGACGAAGACGTTCGCGACTAGAGTGTTGCCGGCGTTCGCGGAGTTGACTGGGAAGGCGTAGGTGGTGCCTGACTGACCGCCGGAAGTTCCTACTAAGGTATTCGTAACTGAGTTATACACGAAGAAGTTGTAGGTGTAACTGCCTGTGCCGCCGGAGGCGGAGGCGGTGAAGATGATGGAGGTTCCTTGGTCGTAGTTGGCGTTAGAGGATGGGGTTATGGTCGGTGTGTTGAGTGAGGTGAAGACTGTGAAGGTTCCAGAGTGGATTGAGTTAGCTGCGATAGAATTACCAGAATTGTCCGTAACGAAGACGTTTGCGACTAGGGTGTTGCCGGCGTTTGCACTATTGACTGGGAAAGCGTAGGTGGTTCCTGACTGGCCGCCGGACATTCCGATCAGGGTGTTGGTTACTGAGTTATACACCAGGAAGTTGTAGGTGTAGGACCCTGTGCCGCCGGAAGCGGAGGCGGTGAAGATTATACTTGTGCCTTGGTCGTAGTTGGCGTTACTGGAGGGGGTTATGGTCGGAGTACCAAGTGCAGTATATACTGTGAAGGTTCCGGAGTGGATTGAATTTACCGTTACCTGGTTCGCGGAGGTATCGATCACGAAGACGTTTGCGACTAGGGTGTTGCCGGCGTTCGCGGAGTTGACTGGGAAGGCGTAGGTGGTTCCTGCCTGACCTCCAGAAGTTCCTACCAAAGTGTTAGTGACCAAGTTATACACGAAGAAGTTGTAAGTGTAACTGCCGGTGCCGCCGGAGGCGGAGGCGGTGAAGATTATACTTGTGCCCTGGTCGTAGTTGGCGTTACTGGAGGGGGTTATGGTCGGGGTACCAAGCGTAGGTTTCACGGTGAAGACTCCTGACTTTATGGAGTTGACTGTTACCTGGTTTGCGGAGGTGTCGATGACGAAGACGTTTGCGACTAATGTGTTTCCGGCGTTCGCGGAGTTGACTGGGAAGGCGTAGGTGGTTCCTGACTGGCCGCCGGACATTCCGACCAGGGTATTGGTGACTGAGTTGTAGACTAGGAAGTTGTAGGTGTAACTGCCGGTGCCGCCGGAAGCAGAGGCGGTGAAGATGATGGAGGTTCCTTGATCGTAGTTGGCGTTACTGGATGGGGTGATGGTCGGGGTTCCGAGTGTGGTTTTCACTGTGAGGACTCCTGAGAGTATAGAGTTCACCACCACCTGGTTTGCGGAGGTGTCGATGACGAAGACGTTTGCGACTAATGTGTTGCCGGCGTTCGCGGAGTTGACTGGGAAGGCGTAGGTGGTTCCTGACTGGCCGCCGGACATTCCGACCAGAGTGTTAGTTACTGAGTTGTAGACTAGGAAGTTGTAGGTGTAGGATCCTGTGCCGCCGGAGGCGGAGGCGGTGAAGATGATGGAGGTTCCTTGATCGTAGTTGGCGTTAGAGGATGGGGTGATGGTCGGGGTGTTGAGAGAGGTGAAGACTGTGAAGGTTCCGGAGTGGATTGAATTGACTGTTACCTGATTTGCGGAGGTGTCGATGACGAAGACGTTTGCGACTAATGTGTTGCCGGCGTTCGCGGAGTTGACTGGGAAGGCGTAGGTGGTTCCTGACTGGCCGCCGGAAGTTCCTACCAAAGTGTTAGTGACCGAGTTATACACAAAGAAGTTGTAGGTGTAACTGCCGGTGCCGCCGGAGGCGGAGGCGGTGAAGATGATGGAGGTTCCCTGGTCGTAGTTGGCGTTAGAGGAGGGGGTTATGGTCGGGGTGTTGAGTGAGGTGAAGACTGTGAAGGTTCCGGAGTGGATTGAATTGACTGTTACCTGGTTCGCGGAGGTGTCGATGACGAAGACGTTGGCGACTAATGTGTTTCCGGCGTTCGCGGAGTTGACTGGGAAGGCGTAGGTGGTTCCTGACTGGCCGCCGGACATTCCGACCAGGGTATTGGTGACTGAGTTGTAGACTAGGAAGTTGTAGGTGTAACTGCCGGTGCCGCCGGAGGCGGAGGCGGTGAAGATGATACTTGTGCCTTGGTCGTAGTTGGCGTTAGAGGATGGGGCGAGGGTTGGGGTGTTGAGTGAGGTGAAGACTGTGAAGACTCCTGACTTGATGGAGTTGACTGTTACCTGGTTTGCGGAGGTGTCTATGACGAAGACGTTCGCGACTAATGTGTTTCCGGCGTTCGCGGAGTTGACTGGGAAGGCGTAGGTGGTGCCTGACTGACCGCCGGAAGTCCCTACCAAAGTGTTAGTGACCGAGTTATACACGAAGAAGTTGTAGGTGTAACTGCCGGTGCCGCCGGAAGCGGAGGCGGTGAAGATGATAGAGGTTCCTTGATCGTAGTTGGCGTTAGAGGATGGGGTTATGGTCGGGGTGTTGAGTGAGGTGAAGACTGTGAAGACTCCTGACTTGATGGAGTTGACTGTTACCTGGTTTGCGGAGGTGTCTATGACGAAGACGTTCGCGACTAGAGTGTTGCCGGCGTTCGCGGAGTTGACTGGGAAGGCGTAGGTGGTGCCTGACTGACCGCCGGAAGTTCCTACTAAGGTATTCGTAACTGAGTTATACACGAAGAAGTTGTAGGTGTAACTGCCGGTGCCGCCGGAGGCGGAGGCGGTGAAGATGATGGAGGTTCCTTGGTCGTAGTTGGCGTTAGACGATGGGGTTATGGTTGGGGTACCGAGCGTAGGTTCCACCGTAAATATTCCAGATAGTATGGAGTTCACCGTTACATGGGTTGTTGCTGAGTCAGTGACGAAGACATTCGCGACCAGAGTATTTCCGGCGTTCGCGGAGTTGACTGGGAAGGCGTAGGTGGCTCCTGGCTGGCCGCCGGACATTCCGACTAGGGTGTTGGTTACTGAGTTGTAGACCAGGAAATTATAGGTGTAGGATCCTGTGCCGCCGGAGGCGGAGGCGGTGAAGATGATGGAGGTTCCTTGGTCGTAGTTGGCGTTAGAGGATGGGGTGATTGAGACTGTGGGGGCTGGACTAATCGTGAATGTTGAGGTGTAAACAGAGTTGACGGTGGTGGGGTTCGTATCGGTTAGGACAACATTCGCCTTTTCTGGCGAGTTCGCCACGTCTGAGGAGATTACCTGGTAGGTGAAGGTGCTTGTGGTGCTTGAGACCGACTGGAACAGAGCATTATGGGCTATCGTCCCTAGGGTGACTGAGTTTACAACAAGGAAGTTGTAGGTGAATGAGGTTGTTGACCCGCCCGCCTCGGTGGCAGTAAAGGTCTCGTACTGGCCCACGTCCACAAGGGAGTTGCTGGGTGCCGAGATTGTGACGGCAGGGGGTGTGTAGCTCGAAATCACAGTAAGGGTGCCGCTCGGGACGCTGTTGGTGGTCTCGACGTTGGCAGCAGAGTCGGTGATTATGACATTGGCTTGCAAGGTGTTTCCAATGTCGGCTAGGGGAATAAGCCAGGTGAACGAGTTTGAGGTGAAGGTGTTCGTGGTGAGGTAGTTGGCGGCCAGCGAGCCGGTTATCGTGTTAACCACAAGGAAGTTTACAGTGTAGGACGACACTCCTCCAGACCATGAGGCGGTGTATGTAATCGTGTTACCGACTGCCCATGAAGCAGGGAGCGTTGGGTTCGATGTCAACATGGGGATGCCCAATGCGGAGTAAACTGTAAACGTGCCAGAGTAGATAGAATTGGCGGCTATGGCATTGCCAGAAGTATCTGTAACAAATACATTAGCTACTAAAGTGTTACCAGCATTGGCGGAGTTGACTGGGAAGGCGTAGGTGGCTCCTGGCTGGTCGCCGGAAGTCCCTACCAAAGTGTTGGTGACCGAGTTGTAGACTAGGAAGTTGTAGGTGTAACTGCCGGTGCCGCCGGAAGCGGAGGCGGTGAAGATGATTGAGGTTCCTTGATCGTAGTTGGCGTTACTGGATGGGGTGATGGTCGGGGTTCCGAGTGTGGTTTTCACTGTGAGGACTCCTGAGAGTATAGAGTTCACCACCACCTGGTTTGCGGAGGTGTCGGTCACGAAGACGTTCGCGACCAGGGTATTGCCGGCGTTTGCACTATTGACTGGGAAGGCGTAGGTGGTTCCTGACTGGCCTCCGGAAGTCCCTACCAAAGTGTTAGTGACCGAGTTATACACGAAGAAGTTGTAGGTGTAACTGCCTGTGCCGCCGGAGGCGGAGGCGGTGAAGATTATACTTGTGCCCTGGTCGTAGTTGGCGTTACTTGATGGGGTGATGGTTGGGGTGTTGAGTGTAGGTTTCACGGTGAAGACTCCTGAGAGTATAGAATTCACTGCCACCTGGTTTGCGGAGGTGTCGATGACGAAGACGTTTGCGACCAGGGTGTTGCCGGCGTTCGCGGAGTTGACTGGGAAGGCGTAGGTTGTTCCTGATTGGCCGCCGGACATTCCGACCAGGGTATTGGTGACTGAGTTGTAGACTAGGAAGTTGTAGGTGTAACTGCCGGTACCGCCGGAGGCGGAGGCGGTGAAGATTATACTCGTGCCCTGGTCGTAGTTGGCGTTAGAGGATGGGGTGATGGTCGGGGTACCAAGCGTAGGTTTCACGGTGAAGACTCCTGACTTTATGGAGTTGACGGTTACCTGGTTTGCGGAGGTGTCGATGACGAAGACGTTTGCGACTAATGTGTTGCCGGCGTTCGCGGAGTTGACTGGGAAGGCGTAGGTGGTTCCTGACTGGCCGCCGGACATTCCGACCAGAGTGTTAGTTACTGAGTTGTAGACTAGGAAGTTGTAGGTGTAGGATCCTGTGCCGCCGGAGGCGGAGGCGGTGAAGATGATGGAGGTTCCTTGATCGTAGTTGGCGTTAGAGGATGGGGTGATGGTCGGGGTGTTGAGAGAGGTGAAGACTGTGAAGGTTCCGGAGTGGATTGAATTGACTGTTACCTGATTTGCGGAGGTGTCGATGACGAAGACGTTTGCGACTAATGTGTTTCCGGCGTTCGCGGAGTTGACTGGGAAGGCGTAGGTGGTTCCTGACTGGCCGCCGGACATTCCGACCAGGGTATTGGTGACTGAGTTGTAGACTAGGAAGTTGTAGGTGTAACTGCCGGTACCGCCGGAAGCAGAGGCGGTGAAGATGATGGAGGTTCCTTGATCGTAGTTGGCGTTACTGGATGGGGTGATGGTCGGGGTTCCGAGTGTGGTTTTCACTGTGAGGACTCCTGAGAGTATAGAGTTCACCACCACCTGGTTTGCGGAGGTGTCGATGACGAAGACGTTTGCGACTAATGTGTTGCCGGCGTTCGCGGAGTTGACTGGGAAGGCGTAGGTGGTTCCTGACTGGCCGCCGGACATTCCGACCAGAGTGTTAGTTACTGAGTTGTAGACTAAGAAGTTGTAGGTGTAGGATCCTGTGCCGCCGGAGGCGGAGGCGGTGAAGATGATGGAGGTTCCTTGATCGTAGTTGGCGTTAGAGGATGGGGTGATGGTCGGGGTGTTGAGAGAGGTGAAGACTGTGAAGGTTCCGGAGTGGATTGAATTGACTGTTACCTGGTTTGCGGAGGTGTCGATGACGAAGACGTTTGCGACTAATGTGTTTCCGGCGTTCGCGGAGTTGACTGGGAAGGCGTAGGTGGTTCCTGACTGGCCTCCGGAAGTTCCTACCAAAGTGTTAGTGACCGAGTTATACACGAAGAAGTTGTAGGTGTAACTGCCGGTGCCGCCGGAGGCGGAGGCGGTGAAGAGTATACTCGTGCCCTGGTCATAGTTGGCGTTACTGGAGGGGGTTAGGGTTGGGGTACCAAGTGTAGATTTCACGGTGAAGACGCCTGATTTTATGGAGTTGACCGTTACCTGGTTGGCGGAGGTGTCGATGACGAAGACGTTGGCGACTAATGTGTTTCCGGCGTTCGCGGAGTTGACTGGGAAGGCGTAGGTGGTTCCTGACTGGCCGCCGGACATTCCGACCAGAGTATTGGTGACTGAGTTGTAGACTAGGAAGTTGTAGGTGTAACTGCCGGTGCCGCCGGAGGCGGAGGCGGTGAAGATGATTGAGGTTCCTTGATCGTAGTTGGCGTTAGAGGATGGGGCGATGGTTGGGGTGTTGAGTGAGGTAAAGACTGTGAAGACTCCTGACTTGATGGAGTTGACTGTTACCTGATTTGCGGAGGTGTCGATGACGAAGACGTTTGCGACTAATGTGTTTCCGGCGTTCGCGGAGTTGACTGGGAAGGCGTAGGTGGTTCCTGACTGGCCGCCGGAAGTTCCTACCAAAGTGTTAGTGACCGAGTTATACACAAAGAAGTTGTAGGTGTAACTGCCGGTGCCGCCGGAGGCGGAGGCGGTGAAGATGATGGAGGTTCCCTGATCGTAGTTGGCGTTAGAGGATGGGGCGATGGTTGGGGTGTTGAGTGAGGTGAAGACTGTGAAGACTCCTGACTTTATGGAGTTGACTGTTACCTGGTTTGCGGAGGTGTCGATGACGAAGACGTTTGCGACTAATGTGTTTCCGGCGTTCGCGGAGTTGACTGGGAAGGCGTAGGTTGTTCCTGACTGGCCGCCGGACATTCCGACCAGAGTGTTAGTTACTGAGTTGTAGACTAGGAAGTTGTAGGTGTAACTGCCGGTGCCGCCGGAAGCGGAGGCGGTGAAGATGATTGAGGTTCCTTGATCGTAGTTGGCGTTACTGGATGGGGTGATGGTCGGGGTTCCGAGTGTGGTTTTCACTGTGAGGACTCCTGAGAGTATAGAGTTCACCACCACCTGGTTTGCGGAGGTGTCGGTCACGAAGACGTTCGCGACCAGGGTATTGCCGGCGTTTGCACTATTGACTGGGAAGGCGTAGGTGGTTCCTGCCTGGCCGCCGGACATTCCGACCAGGGTATTGGTGACTGAGTTGTAGACTAGGAAGTTGTAGGTGTAGGATCCTGTGCCGCCGGAAGCGGAAGCGGTGAAGATGATGGAGGTTCCCTGGTCGTAGTTGGCGTTAGAGGATGGGGTTATGGTCGGGGTGTTGAGTGAGGTGAAGACTGTGAAGACTCCTGACTTTATGGAGTTGACTGTTACCTGGTTTGCGGAGGTGTCGATGACGAATACGTTTGCGACCAGGGTGTTGCCTGCGTTCGCGGAGTTGACTGGGAAGGCATAGGTGGTTCCTGCCTGGCCGCCGGAAGTTCCTACTAAAGTATTAGTGACCGAGTTATACACGAAGAAGTTGTAGGTGTAACTGCCTGTGCCGCCGGAGGCGGAGGCGGTGAAGATTATACTTGTGCCCTGGTCGTAGTTGGCGTTAGAGGATGGGGTTATGGTCGGGGTACCAAGCGTAGGTTTCACGGTGAAGACTCCTGACTTTATGGAGTTGACTGTTACCTGATTTGCGGAGGTGTCGATGACGAAGACGTTCGCGACTAGAGTGTTGCCGGCGTTCGCGGAGTTGACTGGGAAGGCGTAGGTGGTTCCTGCCTGGCCGCCGGACATTCCGACCAGGGTATTGGTGACTGAGTTGTAGACTAGGAAGTTGTAGGTGTAGGATCCTGTGCCGCCGGAAGCGGAAGCGGTGAAGATGATGGAGGTTCCCTGGTCGTAGTTGGCGTTACTGGAGGGGGTTATGGTCGGGGTGTTGAGTGAGGTGAAGACTGTGAAGACTCCGGAGTGGATGGAGTTGGTTGTTACTTGTGTCGTTGCAGTGTCGGTCACAAAGACGTTTGCAACTAAGGTATTACCTGCGTTTGCACTATTTACTGGGAAGGCGTAGGTGCTTGATGCCTGTGGCCCTGACATGCCTACTATCGTGTTGGTGACCGAGTTGTAGACTAGGAAGTTGTAGGTGTAACTGCCGGTGCCGCCGGAAGCGGAGGCGGTGAAGATGATACTTGTGCCCTGGTCGTAGTTGGCGTTGGATGAGGGTGTGATGCCCGGTGTGTTGAGCGCCGAGTAGACTGTGATGGTGTAGGGTATCGTATTGAAGGTCACCGGGCTGGATGCCTGGTCTTTCGCGATCACGTTGTAGGTGTAGGTGCCTGCACCAAGGGTTGACGCGAGGACTGTGAGCACGTTTGTGGTCAGGGAGGTGTAGGGGGAGTTGGAGGAGTATACTGGTGTTCCGCCGTTATAGATTATCTGGTTGTAGGTGAACTGCGGGGTTCCGCCCGTGATTGTTGCGGTCTGGATTACGGTCTGGCCTATATCATAGGACGTTGTGCCGGGGGATGACGAGATCGACGGCGCCGTATTGACCGTTATCTGGTTTGTCCCGGTGTAGGCAATCTCGTTGGTGGTTGCGCCGTCCACCTCCTTTACGCAGTAGTAGGTGGGGGAGGAGGGTGTGAAGGTCTGGGAGAGCCCGGTGGTCCCGGTGGTGGTGTCGGAAGTGCAGGTTGCGGAGGCTCCTGAGAACCAGGTGTAGGTGTAGCCCGGCGAGCCCGTGCTTGCGGCGGGGATGGTCAGGGTCGTGGATTGCCCGTTGTCTATCACAACATTGGAAGGGTTAGGCGTGGTTAGGGTTGAGTTGGAGCTGTAGGTCACCAGGTTGTTGATGGTCATGTAGTAGACGGAGTTGGTGGTGACTATGTCGTTCGCCCACCTCTGCATGTTCAGGTCCATGGAGTAGGTGATCGCGTTGAGCGGAATGTTGTTGTTTGCCTGGACGAAGCCCATCTTCGCGCCGTTCAGGTAGAAGCTGGCCACGGAGTTGCTTGCGGTCCTGCTCAGCTGGACGAGGAAGTTTCCGTTGTATTGAATCGTCCCGGTCGTGCTTGCGGGGCGAAGGACCGTGTAGTTGAAGTCGCCCCCGCCCGACTGGATGTAGCCCAGCATCGAGCCGTCGGCGATCTTGACTATTATCCCGTACTGCGCTCCGGTCGCGCTGGAGGCATAGACGTCGTAGTCGTCCTCGCCGTTGGCGGCGTTATTGACTACGCCGTTGAACACCCCGTTGAACGAGTAGGCATAGATCTGGTTCGAGGTTCCGGTGTACTGGGAGTAGCTCGGCACCGCGCAGATGTTGTTTCCTGGGAAGAGCAGCGTGAACAGGGTGAGCTGGTTTGAGGAGGCGGCTCCCGAAGTTCCGGCGCAGGTGGTGGCCGCGGTGAGCATGGTGTTGGTCACGGTGGTTATTATCTGCGCGCCGTTGGCGGTGAACGGCGAGTTCTCTATGACGCTGCTGGCCCCGCTGCACACCTGGGTCTGGGTATCGGTGAGGCTGTAGGAGTAGCTGGAGGTCGTGCTGGTGTAGGGTACGGTGGGCTGCGGCTCGGAGAAGAGGGTCGTGCCTGCGCCCAGTGGTGTGCCTGCGCAGGAGGCGAATCGGTAGTAGGACATGGTATAGGGCGCAACGCCGCCGGTCGGGTTTCCTGTGAGAAGGGTGTTCTGGCCGAAGTCGACTATGGTGTTGGAGACGGTCAGGGGGTTGGCGAAGAGGGTAGAGTAGGTGAGGGTTATAGGACCAGAGCACACCGCCCCGTTTGAGGAGTCGGCGACCCGGTAGCTGTAGGTGTTGGAGGCCAGGGGCGAGGCTGCATAGGTCGGCAGGGTCGCTCCGGCTATCACGTTGGCGGCGTTGCAGGCGGGGTTGCCGGCGCTGTTCACATACCAGGTGTAGGTGTAGGGCGAGATGCCGTTGAAGGCGTGGGCGCCGATCGGATAGGGCTCGGTCTGCTGTGCGACGTAGTAGGTCGGCATGGTGTGGTAGGTGGTCAGGTTGGAGACTATCATGTAGTCAACGGAGTTGCTGCTTATCCAGCCGTTGGAGGCCCTGGCTAC
Organism: uncultured archaeon; assembly: GCA_963787445.1. Taxonomy (GTDB): domain Archaea; phylum Micrarchaeota; class Micrarchaeia; order Micrarchaeales; family CABMGC01; genus JAJZOD01. The sequence continues at coordinate 122,596 of CAWBCT010000005.1, forward strand.
CCCGATCACCGACCAGAACGAGAGCGAGTTGAGGGGGAAGGTGTTGCCGGCGTCGGCGACCGACCCGAGCAGCAGCCCATTCAGGTAGAACGAGGCCGTCGTCCTGACTCCGTTGTAGGTCAGTGCCGCGTAGAAGTTGCCAGTGTAGGAGATGGGGGAGTTGGAAGGCCCGGCGGCGTGCAGTATGGCGTACTGGAAGTCCAGGTTGTTTGACTGGAGGTAGCCCAGGAGCGAGCCGTCGGCGATCTTTGAGATGAACCCGAACTCCACGCCGTTGAAGAAGAGCGAGTTGGCCATGAAGATGTTTTCGATGTCGTTAGGCCCGGCGAGGGTGTTCGACATCCCGTTGAAGGCCCCGTTGTAGCTGAACGAGTCAAGCGGGTCAGGGCCGCCGTTGGCCCCTTGTCCGGTCATCTGGATATACTGGGCGGTGTTCGGAAGGCCGCAGACGCCGTTGTTCGGCATTATGACCTTGAACTGGTAGAGGAGCGGCGAGCTGACGTCGCCGTTGGCGCCGTTGCAGTCGGTGGAGCCGGTCATCTGGGTGCTGTTTATGAGTATGGCAGAGGTGGGAGTGTTTGCGGTGACGGCGATGTAGGCCGTTCCGATGGTTGTGTAGGGCAGGATGCCGTTCGGCGGATAGATGCGGGCGCGGGCCCAGATTATGTTCACCGCAAACGGGGTGATTGGGCCGTTGCCGCCTATCACCAATGCAAGAGTGTTGGCTCCGACCGAGGTGACCAGCCCGTTGCCCGAGTCTGAGGTGATCACACTGTATCCTGCAGAGTAGAACTGGGTGCTGGCAGCGGGCCAGGCAACGCCTATCACGTTGGGTTGGGAGGTGACTATCCTGGTGCCGTAGACTCGGGACGCACCCGTGCTGGTATAGACTATGGCATTGACCGCGGTGAGCGCGTTGAAGCCGACGCCGTAGCCGCTGTCGAAGCCGTTGGTGCCGAACGTCGGGGTTCCAGACACGATCTCAACGCCAGGCAGCTTCAGGGCGCTGTTGGTGCTGGACCTGATGCCCGCCTCAAACCAGAACTGGCCGCTCAGCGTACTGGCTGAGCTGAGGCCTATCGCATTAACTCCAACGGAGTTCATGGTGAGGCCGTTGTTTATGATTGCGTTGTCCGCGAATGCGTTGGCTCCGCCGGCGCTGACGGCCACCTTGGCCCAGAGCGAGCCCGGGACCTTGGGACCGATGCCGTTGAAGTTGTCATAGAACGAGAACATAGAATAGCCGTCGTCGTACTGGCCGTAGTTGCAATTCGTCGTTGTGACCGTGCCTATCGAACATGAGAGCTGGGGTGCTTCACCCGTGTTTACGTTGTTGAGAAGTATGTTGGCAGCAATCTGGCCGTTTCCCAAGCTGTTTTGGGCCCAGCCCAGGTAGATCGTGTTGGTCGTCGGAGTGCCCGTGTTGGCCGGGAGGAAGGTGCTGGGCCACGGAGCCTTGACCCAGTAAAGTATATTGGCGCTGTTTATCAGCGAGTTGGCAGAGGATGGAGCCGTGCACAGGCCGTTTGCAGTGGTCTCGCCGACAAGGTTGCCCTCCAGCCAGGAGTTGATGACCATGCCGTTCGGGAAGAAGAACTCGGCGTTGTCAAGGTTGCAGGTGTAGTACTGGGCGTAGGTCTTGGCCGAGAAGCCGGTGACGACGTTTCCCGGCTGTACGCCGACGGCCAGGGGAGTGCCCGAGGCTATCGCTGCATTCTGCTGGTTCGTGAATGTTATCGGAAGAAACTCCACGATGGGTGTGGGAAGTATTATCGCCGTCGGGTCGAGGGGAGTGTAGTTCGCATTGCCGAACGTGTCAAAGGTGATATTTAGTGGCAGGCTTGCGGGCACCACGAAGGTCGAGAGGTTCAGGGCGAAGGCGCCGTGCGTTTCCGTCGTGTTGATTAGGGTGGTATTGCCCTCCTTCACCGTTATCCTGTAGTTCATCGTGTTGTTGTCAACCACGCTGCCCAGGAGGGAGGGGGTGATGTTGTAGAATGCGCGGTTTTGGAGCTGCCCGTTGACCACGTAGCCCAGGGGCTCGGTGAGGGTGGTCACGCCGGCGGTGGTGATGTTCTGGCCGAGCACGCGTATGTCCAACCCGGGCCGGGCCTTTTTCACCGTGACGTTCAGGAGGGCGATTGAGTTGCCCGAAACAATGGCGAAGGTCAGATTTGAATTTGCATTCACGTACTTTCCTGACTGCCGGATAGAACCATAGGTGACGTTTATGCTGACGTTATTGATCGTTGCCGGGGCACCTCCTCTCGTATAGTTCCTGATCGCCTCACGCACCCTAAGCACCTGGCTTCTGTTGAGGGCAGTAAGGTTGGACAGTTGGGCGTAGTCCTGGAATCCTAGGATCGTGCCGTTGTAGCTCCCGTTCAAAACCCTTCTGAAGAGTGGGGAGAGGGATGACAGGCTGTTTGAGATGAAGAGGGAGTTCCTACCGAATGCGGTGTTGAGCCGACGCAGGGTCGTGGACAAGCTAGTAAGTGAGCCAAGCCGTTTGCCCAGAATGGAATTCGAGATGAGTGAGTTGGAGATGAGTGAATTTGAGATTAGGGAGTTGGTGGTGTTTAGGGCAGGTATCGTGGTTGTCGTGTTCAGGGTTGTCGTGGTCGTGTTCAGGGTGGTGGTCGTTATGTTCAGAGTAGTGGTTGTTGGAAGGGTGGTGGTTGTCGTTGTTTTGTTTATGGTCGTCGTTGGGAGAGTGGTGGTTGTCTTGTTTATGGTTGTGGTCGGAATGGTGGTGGTTGTGGTGTTTAGGGTCGTGGTCGGGAGCGTTGTGGTGTTGAGGCTGGTGGTCGGGAGGGTCGTGGTGTTGAGGGTGGTCGTGGTGTTCAAGGTGGTTGTGCTGGAGCTGGAGAGGTTTAGGATCGTCGTGACGGTTGTGGAGTTTATGCTTACGATGGAGTTGGAGGTGGTGTTTAACGTGCTGCTGGAGACGGTCGTGTTGGAGGCTGCCGCCACGGTTAGCAGTGCGAAGACGAATGCCACCGCCATCAGCAACACTACAAATGCAACTTCGCCCTTCATACGCAATCACTCAGAATTTTTGGTTCTGAGCCCTTTTTCTGTGTGAAGCGGTCACCACAACCCCTAAAGCGCAACTTCACTACTCTTGCGCACTTCGCTTCACTGATTTTCAATGTTTTATAATAGACTTAAGCTTATTAAGCCTTCCCCGTCAAAGCTGAGAGCCGAAAATAGGCTTTTTTGGCCAAAAAAGCCCAAAAAAATGAAAAGTTCCGCTATTCAAGCCGTAAAAAATCAAAAAGTTTATTAAAATTCATGCAAAAATAATGATTATCGGGGATTAGTGGACAGGCTATTCGTCGGTTTTGGCTGCAAATTTGCACTTTTGGGTAGGATGCTTTACGATACTTATTTAATCCTAGCCAGTTTATGGTAATCATGGAGACGGAGGAGGCAGGGACGATAGAATACATACTTAGCGGGATAATACACAACCCCAAGACCTGGGAGGTGCTCCTGCCCGATTTTCTGAATCAGTTATTGGAGTACAGCGAAGCCCAGAGGAAAAGAATCATTGACGACATTATAAACGTTGCCCTAGAGGAGCTCTCCCAGGAGAACTATGAGACCTTCGTGGAGAGAGTTATCATGAGCATCGGGAAGCTTCCGGATGACGTGAGGTACGCGGTCCTCACAAGCAGCATAATCTCCCCAGAGGGAGTTAAAGGGGATAAGAGTGAAAAGGTGAGCATTACACTGGGCCACATAATTAAAAAGGTGACCGCTCAGGACAATGAGGATATGCAGGGGGTGATAAGGGCCGTACTTGAGGCGATGCTTACGATGAGGGAAGAGGATGGGATTGCAGTGATGCGCGCAGTTGTCGCCAACTCCCGGAGGTTCAGCAGGGCCAACTACCTAAGGTACGCGGTCTCGTGGCTGAATGTTGCAGGCGATATGGACAAGGCCTCGCTGAAGAAGTTCCTGAGAATGAGGGGAGAGGTGCTGGCTGAGGTGGAACCAATAAAACAGCTCATAAGCAATGACACGCTCATAAAGGTTGCAATGATGAGGATAACTGAGGAGAGGAGGAGAAGGATACTGGAGGCCACAGAGAGCCTGAATAAAGAGTCCAGGTAAATAAAGTCTTTACTTTTGCTTTAGGATAGTTGAAGGCTGCACCTTGGAGGCAAGAGCTATCGCATCGGACAGATCCTCCGACACCTGACCCTCTGCGCCTTTTAATCCGCACCTCAAAAAATAACTTCCAACCGCCATCGGAGAGGGAGAAGTGATGGAAGATTCGGATTTGGTTGGCACAAAATGAAGTATGTCTTCGTATATTTTCGCCCCGGAACGGCTGGCAAACCCTCTTTCCTGTTTCAGAACCATCTGGAATCCCTGTCCAGCAGCCAAAGCATACAAAAGCGCAGAGTTTTCAAACCCGATGTTCTTTATTCTGGATTCCCGGCCTATGACGACGATTATCCTGCCGCTTTCCTTCAATGTGCGCTTGATCTCCTTCATCGCGGTTGACATGTCAATCGAGTATTGGATTATTGTGAGGAACCTATTTCCAAGGTTCTTCTTGTCGGAGCCGATCTCGCACTCGTCAATCTCGGATTGCTTGAATCCTGCAAGCCACAGCGCCTTTTTGTAATTCCTGCTGTAGTTGAATACGCCAGGATAGGGCGGTGATGTCAGGACCAGATCCACTGACCTGTTTTTTATCGGCAGGCTTCGAGCGTCGGCCTTGAACACAACACACTTTCTGACGCTGTAGGGCAACTCGTTTATTATCTTTTTGTGGATGTTGAACGCATTCGTCAGGCTCTTTGCCATCTCCTTTTCGTCGAGTAGGGAAGCCCTCATCAGGACGTTTGCCAGAATATTGTACACCAGGGGCCTCTTTGACGCATCCTTTAGCATGGATCTCATGTTGGAGTCAAAAGAGTTTGGTTCTTTAAGGTTTTTTTCTATCATTTTCATTGCTGTGTCAAGATATTTCTTCCGCTCGTTTTTCTTTAGATTGCAGAAAACAGCGGTCCTTGCCAGTTCAACTGCGGCAGGACTTATCTCCGAACCAAGACAGGAACGTGATTTATGCGCGGCCTCAAAAAGCGTTGTTCCGCTGCCGACAAAAGGATCCAGGATTACGGAGTTGGGTTTTGAATACTTGTCAAGAAGAACCTCAACCAGTTCCGGTGGGAACTGTCCGCTCCATTGAAACAGGCTTTTCCTGCTGCGCTCCTCCAAATCCAATTTGCTTTTCGGTATGGATGATCTGTCTACGGGAAAATCATGGAACTCCTTAATCAGGGATGGGATTTTATAATCTGGGATTTCTTCGGGCATGGTTTCCTCTCAAAATCAAACTTCCTTTTTGGGATCCAGAATTTTCTCAAGTGTTTTCCTGTCAAGAACCCCGAGTTCAAGGCAGACCTGCATGACACTCTTGCTTTCGTCGCGTGCCTTGTTCGCTATCTCTGCGGCCTTGGCGTATCCCACGTAGGGATTCAACGCAGTTGCGAGCTCCATGTCCATCTCAAGGTTGCGCCCAATCCCCTTCTCATTCGCCTTTATTCCTTTGACGCAGAGCTTTGTGAAACTCTCAACAGCCTTCGACAGAAGCTCAATCGAAGAGATTAACTCAAAGGAGGTAACAGGAGTAAATACGTTCAGTTCAAGCTGCGCGGCTGCTGCAGATGTTCTTACTGCGTGGTTTGAGCCCATGACATGCATGCAAACCATGCCAAGCATCTCCGCCATGCTGGGATTTATCTTGCCCGGCATTATCGATGAGCCCGGCTGCACCGCGGGCAGGACAAGCTCGTTGAGTCCGGCGCGCGGGCCGGAGCCCATCAACCTGAGATCGTTGCAGATTTTTGTGAGGCAGATTGCGCACATCTCCAGCACACCGGCCACGTGAAGCTGGTCTGTGCGGAACGACATGTTTGTGAAGATATCCCTGTTGGTTATCCTCACCTTGAGCTCCTTGCTGAGCTCGCTTATCATCTGCTTTGTGTAGGCATCTCCGGCGTTTATCCCGGTTCCGACCGCTGTCCCGCCGATTGGAACGTTAAGCAGATTCTGTGCGCTCCACTTTGCATCTTCGATGCAGCTCTTAACTGCACCGGCGTAGGCCTCGAACTCCTCCCCAAGCCTTATGGGCACAGCATCCTGAAGATGCGTCCTGCCGACCTTGACTAGCGTGTGAAACTCTTTTGTCTTCTTATTTAATTCCGTTTCAAGCGCTTTCAGTGCCGGGATGAGCTGCGTTGTGGTAAGCCACCAGAGGGTAAGGTTCACAGTTGTCGGATAGGTGTCATTTGTCGACTGCGACATGTTGACATGGTCGTTAGGGTGGACGATCTTGTAGTTGCCCTTCTTCCCTCCGAGAATCTCTATGGCCCGGTTGGCTATTACCTCATTAACATTCATGTTGATGCTCGTGCCTGCGCCTGACTGGAAGACGTCGATCTGGAACTGGTCGCGGAACTTTCCGTCCATTATCTCATCCGCGGCCTTCACGATTGCGTTTGCCCTTCTCTTGTCGAGCTTCCCGGCCTTCAGGTTCGCCATCGCTGCGCACTTCTTCACGATTGCGTAGCCGTAGATCAGGTACTGGCTTGTGGCGATGCCTGAGATCCTGTAATTGTCAAGCGAGCGCTTGGTCTCGGAGCCGTAGTAGGCCTCGCTCGGCACGTTTACATATCCTATTGCATCCTTTTCGCGTCTGGTTTTCATGGTGACACCTATTCTTTATCCGAATTAAGATAACTCTTTGCGGTCTCCGCCTTAAGCAGCTGTATCGCTGTTGCAGGATCGACTCCCTTCGGGCAGACGGCAGAGCATGCGCCCGCATACTCGCAGCCCCAGAGCCCGCTGAGCCTGTCGACCGCCTTTATTCTTTCAACTCCCTTCTGGTCGCGGTTGTCCTTGAGATATCTGTAGGTTTGGGCGAGCGCCTGGGGTCCTGTGAACTCGGCGTTGGTGTTGACCACGGGGCAGGCGTCATTGCAAAGCCCGCACATTATGCAGTATGAATAGGGGAGAAACTCGCTTATCTGGTCGGGCTTCTGGTCGTAGACGCTCTTCGCACTCAGCTGCTCCTTCTTGTCCTTCCTGTACAGCACCGGCTCCACCGAGCTGTGCTTGCCGAAGAACTCCCTGAAGTCGGTGACCAGGTCCTTGAGCATCGGGTGCGCCTTCATCGGCCCGACGGTTATCCTCCCGTTCTTTGAGCAGGCGAGCGCGCCCGACTCGCAGGCGAGCGCCGGCTTTCCGTTAATCACAACGCCGCAGGAGCCGCAGATTCCCATCCTGCAGCTGTACCTAACGGCGAGCGAGGCGTCCTTCGTGTGCTTCACCTCGATGAGCGCGTCAAGGACGGTTGTGAACCGGTCTGCCGGGACCTTGTAGGATGCGGCCTTCATCGTTTTTGTCGAGGCGTCGAACCGGTCTACAGCAACCTCCACGTAGCCCTGTGTGGGCTCTACGTTTTCTAGGTGCTTCTCATACCTTATGCTTTCCCTGGAGGCAGGGCCTGCAAACACCTCCATGAAACCCAGGAGCCCAAAAACCACCAAGTCAAGGGCGATAAGGGAGAGTATTGGGATGGCGTATGCCTGCGCGCCGAAGAGCGAGGAGAGAAGGAGGATGAAAAGCAGCAACGGCAGGGCTCCCATTGCGACGTATATGAGCACGTTGGGTTGGGGTGCGCGCATCAGAACCACTTCCACAATGCGATTAGAAACAATATAAGCCATAGCGCAAGCGCCGCATAGGGCAATATACGGAACGCCATGCCCGGCCTCTCGCTCTTCTGGAGCGAGTTGAGGAACGACTCGTTCATGGTCTTTGAGCTGCGACCTTTCGTCATGACCAGCGCAAGGACCTTGACGATCGCATACAGCTGCGGCGCGAAGAGTATCCAGACGGCCAGCAGCAGCGCCTTGAGCACCAGATAGGAAAGGGGAGTTTGCAACACGATGTACGCAACTGCGGAAATTGCGGTGATGAACGAGACAAAGATAAGAATCCTGAAGAAGAGCATTTGCACCAGCGAGGGCTTGTCGAAGCCGTAGAGCCTGAAGATATTTTTCTGACTTCCTCTCAGGTCAACCGGCTCCATGGGATCACCTAGTACTTCCTCTCCTCCGGCTGCCACTTGGTCACCCTGACCGGGAGATAACCTATGGCGCTGCCCTTGCTTCCTTCGCGGCTGATGAGCGTGTGCTTCATCCAATTCTTGTCATCCCTCTTCGGATGCTCGAGGACGTAGTGGGAGCCGCGGCTCTCCTGCCTGTTGAGCGCACACTTTGCGACCGCCAGGGAGAGGTCCAGCAGGTGGCCTATCTCTATCACATCGCGCAGGTTGGTGTTGAAGGTGCTGCCCCTGTCCTGCAGGTAGATGTCGGCGAACTCCTTCTCCAGCTCGAGTATCTTCCTCATCCCCTCCTGCATCTGCCTGACCGATTTGTAAACGTAGAAGTGAGTGTCCATGATTAAGGAGAGCGCCTTCTGCAGGTCGTACGGGTTGTTCTTCCCGTCGCTTTCGAGCAGGCGGGCAATGCGCGCACGTTCGCCGTCGAACGGGTCCTTCTTTGCCTGGCCGGCGACCTTGGCTGCGTGCTCGGCGGCCTCGACTCCGGCGATTCTGCCCCAGACCGCGCACTGGCTCAGCGAGTTGCTGCCAAGCCTGTTTGCGCCGTGCACGCTCACGCAGCCGCACTCGCCTATCGCCCACACTCCAGGAAATGCGGATCCCCTGGAGGAGAGCACCCGGCCGTGTAGGTCGGTGTGTATGCCGCCCATGGTGAAGTGCGCCGCGGGCCTTACCGGTATCGGCTCCTCGGCGGGGTCTAGCCGCAGGCTCTTCATGCAAATCTCCTTGATCATCGGGAGCCGCTCGTCTATGGACTCGCCCTTGAGGTGCGTCAGGTCGAGCAGCACGTGTTTGATGCGCGAGTTCCTGTCAACAACGCCCCTGCCCTCATTTATCTCGGTCATTATCGACCTGGAGATTATGTCCCTCGGCGCGAGCTCCATCTTTTCCTTCGCGTAGCGCTCCATGAAGCGCTCCCCTTTTGAGTTGAGCAGATGGCCGCCTTCGCCGCGCGCCGCCTCGGTTATGAGTATCCCGTTGGGCACAAGCGCCGTCGGGTGGTACTGCACGAACTCCATGTCCTTCAGGGCGAAGCCGGCATTGTAGGCCATCGCCGTGCCGTCCCCGGTGCTCGAGTAGGAGGTGGTGGTGAAGCCGTGGATTCGGGCGTACCCGCCCGTCGCTATTATCAGCGAGTTCGCCGTGAAGACGTGTTCGCTCCCGTCCTTGAGGTCCAGTGCGTAAACAGAGTTGGCCCCTTTTTGGTGGCTGATGGAGGTTGCCACGTGCTCGTGAAAGATCTCTATGCCGGGCATGCCCTGCGCCGTGTCGTAAAGCGCGCGCATCATGAAGAAGCCCGTCTTGTCGGCCGCGAAGGCGGTTCTTGGGATGCTCATCCCGCCGAACTTCCTCTCCACTATCTCGCCTTTGCTGTTCCTGTTCCAGGGCACTCCGAGGTGCTCGAAGAAGCGGATCTCCTCGGGCGCATGCTTCACTAGAAGCTCCACCGCGTCCTGGTCGGCAAGGTAATCGGCGCCCTTGACCGTGTCGTAGGCGTGCAGGGCGTAGGAGTCGGCGTCGGTTTTGGGATAAAGGACACCGGAGATCCCTCCCTCGGCCGAGACCGAGTGGCTCCGCATGGCGTGGAGCTTCGAGACCACTGCTACTCGCGGCTTGCTCCTGGCGTTGGCGGCGTGAATAGCAGCGGTGAAGCCGGCTATTCCGCTCCCAAGTACAACTATGTCATAATCGAGCCCCATACAAACATTAACAGATAAATGACAAAGGCTAAAAATACTAACTCATCATATAGAATGTCAAGCCGGGAAATGCGCGCGCAGGCCAGGCGCGCATGGCGACGTCAAAAGGCAATCCGATGGATGAAATAACCTTCTACAACTTTGAAGACGTTGTCCTAGACCTCCTTGTCTCAAAGCTCGCCGGGGTGGCGAACGAGCAGGACAGGCAGGCCGCCATAGAGCGCGCGGCGAAGGCGGTTAATCCCGAGATAAGCCACGAGGATCTGGATCATCTGATTGCAGACCTGAACGACTTCCACCCGATCGAGAACTACATAAACAACGAGGAGGTTGAAGACGTAATGATAAACAACACGAAGAATATCTTCGTGTACCATGCGGAGAAGGGCAACATCAAGGCGCCCGAAGTGATCGACGACCGCAAGGACCTGGAGCGCCTGGTGAAGAAGTTCAAGATGTACGCGACAACCATGGCCGCAAAGCAGAACATCTACGACGTTCACCTCCCAAACAAGTCGCGTGTCAACATAGTCGAGTCGCCGCTTGGCGCCGATATAACCATTAGAAACTTCAGGAACAAGGCCATGAGCATAATAGACATGATCAACGGCGGCGAGTTCAGCTACAACATGGCCGGAAGGCTGTGGCTGTATGCAGAAGGATTGAAGGTGAGGCCGGCAAACCTTGTGATAGGGGGCATGCCAGCGGCAGGAAAGACAACGCTGCTCAACGCGATGTTCAGCTTCTTCAGGCCAGAACAGAGGATAGTCACGATAGAGGAGACCTACGAGCTGAACACGGAGACGCAGGAGAACTGCGTCAGGCTTGAGACCAGCACCGACATCTCTTTGCAGGATCTTGTCCAGAACGCGCTGCGCATGAGGCCCGACCTGGTCATAATCGGGGAGGTGAGGGGTGAGGAGGCGAAGGACATGATGACGGCGATGAACATCGGGAAGATCTCCATGACCACGATCCACGCGAGCACGGCGAGGGACGTGATAACGAGGCTCGAGCACACCCCGATGGACGTCGAGAAGGACATAATACCGCTCATAGACGCGATAATAATGGTCTCGCAGATAAACAACAACGGGAAGATGCAGAGGAGGATAACCCAGGTGTCCGAGATCTCGGGCATAGAGACGCAGGTCCTGCTGTCGGACCTCTACCGCTATGACTACAAGACGAACAAGGGCTCGGACATACTTCCTAGCGTAACCTACAGGGACACGCTGGCCTCGCTGACGGGAATACCGCCCAGCAAGATAATACTTGAGGAGCAGAGGAGGGGCAGGATACTGGAGCAGCTCAACAAGGTGGGCATACGCGGGATGGAGGAGATAAACGAGTTCTGCAGGGAGTACTATGACAACCCGAACTATGCGATGAAGCGCATAGGGATGACCGAGACCGTCTGATGAACCTAAAACTTATTATGCGCTCAATCCTAGATAATCAGAAGCTGGTGTGACCCTATGCCGAATATCTCCTCGTTTGAAAGCAAGTACGCATCTACCCCGGCGGGCAGGATACACTATCTTGTCAACAAAGGGACTGGGAAGAAGCTGGTTCTGCTCCACGGCCTCGCCGCAACGGTCAGGAGCTGGACGCGGCTTGTCGCCTATCTGCCCGACGAGATGTACATCTGCATGATAGACCTGTTGGGCCACGGTGACTCGGATGCGCCGGAGATTGACTACACGGTGGACCTGCAGAGGAAGTGCATAGATGTGGTCATCAGGGCCGAAGGCCTCTCGGATTTTTACATCCTGGGCCACTCCTACGGCGGCTGGCTGGCGGCCTCCTATGCAACGATAAATAAGGATGTGAGGGGCCTGATAGTGGAGGACTCGAACGGGCTCTCCGCGTTTTTTGACGAGATAGTCGGGAGCGTGCAGCGCGAACAGTACAAGAAGGACCTCCTGAGAAAGGCGCTTGCGTTGGGGGCGAAGGAGCACGTCACGAAAAGCATCCTGGCCGACGAGTTCAGCGAGCACATGCTCGATGAGGGGGATCTCCAGAAAATAAAGAGGCCGACGCTCATATTATGGGGAGAAAACGATGCGGTCATAGACCCAAAGTTCGGGCTGATGTTCAACAAATACATAAAGGGCAGCAAGCTGCAGTTCATAAAGGGCGCAAAGCATACGCCCCATTACACAAACCCCGAGAAGGTCGCCGAATACCTGAAAGAGTTCGTGGATAGCACGTAAAAAGTTCGAAGATTTTTATATCTTTACACGCCAATAATTAGCACACATACTTTGGTGAGTGTGTCTTATGAGCAGCATAGAGCTTTCCTGGACAGAGAAGTACCGACCCGCCAGGTTAGACGAAGTCATAGGCCAGGAAGCGATTGTTGACAAGCTCCACGCCTTCGTGAAGCTGAAGAGCTTCCCGAGCATGATCTTCTCCGGGCCAGCCGGGGTGGGAAAGACCACTTCGGCCATAGCGATGGCTAACGAGCTCTACGGGGAGAGCATGAGGGACGCGTTCCTTGAACTTAATGCATCGGATAGCAGGGGAATAGAAGTAGTGAGAGGCAAGGTGAAGGAGTTCGCAAGGACTATTCCGCTTTCCGGAGGACTTGTAAAGATAATCTTCCTGGACGAGGCGGATGCGCTCACTCCGGAAGCGCAGCACGCGTTGAGAAGGACCATGGAGAAGTACTCGGCCACCACGCGATTCATACTCAGCGCAAACTACTCGAGCAAGATCATCGACCCGATACAGAGCAGGTGCGTGGTCCTGCGGTTCAAGCCGCTCAGCACGGATGACACAAGGAAATATGTAGAAAGGATTGCGAAGGCGGAAAAGCTAAACATAGAGCCGAAGGCAATGGAGGCTCTTCTTTACGTGAGCGAGGGCGATCTTAGAAAACTTACAAATATAATGCAAAGCGCTGCGGTTGCGGACGGGAAAATAACCGAGGTTGCAGTATATGATATCGCGGCACGCGCACGACCCAAGGAGGTGATGTCGATGCTTCGCTATGCCGTGTCTGGAGATTTTGAAAAGGCCAGGGCTGAACTAAACACACTGGTTCTTGTTTACGGGATGAGTGGGGAGGACGTACTTATGCAGTGCTACAGGGAGGCACTCAACATGGAGATAGACCCCAAGAAGAAGCTAACCATAATCTCAAACATAGGAGACTGCAATTTCAGGATCGTGGAAGGGGCAAACGACAGGATACAGCTTGAGGCAATGCTCGCCAAGATGGCGCTCAAGGGCTGACTATTTTTCTATAACCTTTGCGAGTTTTATCGTCCTTGCGACTATTCCCTTTATCTTGTAGGCTTTGTGCATCTGCTTTATGCTCTCAACCGGGACGTTGGTGCTGGGATTCTTCGCGTTTATCGAGCAGACGTCCTTGTAAGGTTTTATCGAGATGTCGTAGGTTCCTATCTTTCTGGCTATCTCGATTATCTCTGTCTTGTCGAAGCCGATCAGCGGGCGTAGTATTGGGTGTTCAACGCCGTATCCTTCTGCAAGGAGGTTTCGGGAGGTCTGCGAAGAGACCTGACCCAGGCAGTCCCCGGTGTAGAGGACCGGCGCATTATTCGCATCCGCGATCTTGTCTGCAACGTGCAGCATGAACGACTTCAGCAATACCGTCTCGCTGCTCCCTGACTTGAGTGCGGCAAGCTGGAACAGGTTTGCCGGGAAGAGATAGAGTTTGTAATGCTTGTGGTACTCTCCCAGTTTTTCTGCAAGCTCGTTTATCTTTGAGAGCTCCTTGGCGTTGTTGCTGCTGTAGCCGTGGAAGTGTATGTAAACAGGAAGTATGCCGCGCTTCATTGCATACCATGCGGCAACCGGTGAGTCGATCCCGCCAGACAAAAGAATGACAGCCTTGCTACCGGTTCCGACCGGCAGGCCGCCGGCCCCCTTGTTGCTCTTGGTGTTGATGAACGCCTTCTCCCTGGTTATGTTTACGTTTACCTCGTTTTCAAAGCCCTTGCTTCCCCTTATTATGAGCCCTTTCTTCTTCGCCAGGGAGGTCAGCGCCATGTAGACGTCGTTGGAATCGAACTCCAGCTTCTTGTAGGCCCGATGCGACTGTATCTTTATCGTGGTCCCCTTCGGGAACTTTGAGATCAGCCTGAGCGAGAGGCTCTTTATCGCCTTTAGCTCGGGCTTCGTTATGTAGGAGAACTCGAACTTGCTGATCCCGAAGAGATGGGTTAGCTTCTGCATCACTCTTTCCTCGTTGAACCCCTTCTTCGGCGTTAGGATTATCCGGTCGTGCATCGTCGAGATGGAGACCGCCTCTCCCGATAGCAGCTCGGCAAGGTTCTTCAGGAGCATGGAGATGAAGTGGCCCCGGTTCTTTCCGCGGAGCCATAGCTCACCGTAATGAACAATAATTAGCCTCTCCGCGGTTTTAGGCATTTTAGCGACCTAATTTAGCATACATCTGTTGTAGGCAACGAATATATACCTGAATTGACCGTATCCTGTTAGGTTTGTATGGCATTGTACAGGCAGAAAACAACCAGCCAAAAATGGGGCGACCGGCTCGCAGTGGGGATACACGAGGCGCGCGACGGGCTCGGGCTTCTCGTCTCCACCTATCAAAAGCGTTCGAACACGATATTTGAGGACTCGCTAGCAAACGGCAGGGCATTCGAGCCGGCCTCCGTGCTGAGAATACTTCCGCGCCTTTACGACTACAACAGGATATTCGACGATGTGGCGGGATTCAGCGTGAAGGAGATGGACGCGGAGGCGAAGGGCTTCATCGAGCTTGCCGCGGATTCTAACCACCAGGAGATACTCGAGGCCATCGGCGTCGCAAACCTGGCGACCATAGAGATGTACGAGCACATGAGGGAGAAGGGGACGAAGATCTACGCCGGCGGCAGGGGCAACGATGAGGAGGTTGAGATACTGGGGAGGATAGACAGCCACAAGCAGTCCCTCGCTCTTGGAGCTACCGAGATCAACTCTGCGATGAACTTCCCGACCTTCTTCGAGTATGCCTACGTGTGCCTGAACGAGTCCTCAAGGATCCTGCGAGGCGAGGAGCAGATGGTGGGCAGGTTCGATGACCGCATCCTGGACGCGGGAATATTCGTGGACAGGTTTAACCCGGAGGCTGAGAAAGAGCTGATTAGGGACACGCTAAGGGCGAACCGGGACAGGCCCGGCGAGGATCTCCGCCTGTGAGGAGGGTTACTCCTTCTCGCGGTACTTCCTGTTGTGCACCTGGTTGAAGCGGTAGCAGCGCTTGCTGCAGTAGTACTTCGCTCCGCCAGCCTTCTTCACGTAGGCGAACCCGGTCCCGCGTTCAATTTCCTTTAGGCAGTATGCGCACTTCATGTTACTTCGCCATTATTCGCTTGTCCTCTCGGCTCGTGTCCGGCAGGCGGATCATCTCGCCCTTCTTTATCTTCCCGGCCACGTTCCTTCGGATGACTCGGCCCTTGTCCTTGCCCTCCATGATCTTGCACATCGCCTGCTTTATCTCGCCGTAGATCCCGGTGCGGGCGTTGACCACGTCAACCACCTCGGCCAGGTAGCCCTCAAAGGGCTTGTCCTCCTTCGGCTTCACGTCCTGTGAAACAGGCGGAGCGTTGGCAGGTGCGCCCATCCTGGGCCTTCTGACCTCTTGCGGTTGTTCTTCGGTTTTTTCTGGCATTTGGATCACTATTACTGCTTCGCTTCGGCGGGCTTGTGCTCTGCAGGCTTCTCAGTCTTCGGGGGCTTGGGCGCCTTCGGCTTCGCCTCGGCGGCTGCCGGCTTTGCCTCGGGTGCTCCGGAGCTCCTGCCCGTCGTCCTTGAGACCACGTCCTTGATCGCTGCGGCAGCCTCGCCCGGCTTCTCGATTGCGACCGAGGAGCACGGCACTGTCATTCCTAGCGCCTTGCCCAGGTCTAGCTTGGCAGGAACATAAACGTAGTTTATCTTCTTCTGCTCGCACAGGTTGGGTATGTGCATGACGATCTCTTCGGGCTCGACGTCCTCGGCGATGACCACCAGCGATGAGAGCCCTCGCTCCACGCTCTTGGTGACCTCGTTGACTCCCTTACGAATCGATCCGCTCTGCCTGGCTAGCCTTACAGCTTCCAGTGCCTTGTCTGCTACTTCCTTTGTTACTTCGAATTTCACGTACGATTTCGCCATATACCTCATCTCATTGGTTTAGTATTATCATAGGGATCCGGTTGCATTCTTAGCCCATCCCTTGCTGCCTTCCTAAGTTCCTCGTCACCAGCCTTTCCCTGAAGCCTGACTCGCTCCTGGGTCACGCCGGTTCGAAACGCGGATAGCACATGCCCTCCGGTTGGATTCCTTCTCCAGTGGTCCATGGTCCCTTCCGAATGAATCTGTTTCAACATAATATCTCACTTCTAGATTATTAAACCTTTAATCGCCCAGGAACGACTGCGCCGTAGGCGGCTCCGGAGGCTGGCCCTTGCGCTTCCTTATCTCGCGCACCACCTGGCTCTGCAGCTCCTTGGGCAGCTTCTCATAGCCCGCATATTCGGGGTACCAGATCGCCTTTCCGCTCGTTATTCCTCGGATCTCGTTCGAGAAGCCCTTGATGACCTCTGCGACCGGCATCTTCGCGATGACCGTGGCCTGCTCGTTCTCCTGCTGTATGTCGAGAACCTGTCCGCGCTTGCCCTGGACGAAGCTGATGATCTCTGAAAGGTAATCCTGCGGGATGTTGATCGTGAACTTCTGCTTCGGCTCGAGCAGGCTTACCCCGGACATGAGCATACCCGCGTAGATCGGCCTTCTCATGGCCGGAATTATCTGTGAAGGTCCGCGGTGCGCCGAGTCTTCGTGGATCTTTGCGTCTATCAGGCAGACTTTTATTCCCGTGCAGCGCTCCCTTGCGAGAGGTCCGTCCTTCATCGCGTTCTCGAACGCCTGGGTCAGGAGCTCCATCACCTCGTTGAGGTACTGGACTCCCTTGGTCGAGTCTATAAGCACGCTGTTGTTGCTGACGTAGACGATCCCCTTCGCCTCCTCTCTCGCCATCCCTGCCTTGATGACCGGCTCGATGTGCAGCTTTCCTTTCGGCTTTCCTTCCTTGAGCTCGCCCTCCTCGATCATCTTGAGCACGCCCGGCTCGAGCGGCTTCACGTCCACGTAGAATCGGTTGTGCCTGTTCTGCGACTTGCCCTCCACGTTCTTGGTCTCCGACTCGATGGTCTCGCGGTAGACGACTATCGGTTCGCTGGTGGTTATGTCTATCTTGTAATTGTCCCTGATCTTTGTCTCGATTACTTCCAGGTGGAGCTCTCCCATCCCGCTGACCAGGTGCTCTCCGGTCTCCTGGTTTAGTTCGATTCGGATGGTCTGGTCCTCCTTTGAAAGCTCGCGCATCGCCTCTATGAGCTTCATCAGGTCGCGGTTGTCCTTCGCCTCTATCGCCTTGGTCACGACCGGCTGCGAGTAGTGCCTTATCAGCTCGAAAGGCTCGATGTTGTCCTCGCTTACAGTGTCTCCTATTGAAAAGTTCTTCATGCCCACCAAAGCCGCAATGTTCCCGGCGGAGATGTGCTCCACGGTCACGCGCTCCGGTCCCATGTATATTCCGACCTGCTGGACGCGCTGCGGATCGTTCATCCCGGTGCAGTAGACGCTGCTTCCCTTGCGCACCGTTCCCGAGAAGACCCGGCCGATGGCGATCTCGCCGCTGTGCGGGTCGTTCGCTATCCCGAAGATTACCATGTTCACCTTTCCGTCCGGGTTCACGGTCATCATGTCCTTGCCGTCGGGGCTCTCTATGTCGCCGTGCCAAAGGTGCTTGATTCGGTAGGGCTGGGCAGTCTGCGGGTTGGGCAGGTGCTCAATCATCATGGAAAGGCAGGCCTCGTCGATGGGTGCGTCGGCCTGGAGCTTTGCCTCAAGCTTCGCCTTCTCGTCTGCCGACTTGGCGGCGTTTATCTCCTGCGTAAGCTTGAAGATGTCCTTGAACGTCACGTTGTGGGTCTGCATGATGCGGGATGAGATCGCCCACTTCTTTACCGCTGAACCGAAGCAGATGCTTCCGTCCTCTACCTTCACCTGCCACTTGCCCTTGAACTCTTCCGGAGCGAAGCGTGTGATCAGCTTGTTTATGTCCAGGATCAGCTTTAGAAGCCGTTCGAACGCCTGTTCGGGTGTGAGCTTTAGCTCATTCAGCAGTCGGTCGGTCTTGTTTACAAATAGAACTGGCTTTGCGCGCTCCTGAAGCGCCTGCCTCAGAACGGTCTCTGTCTGGGGCATTATTCCCTCGACAGGGTCCACAACCAGGACCACTCCGTCAACTGCGCGCATGGCGCGGGTGACGTGTCCGCCGAAGTCAACGTGGCCCGGCGTGTCGATCAGGTTGATTATGTGGTCCTTCCCGTTGTAGGGGAATGAAAGCGAGATATCTGCGGACTTGATGGTCATTCTGCGGTCCTTTTCTATCGCTTCGTAGTTTGTGTAAAGCGCGTCTCCAGCTACCGCTCTGGAGATTATTCCTGCGCGGGCCAGAAGCGAGTCAGTAAGAGTTGTCTTGCCGTGGTGAACGTGGGCTATGATCGCTACGTTGCGGATCCTGGCGGTATCCCTCATGATGCCGACCACTTCCTCCGCTACGAACTCTTTCCTTACCATGTGTTAACACCATTACCTTGCCCTTCGCGCGATGCGCTCTCCTTCTGTGCGCTTCTTGATCGCATAGCTGTCAGGCGCCTTTGTCGCCGCCAGAAGTATCTCGTCGGCAAGTGCCTGGGCGAGCGTCTTCTTCTTGTTGAATGCGTTGATGAGCGCTGAAAGTGCGATGTTCCTTAGTGCGACGTCCACTCTGCGGTTCGAGCTGATTCCGACCGCGACGTTGTAGGAGATTCCTCCGTACCTTACCCGGGTTGTGTCCTCAATCGGCGCGGCGTTCTGCATCGCGTCTACGAAAACCTGGACCGGATTCTTGCCGGTCTTCTGGTGTATGGACTCGAAGGCGTCCTCGACTATGTGCATGACCTTGAGCTTCTTGCCCTGCAGCCTGCCCTCGGTTCGAATCACCTTGCCGCCGACCTTCTTTCCGGTGCCGCCGCGCATGAGCTTGTTCATGAGCCTCTCGACTATGTTAATGTGAGAGTTGTAGTAGGCCTGGTTCTTCCTCCTTCCGAACAGGTTCGGGTAGGGCTGGCGCGTGAACTTTATGTAGTTTACTATGCTCTGGTCGGTTACCTGGATTGAGGAAAGGTCGTACTTCCCGAAGAGCAGAAGGACGGTGTCGTCTGCCAGGTGCTTTGAAGGGTTAGAGGCCTTGGACTCGCCTGCCGGAGCATTCTCTGCGCTCTTTGGTGCGGCTCTTCGCCTAGGCTTGGGAGCCGGTGCGGCAGCTGGGATGACCACAGGTAGTGCAGGCTGCACTTTCTCGATTTCAGTTGACACGCTAGCTTCCTCTGCCATGAACATTACCTCTTTGGCTTCTCCTTCTTGCCCTTGACTACCTGATAAATGTCTGCGCCGTTGACCGCGATAACCTTGTACTTCAGGCCGGGTATGCAGCCCATCTGGCCTCGCTGCGAGCCGCCGAGCCCTTGTATGGTTACCTCGTCGTGTTCCTCAATCATGTTTATCGAGCCGTCGTAGGGGACGAATGCTCCTACCACCTTTCCGTTCTTGGTTAGCTGCACTCGGACGCACTTGATTAGCCCCGAGTGGGGTTGCTTCTGCTGCAGCACGAACTTCTGGAGCACAAGCGCCTTTGCCATCGGAACGCATCCGACCGGGTCGTACTTCTGCTTCAGCTTGAAATATCTCCTCTTCCACCACTTCTTCAGTAGCCTTTGCTTCTTGCGCTTCCTTTGAAGTTCTTTTGCGGCGAATTCTCCTTTTGGCAATTATACACCTATGCGTATTCCTCTTTCAGTATGTTGGAGTTGCCCTCTGCGAGTATCGCGAGCGCGTTGACCGAGTGCGGCTTTCCGCACAGAGCACCAAGCTCGAGAGAGTTTCCATTAAATGCGATTGTGCGGATTCCAGATACCTTGCACATGTGAAGTATGTCCTCGACAACCTCCTTCTTGCCCTTTGCTGCAACTACGACTGCGTGCGCCTTGGCATTGCTGATGTACCTCATGACGTCGCGACTGCCAAACGTGACTTTGCCGGTGTCTATCACGAGTCTAAGGTCGTTGTTAAGGTCACTCACGTTAATCATCTATCTTTGGGTTCGGCCAACGGGCCTCATTACCAGAACGCCAACGAACGCAATTGCATTCGGGAGTATAAGGTACTAGTAATTTGCACAAAAAGGTATTTAAATGTTCATTAGTGGTTAGCGACTGCAATGTTGGCAGATTTTGGACGGACAAACATCTGCAGCTTTATATATCTGATTAAATGTCAACTATTCCGATGCTATGGCCCAGACGAAGTACCGGATCCTTGAAAACGAGCATTTTCAGGGCAAGGACCGCACCCTTTATAGAATACAGGCAGTTCGCTCGTTCAAAGGCGTCAGGGAGGGCGATATGGGGGGATTTCTAGAGTCGGAGAGGAATCTTTCTCACGATGGAAACGCATGGGTTGGCGGGAATGCAAAGGCGTATGGAGAAACCTGTGTTTTCGAGAATGGCAGACTTCTTGATACGGCACATGCAATAAACGCCTGGATCGAGGGAAACTCTGTTGTTTTTCAGAATGCCAGACTGAAAGGGACAAGGGTGGAGGGAAGCGCGAAGGTAGGAGGAGAGGTCTTGGTTGACGGCTGGGCCTGGATAAAAGACAATGCACGGGTGCTGGGAAACACGGAAGTCAGGTATGGATGGGTCGGAGGCAACGCTCTGCTCTTTGGAGGCATAATCGATGGAGGTGTGTTTGTAGAGGGTAATGTGAAGATATTTGGGGGGTATATCTCAACGCACACGAAATTAGGTGGCGTTATAGACAGTGGCGTTCTTCGTGGAGAAGAAAACCCGTTCAAGGCTCTTATCAGGACAGGGGCAGAAATAATAAGAGTTCCAGCGCGAACGTTCATACCGGCATGAGTTGCAAACCAAAGAAACGAATAAGGCTTATATATTTAATTGACGTAATATAATTGATACTTATGAGAATTAAGGAACTTAGACCCCTGTCAACCGATGCCCTGAAGGCCAAGCTCAAGGAGCTGAGCCTAGAGACGAGCATAGAGAAAAGGAAGGTGGTCTCCACAGGAGTCTCCAGCAAGAAGATAAAGCTTCGCGAGATGAGGAGGACGACAGCGAAGATACTAACCCTGCTTAACGAAAGAGGTGCGGCAGCCTAATGCCTGATATCTGTCCAAAGTGCGGTCTCCCTAAGGAGATCTGCGTATGCGATGTACTTAACAAAGAGACAAACCGCCGCATAAAGGTCTACACCGAGAAGAAGAAGTTCAGAAAATACATGACCGTAGTGTCGGGTCTGTCTGGCGACGAGATGGAGAAAACCGCAAAGGAATTGAAGCATATCCTAGCCTGCGGCGGAACCTCAAAGAACGGGATGATCGAGCTTCAGGGCGAGCACAAGGATGCGGTGAAGAAGGCGCTTCTCGACCTGGGCTACCCTCAAGAAAGCATTGATGCGGCCTGATTGGCATGAGTTTTAGGTACAACTCAATTCAAATTATTTCTAAAAAAAACTTTCAGAAAGTTTTTTCCTGTTCCAAAATCTCCGTGGACCACAGGGTATGTTGAAGATATATGCAGCGTGAACCTGGTTCCTCCGGATAAACTGAAATCATTTTTCGCTGAATGCATAAAGAAACTTCAGGATGTCAAAGGGAAGGAGATAGGGGATTATCTTGAATTTGGCGTATTCAATGGTTCCTCGATGTCAAGCATGTATCTGACTGCAAAAAGTTTAGGCATCAATTCGACAAGATTCTTTGGTTTTGATGCATTTCAGGGTCTCCCTGAAGGTGCAGAGAAGGAGGATGACGGGGTTTGGAAGAAAGGTTTCTACACCTGCTCTTTTGAAAAGATGCAGGACTGCTTAAGGAGAAAGGAGATTGACCCGAGCAAGATCAATTGGATAAAAGGATGGTACAACAAAACGCTTAACAAAGAAACAATTGGTAAATTCGGCATAAAGAAAATCGGGATCGCATTTATTGATTGTGACACTTACAGTTCATCAAAGGCTGTGCTTGATTTCATTGGGCCGTTGCTTACAGAACAGGCAATCCTCTGTTTTGACGACTGGAAATTAAACGACCTTGATGTAAAGGGAATGGGAGAATACAAATCGTTTAACGAATTTTTAGAGAAAAACAAGCATCTGGAAGCGAAAGAGATAAAGTCGTACAATAGGAAATCGCGCTCATTTTTAATTAAGCCACGGTAATTTAATTACTTTTCTGTACTGCTAGGACAGATATTTTTTAGTACGCATCTTTCACAATATTTTGTCCTAGCCGTACAAGTATCTCTACCTAACGCGATAAGTAGGTTGGAGGTAACCTTCCATCTCTCCTCGGGTATTATTTTAATCAAATCCTTCTCTATCTTGTCTGCAACCTTGTGACGAGTGAATCCTAGCCTCTGGGTTACGGTTATGCAGTGCGTGTCTATGGCTATTCCTTCTGAGATTCCGAAGCCCTCGTTGAGCATTACGTTCGCAACCTTCCTTCCCACGCCGGGCAGCTCCATCAATTCGGGGATGGTGCGGGGGACATCGCCGCCGTAAACGTCAATAATCATCTTTGCAGCCCGCTTTACGTGGCGCGCCTTCGTCTTGTAGTAGTTCAGTCCACTTATATCTCTTGAGAGCTTGCGCAGGTCCGCATTCGCGTAGTCGGAGAAGGTCTTGTACTTCCTGAACAGCTCTGTCGTGACCACATTGACCTGCTTGTCCGTACACTGCGGCGAGAGCATTATGGCGACGAGAAGCTGGGTCCTGTTCCTGTGGCTAAGCTCGGTGTGGAGCTTGTCGCTGTAGCGCTCCAGGAGCAGGTCAAGGACCCTGTTTGCATACGCGGTTTTGTTCAGGCAATCACGGGATTCGTTGAGATATGCTTATATTAATAATCGCCTTTAATAAAAAGTAGGATGTTTCGATGAAAGCGCAGTTCTGGTCGTTCGATATGATCTTCGCCATCGTCATCTTCGTGGTCTCCATAATAATACTGTTGTATGCGTGGATAACCATAAGCGGCCAGTTCTCGCTCTCCTATGGCAGCAGCGTAAACATAATGCAGTGGCAGATGCAGAACCTGGGCGTTAGCCTGCTGCTTCCGGGCCAGCCGACAAACTGGGATGCCGCAATCAACACCACGAACACGATCACCTGGAGCAACGTGACTGTGGGCTTCGGCAACCTGAGCAACAGCGGGCTCTCCTACAATAAGGTAATGACGTTCGCCTCGATGGCGAATGCAAATTACTCGGAGACCAAGGCGCTTCTCGGTGTTGGCTACGATTATTACATAAACATCGGGAGCAGCAGCTTCAACATCACGATTGGGAGGAACCCGGTGCTCTACAACCCCGTCTCCATCCAGGTCCTCAACGAGCCGGTGGTGATAGGCGGGATTCCCGCAACGATGACCATAAGGGTGTGGACAAATACCACTTTCGGCATAGGCTAACCGAACTTAAAGAATAAGGTTAGTTACTTGTATCCTTTCTTCTTGTAAACATATTTTGTTAAATCGTAGGCTAATGTGTAGCTAAGAAACGCTCCGAATACAATCCAGTTTCCATAAAACAGACAATAGATGAATGTCGGGACTGGATAATACAGCATTGACTCGGTTAGTAGGTTCACAATCTTTTTCTTTGTCTTTACGACGTCCCCAACGTAATCTTTTAATGAGCCAAAAATCAAAAATACAAAGTAGAATACTAAAAATAATATAGGGTTGAAGGTTTGTGAGAACAGAAAGGCGATTATAATTATCGAGGCTGCAACCTGATGATTCAGATAGTCAAGTCTGTTCCTTATGATAAATGCGAGGGTCATAGCGAGTAAAATGTTGGCAATCAAGGTGTTACTTAATACAAGTAATACTGCCACCAGACCTTCAAGAAGACCAAAAAGCAGGGCGCTGCCTTTAAACCATTTCAATCCATGCTCGTCCAGAAGATCAGCAATCTTCATCGTTATTCCGAACAGCAATGCGTAAAGTATAATCATAGGAAAGGAGAACAAATCTATCATTTTAGACTCCTCCAGTAACTGAGCCGAGTATCGAGCCGAAGACCGCTGACACAACGTAGAAGATCACGAGGCTCAGCACGATGTAGAGCGGCACGAAGCGAAGCCCCTTGATAAGCGAGCCGGAGGAGATGGCTGACACTATCAGTGAACTCATCCCGCTGACAATCACGATGGCGACGAGCGAGAAGAGGTTGTACTGGGCGGGCTGGACCGTCGGCGGGTGCGGCTTGAGGAACGAGAGCGAGGAGCTCTGGGTTATCGCGCCGAGGCCGCCGTTGCCCTGCTGGAGTATGTGGCCCCAGATCGTGTCCGTTATCGAAATCATCTTGTTGGTCAGGCCGAACAGCACCGGCGCGGCCACCACCGCCGCAAAGGTGATGAAGATCGTGTACATGAAGAGCTGGCCCGAGATCTCCTTCTGGATTGTGAGCTGGTTGCGGAGGTCCTTCGAGATCTGGTTGAGTATGTCCGCCATCCCGCCGCCGTAGCGGAGCGCCTCGGACATCATGCGCGTGGTCCTCTTGAGAGAGTTGCAGCGGTATCGGGCGGAAAGGTTCGCG
The DNA here is from genome assembly GCA_963787445.1 of uncultured archaeon. Taxonomy (GTDB): domain Archaea; phylum Micrarchaeota; class Micrarchaeia; order Micrarchaeales; family CABMGC01; genus JAJZOD01. The sequence goes on from CAWBCT010000005.1 coordinate 147,120, forward strand.
AGCGCGTTCTGCATCGTCTCGCCGGAGTAGAGCTGCTTGCCCATCAGGAGCACGTCATCCTTGAAGTACAGGAACTCGGGCCTTGCGGAGCCTATGAGCGCCTTGTCGAGCGAGACCCCGCTGCGGATGTTCGCCGCGGTGAGCTGCAGGTATTCCGGAAGGATGCTCTCGACGAAGGACCTCCTCTGGTCTATGCGGTACTCGAGTATGGCGTAGAGGGAGGTCTCGTAGAGCAGCGCCAGGAGTATGCCGAAGGCGACTGCGAGTATGTAGCTGAGGCCCAGGAACAGGAACGAGGCGAACGCAGCGCCCACGAAAATGATGAGGCCGAGGACGATGGCGATCCTGATGAAGGCGTTTACGCCCATCTTCACTCCCGAAAGGTCGAGCTCCTGCGAGATAAACCGCACCAGGCCCCTTGAAATCAGCTGTTCGAATGAGATTGCCATGGTATCACGTGCTGAAGATGGGCCTCGAGTTCTTTATCAGGTTAAGGAAGACCGCCTGAAGGCCGACTATTCCGACTATGACAAAGATGAGGGTCGTGGCGTCGACGGTGAAGAGGCTGATGAACGTGGACATGATGACTGCTATGGCAACGCCCATGCTCGGGAAGATTACTCCGAAAAGCATGTAGAACATCGCGAGCGCGTTCAGCTTCTGCCCGTACCGGCGGAGCTCGATCACGCGCTCCTGCATGATGTCGTCCACCACGCTCTGGAGCGAGCCGGTGACGTCCGCACCCACCCTTATGCTCAGGCTCGCCTGCTGCATGATCCTCTTGAACGTCTTTGAGTGGCTCTTCTCCGTGACCTCCTCTATCGCCTGCTCGATCGGGGAGCCGAGCTGGATGAGCGAGACTATCTTGACGAACTCCTGGCTCGCCGCGCCGTAGCCGGTGCTCACCGCGGTCATCGCGTTGAAGAGCGGCATTCCCGACCTCATGCTTATGACCAGGTCGCGGGTTGCAAACAGAATGTCGCGCTCTATCGCCTTGCCGATCTGGTTGCTGCGCGCGATCGGGTAGCTGATGAACTTGTTGAATAGGATGTTGTAGAATGCGAGGATGCAGACCAGTCCCAGGACCAGGCTGACTGCGAAGCTGAGGTTGAGGAGCGTGAACACGTAGGTGGTTATTATGCCGAGCGCTACGGCGAGTAGGACGGCGAACATCGCCATGCGCTTTACGAAGGCGTAGGGCTCGCTCTTCAGGTTTATCTCTCGGAGCGCATCATCAAGCCCCTTCTTGTTCGTGGCTATCCTCAGGAAATATTTTATCTTCCTGGGCGCAGGCCTCATGGCCTGTTGCCTTGGGGAAGGTGCTGGTGCGGCTGCGGCCTTTGGCACGGGCTGCGTCCTAAGCTTCGGCTCCGGTACGGGCTTTGAGGGCTTGAGCGGCTTCGCGTCTCCCGCATAGATCGGCTTGGATCGGATCTTGAAGCCAAGAAACTTCTTCGGCTTGGTGTAGCCCACCGGGCCAGACTGCCCTGCCGAGGTTCCTGCAGCTTGTTGCGCGTCCAAAACTACCACATTGAGCTGTTTGCGTCGGGCACTGAAAAAAGCGCCGATCGCATCGCCCTATTACTATAAAAGAAAATACTTTATAAAGGGGTCGGTTGCTGATTTTGCTGAATCAGGACCGGACTCTGCCCGGCCATCAGCTCTATTTTCTGCTTCAGCTCCGTCAGGCGCTTGTCGCGCATCGCCACGAACTCGCTCGCTTCCGGCGGGGATTTTGCATGCTTTGAGATCCTGTAAAGTGTGAAGACCTCCTGCCTTATTATCCGCATCTTCTCTTCGTCAAAGGCGTTCTCGTCCATGCCCAGGTTGATCTTCTCGAGCTCCGAGATCTGGTCCTGTAGCGAAAGCGATACCAGAACCGAGTCCTTCGCGGTGAAAACAAGCGCATCCTCCACAAGCGCCTCATACTCCCTGCGTGCGAGGGCGGAGAGCCGGCCGAACTCCTGCTTCGCCAGGGCCAGCTCCTTGGTGAATGCGGATGAGCTTGCGCTCCCAACCATCTGGCCCGCGCGGGCGACCTTCGCCTCCACCTGGGCAACCTTGGCCTCTTTCTGCTCCCTCTCCTTCTGCTCCTTCTGGACCTGCTCCATGCTCGTCAACTTTGCTATCGAGCGGAGCGCGTCGTCGTAGTTGTAGTCGGATGTCAGGACCTGTTCGCCTATCGCACCGCTCGTGTCTATGAGCATCGACTCCTGCATCGAGGCGTCGGTCCTGTTGAGCGCATCAAGCATTTTTTGATAATCTGGTTCGAGCTCGGCCAATTTTTCACCATCACTTGAACAGGTCGGGGGTGAAGGCGACGTTGTTCTTCACTATGTCGAGCATCTTCGAGTTGTTGCGGTAGTACTGCGCAACGATGTTGCCGCAGATGTCCACGTTGACCACGTTGTTCTGCACCATCCAGTCGAGCACGGACTTCTTCTCCGCGAGGTCCTGCTTTATCTCCTCCGGGGTGTAGCCGCCGTAGAGCGAGATCGTCTGCGCCAGCCTGGACAGCTCAGACACGTCCGAGAAGGTGTCTGCGCGCATGTTCCATCTCTTTATTACCGAGACGTCGCCCGATGCGGTCACCTCGCCGAACTCAAACAGCCTGCGGATCCCGAGCCTGCGGTGCCTGAACAGGGAGACTATGCCTCCTATGGAGTTGAGCATGATCTTGGGCACGCCTATGGGCGGGTTCGTCATCCTGACCACGGTGTCCTGGGCGCTGTCCGCGTGGACTGTGCCGTACACCGCGTGGCCGGTGTGAATCGCCTCGAACAGCGTCTCGGCGTCGGTCTTGACCCTTATCTCGCCGATGAGCATCAGGTCCGGCCTCTGCCGCAGCGCGTTGATCATGAGGTCGTACAGCTCCACCTTGCCCTTGCCCTCCGGGTTCGCCTGCCTCGTCTGCATCGGCACCCACTGGAGGAAGCTCGGCAGCGTGAGCTCTCTGGTCTCCTCTACGGAGACGATGCGCCGGTTCGGGGGCATAAAGATGCTCATCGCGTTTAGGAAGCTCGTCTTCCCGCTGGCCGTCCCACCCGAGATGAGCAGGCTGATCTCGTTCTGTATCGCAAGCCAGATGAGGCTCGCCATGCTGCTGGAGATGGTCTTGTTCGCGACGAGCGCGGTCATGCTCCACGGGTTCTTGGAGAACTTTCTTATGGTGATCGTGTTGCCCTTCGCCGAGATGGGATAAAGCGTTGCGTTTACCCTGGAGCCGTCAGGCAACTCGGCGTCCATCATCGGGACCAGGTTGCTTATCTCCCTGCCGACGCGCCTGCCGATCTGCTCCGAGATCTGGTAGATGTCCTCCTCGGTCCTTATCTGTATGTTGGTCTTGCACCAGCCGTAGGTGTTATGGAATATCCAGGCTGGCTCCTGCGCGGTGTTGACCACGACCTCTTCCAGGTCGAAGTCCGCAAGGAGGACCTCCATGTCGCCCAGGCCGAGCAGCATGTTTGTAAGGTATGAGATCAGCACCTTGCGCGAGGCCTCGGGGGTGCCGGGAAGGTACTTGTCTATCACCGGGACAGCTGCCTTGGCGTACTTTGAGCTGAGCTCGAGTATGTACTTCTGGTCCTCGACGCGGGTCTGGTCGATCGGCACGAGCGAGAGAAGTTCGGGACGCAGCGAGAGCAGCAGCAGCTTTGTGGCGTCGCCTATGCCCGGGAAGGTCACCGTGTACTGCGGCACGTAGTCCTCGCTCTTCGAGATCTCTACCTGCACCCTCATCCCGTTCGCATCGAGTTCGTACTTCTTGAGTATTTCGGTGTTTTCTGGCATTCAGCTCACTTCCTCGCTGGCGCCGGCGGAACGATGTCCGCAAGCTCTTCGCTGGTCACTCCGAGCTTGGCGTTGAGCTCCTTGAGCTTCTTTGCGTTCCCCTTGGTCTTCTCGTCTATCTCGCGCACTAGCCGGCCCTTGTCGGCTCCGGTCTTCTTCGACCTGCTGAGCTCCTGAAGCTGCTTGGAGAAGAGGTCCAGCTCCTTCTTGAGCTGCTCCTTCTGCTTCTCAATCTCATCGACGCCGCGGCGCATCTCATCGAGCTTCTGCTCCACGGAGCCTACCTTGTTGAGCTCCACCGCCTGGTTGGAGAGCATCAGGTCGAGGCTGTTGAACTTCTTTGAGGCGTTGCCGTAGAGCGCGTCTATGCTGCTCTGCGCCCTGGTGTAGCGGTCGATGAACGTCTCGCGGTCCTTGGACGCCCTGGAGAGGTACTTCTCGAAGCTCCTCTTGTACGCCTCGGCTTCCTTCTTGTAGGTCGAGAGCTGCTGCTCGGCGGTCTGCGAGAAGGCGTCCAGGCGCTTGCTCTCCTCCTTGACGCTCTCCGAGAACGCGATCAGCTTCTTCCTCTCCTCGCTGGTCTTCTGCTCAAACTGCCGGATCATCTCGTCGGTGAAGCCGGACATGCCCGAGGCCTTGCTCCTGATGTCCTCTATGAGCGCCTCGGTGTTCTTCGAGATCGTGTCCAGGTTGTTCACTATGCTCTCCTGGCTCTGCGCCGTGCCCGGCACGATGTTAAGCTCTGAGACGAGCTTGTCCAGGCTCTGCCTGGAGCTGCCTATGCTCTCGAAGCTCTTGTTCGCCTCAGCGCGGAACGCGTTCAGCTCGGCGGTGTAGCTCTTGAACTCTGCGGACTTGTCCTTGAACTCCTTCTGCATCTGGGAGATGTAGTTTCGGAGCGCCTTTATCTGCGGTTCCAGCTGGTCTGCGGCGCGGTTCTGGATGACTATTGAATCGTTTAGGATGGAGCTCTTTACCTGGTTGAGCTTGTCGACCTCCTCGGCGGTAAGCTTCTCGTACCTTACCGGCTCTGCCGTGACAACGGTGGTGGTCTCGCCCGCCTTGACTTCGGACGCCCTTATCGACTCGGTGAGCGGCGAGACGTACATCTTCCCGAGCTTGTAGGTTATCTTCACCAGCCCGGACTTCTCGAGGACGGTGGACCAGCTCTGGATCGTCTGCTCGCTGGCGCCCAGGGCTCCCGCCAGTGCCGGGATGTCTGTTTCGCCCCTCTCATTTACGTACTTGAAGAGCGTGTCTATGCCAGTCACTACGTTTTCATCAGCAGCCATCCGCACACACAACAGGACTATATAAATGGGAACTAATAAAAACATGACTAAATAGTTTAGTGTTGGAAAAGATTCTGTGTGAATTTGATGCTGTTCGCCGATACCGCAGCGTATTATGACAAGTTGGAGGCTGTCAGCTCAAGGCTTTCAATGATAGACCTGATGGCCGAGCTCCTCGCCAAGGCTGACAAGAAGGAGATCCGCGCCCTGGTCTACACCACCCAGGGGATACTAGCGCCCCCTTTTGAGAGCGTCGAGATCGGGATAGCAGAAAAGCTGGCCGAGCAGGCGATTGGCATTGCAACCGGTTACACCGTGGACGAGGTCCACGCACTTTATAAGAAGAGCGGCGACCTGGGAAGCAGCGCAGAGGCATTGGTGGGAAAGACCAAGCTCAGGAGCATGGACAAAACGAGGCTGCACATCCAGGAAGTCTTCGACTCGATGCAGGAGATAGCAAAAATATCGGGAGAGGGAAGCAAAGACTCCAAGCTGAAGAAACTGGCAGGGCTTCTTGCGCACTCAACCCCTGTAGAGGCCCGTTACATAACCCGTTTTGCTCTCGGAAAACTGCGACTTGGACTGGGAGATGCAACAATACTTGAGGCGCTTGCAAAGGCGTTCACCGGAAGCAGGGAGGCAAAGGTAAAACTCGAGTCCGCTTACAATCTTTGCAGCGATTTGGGTCGGGTTGGCGAGGTACTTGCGACAAAAGGGATGCCAGGGATTGAAAAGTTCGGTGTTACCTTATTCAGCCCGATAAGGCCGGAGTTGGCCGAGCGCGCGAACACGTTTGAGGAGATAATGGAGCGCATGAAAGACCGGTGCTTTGTTGAACCCAAATATGATGGTTTGAGAGCACAAGTGCACATGGACGCCAAAGCAAAGAGAGTAGAGATTTTCTCAAGAAATCTTGAGAGGTTGACCATGATGTTTCCGGACATCGCAAAGGCGGCCTTAAAGGATCTTAGGATAGAAAATGCGATTCTTGAAGGAGAAATTATCTCCTACGATGAAGTATCCGGAGAGTTCCACTCATTCCAGGAGACGATACAGAGAAGGCGAAAGTACGACGTAAAAGAGAAGAGCGAGGAGTTTCCCGTGCATCTTTTCTGCTTCGATCTGATGTATCTGAATGGGGAAAGCTACATTGAAAAAAGCTATGAGAAAAGGAGGGAGTCGCTTGAAAAAATATTGAAAGGCGACACGCTGCAGCAAACCGAGAGAACCCTTGTGACAAAACCAAAACAGATGGAGAGATACTTCGACAAGTACATCGGCAGCGGGCTTGAGGGACTGATGGCAAAAGATCCCAATTCAAATTACATTGCTGGCGCAAGAAAGTTCAGCTGGATAAAGATGAAGAGGAGCTACAGGGGCGAGCTTTCCGATACGGTTGACCTGGTAATCATTGGTTATTATTTAGGGAAGGGGGCGCGAACAGAATTTGGCTTTGGCGGGCTTCTTGCGGCAGTTTACAACGAAAAGCGAGATGTTTTCGAAAGCATAACCCGGATTGGGACTGGTTTCACTGAGGAGCAGATGAAATTTTTCCAGAACTCCCTTAAGGTGATAAAGTCAAAGACAAAACCAGCCAGAGTTGTCTCGACAATGGAGCCCGATGTCTGGGTTAATCCGGTCCATGTTGTCGAGGTCAGGGCGGACGAGATAACGCGTTCCCCGATGCACATGTGCGGAAAGGAAAATTATGATGACCAGGATGAGCCTGGCTACGCGCTCAGGTTCCCGAGAATCATCAGCGACGGCTTTAGGGACAAGAAAGCTGAGGATGCAACGAGCACAAAGGAGATAAAGGAGATGTTTGCCGCCCAAAAGAAGAAAAAGCTTGAAGAAAAATAATTTTAGGCCCAAATTAATTTTATCAAAATGCATGTTTTTGTTGCTGCTTGAAAATATTTTTATAAATGATTTACGGTTTGCTTTTTCCATATTTTTCTGCAAAATTGTCAGAAAATCTCACAAACTCTAGTTTTACGTCGACAATTTCACATTCTGAAAGTTCTAAAGCTAGATTTAGTATTTAAGCAAAGATTTTATTTTGGGCCAAACAAAATAATTTTTTTCTGAATTTGGAGAGTTCCACTACTATGCCCTGAGCATAAAGTATATAAATATATCAGCTATTATATTTTCACAGGCGATCAAATGGTAGACTTTACGGCGGACCTATTGGGAAAAAGCAGTGGTAGTGTAGACAACAGCAGCGTCAACTTCTCTCCACAGATAAAGATAGTTACTGTGGGAGTGGGAGGCGGTGGAAACAACACGGTCAACAGACTGGTGAAGTTTGGTGTAAAGGGCACCGAGCTCGTTGCGATAAACACGGACGTACAGCACTTCAAGATGCTAGACGACCGGATCAAGAAGATACTTATCGGAAAGAGCTTGTCACGCGGACTCGGAGCTGGAGGCGACCCGAAAGTGGGCGCAAAGGCTGCCGAAATTGACAGGCAACAGATTGAGGAGGTCCTCTATGGGGCGCAACTCGTATTCCTGTGCGCAGGAATGGGAGGCGGAACCGGCACTGGGGCAATCCCCGTGGTAGCACAGATTGCAAAGGAGCAGGGCGCCATAGTAGTGGCCATGGTAACATACCCGTTCGACCTTGAGCGAGTCAGAAAGGTAAAGGCCGAAGAGGGAATCCAGGAGCTGAGGAAGCACTCGGACAGCGTCATCATCCTTGACAACAACAGGCTGGTAAAGCTGGTGCCTAACCTGCCGATGAACGAGGCGTTCGGAGTTGCAGACGACATACTTGCAAAGGCGATCGGCGGACTTGTCTGGACGATAACCCAGCCAAGCCTGATCAACATCGACTTCGCAGACGTACGCTCGATCATGGGCAGCGGAGACGTTGGATTCATCTCAGTGGGAATGGGCAAGGGCAACGACAAGGTTCAGTCCGCGGCAGAGGCCGTGGTCAAGAACAAGCTGCTCGACGTCGACTTCGAGAACGCAAAGGGCGCGCTGATACACATCTCGGGCGCATCGGACCTGTCACTGGGCGATGCAATCAAGGCCGGAGAGGTCATCACAGAGAAGATGGACCCTAAGGCGAACATCAAGTGGGGCGCAAGGATCATCCCTGGCTATGAGGGCCAGCTCGAGATCGTCGCCATAGTCACCGGAGTAAGCGGCTCAAGCATCCTCGGAAAGTTCGAGGAGAAGAAGAAGGAGCTCACCTTTGGAAACATAGAGATGATCTGATGGCCCAAGAGTTCGACTACGACGCGTTCACCCCCCGGGTGGCGGTCGTGGGATGTGGGGGACAGGGAAGCAACCTGATCAACAGGCTATTCACGAACGGCATCAAGAGCGCCGACACGATAGCCATGAACACGGACGTAGGCCACCTGAACATGATCAAGGCGCACAAGAAGATCCTGCTGGGAAAGGAGATAACCAATGGCCTCGGGGCTGGAGGATATCCTGAAGTGGGTCAGAAGTGCGCTGAGCTCAGCAAGGACGCCATCCAGGCAGCTCTTGAGGGCTACGACCTGGTCTTCATCGCAGCAGGCATGGGAGGGGGCTCAGGGACAGGGAGCGCACCAGTCGTAGCGAAGATCGCACGCGAGCTGGGCGCAACCACCATTGCAACCGTAACCTACCCGTTCGCGCTTGAAAGGAGCAGGAAGCTGAAGGCGGAGTGGGGCATAGAGCAGCTGAACAAGCAGGCAGACTCGGTGATAGTCATTGAGAACGACCTGCTGTTGGGCTATGTGCCGAACCTACCGATCGAGAAGGCCTTCGAGCTAGTGGACAACGTGACCGGGAATGCCGTGAGGGGCATAGCGGACACGATAACGCTCCCGAGCCTGATCAACCTTGATTTCGCTGACCTGAGGAACATCGTCAGGAACACCGGCACCGCTGTCATAAGCATCGGCACAGGGCATGGTTCAGACCGAGTCGAAAAGGCCATAAAGTCGACCTTGGCACACCCTCTACTGACCGTGGACTACGAAGGGGCAAAGGGCGCGCTCATACACGTGACCGGCGGCACAGACCTCTCCATAAGCGAGGCTACCCGAATAGGCCAGGGCGTAACTTCAGCCATGGCGTCCGACGCGAACGTCATCTTCGGCGCAAGACTGCTTCCGGAGTTGGGAGACCAGGTGCAGGTCATGTCAGTGGTCACAGGAGTAAAGGCGAAGTTCGGCGAGTCAAGAAGGCAGGAACGCGCTGAAGCCATGAGCATGGAGAACAGCCTGTTTTAATTATAATGCAGTGGAGGGCAGGCTTCTGCCCTTTCACTTCTCTTTCTTTTTTATTTACCTAGTCCATTTATATATCTGGCTTGACTGATAAGTGCCTTAGTGAAAAGATGCCAGTGTCAGTCATGAAGAACACCGATCAACGGAGAGCATTGGCACTCGCGTTAAGGTATCAAAAGCGTTTTCCAGGCATAGTTGAAGGGGAGAGAGTCGAAGGTAGGATAGCCCCTGAGAAGAGAGCTGATTTTATAAAAGAATTTGCGAGGATAATGATAGATGATTCACGTTTGAGGGAAATCCTATTTGATCCAGCAGAATCGGACGGGTCAAAGAAGATCATGATAGCTGCACACGTGGTGGGAAAGAATGAGTTCTCATTAACCAAGGCGGTCCGGGAGCTTAGGCAACTTGCCAGTCGCTTGTGCTTTGAGGGCGGAGGAGGTTACGAGGAACGGCAAGCTGACATTTTAAGGCTCGCATCAATTAGAAAACTGAGCCCTGAGAAGAGTGAAATATTTCAACGTGAGATGCACCATGCTGTGAGTTGCTCTTCAGTTATTCTATGCGGCCCAATTGGGGGAGCTTCGTGGCATCTCGAAAAAGAGATCGAAGCCCACGAAGAACCTATTTAGTTCATTTCTGCCCTATTATAGTGTTTAGATGGCAATAGTATCAGAGCTGAAGAAGTTCCACATGGTGCGCTTCGAATCCATCATAAAGCGCTGCCCGTTCTGCCTAAAGGACACCGAACAGGGCGCCTATTACGTCCAGAAACCCGACCTTAGCGTCACGGTTGCAACAAATACCAATCCTCCAGTGACCATGAAAGTGCACCAGGAGATACCCCATCAGTACTCCTGGGACGTAATGGCCCTGTGCACAGAATGCAACATGATCTACCGGATCAGCGGCATCCCGATGATGAAGACACGAGAAATCCCTCCGGGAGCAAAGGATGAGACTGTTAAGCTGGGGCTCGCCTGCTGCGATATCTGCAACATGCTCTATGGCCGCTACAGGGTAGGTGAAACGTTCATAAGGGTAACTGGATTCGGGCACGTCTACCTCTGCGAGGAGCACGCCAAAGAGGTTGAGGCCAAGAAAGGCAAGGATGAGGATTACAAAGAGCTTATCAAGCTGCTCAAGGAGTGGAGCAAAGACGGGGAGCTGCCGGACGCCCTGAAGATTAATGACCAGATAGTGATAGTGAGAGAGCTCGGAGGCGCTACAAAAGAGGTCCTGAACCTTCTGAAGAAGGATAAAGCCCAGAGCGGTGCTATTGAGAAAGCAATCGCAAAGACTAGCTCGAAGCACTCGCCAGAGTGGTGTATATTCTACTTGAAAGGAGCCGGACTGGTTGAAGAAAAGCAGGAGGGAATAATGCGGAAGAGGGTTCTTTCCGTAACCGACCAGGGTAGGGCTGTCGCTGAGAAACTTTAATTTTCCAGCACAATTATGCAGCCGGCTTGGGTGGAGCCCTGTGAATAGGTGCAGACAGGCCGTCCTGTGGAGGCCTGTTGCTGACGCTTGCAGCCGCGATGCTCTTAGGTATCGCCACCTGCTTGACTACGCGGTCAGGGAACTTCGTTCCTGGCTGCACTATTCGGACAGTAATTCCGATTGCACCATACTTTGGATAGGCAGCTACCTTTGCCTCATCCACGAACCTAGTTGAATTTCCAGACTTAGGAAGGTAACCCAATCTAACCTTCATCTTCTTTGCGCGTGCGCCCTTTGCGGCGAGCTTGCCCTTTGCAATTATCTCTGCGCCCAGTGCTCCGTTCTGCATTATCTCCTTGATTGCCGTGTGAATCAGCCTTCTCGGGTTTATTCCCCTCTCGAGGGAGTTGACGATCGACTTTGCGACGAGCCTTGGCTCGAGCTTCGGGTTCGCGACATCGGCGACGCTGATCTGCGGGTTGTCGAGCTTGAACCTGGACTTCATCGTCGCCGTCAGGGAGTCAATGGTCTCTCCGCCGCGTCCGATGACACGGCCCGGGTTCATTACATAGGGAGTGATACGTGTTATGACCGGCGTCTTCTGGATGTCGACTCTTGAGAAGCCCGCCTTCGTGAGCGCCTTTTCCATGTACTTTGAGATGCGTCTCTTGACTATTAGATCCTCTATGAATTTTCTTTCTACTACCATTGACTCACGTTGTTGCTGTTGCCTCTATTACCTTTTTCTCTGCCGGCTTTGGAGCCTCCTTCTTGGGCGCTGCCTTCTTCTCTACCTTCTTCGGCTCTTTCTTCTTTGAAGCCTTCTCGATTGCGTCGGAGAAGTTCGTCTTCTTCTTTAGGAAGTGCTTCATGTTAACCGTCAATGCCTTGTCCGTCGGGTCCGCGAGTCCGATCTCTATCTTTGCGTACTCGATGTCGCTGTGCATCATCGCAGACTGCCCGTACATGCCGCGGCCCCAGGAGATTCCTCCCTTGGACGGCTGCCTTCTTACTATGTTTGTCTTGTTGGCGCTTGCATGGATTATGATCATCTCCTCCCCGCTCATCATCTTATTGTTGGCGTTTGCAATCGCGTTGACGAGGGTCGTGCGTACCTCTGCCGCGGCCTTTCTCGGATAGGATCCCTTCTTTCCTCCGAGCTCGTGCCTTGCGCCCATGTGCTTGCTGTGCCTCCTGAACTCTATGGGCCGCTCCATCTTTGTGATCTGGTCAAGAAGAACGAGAGCAGCGCTTGCGCGCATGTAGCGAATCGCGGTGCAGACTGCGCCGAGCTGCTTGTAGCTCGCGTTGATGTCCTTGCGCAATGCGAAGGCCATGCCCTGTTTGTCAGTCTTGAGGTTGAACGAATAATCCATTACTTCACCGCTAGGAACTTGCTTCCGCGTGTAGCCCTGACTCCTGGAGCCGAGTGCTGTACGCGCTTCGTCGTGAATGAGAACTCGCCGAGCCTGTGCCCTAGCATCTCCTCAGTTATGACCATCTCCTTGAACTCCTTTCCGTTGTGAACTCCGAACTTCATGCCTAACCAGCTCGGCAGTATTACCGCTTCGCGCGTGTCTGTCTTGATTGTCTTCGTGCTGCCTTCCTTCTGCGCCGTGTTTACCTTCTCGACCAGGCGCTTGTAGCTCAGGCCCATCCGCTTGTAGGCCCGGCGCTGGCGTGAGGTGAGCATCTGGAGGTACTGATCCATCGTCAGCTTCTTTACCTCCTCGCCCGTCTTGCCTCTAAATGTGTAGATACGTGCCATAGCTTCATCTCTTCCTTCTTCCTACCCTGCTTGCCGCAATGTGCCCGACCTTTCCTCCAGGCGGCGTGTTTCTCGACATCATGCTCGAGGCACCCTTGTGGTGCTGCTTGCCTCCGAATGGGTGGTCCACCGGGTTCATCTTTACTCCCCTGTTGACCGGCCAGGTCCTGTTGACCGCGTGCTTCATGTAGTGGGCCTTTCCCGCCTTCATGATTGGCTTGGTCCTTGCTCCGCCTCCTGCAACTGATCCGATCGCCGCCCGACACTCTCTGCTCAGGTCGATCGTCTGCTTGGAAGGCATTGAAAGCGTGACTGTGTTCTGCGTGTGCGCGATGACTGTTGAGTAGGATCCTGCTGCCCTTGTGAATTTGCCACCGTCGTTGGGCCTTGACTCAATATTGTAAACCGGCATTCCATCAGGTATGTCACCTAGCTGCAGTACGCTGCCGAGTGTTATCTCTGCGCCCTTGCCCTCATGGACTCTGTCTCCTATCTTAATTCCTTCCGGAGCGAGCTGCACTGACTCTGTGAAATCATCATACCTTACCTTCATCAACGGGGCGGTGTGGCCAGGGTCGTCAATGAACTCGATGACCTCTCCGGTTATCTTTCCGGTCCTGCGACTAACGTGCATGACGTCTGCCTTGAAGTAGTTTGGCGCCTTTGTGTACGCCAGGCTGCCCTTACCACGCCGCTGTTGTTTTAGTCGTTTTCCCATTTTCTAACCTTATACCAATTTCAGCTTCTTCGCCACATCCGAGGCGAGAAACTCCTTCTTCAACTTTATGTAGGCGCGCTTGCTGTTCTTTGTGGAGACCATCGTGTTGACGCTCTGCACCTTCACGTTGAACATCTGCTCAAAGTCCCTCTTTATCGCCTTCTTGTCGGCAGCCAGGGAGACGACGTATATTATCGTGTTCTCCCTCTCCGCCAGGTTGAGCGCCTTTTCGGTTGCTATTGGATATTGAAGTGCTTCCATCTGATCATTCCTTCTTGAGCTGTTCCTCTATCGACTCTACTGCGGACTTGCTCCACAGCATTAGTCTTGGCTTTGCGCCTGGCGCAAGCTTGCTTATCTTAAGCGAGTTCAGGCTGACTACGTCGACGCCCGGGATGTTCCTTCCTGCTTTCTCGACCTTGCTCTCTCCCTTCGTAACTATAAGCACGCTGTTCCTGAAGTGGCGCTTGTTCGCCTTTCTTGCAACTCCTTTTCTGAGCGTTGGCTTGTGTGAGCGCTCCAGGTCTGCTGAAAGTCCAAGCGAGTCGAGAACCTTTATAAGCTCTGAGGCCTTGGCGATGTGCTCGATCTTGTCGTCAATTACCAGGGGTGTCTTCTTGTCGAATGTGTGTCTCTGCGTTATAAGTGCCGTGTCTGCTGATCCCGCGACCGCGCATTGAATTGCCAGGTTGTACTCCTTCTTGTTTATCCTCTCCTCAAGCCTCTTCCAGACCTTGTGCGGGTGGGCTCTCCTTCCCTTTACTGAAGACGGGATACGCCTTACGTCTCCCATTGCCCCTCCTCCGAGCTTCTGGCGAGGCCTTATGGCGATACCCATGTGCCTTCCACGTCGGTATCCGCTGTACTTTCCTACGTAAATAGCAGTTGTGTGAAGTCCTGCAAGAGGGCTGTGTCCCTGAGGCTGGTACTCCATGGACTGCTCGCTGAGAAGAGCCCTCCTGACGAGGTCCTCTCGGAACTCGTGAGAGAAGACATGCGGCAAGGTAATCTTGCCCGAAACATGCCCGTCCAATCCGTAAATATCAGCTTCCATTTAATATCACTGTTTTGATGCCAGGGAGATGTAGCTAACCACCGGCGGCTTTCCTCCTGCCGTCGGTCGAAGCGCCTTTCTCAATCTAACGAGTCTCTTCGGAGAGCCAGGGATGGTTCCGTCGACGACCAGATAGTCGTTCTTTATCAGTCCATATCGGACATATCCGCCCTTCACGTTGATCGCTGCTGCTTCCTGCGGCGTTCCCACTTTGAGCACGCGCTTGTTTATCTCAGTGCGATAGTTGTAACCTTTGTGACCCGAGTGAGGGACTCCGAAGAGAACCTTGGGCGGGTGCCAAGCTCCAAGAGTACCAACGTGGCGAACCTTTCCTGTCGCCTTGCGGTACTGCCTCGATACTCCGAACCTCTTTATGACTCCTGCCCAACCCTTGCCCTTGCTGATGCTTGAAACGTCAATGTAATCTCCTGCCTTGATGAAGTTCGCTACCTTGAGCTCCTTTCCGATGTGGCTCTCAATGAATCCGAACCTTTCTGTCGCGTTCTTGCCGCCGACGTGAATCTCGAAGCGCATTATCTTCTTGTTTGCAAAGCCGAGATTTTCTGGGTCCAAGTAAGCGAGCATTGTGACATCAATCATGTTTGCCAAGTCGTTCTTGAACGCATTGATGTCATTCTTCTTCGCCTTCTTTATTCCGACGTTAGCTGCAAGCGCCATGTCGTAGGCCTCTCCCGCGACCGTCTTGTAAGATGAGTAGGAGTTCTTGTAGAATCGCGCCCCGTAGACGAAAATCCTCGGTATCTCAAGAACGGTTACTGCACGTGCAACCTCGGTTCCCTTTGCAGGAGACTCGCTGTCGTCAGTCATCATAACGTGGGTCATGCCCACCTTGAATGCCGCAAAGCTCAGCAGGCTTGCCTCGTTCACTACAGGCGTGCTGCGAACGCGCGGCATCTGCTTTATTGCGCGCCTATGCGGCCAATACTCCAGTGAACCTTTTCTCATCTACAGACCTATTTGTGTGTTTTTGCGCTTAGCGCTTCCTTTTTCTGCTGCGCATCGAGCATCCTCACGACGCTGTCCACCACCGTGAGCTGGCGTATCACGCTGCCCATGGAGGTGAGAAGCGCCTTGTGGTCCGATGCGGTGAAGTGTGTGGTGAACCCGTTCTTTGAGTTCTGAATCTGAGCCTCAGCGTTCTGGTACTCGAGGTGCTTTCCGATGACTCCTGAGTAGTCGAAGCCGCTGCCCAATTCAATTGTTATCGATGCTGATGGCATGTTGAAACCTATACTACCTTTATGCCCCTGTGGGATGCGCGCACGCTTGGCCTGTTTCCTTCAGTGCCCTTGCCCTTGATGCGCATTCCGCGGTGCTTCAGTCCGGCGCTGGTAAGGCCCCTGTAGGAACGGCCCTTCATGGATGCGATGCCGGCATACTGCGGGTCCGCAAGCACTGCACCATGGGCCCTGTCCAATAGGATGACCTCGAAGTAGCGGAACTTTCCGTCCTCCCCGATATAATATGAATTTAATACTTCAGAATTAGTGTAAACGCGCGCAGCACGATCCTCAGCGATCGCCTGCAATGACTTCCTGTAGGAGAAGAAACGACCGCTCTTGGACGGCTTCCTTCCTCCCGCCGCCTTTTCGCGCTTCGTCATTCCCTTGATTGTCCTTATCCTTGCTACGATGACTCCCTGCTTTGCCTTGTATCCGAGCTCCCTTGCGCGGGCGATATTCGTTGGCCCAGGCAGCCTTACTATGCTGTCCTGCTTCCTCCACTCCGCAACTCTGCCTCGAAGGGCCTCGCTGCGCTCGCTGTAGGAATGCTGGAAGTTTTCCTTTATGTATTTGTATGCGCCCATCGGGACACCGAATGCTGATGCTAACGTTAATATTCTAAGAGCTTGTGCAGTCCGCCGCAAACGCGAATCAGGACGACTTACCTTAAGCCACGTCGAATGGCTTTAGAATGAGTTAAAATATACCTCAATTAATTTAAATACCTATCGCTTACGTATATTCGTAATCAATGCGGGCTTAAAGTTGACTGATATGAGTGACAAGAAATTCATGAAAGCAGCCATAAAAGAGGCAATGAAGGCCTTCGCTAAGGGAGATTATGGCATTGGTGCAGTGATAGTGAAGGATGGCAAGATAATAGCAAGGGCCGGAGAGACGCTGAAGTCCAAGCCAGATCCGGTCAACGGCCATGCGGAGATAGGCGCCATACGAAAAGCCTGCAGGAAGTTGAAAAGAGGTTATGTTGAAGGAGGAACTATTTACTCAACACATGAGCCTTGTCCCATGTGCACAACGGCAGTTTACTGGGCAAAAATCGCAAAGATAGTTTATGGTGTGAGCAGACAGGATATGATTGAACACATGAAATCGAAAGGAAATCGGCAGTTTTCCTGGAGACAAATAGACATCTCATGTAAGGAAATACTGGATAAGTCTACCCCCAACTTAAACATAGAAATTATGTCAGACTTCATGAAGGATGAGTGTCTGAAGCTTTTAGATTTGGAACAACATTAGTTTCCAGATTGAACTATTTTTGCAACTCCCTTTAGGTAAAGATAGAGTGCGGCGTACATCGGCAGCTCGACGGTGTAGTCCTGATATGGTCCGAAGGTCTCACCTTTCATAACCAGCGACTTTGGCGTGGTTGCCTTGACCTTCATCCTCTCACGGGAAAAGACTATTGCCCCGGAGAGGGGGTCAAAGGCGGTTAGCTCCGAGGCGCTTATCTGTTTCGCAAGAAGGCCGGTCTCGCCGTGTATGGTATTATGAAGCCTTATCAGGTGCATCGGGTCTCGGGTGACGTTCTTGTCGATTTTGTCGCTCTGGGCCACGGCGTGGGCCTTTATCAGCTCAGTCCAGAAGGCCTCCTTGTCCTTTATGTAGACCATGTCCCAGTTCCCGTTGTTTATGCCCATCTCGATAAGCGCGCGCTTTTTATAGAGGTTCCTTGCGGTCGCCTTGTTTATCCCCTGGGCAACAAGATGGTCTACCCCCAATTCAAGATCTTTTATGACACCCTGCGCAATCTTTCCCGACCAGCCAGGGTCTGCAGGTTTTGGTCCCGAAAGCCTCTTTATTCGACTGCCGCTGCCTATCTCCTCTTCCCTAAAGAACTGGTCAAAGGTGACACCGGTGCCTGCGATATAGTCGCTTATCTCCTTTCTGGCATTCGCATCGAGAGTCAGAACAGATTCCCGGTTAATGTGCACGTGGTAGCCGCGGTTGCCGCTGAAGTTTATCGCTATCTCCCCCTTGGAGAAGCCGAAGTCGGGGATAAGGAATTCCTCTATCAGCTTTATTGTCTCATTTTTCACGCTGTCGAGGCATATCCTGCAAACCCATGAGGTGCCGTGCTCCTTTTGGCAGGGGAGCTTCATATCTGTCGCATCAAGGTCAAAAACAAGTTCCGCGCCGGTCCAGATCTTGTTCTCCATGGGCCTGAAGCTCGGGTGTTTGTAATATCCGGCAGAGTACGAGATAAACGGAGGGGCCTTCTCAACAAGGTAGTTCTTAAGCTCGGCATGGGTCTTGAACTCTAAATGCCTGAACCGTATCTTGGTTTCGTAGTCTCCAACGCCAAACTCGCGCTGGTCTGACCGGTCAGGCGCTATCGTGGCGGGATTCTGACGCACATAGTACTCGCTAATCATCTTCGTGACAAGTTGGTTGCCCTGCTCGCGAGTAAGCTCCAGAATTTCACCATATACCCTATCTCTTAGAGGGTTTTTATCCTTTCTCTTGAAAATCGAGATTTTCACACGGAAGTTTTAAATATCTAGGAAAAGAGCAATATCTTCTGATTAAATGAACAAGCACAGCGATTTGTTTTTCAATAAGGCGCAGATAGAAAAATTGATAAGAACGCATCCGACGCCGTTTCACATCTATCATGAACAACGGATACGCGACAACGCCAGAGCATTGAACAACACATTTTCATGGGCCCCGGGGTTCAGGAATTATTTTGCAGTAAAAAGTCTGCCGAATCCGTATATTGTGGAGGTATTAAAGCAAGAGGGTTCTGGTGCCGATTGTAGTTCAGCTCCAGAACTTAAGATAGCCAGCGCAGTTGGTTTGGGGGGGCACGACATAATGTTCACATCTAACAACACCCCGGCAATCGAATACAAAAAAGCTATGGATCTCGGTGCAGTGATAAATCTTGACGACATAACACACATTCCGTTTCTTGAGTGGCACGCGGGAATTCCTAAGACTATTTGTTTCAGATATAACCCGGGCAACGTAATAGTTACAAGTGAGGGCAATACCATTGGAAAGCCTCCGGAACAGAAATATGGGATGAAGAAAGAGCAGCTCTTTGAAGGTTATAAGATAATGAAGGAAAAGGGGGTTGAACATTTCGGTCTTCATATCATGATACAATCCAACGAACGTAACCCAGCTGCATTCATTGCTATAGCAAAGCACGGTTATGAAACAATAGGAGAGTTGTCTAACGCGTTGAAGATACCGTTTGATTTTCTGAACATTGGGGGTGGATTCGGAATTGCGTACGAGCCGCAGCAGATTTCCGTGGACACAAAGGAAGTTTCTGAGGGGATGAAAATAGATTATGAAAGGTTGGTCGTAGCAAATGGCCTTGCACCGCTAAAAATCTTTATGGAGAATGGCAGATTTATGACAGGGCCTTTCGGTTATCTTGTTACGACTGCGATTCACGAGAAGCATACTTATCGGGATTACATCGGGGTTGATGCCTGCATGACCGATCTTCCAAGGCCGGGAATGTATGGAACATATCACCATATCACGGTAATGGGGAAGGAGTACGCGGTTGAGGACCATAAATACGACATAGTTGGATCGCTATGCGAGAACAACGACAAGTTTGCAATACAAAGAAGCTTCCCAGAGATAGTAGTGGGCGATATACCCGTCTTGCATAATGACGGTGCCCACACCTGGGCCATGGGTTCAAACTATAATGGAAAACTCCGTCATGGAGAACTGTTGTTTAAAGGATACGGACACGGTCCAGACAGGGATTTGTTAGTCGAAATTATAAGAAGGGACGAAACCGAACATGATTATTTCGCCACCCTGCACTTCCCTGGATCCAAATTCCCGCTCTAGCAAAACATCAAGTTTGCTTTTTAGCTTTTTACTTCTCATATCCAGTGAACAAGATGGACGAGATCAAGCAGGCAATCATAGTCAGGAAGGACATCAAGATGGGCACGGGTAAGCTTGCCGCCCAGGTCGGACACGCAGCAGTGATGGGGTATCTTGACGCAAAGAACAAGGACCCGAAGATAGCCGATGAGTGGATCAGAACAGGAGAGAAGAAGATAGTCCTGAAGGTTGAGGACGAGAAGGCCCTGAGGAAGCTTTTCACCGCGTTCCAGTACAAGGGGATACCCTCTGCGCTCGTCACCGACGCAGGCCTCACGCAGCTGCCCCCGGGAACAGTTACGGCGCTGGGGGTGGGGCCCTGGAACGCCAAGGAGATAGAGTTCTTCACCTCGGCACTCAAGCTCCTCTGAAGAACAGCTACAATTATATTATAATACACAATATATGTAAACGATGATCTTATGGCACAGCAGACTGCAGCGCAACCGGACGCCTCGGACGTGGAGAAGCTATTGAGGGATTACCAGCTGATTCAGGAGCAGCTTCGCTCCGTCGCTATGCAGCTCGAGCAGCTTCAGGCCCAGAAGATGGAGGTGGAGCGTGCCAAGGATGAGCTCACCAAGTCAACCGGAAAAGTGTACTTCAGCGTAGGCAGTGTCATCGTCGAGACGACCAAGGAGAAGGCCCTCGCGGACGTTAATGAAAGACACGAGCTCACCACCACAAGGCTGACCTCGTTCAACAAGCAGTACACGGAGATCAGGGCGAAGGAGAAGGCCCTGAACGACAAGCTTACGCAGATGTACAAGCAAAACAAGTGAGCTAGTGGACGCGTTCCTGGGCTTTTCTGATCTGGAATCTTTCCTTCTGAAAAACAAGGACGCGAAGACGGCGATAACCTTCCATTCCATAGGCGACCGGGACGCGGTGGCATCCGCAATCTCATTGTCCCAGATCTTCAGCGACTCGCGGGTGATAATGCCCGACTTCATAACCAACAATGCCAAGCACATGCTTGAGCACTCCGGCCATGGGGGCAGAATCGGCACCGCCCTCCCCGGCGGGATCGAACTGGTGGTGGTCGTAGATGCGAACAGGCTAGAGCTCCTGGGCAACCTGGAGCAGGAGCTCTTCGACTTTGACGGCGACATCCTTTTCATAGACCACCACAGCCTTCCAAGCAACACGGGCTACGGCGGCAGGATCTTCATCTTCAACGACGAGCAGTACAACTCGGCCTCAAGCATAGTGTACGAGGTCTTGAAAAGGAACTCGGTCAAGATACAGAAGCCGATAGCCTACATGCTGATCAACGGGATAGTCGCCGACTCGGCCGAGTTCCAGAACTCAAACCCTTTGGTGTTCAAGCAGATCTCGGAGCTTCTGGAGATCTCCGACCTGCGCTACAGCGAGGTCGTTGAGACCTCCCACGGGCCCGCTGCCCCGGAGCTGCGCAACAAGATCCTCAGGGATGTCTTCGGGGCTTCCACCGAGGTGTGCGGGAAGTATCTCCTGGCCTATGGCAGCGCCGATTTCCAGGCGAACACGGCCGCCGAGACGGCGCTTCGCATCGGAGCAGACGCCTCGGTCTTCTGGTCGCTGCATGAGAAGGAGGTCTCGTTCGCGGGGCGCCTCAAGTCTCCGCTCGACAAGGAACTTGGGCTTCATCTTGGAAAGATTATGGAAGATGCCGGTAAGATTATAGAGGGTACAGGAGGGGGACACCCGTGCGCGGCGGGAGCCTACGGGAAGAAGACAGGCGCAGCCGCGGCTGCGCGGGACCAGATCCTGAAGAGCGTGAGGGAGAGGCTTCGCGCGGGAACCGAGTGAATCGATGGGCTGCTCGAACAAAAAGAAGCGCAGGGCAAGTGAAGGAGACGACAAGCTAACGTCGGCAATGAAGATACGCAGGCTGCAGAAAGGCTACGGCTCGGTCATAACAGAGCCCATATTCGTCAAGGTTGGAAACAGTTTGGACGATAGGGAAGGGGATGACGACTCAACCGCTGCAAGAATACTCATAACGAGCACCATTAACAAATGGGAGATACGCAGAATGGCAAGGCGCGCCTAGGCTCGCTAGGACAGGCTTATGGTCACTATTCCTAGGAAAAGCACGAATATTCCAACGATGAACTCAGGAACGACTATTGAGAGAAGGAATATTGAAAAGAGTGCAACGCCAATTATCTCCAGACTCGTCAGTATCTCGGACAGATTAAGATATTTTGCACCCATTTTTCGGACAAGTCTGGTTGCCAAAAAACCAGAGTAGGAGGCTAGAAGAAGAGTTATGGCAACCCCGAAAGAAAGGAGCAACTCCGTACTCGTTACCTGGCCCATTGTGCTGAAACCGCCTAGGACTAGCCCTCCCAGGATTACAACGAGTAGTATGGTGAGAAAACTTTTTGTGTTTACAACAATCGGGTCCTCTCCTTTGTAAAGCGGGTAAAAAACAAGGTAGTAACCGGCTGTGAAGAACAGCATTGTGATTACTGATGCTATTATTATTGGTATTGAAGCGCTAATGTTGTTGCCATAGAGCGCAAGTGCCTGCAATATTAAGCCCACAAATACAAGCGCCGTGCCTATGAAATAGAAAACTTTTAACTTCTCCTTCGTCGTTATTTTTATCAAAACCGCCATAAAGACGACGCTGCTGAAGAGCATCGATACTACAAAGGGGTAGTTTGTATTTCCAATCAGTGTTAGAAGGATTATGTTTCCTACGCCAAACCCGATTCCGGCAAGGATTGGTGAAATTCTTGTTAAAATTGGCCTGTTCTGGTGCTTTTGCTTTCGAATAAACAGGAACAGGAGTAGGGATAGCAGAACAGCCACCGAATAGGAGATAAGAAGGTATGAAAATATTGGCTTGTTGTTTATCGAAACTAAAATGTCAGAGAGTATGGACCACGAAGCCCATGCAAAAGAGGATCCTAGAGCGAGGGCCATCGCCATGGTGATCTTGCTTTTATTCGTAGCCATCGGATCAAATACTAGTTAATGGGGGCAAAGACTAAATAGATAAACAGGAATGTCCAACCATGGCGCTTGATAAGAAGAGCTTGAGTGCAATCATACTGATTCTGCTAGTCGCCGTAGTGGCCGTGGCGTTCCTGTTCGGTGTTCAGAATGCAAAGGTCGGACAGAAAAGCCTGGAGAACGTTGCTGTTCAGATAACCGATCCCCTTTACGGCCCCAGCTCCGTGAGCTCGCTCAACGTGACCTACAGCTCGCTCGGGCTGGACGTCATGGCGGCCAATGGGAGCAGCTCCTGGTACTACTACAACGCGAGCGGGAACCTGGACCTACTGGAGCTGCAGAACTACAGCTACACCGTGGCCCAGTTCGGACTTCCGCTGAACTCCACCGTAGACGGGGCGAGGCTCTCCCTCACTGGCGTAAACATCTCTATTTACGGCAACGCGGGGAAGGTCTTCCTGACCAACAGCTCGCTCTACGCGCGGCTCAACTCGGTGCCGATCAATGGCAGCGGCGAGGCCATCCTGCTGCAGCTAAACCCGTCGGTGCTCTCGGTGCAGAACCGGAGCGGCCTTTACTTTGCGGTAACCCCAAGACTTTCCGCGCATTCTGGAAAGGGAGGCCTCTCGTTCGCGGGCAGCTTTGAGCCGATAAACAGCTCTGTCGGAGCAGGACTCTCCTTCGGCTCTGGCAACCTCACGCTCCTATCCGCGCAGATAGTTCCCGAGGCGAATGCGACAAGCATCTCGGTCACGGTCAAGAACCAGGGGCTAACCCCGCAAAGGATTGGGCCGATAATGATTGTAGGAAACTTCAGCTCCCATGGGATCTCCAACTCCACGGCCCTTGCGGCGGTCCTGTCCAGCGTCATCAGCACCAATACGCTCAGCAGCATCTTTTCAGGCAACACACTTGGCAAATTGAACGCAACCGGCTCCGCCCTAGAGAACCTCAGCAGCTCGATAAACACGAGCGAGCTGACCAAGATAGAGCAGAACCTGCCGGCGGGGGTGCGCTCGAACCTGAGCGCCGCGGTGAGCAGCGGCGGCGCCGGGATCAGCAGCGCTATCGGCGGACTGCTGGGGCATCTGAACTCCAGTTCGCTGGGCAGCATAACCTCCCAGCTCCACCTTGGCTCAAACTTCAGCCTCTCGTCTCTCGGCGGGCTCGCCGGAAGCATCGAGTCGGCGCTGGGCAGCTTCAGGAACAGCTCGCTGGAGGCGAGCGTGCTTTCCAACGCGGTGCAGAACCAGTACAACCAGTACGTGGCAAAGGCCAAGGTGCTGGGTGAGCAGGAGCGCGCGCTCAACGCAATTACGCTGCTTACGCAGGCCAATGGGACCCTTGTTACAGCCTCAACGGCCTCGCAGCTCCTTCCGCAGAACTGGGATCTGCTGCAGCCGGGGCAGACCACCACCCTCTCGTTCAACGGCCTCCTGACCAGCTCGGGCAATGGATTCTTCAGCGCGGCCCACAACAATACATATAAAATAATTCTGAGTGGAGATAATAGTACGTTGAATGTTACGACGCACTGAGTGATTGAATGGGATTATTTGACTTATTCGGGAAGAAGGATGTTAATGCGGGGCTCTCAAAGCAGGTGCCGTACATGCTGAAGACCGAGTTCGTCCCCTACCGGCTCAAGTCCAAGGAGAGAAGCTCGTCGGTTCTCTCCATCGGCCTGAAGAACATGACCGGAGAACCGGTCATGGGTTCCGTGGTGGTCGAGGTCCCGAAGCAGCTCAGCTTTGACTCGATGGGCACCTCAAAGCAAAGGGAGGTCAAGTTCGGCACCATCGGGAAGGACGAGGAGAGGGTGACCTCCCTAGAGATCTACGGGGGCGTGGGAACCGACAAGGGCACCTACACGGTCACCATAACCGCGTTCGTGCACTACCGCGACTACGGCCACGTGCTCAACGAGATGCGAAAGCGCACCGTCCTTGAAGCGGTCTAGGCTGCCGGCGGCTGCTTGACTTCAGGCTCGACAGGCACCTTTCCAGACATTATTTTGAGGACCTCATCAATTCCCGAGGCTATCTTCTTGCCCTTATCGGTGAGGAAGAGCCCCTTTTTCTTTCCGCGCTGCTCCGCGCGCACTAGTCCCTCCACCTCACACTGGCTTATGAAGCGGCTAGCGTGGACGTAGGTGGCTCCCGCCTCCTTCGCAAGCTCAGACAGGCCGCGCTGCTTTGCTTCATCCAGTAAAAGGACTAGAATCTTTGCCTGTTTCTCTTTGAAAAGCAGCTTTGAGGGCTCCGGCTCTGCCATGACTCTCTTACTCATAGCGTATTTTTATCCTTTCTGATGCCCGGGATTTGCGGGAAAACAGCCCAGAAATCCTTAAAACAGGGTTAAGACGAGAGTAAACTACTCTGCTAATTTTTAAGATAGATATATAAATAATACGTCATCATATATTTTGAAACGCACGGTGTTTGAATGGTAAAATATGTTATAGCGGAACAGCTTGTAGGCAAAGAGGTCGTGACTAGCGATGGATTCGATTTAGGCAAGTTTATCGATGCTGAAGTTAACGAAGTGAACGGGAAGCTTAACCTCTCTCATAGTCGAGCCGAACGTGGACAGCGATCTGGTCAGCAAGCTAAACGTGAAGGGCGGGAAGCTAAGCGTGCCGTACTCAAACGTTCTTGCGGTTAACGACTTCATCGTTGTAGAGAGGAAGGGACTCTAAAATAATAGGGTGATCTTATAATCATCGCCGGCGGGGATGAAGCCGGAAGGGGCGCAGTGGTAGGCCCTCTAGTTGTTAGCACCGTAAGCGTGAGCAAGGGAAAGGAGGGCAAGTTCTCCAAGATCGGGGTAAGGGACTCAAAGCTCCTGACAAGCAGGAAGCGTCTTTTTCTTTATGATGAGATTTACTCCATAGCGGAGGAAGTCAAGGTATACAAGATAGCCCCCCTTGAGATCAACGAGGCGATGCGAAACAAGATCTCGATTAACGAGCTTGAGGCGCTCAACTTCGCGCGCTTGATAGACTCCCTGGTGGTTATACCATCAAAAATCTTCCTGGACTCACCTGACGTGATATCCGAAAGGTTTGGGACAAGAGTTGGCTTCTTCTGCAAGAGCGCGCGTCTCGTAAGCAGTGGAACGCGCAGGTCAAAGGATGATAAAAGTTCGGCGCAGAGCATACAGGTGGTGTCGGAGCACAAGGCCGATGCGCGCTATCCGGTTGTTTCCGCAGCAAGCATCATAGCAAAAGTCGTAAGGGACAAGGAGATGGAGAGGATCTCGGACAAGACCGGGATAGAGATAGGCTCTGGTTATCCTTCAGACAGGTACACGGTGGATGCAATACGGAAACATCTGGGCACGAACAACCTTGAGCCGTACTTGAGGAGCTACTGGAAGACTCTCAAGAACATACGCCAGTTGAAAATTGAGGAGTTCCTCGCCAAATAGGACAAATTTGCAGCCTAATCCTTCTTGTAGGCAGAAAACCGAAATCAAAACCGAAAGAAAACCGAACTTGCACATAAGGTATTTAATAGCCAAGGCAAATGTCATACTGGTGTAGATGAGCAGTTTCGGCAAAACCAAGAAGGAGATAATAGGCCTTCTCTCAAAGCGTCAGCAGACGCTTACGGATCTGAGCAAGGAGCTTGACCTTTCGCCATCTACTGTAAAGCAGCACCTCGAAGAGCTTGAGGCGGCTGGTGCGATACTGCCTGTTGAGAACGAGTTCATCAGAAGGTGGAAGTACTACAAGCCCAATCCAGAATTTGGAATGGCGGCAGCGAACCAGGGACAAGGCGGGATTGGTCGCGTCTTCCCGTACGCAGTTGGCGCGGCAATAATAATTGGGATAGCTTACTTACTGGTGTTCGGATTCTCCGGGCACGGCCTGCTTAATTCAGCGGTAACAAATAATGGGACATCGGCTACCTCGCTGATGTCGGTGCGCCTTACAGACCCGCCGAGCGTACCACCCGGCACAGATGCGCTTTACATCAGGTACTCCTCGGTCGAACTCCACGTTGTGGGCAACAACACCTGGGTAAGGACCAATGGTAATGGCACTCTGGACCTTATGTCATTGATCAACTCAAGCCAGGTGATAAGCAACGCCTATCTCGGCAGCAATGCGATGATAGACGGGGTGAGACTGAACGTCACGAACGCAACAATAAACATAAACAGCACGGATTACGGCGTAAGCGTGGCGAACCCGAACCTGAAGGCAACCTTCAGTCAGCCCGAGATGGTCGGGCTGAACCAGAGCGTCCTGCTGGACTTCTCACCCACGGTTGCAACAGTGTACGGCATAAATGGCACTTCCTTTGTTCTAGTTCCGGCACTTAAAGCCGTGTTCTCGTCTGGCGGGACTAGAGCTCCAGGAAAGATAGGCACGGTCACCTCTCTCGAGATAGGGGAGAGGACCGAGCTTTATGAGGAGCAGCCAAACCTTACGGTTCTGAACGCCTCACTCGTCTCTGTTCCATCTGGAGTGGAGCCAAGCAACCAGATGATAAGATTGACCTTAAGAAACAACGGAAATTCAACAGTCGATATTACACAGGTAATAATCCAGGGCAACTTGCAGTTCTACCTGAATGCAAAAATGCAGCAGCCCGCTGTGCCTCCTTCACTTTCAACAACATCAGTACATGGATGGAAAAGGGCGAACATGGGAACATTCAGCGGCGGACAAGAGTATGGGGATGGCAGGACCAACATAAGCATACCATGGATGCCGACGCCGTTTCCTGTATCGCCGGTCGGGCCTGCGCTAAGAGTTGGACAGAACTTCAGCATCAACAACACCGCATTCCGCGGAGTGGGCGGGATGCTGATGTTCGGCGTTGAGGCGAACGGCACGCTTAGTTTGCCAGGAAACAAGATGGCATTCATAAGTTCGGGCTACCAGCTGCAGCCAGGGCAGAGCGTCACGCTTACATTCAACGGCACGATAGGCTTCCCGGAGGGAGGGATTGAGATAGGGCTCGTTCCTAACGACACCTACCGTGCGGTGGTAGTCTCTTCACTGTGCCCTGTCGCTAACTTTAACCTGAAGGCGCAGTGAAGGCATAGGAACAGATTTAAACACTGTAGTATTAACTTAATCCATGGAAAACAAAAGCCTACTGTTGATAGCCGCACTTGCGCTCTTCGCGCTTCTGCCTACTTCAACCTATGCCTACACAACGCGGATACATGCCCCGGCAGTCCTTCAGAACCAGGACATGGGCGCGCTGACATTGATCTCCTTAAACCTGACCCGGGGCACCGGCACGACCAGGGTGATAGGCCCCAGCTATGTTGACAACAGCACTCTGGATTCTGCGCTGACCGCAAGCAGGTACGCGGCATCCTACCTGAACGTAAACTACTCAAAGTACAACTTCACCTACGCCATAGACGGAACCGAGAACGTCTCCGGACCCAGCGCCGGACTGGCGTTCACGCTCCTTGCGGATTACGCCCTAGGCGGAAAACAGCTGTACAACAACTTCTCCATCACGGGCACGCTCTCGCAGGATGGAAGCGTGGGCCCCGTGGGCGGCGTCTATGACAAGGTCTGGGCCGCAAGCCTCGGCGGGATAAAATACTTCGTTGCCCCGGTCGTTCCGGGCGGCACAAGCGAGCAGCTCATATACTACCTGGCGCAGCAGACGTTCAACATGCCCCTGGTGGAGGTCGGGAACTTCACCGGCGCCCTGCCCTACGCGGGCGGGATCAATCCCAGGGCGATAGCGCCGGTCGTGCCAAACGTTACCCATGGCTATGACATTTCAAGAATAACGAACGCTCCGCTCAACTGCACGAACTGCGATGAGAAGTACTTCGGGGAGCTGACGAACTTCACCTTCGGGCTGGTCAACGCCTCGCTGGCCGGGATAGAGAGCAACTACAGCGGGGTCTCGAGCCAGCTTGCAGGCCAGCTTTCGGAGTACAGGAACATCTCGGCCAGGGGTTACCTTTACACCGGAGCCGACCTCGCCTTCGAGTCCTACCCCTATGCGGTGACGCTGGACAACGCCCCCGCATTCACCAACCAGAGCACGGGAAGCACGCTCCTTAACGACGTGAACAGTTACTGCTCCCAGATCTCCGTGCCCCAGATGACCGACAGGAACTATGAGTACATAGTGGGGGGTGAGGTCCGCCAGGCCTTCGCCGCAGTCAACCTGCAGAACGCCTACTCCCAACTGAACGCCTCCCAATCAACGGACGACGTGATCGACTCGGTCAGCACGGCTGCCCAGTCCTACGCCTGGTGCTCTGCGGCACAGGAGATGTACACCATCGCGGGCCAGCTGGGCGGGGCCCCGGTGGTCGAGTCCACAAACCTGCAGCTTGCTGCGTCCGGCGCATTGCAGAACGCCACCAAGTATCCTGGAATCTATCTCCAGGCCGCCCAGCTGGCCTACAACAGCAGCGAGTACTCGGCGGCGCTCTACGCGGCGGACTATGCGCAGACCTTGCAGAATCCGACCTACCTGGGCAGCGTCACAGGCTCTGAGATCTCGTCGATAACGGCGACGGCCTACAGCTCCACCTACGGCGTTTGGCCGACCCAGTTCTCCGACTCGGCGCTCTTCTGGCTCCAGGAGGCCCAGCTGGGCGGGCCGAACGCGGTCTCGTACCTGAACTCGGCCTACAGCCTCTCCAATCTGGCCTCCGCCCTTTCGGCGCAGAACCGGTTCATCTCCGCCAACCTCGTCCCGCAGGCGAGCGACGTGAGCTCAAACCGGTTGATACTGAACATACTCATGAACCAGTCACAGCAGATCAGCAGTCTGAAGAGCAGCCTTGAGAACACGTACAACGCGATGGCGTTCTTCGTGGTGCTGATCGTCCTTGCCTGGGCGGTCATATTCTTCCTCTTCGCGAAGGAGCTGGGGCGGCTGCGCACGGCAAAAGCAAGGGCTGCGACTCCAAGGAGAAGGGCAAAACGAAGGGCGAGGAGGTAACTGAATGAGAAGCGGCGATGCTTTCTGCAGCAGGAGGGTAGTGCGCCAGAGGTACCTTCTTACAAAGCACATGATGGTCCTCTACAATATAGCGCCGGCGCTTCCGGGGCACTCACTGGTTGTGCCGAGGCGCCATGTTGAACAGCTTACAGAGCTGAAGCCTGTGGAATCGAAGGACCTGTTTGAAACCCTTCAGAGGGTTGTGCCGGTGCTTGACAGGCTTTACGCGGGCGGGTCTAGGTCCTACGAGCTCATCGCGCAGGTCGGGCCGTACTCGAGCAGGACCGTCCCGCACGTACATATCCATGTAATACCGCGCAGGAAGCACGATAAGTACAGCAAGGTAGGGATTGTTGGAATTTTTAGCGAAGAGCCGAAGAAGCTGAGCAGTATTGGGATCTCGAAAGAGGTGAGCAGGCTCAGGAAGGAGTTCGCCACGAAGTAATCAAACGGCAACGCAGAGTATGGCCAGCAGCGCCAGCCCCATGGCGGCCAGGGAGATGTTCCTCGCCCTCCTGTAGAAGGTGTGGGTGTCGGTGACCAGGTAGCCTATCACGACATAGCTGAGCATCAGGTCAGAGACAGCGATAACCGCCAGGTAGACAAGGTTCCCGGCGAAGGGCGCCACACGGAGGAAGAGGTCCACGCTTATGGTCATCGCCGCGGCGTAGGCCAGCAGGGAGATGTAGGCGGAGACCCGCACTCCCAGCAGGGAGGGCAGGGAGCGCACCTTCCTGACCTTCGTGTCACCGGCCAGGTCCCGGATGGTGCCGTGTATCTCCCGGGCGACTCCGCTCAGGAAGATCATCAGGCTGACCAGCATAAGCGGCAGGGCGATGCTGTTCGTGACCACGTAGCTTCCGTAGATGAACGGGATCGCCATGGAGAAGGCGATGTAGGCGCTGCCCACCAGCGGGATCTCCTTCAGCCGGTAGCTGTAGAGCATGGCCAGGGTCGCAAAGACCAGGGCGATGACGAAGCAGTTGACGTTTATCAGCAGGCTTGCGCCGACCCCTATTACCACGCAGGCGATGGTGACGTACAGCGCCTCCTGGGAGGTGAGCTCGCCGGACACAAGGGGCGCCTTCAGCTTGTGGTTTATCCTGTCCACCTCTATGTCGAAGTAGTCGTTGATCGCGAATGCGGACATGCTGATGAAGATGGGCGTGATCAGGCTTGCGGCAAGTATGAGCGGGCTGGGGAACCCGCCGGCTATCAGCTCTGCCGCTAGCACCGCTAGGACCAACATCAGGCTGTGCTCCGCGCGGGTCAGCCTTATTACTGCAGAGACCTTTCCCATCTTACCAATAGCTCTGCTATTCAAAGATATAAAAAGGCAACACCGATCAGTCGGCGCGCAGGAGTTCCATCAGCGGACGCAGGGAGATTTTCTCAAAAAAGCCCGGCTGCTTCCTGAATACGTAGAGCTGCCCGTTGGACTCGCAGGCCAGGCCGTAGCCCTTGCGCCACACCTCCCAGTGTGCCTGGGCGGTTTTGACATAGCCCCTGCTCTCCTCTTCGTCGTCGAAAAGAAGCGCTCTGACCATCAGCGAGGCGTCGCGGGCGAGGCAGGGCGGGGAAGTGCCTGGTGATCTCCAGGTGGCTCGATGAACTTCGTCGTTGGCGGAGAGCAGGATGGTGCGGAAACGCATCTCGTTGGGTATTGTGTGCGCCGGATCAGAGATTCCGTCAGGCGCGGCAGCTCGGGCCGCGCTCCAGGCACGCTCCTCGGCCTCTGCCCAGGTGGGCGCGGTAAAGACCAGCCAGGAGGGATCAGGACGTCCGTCTGGTTCAAGAAACTTGACTGTTTTTATGGTTTTCATGAATGAGTAGGCAAGGCGCTCGGCTCGCTCCGAAGTCTGGATTTTGGTTGCCTCAGCTCGAGGCGGCACTTTTTGATTGACTGACATTTAGTCACCGGACGCTCTGCTTACTTGTGTGGATTTTAGATATATAAGCGTGCCGTGTAAACTCCGTGCTTCACGCTGATTGATTAGGATAAAAGAAGGGTCCAAAGAGCAACAAGGTGCTCTTAAAGAGTGAAAATAGTTTGAAATCTCAAAATGAATCTGACTAAAAGTCTTTTATAAAAATTTTAGATTTACTACTTTGTTGCTTTAGGATAAGCTGTAATTACTGGAACTTATCTGTTACTCCTTCTTCACATTATACTACGTAGTACAGATATAAATGTCTTTTGTTCACTAATTTTTTCCCGTAAAAGATTAGTTGTGGTCGTGCTCCTTCAGGTTCTTCATCATCCTCTTGAACTGGGCCTCGTTTATCTCTCCTCTGGCGTATCTTCTCCTGATAATTCGGAGATCCTTCCTGCCGCCATGTCCGAACATGCGGAAGGGTATTCTCACGATCCAAAGGATGAGCCAAAATACAACAAGGAATGTTATGACGCCTACAATGACCCCCAAGGGCGAGTAGGTCCATGCGGCCAGCCCGAAAGCCACGCCCATCGCAGTCCGAACTAGCCAAAAAACTAGCGCCAGGACAACTATGAAAACTAGTATGCCTGCAAGCACCTTGCCCACATTGCAAAAGCAGAAGGAACCGTGGTCGCATCCCTCGCATCCATCTTTAACCGCCATGAGCTTACCTTGGATAAACATCAACTGAAAGAAATATATAGATGGGCCAATTAAACTGCCGAGCCATGGCAAAGCTTAATTAATTTAGAGAGCCAGATATTAGCAGGGTATAGAATGGCCAAAATTACGACGGAGGACGTCACAAAAGCGCTCAAAGGGACTGTCGACCCGGAGATCGGGCTCAACATAGTCGACCTCGGCCTGATCTACAATGTCAACGTGGATGAGAAGAACGACGTGGACCTGAAGATGACGATGACGAGCCCCATGTGTCCGGTCACGACGATAATACTTGCGGACGTCCAGCTGCGTTTAGAACAGATAAAAGAGATTGGTAAAGTAAACGTTGACCTGGTCTGGGACCCGGCCTGGACTCCTGAAATGATAACGGAGGAGGCAAGGCTAGGCCTGCAGTGAATCAGTAGAGAAACGCTTCGTCAGCCCTCCTGTAGCTCACTATCTCCTTCTCGCTGAACCAGATCTTTATCTCGCGTTCGGCAGCCTCCTTGTTTTCCGATACGTGGACCAGGTTTAGTATGGGCCTCTTTGCGGCATCGGCTGCAGGGTAGGTGTCCGGAGAGAACATGCCGCGAATGGTCGAAGGGTCGGCCTTCCTCGGCTCGGTGGCGCCCGCGATCTTCCGGCCTATGTCGTTTGCGGCGTTTCCTTCGAGGACCAGGGCTATCACCGGCTTGCCGGCGAGGTGCTTTATGAGCGCGGCGCGGATCCGCTCCCCTATCTGGATGGGCGTCTCGCTCATCTTTATCCCCTTCTCCAGGTTCGTCGCCTTGGTCTTTGTGCCGAGGGCGACCATCCACTGCTTGTCGTCAGCGTAGTGGTTGCCGGCGAGCTCGGAGGTCACCCTGACCAGCTTCATCGCGGTCACCTTGAGCCCCACCTCCTCAAACTTGGTTATTATGCGGCCTGTAAGCGCGCGCTGAAGGCCCTCGGGCTTTATCAATACCAGTGCTCTTTCTGCCATGCTCTCACGTCAATAGGATGAGCATATTTAAACCTTAAACCCTTATATATTTTTGTTTTAGCCATGGTGAAGCCCTATGATACGCCAACCGATAATCGTAGTGATGGGTCACGTAGACCATGGCAAAACGAGCCTTCTTGACCGAATACGCAACACCACCATGGCCGCCAAGGAGGCGGGAGGGATAACCCAGCACATAGGCGCCAGCGAGGTCCCCCTCGACGTCATAAAGAAGACCTGCGGCGACCTGCTCACCAAGCTCAACATCAACATCACGATCCCGGGCCTTCTCTTCATAGACACGCCGGGCCACGAGGCCTTCACCAATCTAAGGAAGAGGGGCGGCTCGGTGGCCGACCTGGCCATCCTGGTGGTCGACGTCACCAAGAGCTTCGAGCCCCAGACCTACGAGGCCATAGAGATCCTCAAGGAGTACAAGACCCCTTTCATAATCGCGGCGAACAAGATAGACCTCATCACCGGCTGGAGGCCCTCCGGCGGCTCGAGCTTCCTTGACGCCATAGCCAAGCAGAACAAGAACGTCCAGGAGGTGCTCGAGTCGAAGATCTACGAACTGGTGGGCAAGCTGAGCGAGCTCGGCTTCAACGCCGAGCGGTTCGACCGGGTCAAGGACTTCAAGACCGAGCTCCTCATAGCACCCATAAGCGCGAAGACCGGGGAGGGCATCGCGGAGCTGCTGATCTATGCTGCGGGGCTGTCCCAGCGCTTCCTGGAGATGCGGCTGAACATAGAGGTAAAGGGACCGGGCATCGGCGGGATACTCGAGCGGAAGGAGGAGAAGGGGTTGGGCTCCACCATAGACGTCATAGTTTACAACGGGACCCTGAAGGTGAACGATACCATAGCTTTCGCGACCGTGGCAGGCATAGGCACTGCCAAGATAAAGGCGCTGCTGAAGCCGAAGCCGATGCAGGAGCTGAGGGAGTCCTCAAGCAAGTTCTACTACGTGGACTCGGTGAGCGCTGCCTCGGGAGTAAAGATAAGCGGGAGCGGGCTCGAGGAAGCGCTTCCGGGCTCTCTTGTAATCTCAACAGAGATGCCAAACTACGAGAACGAGATAAAATCTGAGATTAGGGAGGTCTTTGAGGTGGATAAGTCCGGCCTGATACTCAAGGCGGACTCGATAGGAGGGATAGAGGCCCTCTCCAAGCTGCTCAAGGCGATAAATGTCAACATAGGTAAGAAGGGGATAGGCAGGATAACCAAGCGCGACATCATGGACGCGTTCGCGATGCGCGCGATAGACCCCTACAGCGCGGTGGTGATGGGCTTCAACGTGCAGATAGAGGAGGAGGCGGTGAGCGAGGCCTACGCGACGGGCGTCAAGATAATCAAGGGCAACATAATCTACAGCATGATAAAGGAGTACGAGGAGTGGATGGCAGAGGAGAAGAAGCGCAGCAAGAGCATGCTCGAGAAGGCGCTCGTCTTTCCGGGCATGATTTACGTGCTGCCGGACCACTGCTTCCGGGTCTCCCATCCCGCAATCTTCGGCGTGGACGTTAAGAAGGGCAGGATAAAGCCCGGGGTTCAGCTGATGAACAAGGAGGGCGAGATAGTGGGCAGGCTCAAGGAGGTCCAGAACAACAGCAAGAGCGTCCAGGAGGCCAAGGCGGGCGACAGCGTGGCAGTTTCGGTGGATGGCGCGATCTACGGCCGCCAGATAAACGAGAAGGATGAGCTCTATGTCTTCCTGAACGACGACGATGTGAGGGCGTTGAGGTACAAGTTTGCCGAGCTTCTTTCCGAGGACGAGCTGGGGGTCCTTGACACGATAGCGCAGATAAAGGCGAAGAGGAAGGATAATCTCTCCTAATCAGATGATCCCCTCAGCGGCCATATATATCTGAAAAGGCATAATCATGGTTATGGCATTTAAAGTTGATGGAACAGTTGAGACCAGCATCACAAGGGAGAGCATAGCTCTGGCAAGGAGAAACAGAGATCATCCGGTTATCGAGACGATGGACCAGATGGGCACGCCCTATTGGAACATTTTAAGGGAGAGCCTTAGGAGCAGAACTAACCCAAAAGAAAAGCATGAAATACGGTGGAGGGCCATGGTGCCTTTCGCAGAGGCGCTGAGAGGAAGAGAGTTCACGCTTGGGCCGCTTGAAATCGTGTCCATCTGGTCTAAGGCCATGAAAACCTTTCAGGGCAATTCCTTGCCAAATGAATCAGTCAGTTTAAGACATTCCCTGGCCAGCGCCATTGTGTGGAGCTATGTGGAAGATGGGATGCCACAGGACTGGAGATCCTTATTCAAGAGGCTGAGGGAGAGAGAGGGGCTGAGTTACCTAAGATCGCTTGTGGAACAGGGCGGAAGTGATGCGGAAAGGTTCTTCGCGAGGCGAAACGAGATAGAGGCGAGCATTGGGGCTTTGAAGGCCTATGCGGACAAGCCAAGGACTAATAACAGGTTTATCTTCGGGGTCTTGGAGAACTGGAATAACGGGATGGTCGAGATGAGCCTAATCGCCCCTCCTGCAAAGATAAACGAAAATTCTACTCAACAACAGACCTCTCCAGCAGTCGTATATATCTGAAAAGCGTAATTAGTAGTGAACAAAATGGATAATAATACACGTACAGCTCCAGCCAAGGAACCGTACAAACCCCTGACCAGGGCACAGGTAGAGAACGCCAAGAGGGACAGAAGCCATGTTGCCATCACGGAGCTTGACCGGATCGGGCAGCCGCACTGGAACTCACTTGTTGACTCGTTGAGAGGTGCGGAAGACAACCGAGGCGGACAGATGCTTATAGAGAAGGCGTTCATCCCGCTGGCAGAGGCGCTTGAGGGAAAGCAGTTTTCATTGGGACCCCTTGAGTTTGTCTCCATATGGGTCAGGATGGACGAGCTACTGCCGTTAAATACAGATGTTAAGACTAGGGACGGGCTTGACGTGGGCCACCTTACGAACTTCACCTGCAGGTACGGGCTGGCGCAGAGCATATTGTGCCCCTATGCCACGTTGACCATAGAATCCCAGGATTGGAAGCATCTCTACAAGAATTTTGTTGAAAGCCAAAAGGGAACCATGTATTTGCAGGATGTTGCAATCAAGAATAGGGATGGTGCTCTTGTTTTCAGACAGCGCTTTGCTGAGATACGCAAAAACGTTGGCATGATTTCCAACTATGAGCACGAAGTGGAGTTTGACGCCACGGTCAACAGGGTGGGCGAGAGCCTGGGAAACACCATGGTCTTTGACTCGATTGTCGAGCTTACTTTGTAGCGCTGACTATCTTTACGACATCGTTGTCCTTCAGCACCTGCTCCTTTGACATCCGGTTCTTGCTCCTTGCATCAACAGCGTAGAGCATGTGGTCCGCTATGTCGGTGTGGACGGAGCGCGCAAGGTCGAGGGCCGTAGAACCCTTGGTGAGTAGCAGGGCATCGGGCAGCACGTTTCCGTTTCCGTCCGTGTACTTGTGCTCATTTTCCACAGGGTAGACGACGATCTTGTTTGCCACGGTGAAGACCGCGGCGTTGACCAGCTCCTGGATCCCTGTGCCGTTCCTGCTTTCAACGTATTTCTTCATGTAATTTATCGCGGACTCCTGCTCCCGGGACAGTTTGCCCTTTATGGATAGCGTGTTGTCTCCGCTCTGATACTGAATCATGCCAGAATGCGCAGCCTTCCTCAACGCAAGATCAATCGCGCCCGAGCAGTCTACAACCACGTGGCCTTCAAGCTTATTCCGCAGCTCATCAAGCCTCTTTTTGTCGCAGAGGTCTGCCTTGTTCGCCGCGATTATCAGCGGCTTGTTGACTTTCAAAAAGGCATAGGCGAAGCGCAGCGTTGAAGAGGCGTCCCAGGCGATGGCAGCCAGGGACAGCTGCTCGGCGTCCGCCGACGACTTTATCTGCTCGGGGGTTGCGTTGAAGCTTGAGAGAATCTCCTTGAGTGCAGTAATGCCGTCGCTTCTCTTGCGCAGCGTGGGGATATGGCGCTGGATTATCGCGGAAAGCCACTGGGCCATCTCGTCCCTGACCATCCTGACCTCTTCAGCAGGATCCTCGGACTGGGCAGGATTCCCGTTGATGTCGGTCTTGCCGCTCGCGTCTATGACCTGGATAAGCACGTCGGCGGCGACGAGGTCGTTGAGGAACTGGCTGCCCATCCCCTTCCCGAGATTTGCGCCGGGAACCAGGCCTGCGATGTCAACAAGACGCACCGGGAGCTGCCTTACGCCGTTCAGGCACAGCCCGTCGCGCGGCTTGCACCTGACCTTGAGCTCGGTCTCGACACAAACCCTGGTGGCGTAGGTGATGCCATGGTTCGGCTTTATGGTCGTGAAGGGGTAGTCCGCAATCGGGACGTCCAGAAGTGTCAGCGCGGAGAAGATGGTGCTCTTGCCCTTGTTTGGCGCGCCGACTAGGCCTATCAGCATTTATACACAAGTAAGATAGCCCGTGTGCGTAATAAATATCTTTCTGGTGAATATTCCTACTACAATGCAGGGGTGGCAGAGCTTGGCCAAATGCGACAGGTTCAGGGCTTGTTTCCTTTGTGGATACGTGAGTTCAAATCTCACCCCCTGCACTCATCAGAAGTAAACTTACTGCGGGGAGTTCTGCTAGCTTGGTAGGCTGTTGCCATGGGGTGGCAACGACACGAGTTCAAATCTCGTACTCCCCAATTTATATTTGGTTATATTTGAGAGTTCGGTTTCTTGGGCATAGGGCCTCTGAAGAGCGCTCTTACCATCTCCTTCATTCTCTGGTCTTTTCGTAGATAAGCAGACATCATCCTTACGTGAAATTGCTCATTTGTCTCTACAATCTCCTTTGTAGGCTTCCGCTTTTTCATCATATATATCAGCTTATTGGCATTCCTTAAATGTCTTACATTTTACTGCATGTCGGGTAAAATTCCCAAGCAAAGCGGCGCTCAACAATAATGATATGCTATCTTCGATACAGATATATTATTCTTTCGTATCCCCCTCCCCCTAGATTTCCCGCCCGGTGTTTATGAGGGTCACATATGCCTCAATTTATCTTGAAGTGTATGTGGGTCTGTGCTACAAGACCGTTAGCAAGGGATTTATAAGATGCAGCACCTTCTTCCTAGTGGTAAGATGAAATCTAGGACGAACCTTCTTATGCTGCTTCCGCTGTTCTTGATGATTGCGATGGCCGGGGCTTTGAATTCCACTCCTTCGTACAATAATACCTACAATGTTGCAATTAATCTGTCGGCTGAGATAAGCAATTCCAATGCCGCCGGTTTTAGCTTGGCACAGGGATCTCTCGCATCCCAGTCGGCTTCGGGCTGCATCCGCGTGCTGATTACCTCTTGCAACAACAATGTTCCTGACCAGTTCATTTGCATAAATAACTCCTACTATGGCGCATATGAAAGCCAGAACCAAAACATCAGCATGGAAAGAGGGCAGCAGGCATGTCCGATGTTCCTCCTAGAGGGAAGCGTCTCTTGCGGAGTGGTAAGCGGCTACTGCGTAGTCACATACAGCGGCTCTGCATCTCCTTTGAACCCTACAACAACCGTGAATGGCACCGCCATATCTTTACCTGCTTCGAACAGCACCATAACGCAGTATGTGGAGAGTGCTTTGAGTAGCATATTGGGTAAAATAATTTCGTTCTTCAAGAACACGCTCCACCTGAACTGACCTGTTCTTTGGGCTGCGCAAAACAGATCATAAAAAATGTTCCAGGAAGATCACCGCAGCAGGATAATTTAGATAAAACCTAATTTTAGGCATATTATTTTAAACATGAACTACGATTACTCATTGATTTTATGCCAAACTATCCTAATACGACAGACCAGAGCGCACAGCAGAGCACGCCACAGCGGCCAGCCAAAAGCAGCGGGAAGAGCAACCAGAAGCTCTACATAGTAGCAAGTGTCGCTATCGTGGTGATACTTGGCATTTTGGTCCTGTTTTACTCCGGCATAGGGGGAGCTCCTGCCCAGAATCTCACGCCGTTGAACAATGCAACTCCGATTTACATGAGCATTCCGCAGGCCCAGACGCTCCTCGGATCGCAGATAATAAACTACACGGCGAACTACAGCGCTTCGACGCTCTACAATTCGTCATCTCCGATAAACATAACGCTTCTTGAGGGCTTGGTCCCGCAAATTGCAGGGAATGCGACCAACGGATGGGTTACCTTCGCAGATGGTTCGGGGATAGAAAATGCAAGCCTGCAGTATATCGTTATACAGACTGCAGACGCATCAAACATCTCTGCCGCGCTTGCCGACCTGCAGGCCACCTCGTTCTCGCCTCTCCCGACCTTGGTAAACGGTCAGGCGAATGGGATGAGCTACACCTATGAGACGTTTAGCAACATAACGGGAAGCTTCCAGAGCCTGGTTGGATGGAAGAACGGCTATGTCACTGTTATAGACTTGGCAGCCAACAATTTCACCACAAACCAGACAGAGATGGCGCAAATTGCATCGAGCAATATACAGTAATCCGGTGCGGTTTTCCCTGCCGAAACGCACCGTAAGGCTTAAACTGTTGCGATGAGATTACTCTTGCAGTGGTCTGATGTTCTTTGGGAAGGATAAGCCGGAGGAGATTAGGCCAGACGCGCTGTACCAGCTGCTTAACTCCCTCTTTGAGAAAAAGCTGGGAGCCTTCCCCGGAAGGGCCGATGGGATAGCGCGCCAGATGCTGAAATCCGGGGCGGGGTTCTCCGAGGCGTGCGACAAGTTGGAGAAACTCGATGCCGAGCCCTACGTGGAAAACATCTACTTCAAGACTGTCGGCTCGATAAAGAGCCAGAAGTATCCGTACGTCAAGGCGCTCAGGCAGATCATCAGCGAGAACGGCTTTGATGCCGGCGAGGCTCCGAACTCCTATGAGCGGTACACGGAGCTTCTCTCCAGGGCCGAGAAGATGACGGGCGAGGTGCTCAAAACGAACGCCGAATTCAAGCTCGTCCTTTACTGCTATGGCAACTACATGGGAACGTTCAGGAAGTCCTTCTCGGACATAGAAAGATGCAGGGAGAACCTGAGGCGCGAGATCGGCAGCAGGTCGAAGGAGCATGCGGAGTTCAGCTCGGTCAACGGCTGGGTCTCCAGGCTCGCGATGCTGCAGGAGGAGCAGGCGACCATGGGCAGAGAGCATAGGCTTGGCTCGGCGAGAGCCTCGGAGTGATAAACAAGAAGGTTCTTGAGAAGGACGAGGCGGTGCTGGTGAAGAAGCTTGATGGGATACGGTTTGAGCTCTCCGTGGTGGACGCGGAAGCCGACAGACTCTCCGACTAGGATAAGCCTGCTGACCACACCCCTCGAAAGGCAGGCAAGGAAGATGGACCACATCTCGCTCGGGAAGAGGCGGCTGTACCCAATGATGGCGGATCCAGTAGGTGAGATGAAGAGCGAGGCAGAATACCAGGAATTCAAGGCACTGGTGAAAAAACTCAAGGAGGACGTTGAGAAGGAGAGCGTAGACGCAAAGAACAGGGTGGGGACGCTTGAGTCCATCTCGCATGCTAATGAACTCAGATCTTTATGGCATGGTGACAGTCCCTGAAATCATTGCGGCAAAAGAAGTCCGAGATGGAGAACGAGGCCAGGATGGTAGAGGGAGTGCTTGGGGACGTGAAAGAGGGAAAGGGTTCTTCCGAGAAAACAGTCAGGGACATAGCCTCAATGGAAGAAAAGCTTAAGGAGACTGGGATATCGATCTCAGCGGCAAAACAGATGATAGAGAAGCTTTTCCTGGAGTACTACCGCAAGTCCATTTTGATAATATTGTAAGGCCCAGAAGTGGCTTACTCCATTGCCTTTTATACTTTTTTGACTACAATAAGCAAGTGCGATAATGGCAAAAATTAGTACGTCCAAGGCCGTTGGCAGGCTTGGCAAGGAAGTTGAGGTCGCAGGGTGGGTGCACAGGAAGCGCGAGAGCGGTGGCATAATATTCGTCATAGTGAGGGACACGGAGGGCATACTTCAGGCCGCGATAAAGAAGGCCAGCGTTGACAGCAAGTCCTGGGAGGACGCAGTGAACTCCACCATAGAGTCAAGCGTTGTGCTGAAGGGCACTGTCAAAGAGGACAAACGCGCGCCCACGGGCTACGAACTTGATGCCAAGAGCTTCAGGAACGTCCATGTCTCAGAACCCTTTCCCATAACCGAATACCAGAGCACCGAGCTCCTGCTGGACAAGAGGCACCTCTGGCTCAGGAGCCAGAAGATGACCGCGATAATGCGCACGCGCTCCCATGTATTCAGGTACGCCCGCGAGTTCCTTGACAAGAAGGGCTTCTACGAGATAACGCCTCCACTCATAACAAGCGCGGGAGGGGAGACCGGCGCAGACCTCTTCCAACTGGACTACTTCGGAGAGAAGATGTACCTTACCGAGTCCTCCCAACTCTACGCAGAGGCGATGGTGCCCACCCTGGGGCTGGTTTACTCGTTTGCCCCTTCCTACCGGGCGGAGAAGTCGCGAACTGTAAAGCACCTCGCCGAGTACTGGCACCTTGAGCCGGAGATGGCGCACTACAACCTCAGCATGAACATGAAGCTGCAGGAGAAACTTGTCAGTCATATAGCGAACAGGGTTGCCGATAGGGATGAAGTCACACTGAAGACGCTAAACCTGCAGAAGGAGGCGTTGTCAAAGATAAAACCGCCATTCAAGAGGATAACCTACGAGAAAGCGATCGAGATACTCAACGGCAAGGGATCAGTGAAGAAGTGGGGCGACGACTTCGGAGTGGAGGACGAACGCCTGCTCACCGAAGAGGAGGAGAAGCCGATATTCGTCACGCACTTCCCGAAGGAGATCAAGCCGTTCTACATGCCGATAAATCCGAAGGACGAGCGGACGGTCATGGCCGCAGACATGCTGGCGCCGAAGGGACACGGGGAGATAATAGGGGGCAGCGAGCGCATCTGGAAGTACCAGGAGCTCATGGACCGCATAAGGGAGGTCGAGGTGGCGAAGAAGATGACCATGAACCTGAAGAACTACGAGTGGTGGATAGACCTGAGGCGCTACGGCTCTGTGCCGCACGCCGGCTTCGGCATGGGGATCGAGCGGGTGATAAAGTGGCTGCTGAGCCTTGACCACATACGCGATGCGATCCCGTTCCCGAGAATGGTAAACCGGATGCAGCCCTGAGCTGTAAGCCCCAAGAGGGAATTGAACCCCCGACTTCTAGTTTACGAAACTAGCGCTCTACCACTGAGCTACTGGGGCAAGTAGGCTTATGGTTTAAATAGATATGAGCAGAGATATATTAAATTTACCTGTGGTTTGATGGCTTCGGACGACGTTATTGACCCTTCCAAGATGGAGGCTCTGCCCGAAGAGGCGCTGGACGTCGTGGGGGAGCCGCCGACCACCGAGAACGCAGAACCCGGCACGGGCAGTGCACCGGCTCCTGAAGCGATCGGGCAGGAAAAACCGCACTCTAATGTAAAGATTATAATATATGCAGTCATTGCCCTGCTTGTGGTAGTGGCCGTCGTTGTGGTTGCGCTCAGCTACAGGACAAAGCCGGCGGGCGTGACCACGAGCAGCACCCTCCTGACCACGACCATAGGCCACAACGGCACGGTCGTGCTCGCTCCTGGCGCGGTCTCCTCCTGCGGAGTCATAAGGAAGCCGGGGACCTATTACCTTACCCAGGGCTTTAGCGTGGGCCTGAACTCGAGCCCCTGCCTGGCGGTCTACTCGAGCAACGTGAAGTTCGACGGGCACGGCTACAGCATAGAGGGCAGCGGTCCCTACATCATCACCGCAAACCCCACCTACGGGATCTACGCAGCAAACCTCACCAACGTTACCATAGAGAACCTCTCGGTCTCCCAGTTCTCCTACGGGGTGTTCTTCTCGGGGATGTACGGCTCAAAGGCGCTCCGCGTCAAGGCGACAAACGCGACGGTTTCTGACTTCTACCTTTACAGGTCGACGAACAGCACGCTCGGCTATGACACTGCCTCGGGAGCGGAGAGCGCCTTCGGCGGGATCTACCTGAGCGGCGGGGGCTTCAACAACGTCTCGAACAGCGAGATCCAGTCCAACGCCTACTACGGGCTCTACCTCAACTCGAGCAACAACACCTTCTTCAGGAACACCTTCGCGAGCAACCCGGTCGACCTGGTCTGCAGTGCCAACGCGAACGGGAGGAAGAGCAACGCCTTTGGCAACTCCAGCTGCCAGGTGAACCAGTACTGCAACTTCGCCAGCTGCAGCAGCCAGAACCTCCCCTACAGCGTGCAGAACACGCAGCTGCAGAAGGCCATAAACAGCTGCGGCTCGATAGTCTCCCACGGCGTCTACGAAGCGGGGTCGAGCCTCTCGCTCTCAAACTACGAGAACATCTCCAACCCCGCCTCGAAGAAAGACGCCTGTATAACGATCGACTCGCCCGACGTCACGCTCAACTGCAACAACCGGACCATAGGCAACGCCTACTACGGGGTGCTGGAGCAGGGGCTTTACAACACGAGCATAGAGAACTGCGTGTTCGAGAATGACAGCTACGGCCTGTACCTGAAGAACACCATAGGCGCGAGCCTCACAAACCTCCAGGCGCAGGGCGGCATCTACGGCATTTACCTGAACAATGCGACCGGGACCGTGCTCACGAAGGTCCAGGCGCAGGACAACACCTTCGGGCTTTACCTCCAGGGCGCCTCGGGCAGCAGCATCTACAACATGAACATGTACAACAACACCTACGGCGTCTACGTAAACGGGGCAGGGGCGAACGGGTACTACAGCGGAAGCACCAAAGGGAACCTGAAGGCCGACCTTTACTGCTCCGCAAACTCCTACAACTCCACGGGCAACTTCTACAAGCCGATCGCCTGCGGCTCCAGCGACTGCGCCTGGGCAACCTCGTGCACCAAGATTCTCAACCCGCCCATCCCGCTGACCCCGCTCTTCGGGTGCGGAACCATACAGGCTGCAGGGAACTACACCCTGAAGTCCAGCCTGCTGAACCCGACCAGAACCGGCACATGCCTGACGATAAAGGCGAACAACGTCAGCATAAACTGCAACAATGAGATAATCCAGGGCGGCGGGCAGGCGGTCGGCACCGGGGTGAGCCTCCAGGGCGTCTCCAATTTCAGGCTCGACAACTGCAACCTGCGCGACTTCCAGTACGCAGTATCGGCCGCCAACGCCTCCTACCTGCAGCTGCAGAACCTGAACATAAGCACGGTTGGATCGGGCATCTACGCCAAGGGCGCGTTCTTCTCCACCGTCAGCAACGTCAGCGTGAACACGTTCAGCAACTACGGCTTCTACTTCAACAGGACAAACAGCACGGTGATTGCGAACGACTCGGTCCGGGACGGGATCAACGGCGCCTCCGCCTACTCGTTCTCCAACTTCTATAACAACATCGTGCTGAACAACAGCGTCGATAACGTGAACCCCTACGGGTTTGTCTTCCAATCGGCGAGGGGCAATAAGGTGTCGGGCAACAGCGCAACGGGCACGGCAGTCGCAGGCTACTCCTGCGACCCGGCGAGCTCCGGGCTCTTCTCCCAGGGAAGCTACGTGAACTACGGGGTGGGCAAGGTGGGCTGCGTCTGGATGATAGAGGTGAACCCCTCGGTGTCGCAGACCTGCGGCGCCATCTACAGCTCCGCCATAGTGCAGCTCAGCCAGGACATGCTGTACACGTTCGGCAACGCCTGCTACACTGTCGGCACCACACAGACAGTGGTGAACGGCACGAGCAACAGGACCACAGTAAACAACACGATCATAAACTGCGGCGGGCACACGGTCGTCTCGGATTCCGGAGGAACCTTTGTGAGCGCCAGCACCAACGCGGGCGGG
Source organism: uncultured archaeon (assembly GCA_963787445.1). GTDB lineage: Archaea > Micrarchaeota > Micrarchaeia > Micrarchaeales > CABMGC01 > JAJZOD01. The sequence continues at coordinate 191,840 of CAWBCT010000005.1, forward strand.
GTCGTGCTCGAGAACTGCTACATAAAGAACTTCACCACTGCGATGTACATCCAGGGTCCCGGGGCCACGGTCATTAACAACACGATCTCGAACGTGAAGAACGGGGTCTACATAAACGGCGGCAGCAACGCAAAGATACAGAACAACCAGATAACCAACTCCTCCTACGGGATCTACGTGGGCAACGCCAGGTTCGGCAGCATCCTGCAAAACAACATAACCAACACGAACACGAGCATCCAGCTGGTGGGCACCTCGGGCGAGATGGTGACCGGCAACAGGGTGAACAACGGCGGCTACGGGCTTTACCTCACGAACTCCAGCGTGGGCCTCTTCAAGAGCAACTACCTGCTCAACCAGTCCAAGGCGGGCGCGTTCTGCACCTCGAGCGCGGGCGGCGCCAACAGCATCAACCGGGACAGCGGCGGGAACGTCTGCTCCTCGAACTCAGGATGCACGTGGATGAGTAGCTCTCCTCTCTGCAAGGCAGGCTGAGCCTTTGAGATGGCCCTGTGTTAGGTTGGCCGCAGCATTCTGTTTAGCATGCTGCCCATGCTGAGCGCGTCTGCCAATGTGTCCCTTTTTGGCACTCGCAGCGCACGCTGGACATGTATGATCTCGGGCTTCTTCTTAGCTATGGCATGTACCTTTCGCATCAAATCCACCGGAAGGAGTATTTGCATAAAACTTTAAAAACCTATGTTCGCTGACTTACGATTACCGGCAAGCCATTTTTAAGCCTTTTGAGAGATATAGTAGCGTAGGTTAGCATGAAGCAGAGGTCAGGCTCAATCAAAAAGGAGGAACGTGTTCTCGTTCTGGTCACAGACATAGACAATGATCTGTACAGGAAGACGGGCATCTCGGGCCCGCTCCTCGGCAGGGTTCAGACATTCAACGGCGCGACGCAGCTCGCGCTCGCCGATCCCGAGGACACTGACTCGAACGCCATGTTCCAGGCGGTCAAGATGTACGACCAGCTGAAGGAAGACGGGTACACGGTCAACGTCGCCGCGATAACGGGAGCTGAGAGCGAGGGCTACGAAGCCGATAGAGAGATAGTCCGCCAGCTCGAGCTTGTGCTTGAGCAGTACAAGGCGGACAGCTGCGTCTTCGTCACCGATGGCGCGAGCGACAAGCGCGTGCTCCCGATCGTGCAGGCGCGCATCAAGGTGAACAGCATACAAGTGGTCATAGTCAAGCAGGCGGAGAATCTTGAGAACACGTACTTCACCGTGCTGGAGAAGCTCAAGGAGCCCCACTATGCAAGGATAATATTCGGCATACCCGCGGTCCTTCTGATACTTTTCGCAATAAGCTACATCGCCGGCACCGGCTGGGAGGCCCCTGCGGCGCTGGTGGGACTTTATCTTCTCATCAAGGGCTTCGGGCTCGAGAGCTCGCTGCTCGAGTCGTTCCGCAGCTTCGGCTTCAGCATAGACCGGATGAGCTTCGTCTTCTACCTTGCATCCATCGTCTTCATAGTCGCGGGCTTCTTCATAGGTCTTGGCAATTACAACGCCCAGATCGCACTAAACAGCAGCAGCGGAGTGCTCGCTGCCGCATATGCCCTGCAGGGCTTCCTGCTCCTCCTGCCGGTGGTCCTGGTGCTCTACCTGCTAGGCAGGATAATCGACACGAGGAGCACGCGTTACCTCTTCAGGGGCTTTAGGTACGGGATGTACATCGGCTCCTCTATCATACTCTGGGTCCTGCTGTACTCGTTCATGGCGTGGATACTCGGCCAGATCTACTTCAGCTCTTTCATCGACCTATCGATAGCCGCAATTGTGCTAGGAATAGGCATCTCGTTCGTTGCGAGCAGCCTGAGGTCCGCGGTGATCAAGACCAAGAGGCTCAACGGCAAGCTTGTCGTGAACGAGCTCGGGGCGCTGATAGGAAAAGTGGCGAGGATAGACCTGAAGCGCGGGAGGTTCATCATCAACACCAGCTTCGGAAACCCCGTCAATTACAGCATAGACAGGATAGTTGAGATCTCGGACAAGGTAGTCGTGAAGTAAAAAGATTCGCTTGTTTTTATCTTAACTTGTCCATCAGAAGCTATCTGTAGTGTGCTTCTTCCTCTTCTTGAGGGAGTAGTACACTATGCCAGCGACCGCAAGGACCGCTACAACCGCACCCACTGCTATCAAGGCGTTGTTGCCCGAGCCAGTATTTCCATAAGTGCCGATTGTTGTTTGAGGCGTCGTTGACGCTGCAATAGTGGTAGTCGTGGTAGTGACATTGTTGGTCTGGAAGAGTGCAACGATAGGGTCGTTAGGAATCATGAACGACACGGTGCAGGTTGCCGGGTCTACAATGAAGGGCGTAATCGCCACCCATGTGCTGGTGCTCTGTATGTACTCGTACGGTGCAAGTCCGGCGCTTGGCACTCCGCAATTGTACTTAGCAACCACCGAGGTCCTTATATCTGCGGTGGTGTTGACCGTTATGTTCAATGCTAGGACAGTATGCCAGCCTGGCGGCGCAGTTGTTGTATTTGTCGCGTCTGTCACGGTTATTGTGGCGCTTCCGCCTGATACCGCACCCAGAGAGACTGTTGTGGCTAAATTGTTGAAGTTTATATCCGTATTTGAGTCGGGGGTGAAGTTAACCGATACGGGAGTTACTACGGGTATGCTTGGTATCGTTGTCGTAGCCACGGTAGACACCACAGTTGAGGTTCCTGTTGTTTCTGCCGTTGTGGTAGTTGTATTTGTGGTGGTAGTGGTGCTGGTTGCACTTCCGCCGCCGCCACCCCCTCCGCCGCCACCACCGCCGCCCGGTACCGGGCTCACCATCAGGGTAGAGGTCGTTGTGTTTGTTGTGTAATTTGCGTTTCCGTTACTGAAGGCGAAGTTGAATGTTCCTGCGTTCTCGAATGTGGACCAGGTTATTGTAGAATTGGTCATTCCGTAGAGAGCGCCGTTCACAAACAGGGACCACTGGGTTTGGTTTTTGATAGTCAATGAACCGGTGAAGGTCTCGGCTACCGGGGTGTAGAAGGATGCCGACGTAGGTCCTGTCACGCTTGAGCTGAGCAAGGAGTTCATCGATACTACCAAAACGTTTGCAATTTGTGGCAGGGCGTATGGCGTAGTCACGCCGTTGTCTTTCGCAATTACATTAAAGGTATATGAGCCTGAACCGGGCGTAGTCAGGATATTAGATGAGATGAATGTGTTTGCCGTGACTGAGTTCGAGGCACCGACTCCGTTGATTGTCCACGCATATACAAAGTTTCCTGTCCCGCTTCCGCCCGTCACTACCGCATTGAAAGTTACGGTGCTTCCGTAAGCAAAGGAGTTTGAAGAGACGCCTGCCGCTGTCTTGGCCGAGAGCGTTATCGTAGGCTGTGTGAAGACTGTTATGCTTGAACTCTTGATCGAATTTGTAGATAACAATGAATTATCCGTGATTATTACGTTTGCGGCAAGTGTGTTTCCAGCGGTAGCCGCATTAGGCGTGAATGAGAAGGTGTTGCTGGTTCCTGATACTCCAACCCAGAGTTGGTTTGCTACGAGTGCGCCAGTGACCGTGTTGGTTACTAGGTAATTGTAGGTGTAGGGACCTGTGCCGACAGAGCCGCCTGGCAGTGATGCAGTTATCGAAACTGATTGGACTGATGCTTCCAATGAGTATGCAGATGATGGTGTTATTGTAGGAACTCCTAACCCCTGGTCTATCGTGATCGTGCCCGTCTTTACCGAGTTGACCGTTTCTGGGGTGGTTGCCGAGTCGGTTATTATGACGTTCGCGGCAAGTGTGTTTCCGACGAGGTTTGCATTAGAAGTGAAGACGAATGAGTTGCTTGTGCCTACGACTCCGATGTACAACTGGTTTGCAACGCGTGCGCCGGTGATCGTGTTAACCACGAGGTAGTTGTACGTGTACGGGGATGTTCCGGTACTTCCTCCCGGAAGCGTCGCGGTGATGGTTATGGACTGTCCTGCATCGAGGGTGTTTGCGGCGGAGGGGGTTATTGTCGGGGTGCCGAGAGCCTGGTCTATCGTGATCGTGCCCGTCTTTACCGAGTTGACCGTTTCTGGGGTGGTTGCCGAGTCGGTTATTATGACGTTCGCGGCAAGTGTGTTTCCGACGAGGTTTGCATTAGAAGTGAAGACGAATGAGTTGCTTGTGCCTACGACTCCGATGTACAACTGGTTTGCAACGCGTGCGCCGGTGATTGTGTTAACCACGAGGTAGTTGTACGTGTACGGGGATGTTCCGGTACTTCCTCCCGGAAGCGTCGCGGTGATGGTTATGGACTGTCCTGCATCGAGGGTGTTTGCGGCGGAGGGGGTTATTGTCGGGGTGCCGAGAGCCTGGTCTATCGTGATCGTGCCCGTCTTTACCGAGTTGACCGTTTCTGGAGTGGTTGCCGAGTCGGTTATTATGACGTTCGCGGCAAGTGTGTTTCCGACGAGGTTTGCATTAGAAGTGAAGACGAATGAGTTGCTTGTGCCTACGACTCCGATGTACAACTGGTTTGCAACGCGTGCGCCGGTGATCGTGTTAACCACGAGGTAGTTGTACGTGTACGGGGATGTTCCGGTACTTCCTCCCGGAAGCGTCGCGGTGATGGTTATGGACTGTCCTGCATCGAGGGTGTTTGCGGCGGAGGGGGTTATTGTCGGGGTGCCGAGAGCCTGGTCTATCGTGATCGTGCCCGTCTTTACCGAGTTGACCGTTTCTGGAGTGGTTGCCGAGTCGGTTATTATGACGTTCGCGGCAAGTGTGTTTCCGACGAGGTTTGCATTAGAAGTGAAGACGAATGAGTTGCTTGTGCCTACGACTCCGATGTACAACTGGTTTGCAACGCGTGCGCCGGTGATCGTGTTAACCACGAGGTAGTTGTACGTGTACGGGGATGTTCCGGTACTTCCTCCCGGAAGCGTCGCGGTGATGGTTATGGACTGTCCTGCATCGAGGGTGTTTGCGGCGGAGGGGGTTATTGTCGGGGTGCCGAGAGCCTGGTCTATCGTGATCGTGCCCGTCTTTACCGAGTTGACCGTTTCTGGAGTGGTTGCCGAGTCGGTTATTATGACGTTCGCGGCAAGTGTGTTTCCGACGAGGTTTGCATTAGAAGTGAAGACGAATGTGTTGCTTGTGCCTACGACTCCGACGTACAACTGGTTTGCAATTAGTGCGCCCGTTATCGTGTTAACCACGAGGTAGTTGTACGTGTACGGGGATGTTCCGGTACTTCCTCCCGGAAGCGTCGCGGTGATGGTTATGGACTGTCCTGCATCGAGGGTGTTTGTGGCGGAGGGGGTTATTGTCGGGGTGCCGAGAGCCTGGTCTATCGTCAGCGTGTTTCCGATGGTTGTGATGGTGTTTGTGCCGCTCTGGTCCTCTGCTAATCCATTGAAGACCCATGCGCCATATATGGTGTTTACGCCTGTCGTGGTCAAGGTCAGGGAGTTACCCGGGGCAAACGTGTTGAATGTGAACTGAACCTGGGTGCTTGATATGGCACTGACGGTAAGGGTGAGTGCGTTGTTCGTGTTTAGTTCAAAGTTTATCGTGTTTCCGGAAATGATATTAGAGGCGCTTGGAGCGGTGTACATCCAGTTTCCTATGAAGGAGGTTGCTATTGCATTGCTTATTACGGTGTTAAATGTGGAAACTTGGCCTATGTCGATTATAGTGTTTGAGACTGTGGGGGGGTTAGGCGTTGCAACAATCGGGGCTGCAAATACTATGGAAGTGGACATCAAGAACATTAGAGTTACAAGAATGGCTTTTAGCCTGAGTCGCATAGTACCACTAAGCACTAAAAGTAATAAACTTCATAGTATTTAAAGTCAACTACGACGGAATAAGTTGCATTCTGCACATTGTTGTACGAGTAGACCCAAGAGTAGTTCAATGGCGAATAGCCTGAGGTCCGATAGCCGAAATCTCGGACAAGGTAGTCGTGAAGTAAAGCTCAGGGTGCTTGCTTATCTTTTAGGGGCGTTGAAGATTACCTCAAGCTCCTTCGAAAGTTCTAGGACTTTCTTGCCTCTTTCGGTTGTCTTATACGCTATTACCCTTCTGCCCGTCTTTGACTTGATTATTACTTCCCCCATGACCCTTATTTCAAGGAGTTCATGAATCCGCTTCGAGATTGTTGCGGAGCTCAGCCGCTTTCCTGCAATAGATATCCTCGTAAAATCGTTGAATGACTTTGGCTCACCGCCATTCGCCATTTTTAACATCTCAAGGACTCCTCTTATCATTATCATAATAACACGCTTTAACATTGATAGCATGCATATATAAACTTTAAACTTGTTCAATATTTTTGGATTCTAAAGTTTGCTTTTCAAATATGCATTTTTAATAGAAATAACATGTTATATAACCAGGCGCTTGGTCTGCCGATAGAAAATGTATTGCAACAGTTTTTATATCCTAACTTCTTCTTGATTATCGGTTTGAGTGCATGGTTTTCATAGATGATCTGGCTATAGAGCTCTTCAGCGTAGCGTTTGTAGGCTTCCTTACCCTGTACATGATAGTGAGGATGTATCTCTCTTACAGGAGAGGCGAGAAGAACCTCGAGAGCCAGCTGCGCTCGGGCATAATACCAATGGCAATCCTCGGCTCGTTCATCTTTGTATTGGCCCTGTACGGCGAGCTCGCATGGCCCCTCTCAGGCTCTTACAACATCCTATTCTACGACCCGCTCATCATGCTCGGGGTGCTTATTCTGGGCGCTACAGCCTCGATAATGCTTAAGGAGAAGATGCAAAACGTAGGCTTCCTTGCGTTAATGAGCGGGCTGGTCATCGCCTACTATGGCATCAGCGGGTATATGATAAACCTTACGGCTGCGCCTATCGCACTCCTGGGGCTGTTTGGCTTTGCCGGACTCTCCGGTGTATTCTTTTACCCCGTAACTCTCATGATCGACAGGACGCCGATCCACAAGAGCAATGTTTCGGGGGCCTGGCTTGCGGCGCTGGTGCTGTTCTGCCTGTTCTTGTTCCTCACCGCGTGCCTTGCTGCCTACGTGGGATACGCGGCTGTGCCTGCGCACCTGCTCTCTCCGCCGTGAGGGAGAATAAAATAAACCTCATATAGATATTGGGCCGATAAAATGGGAAACTTCCAATGCAGCCAATGCGGGGATACTTTCGACAGCGCGGACGAGCTGGCGTTCCACATCAAGGACGACCACTCCTCGGAGGAGGACGAGTTCGAGTGCTCCAAGTGCGGTGAGCGGTTCGAGTCAAAGGAGGAACTCAAGGAGCACATGGACTCTGCGCACAGCGGCTGATACGTCTTCTGGATATGAACTATAAGCATTCGCCAGGGTAGGGATTTGAACCCTAAAGCCCTTGCGGGCACCGGTTAGCCTGTTGCATCACTGATCAGCTCTTGGAACTTTGCAAGTTCAAGACCGGCGCGTTACCGGATTCTGCCACCCTGGCATTGTGAATTCTATTTGGCTCACCTGAATTATAAGTCTATCGCAGGCAGGGATAGGCCAGCCAGAAAAGGCTAAATACTTTGGGAGCCAGCAAAAAGGTATTGAGAGCATGTCGGGCGAATCGGCAACCAGGAGCAGGAGAGCGGAGATAAGCGTCATGGCCAGCCTTATGCGCCCGGCCTCAAAGGAGAGCTACAAGCCGGTGAGGGTAACAGTCGGAAGCGCGACAGACAAAGGACTTAGAAGATCCTGGAATGAGGATGAGATACTCTCAAAACAGTTCGATGTGACGGTAAACGGCAAGGCGATGACTAGGGCCGTTCTTGCCGTGGCAGATGGGGTTGGCGGAATCAGGGCTGGGGATATAGCCAGCAAAATGGCCATAGATGCAGTGGACCGGAACTTGACAGGATTGCTTTCAAAGAACAGGGAACTAGAATGGGAGGAGCTGAATAGCCAGCTCAAGGCGGTGTTTAAGGATGCAATGTCAGAGATAGAGGCGTATTCGAAAAGGGAGCTGGGCGGCGAAAGAGTGGGAACAACCCTTACCACAATGGTGATAGATGATGGAATTGGCTACATCGGCCATATCGGCGACTCTAAGGCGTATATTATAAGGAACGGGAGGATAAGGCAGATCACCACAGAACACGATCAGAAGGAGACAGGGCATAGCAACATTCTAACCAGGGGACTTGCAACCGGGATGCCGGAAGGCAGCAACACTCCAGATATAAGTTCCATAAGGCTAGAAAAGGGTGACACGGTCGTATTGTGCTCTGATGGCCTTGAGAACTCGAGCATAAGCAATGAAATGATAGGCACAATGGTTCTTATGAGCAGAACGCTCCAGAATGGCTGCGATAGGCTTGTCAAACTCGCCAACGAAAACGGCGGCAGGGACAATGTCTCGGTCGTAGTTGCAAGAGTCGAGTGAACTTGCAGGAAAAGCTTAAATTGCTTCAAACTTGAACTGGTAGATTATCAGTCCCTGGTCAGCGTCCGTGTGCATCTTTCTGAACACCATCCTGACCTTGGTGCCGATCTCTATCTTCTTCTCTGTCTCGACTATGTGGCCCTCCACCAGTGGCCCCTCCGGGGTCTTTACCACTGCTATCGTGTAGGGGGCCTGCTCCCTGAACGCCTCTGCCGGGACGTGGATGTGGGTGTAGGAGTAGACCTCGCCGTCTCCCTTGAGCTTCCTGTGCTCCATCTTCGTGTCCCTTCCGCAGTTCTTGCACACTATCCTTGAGGGGAAGTAGACGGTCCTGCAGTTCTTGCACTCGCTCCCTACCATATTGTAGCGCGAGTTGAGCTTTCTCCACATTCCTGCCGGTGCTTTCTCCATATGATCACTAGTTTGCCCGCTTCATTATGTGCACCACAGCCGTGGCGCCGCTGCCTCCAACGTTGTGGGTCATCCCTATCTCCACGCCCTTTACCTGCCTCTCCTTCGCCTCTCCCCTGAGCTGCGTGACTATCTCGCAGGCCTGCTTGATTCCTGTCGCGCCGACCGGGTGCCCGCATCCCTTGAGCCCGCCGCTCGTGTTGACAGACAGCCTTGAACCCAGCGTGGTCTCTCCGTCCGCGATCGCCTTGGCCGCCCTGCCCTTCGGGTAGAAGCCCAGGTCCTCCATCGCGACTATCTCTGCGATGGTGAAGCAGTCATGCACCTCGACCAGGTCGATGTCCTTGGGCGCGAGCTTTGCCTTCTTGTAGGCGTCCTTGGCTGCAATCACGGTCGACTTGAGCTCCGTCAGCTTCTCGCGCTCGGCGAGTCCCAGCGAGTCGCTCGCCTGCGAGCTGGCCAGGATCTTTATCGGGGTGTCGTTGTACTTCCTGGCCACTTCCATTGGAGCGAGGACCAGGACGGCGGCGCCGTCCGATATTGGCGAGCAGTCGAGCACGTGGAGCGGGTCCGCAACCATCTTTGACTCCAGCACTTCGTCGATCGTTATGTGCTTCCTGAACTGTGCATACTCGTTCTTGACCGCATTTTCGTGATTCTTGACGGAGACGCTCGCCAGCTGCTCCGGCGTGGTCTTGTAATCGTGCATGTGCCTCCTTGCGATGAGCGCGTAAAGCCCGGGGAAGGTTATTCCCTGCGAGAGCTCCCACTCCTGGTCTCCGGCTCCACCGAGCGCGGTCGTTGCCTCGGCGGTGGTGACGTCCGTCATCTTCTCGACCCCTCCCACCACGGCTACGTCATGAATCCCGCTTGCAACCGAGATGTAGGCCTGCCGGAGCGCGCTTCCGCCGCTTGCGCAGGCGTTCTCGATCCGCACTGCAGGTATGTTCTTGAAGCCCATCTGGTCTGCCAAGAGGGCAGCCATGTGTTCCTGGCCTGCAAACGCTCCCGACGCCATGGTGCTACCGTAAACTATATCGACATCCTTGCTGCCAATATTCGCATCCGATAGGGCTCTCACTCCGGCCTCGGCTATGAGCTCGCGCATCCCGTGCTCCCATCTCTCCCCGAACCTGGTGAGCCCGACCCCTATAATTGCAACTTCGCGCATGATTACACCTACTCCTTCCTTATGCCGTCCCTGTTCTTCAGGTAGGCGGCATAGTCTATGTATATTTTTCCTGTATTGATCATGTTATCGACCTTTGCGAGCCTCGACCTCTTCGAGTCTATGGCATCGCTGACCTCAATTGCAAACGAGTCGCTGCCTGCGCCTGACCCGAAGCTCGTGACCATTATCTTCTCGCCCGGTTTTGCCTTATCAAGCACCGCTGCAAGGCCCAAAAGCGAGGCACCGGAATAAGTATTTCCGATCAGCGGCGTAATCAGGCCGTCCTTGACCTGCTTGTCGCTGAATCCCAGCTTCTTGGCAACGACCAGAGGAAACTTTCCGTTCGGCTGGTGAAAAACCACGTAGTCGAAGTCCTCGGGCTTGAACCCGGTCTTCTCAAAAAGCAGCTTTGAAGCGCCGGTTATGTGCTTGAAGTAGGCCGGTTCCCCTGTGAACCTGCCGCCGTGGGAGGGGAAGTCCGCGCCCTCCCTTCTCCAGAAGTCCGGGGTGTCTGTGGTGAAGCTTACGGTGTCGAGTATCTCGGCGATGTTCTCCTTCTTGTTGCTGCCGACTATGAATGCGGCGCCTCCCGCGCTGGCGGTGTACTCGAGCGCGTCGCCGGGCCTCCCCTGCGAGGTGTCGGTGCCGATCGCCATCCCGTACCTGATCATCTTGCTGTCCGCCATGCCCATGACCATCTGCACTCCGGCTGTTCCGGCCTTGCATGCGAACTCGAGGTCTGCGGCGGTTATCCTTGGCCCAGCATTGAGCGCCTGGACCACTATCGTTGCCGTTGGCTTTACCGCGTAGGGGTGGGACTCTGAGCCCACATAAATGGCGCCCAGGTCCTGGACATTAATTCCTGCATGATGGACGGCGCGCCTTGCCGCCTCGACGGCTATGGTTGCTGCATCCTCGTCCTTGGCCGGGACGCTCTTCTCGCGTATGTTTAGCCCGTGCTTTATGCTTTCGGCATCCTCGTGCCAGACGCGCGCTATCTCCTCCACTTTTATGCGATAGTGCGGCACATGGACGCCATATCCTACGATACCGGCCATTTGAATCATACCTCTTTGATTTTGGCTACTTATTAAGCTTATCTAGAGGTTAGTTGTTTTGACGATTTCTCCCGTGCACCGCACCGAATTGAAGGGATAGGAATATTAATTCCTTCATGGAATTATAGGAACATGGAGGGTGAACAGCTCTACGAAAGCAAGACCGTAGTCATACTCTTGATAATAGCCTCGCTCATACTCATGGGCAACGGGGTCTACACGATCCAGATCTTCTCGGTGCAGCAGGGGATAGGCGCGGGCGCCTACGTCCAGGCCAACCAGAGCCATGTAAACGTGACGCCGGCACTGCAGTATGTCGTCGGCAATCTGAACGTGATAAACCAGACCATCCTGGAGTCCTACCTCCTCTTTGCGATAGGGTTCGTGATGTGCGGCATCGCGTTCCTCATACTGATACACGGCGCCAGCAAGTACGAGGACTATGTGATACGGTACATACCGACTCACCTGCTCCTGGCCCTGGTGTACGCAGGGCTGGTGCTGGCCATATACGCCACCTACGGCGACTCACTAATCACAAAGCACCTCTACGTCACCTACTTCGCCCTGGCCCTCTGCTTCGTCTTCGGGATCTACATGGGGTACCAGATGCGGAAGACCATCGCAAAGAGGAAGGTGACCAGGAGCATAAGCATAGACCCGTCAAAGCCGTATACGAATCTCGTTAACCTGCGCGAGCGGCTGTTCGACAACCTCTCGGGGGAAGTAAGGATTGTTGACAAGCACTTCAACTCGGGCGCGGTGACCAACCTGCACCGGCTGATGCCGATGGAGAGCTCCAGGATTAACAGCTACAGGATAATCACCTCCCCGGAGATGCTGGACACCGGCTTCGTGAGCAACTACCGGGACCTGAAGAGCGAGCTGGCCAACAGGGGAATCGAGCTAGAGATAAAGGTGATGGGCAGGGAGGATGCAAGCTCGCAGCACGAGAGGTTCATGTTTGACGGCAGCTCCGCCTACAAGATCCCCCCGTTCAACATCATAAACAAGAAGAGCGAGCACATAGTGAAGATGAACCTGAGGGATGCGCAGAAGAGGTTTGAGTATCTCCACCAGAACTCCACAAAGATTGAGAATTATACGGGCGAACAGCAGAAGAACGGGCTGGTTTAGCCTAAACTGCTTCGTCAAGTATTATCCTTTTCTTGAATCCGCCGCGCTGCGATGCTTTTTTCTTCCTTGCTGATTCGAGAGAGGCCTTGCTTATCCCCTTTTGCTCCGCAATTGCGTATACGACTTCAAGAATGTCGGCAAGCTCATCAACCTCGCTGCTTTTAGTGAACTCCTTAGCCTCCTCTAGTAGTTTTTCATAGAGCTTTTTCCTGTACTCGTTCCTGCTGGCTACGTGCGTCTTTGCAACTTTGTGCTTTTTCCGTATTATTGCAGGAATCTTGTCCCTTACGAGCTTGTTGTATCGCATGGTCTCTTTTTTAGCTACAATCTTTAAAGTTATATAGACCCCTAATGGGTGGCCTACCTGCGCATTCAGATCTGAATTCCCAGTAATTTCAGGATGACTATCACAGCCACAGCCGGCAGCCCGAAGATCGCTACTATGATTATGGTTAGCAGGTTGATGGCTATGCCCAACGCGAAGTAGGAGTTTATCAGGTATATGGCGATTAGGCCCAGGATGCTGTTCAGTATGAGGCCGATAATCAGCTTTCCAAGTCTTAGGATGATGTACAATACCACAAGTATGGCTGCTATTACAAGTATCTCAGAGGTGAGAGATCCGAGCATTATTGCCAGCAACATAGCATCACTTGTTCAAGTTGGGCCTATGCCCGACTCCGTATAATCATATTCAGAGAATGTTACTTAATGCTTTACATTTGGGATGGGAGTTGAACGTCACGCCTTTAGAATCAGATACTTGTACAGCAATCCAGCTATTACTGCGCCAGCGACAGGACCGATCCAGTAAACATACCAGTTCGAAAAGAATCCGGCAGCAATCATGGGACCCATCGCCCTGGCAGGATTCATCGCCGCCCCGGTGAACGGCCCGCCGGCGAGCACGTCTATTACAACGGCGAGGCCTATGCCGAATCCGGCAATCTTGGGAGCCCGTTTGTCCACCGCCGTGCCCATAACAGTAAAGACCAGGATGAAGGTCATTATGGCCTCGAAGAGTATTCCTTGCAGAACCGTAGTCGATGAGCTTAATGATGGGGCTCCGTAGTGTACGGCAATGCCTACAGCAGAGGGATAGACAGCTAGCAGCAGGGCGCCGGCAATGATTGCTCCGGAGAGCTGGAAGATAATGTATACTAACGCATCCCTTGGTTTTATCGCCTTATTTACCAACATAGCTATGGTAACCGCGGGGTTGATATGACCGCCAGAGATATTCATCGCGAACGAGACGGCGAGCGCCAGAGCAAGGCCATTCGCGAGCGCCACCACAAGAAGAGTGGAACCGCCTAATCCCGCCGCGCTGGCCGCTATCACTGCCCCTGCGCCTATGAATGTGAGGAAGAATGTGCCGACCGCTTCAACGAGGCCGCGCTGGCCCAGGGTGGGGTTCTTAGCCATGAAATCATCAGTATTGTTGCCTCCGAACTCTTAAAAACATATCTCCGGCTGTTTACTTAATTAGATTATGGGGAGTACGAGATTTGAACTCGTGTCACCACCTCCCGAAGGTGGTAGCCTACCAAACTAGCATAACTCCCCGTTAAAGAACTTCAAAACCCTTGTCGGTGACCAGGATGTCGTCTTCTATTCTTACGCCGCCAAAACCATTTATGTATATGCCCGGCTCGGCGGTGATTACCATGCCGGGCTTGAGTTTCTGCTTCGCTCCGGGTGAGAAACCGGCGCCGTCATGCACCTCTATTCCGAGCGAGTGTCCGAGAGCGTGTATGAAAGTGCCGGCGTACAGGCCGTCTGCCGCGGTATCGATTACGGTCTGGGCGGCTTTGTGTATTGAGGCGCCTGTGGCCCCGGGCTTTACCTTTCTTAATGCCTTCAGCTGTGCCTCCTTGACTATCCTCATTACGGCCTCCTTCTTGATGTACTCGGGAATTTTTTCCTTGTCATCACCGAAGATGAAGGTGCGGGTCATGTCCGAGCAGTAGTTCCCGACCTTTGCGCCTGCGTCAATCAGAATAAAGTCTCCATACTGTAGTTTCGTGTGGTCAGGCGAGTGATGGGGCTGCGAGGCGTTCTCACCAAAGCAGACGATGGTCTTGAATGATGGCCCTTCTGAGCCCAGCGATGAGGATGCGGCGTCGAACTTTGAGGCAAGCTCGAGCTCCGTCATTCCCTCCTTGAACTCTTTCTGTATTAGGACAAGGGTAAGCTTCGTTATCCCGACCGCCTTCCTTATCAGGTCAATCTCCTCCCTTGATTTTATCAGCCTTGCCTGAAGCAGCGAGTCTGAGACGTCGAGCAGCTTCTTAGGCTTGTACTTCTTCTTTATCGCAGCGAACACCGCGTAGGGTATGAAATCGCCGTTTATACCCACCCGGAAGCCCGTAAGAAGCTCTTTTACCTGCTCCCTGAAGGCCCCTTCCATGTCCATCTTGACCACCTTGAGTATCTCCGGTGCCTGGGCCACGGCAGTCTCGTACTCGAGTGCCGATGTGAAGAGCGTTATGCCCGTCTTCTCCACTATGAGGTAGCTGGACTCGAAGAGCCCGCTTGTGAATCCCGTCAGGTAGAGGAAGTTCGGATCATCGTGCTCGGTGTTCATTATGAAAAGCTTATCGGCCTTCTTCGCATGCTCGAAGATGGCGTTTATCCTGCGCTTGAGCTCCTCTGACTGTATCGACAATGGACCGTGTTGCATACTCTAACATTTGACAACAACATATTTTATATGTGAGTCAAGATGGTTTGCGTTAGGCTTTATGATTTAAATAGAAAGCTTTATATATTAGTTGATACATAATTATTACTAGTTAATAACTAAAACTGATTTATATGTCAAGAACAATAATGATGCAAAAACTGGAACATTCACCTACGCTCAACACCGTACTTATGGTGGAGAATGTAATAAAAAACTCAAAGAACTCCATCATAACAATACCTCAGATAAAACGTGCCCTCCCAAAGCAGGTAAATCACAATACGTTGCGGGTGGTTCTTGAGTATCTTGAGGTCAGTGGCAAGATAGCGGTGACCTTAAGAGGCATAACATGGGTGCACAACACTAACCAGAATCTGCGGAATGCAATCTCAAAAGGTCTTGAATTATGAAGCCAGTAAGAGTGGTACTATCTCCTGAAGCCGAGGAGGCTTATAATGAACTCAACACCAAGGCTGCGGGCTCAAAAGTGGAGAGGAGCATATTAAATTCAATCAAGAAGAAAGTGGAACTTGTTAAGGCAAACCCACACTATGGGAATCCGATTGCAAAAGACCGCATACCGGAAGAGTACAGGATAAAATACGGAGCGATGAACCTGTTCCACGTGGAACTTTCAAGCTTCTGGCGAATGCTTTATACACTTACCAATGATGAAACAGAGGTAGAAATAATCGCTTTGTGCTTGACATAGTTGATCATAAAGAATACGATAAGAAATTCAAATACAGAGGCAGATGAGCATTAAGTTGTGTCAGTATACATGGATTTAACAGCAAATTATTTAGGAAAGAGTTCAGCACTTGTAATGGTTGCATGCAGTACACGGACATAGTATCGACAGGCTCCGTATACAGGAACATGCGCAATCCCTACTTTCTGAAGGATTACTTCCGCACAAAGACCATCGACCTGGTGAAGGACAACGAGGTGTTCGGCTCCTCGCCTCCCGACATTTTCGTGGGCCGCATCGGTTACCCCAACGTCTACATCGGACCCATGGTACCGCCCCAGCTGGGCGACACCTCGATAATGGGCACCCCGGAGCGCTGGGTCGGGAAGAGCATCCCGGAGATAGTGGAGATGCGCTCCATGCTGATACGCGGGATGCACAGGACCAGCGTGAAGAACGTGGACGGGGGAAAGGTGGAACAGATGGTGAAGGAGATAGCGATAGCCGAGAAGTACAGCGACATCGACCTCAAGCTCAAGCGGGCGCCTTCCGGCGGGATGAGCTTCAACGAGAACAGCCAGCCGTTCGGCCCGAGCGCGCCGATGGAGTCGATGAGCATAAACAGCATAAAGGCGGACATAAGGCTCGAGAACGCATACCATGACGATGCCATGGGCGCCGCCACGGCGATGCTCGAGCTTTACGACAAGGGGGTCGAGATGTCCAAGATCCAGAAGGCCCTCGCAGCCGGAACGCTGGGAAGGAAAGGAAGGCGCGTCTTTGTCCCTACCCGTTGGAGCATAACCGCCGCGGACGACACAATTTCCAAAGCCAAGCTCAAGGCGATAAAGCAATATAATGCGCTCGATGCGGTGCACGTATTCGAGAACATAGCGCTCGACAACCGCTGGATCATAATCATGGTGCCGGGCAGCTGGGAGTACGAGTCGATGGAGGCGTGGTATCCCAACACAACGTGGAACGCAACCGGTAGCTCGGTGGAGATCGGGGCCTCTTATGAGCCATTCGACGGACGCAAAACCTACGCCGAGATAGGTGGCTGCTACTACGCTGCGCGGCTGGCAGTGAGCGAGCTGCTCGAAAGGAAGCAGGCGCAGGCCAAGGTGCTGATACTCCGCGAGGTCCACTCGGGCTACATAATGCCCGTGGGCGTGTGGAACGTGAGGGAGCACGTAAGGCAGGCATTAACAACGCAGTCAACAATCTTTGGCGGTCTGGACGACGCTCTCAAGTATGCTGCTACAAAACTGGAGATACCGCTTGGCACATGGATGCAGCAGGGAAAGCTCCTCAAGCGGATGATTTACCAGAAACGGCTTGCTCTAGCCTGATTGTCTGCGTGACTCCGCCCAAGATAGTTAGGCATCTGGCATCTTTTTTCTTCTCCCCGAGAATTAAGAGACGGTACTTCTTTTCTGGAAGGAGGCCGTCTATTTTAAGCATCCCATCGCTGCCTGTTTCGCCGGAAAAAACCTCTTCGCCAACGTAGAAAATCCTCGCCTTGCAGCTCTTAAGCGGCTCTTCCCGCTCATCCACCATTTTTATGAAAGTCGGGGTCTCGGCTTCGTCATTTGAGATGGGCAGTGTCGTATTTCTCGGGAGATTTAGGACTCCGGTCTTGAGAAAGACAGGGTTCGCTGGCTGTTTCACGCCTTCTATCGAGATTACGTAGCTTGCGGCACACACACGCTGCTCAAGAGTCTTCAACTTGTCCGCAACCGCTTCCTTCATTTCCTCGCTGAACACCAAATCGGCCACCGCTAGCTTAACGGCGTCCGCGCTCTGCCTGAAATAGAGCTTGTTCTGGCAAAGTCTCCTTATGCTAACGTCTATGTCGGTTACGCTATGGGTTATTATGGAAAGACAAATCCCCTTCTTCCTGAAATCCTGGATTCTCTGCCTTAGATCAAGGCTAGCCGCAGATTCATTCTCGCTATCGAAAATAAGCTGGGCCTCTTCGACACAGAGCATCATCCGCAATTTGTTATCCCCGCAGGTGTCGAACGAATCAGCGAAGCTATATGCTTGGTTGAGTATTAACGCGTAGAAGAAGGGCTTCATGGCATTGCTAACCAGCGACAGGTCAAAGACAACGCCCTTCCTTAATAGCTCGCCGAACTCCAGCCCATCGGCGTATGCAAACGGACGTTTGAATAGCATCAGCCTCAGGCTTTGGAGGGCCGCCATTATGTTCTCTCCGTGTTTTGTATATTTTATGCCGGTGTTGGTTCTCTTTGCATGCCGCTCCACTATTGCGTTCTCTATGGCTTCGTACACCAAAAGGGGGTCTGGATTATGGGTCTTAGAATACACGCCTCGGAAAGCTGCAAGCAGGCATTTTTCCATAGGTCCGCGGTAGGGTCCTGCTGCAGATGCTGATGCCATCAGCATGGCGAGATTCTCGTAGAAGCGCTCTATGTTTATTTCTGCCGAGCATCTGAAGAAGTTGATCCTTGAACCTTTATCATAAAGCCTTATTATCTTCATACTTAACTTCTCTCCAAAATCGTTCCATTCGTCTGTTGGCGCAAGCACCATGGATAAAGGCCTGGAAGAGAGTAGGGCTTTTTCCATTATGCCCATCGCCGCGAAGCTCTTGCCAGCACCTGGCAAGCCAGTTATCATCAGGCCTAAATTTAGGTTCTGCATGGGTATTGCAGCTGGCTTGCTTGTCTCTAGGATCCCTTTATCCATATAAGTTCCAAGTGACAAAGTACCTTCTCCAGTTAGGAAAGATGTTTCTATTGCGCTTTTTCGTGGTATCGAATCGGAAAAGCTGAGCATCAGTGCTGCTCTCTGCATTGAAAAGGGTGTTGAATTAAACCTAGGAACAACAGCGTAGATCTTTTCGAGATTACGTTGCCCTAGCTTGAAACTTTCGGATATGAAAAGCTTGGAGCGTATATAATGCAGAATTTCTGGCGAGGGGCTGGTAACCACAATAATTACGTTGTAGGCAGTTCCATTGTTCATCAAGGAGGAATTAAGCATCTCTAACATTGATGACAAGACCCTGCGCTCATCAGAATCGTAGTAAAGGTCGTTTTGCACAGAGCCAGAACCAGGGTTGCCTAGTGGTACGGTAAGCTTTACCTCCTTCCGGCTAAGCTCGTGTTCAATTTTATGTTTTACAGACAGTACATGATCCTGTGAAGCTGGGGTGAAAGAGATTACGATGTCCGAATCGTTTCCTGCAAATAAAGTGTATAGGTCACTGAAGCATTGTAAAACAGTTTCAATTCTGGATTCCTTATAATCCAGATATGGAGATAACACCAGAGCCCCTTCAACGGTTGGTCTTGATTTTGTTTCAGACAACTTTAATCCGGGAATGGCATTATTCAGCCGATTAGCCTGTTGGGGATTCTCAAGTATCAAAAATGTCTCGGATGACTTAAGACAATGGTGCAAAAGAAATTGCTTTCCGTCAAGTAGATGAAGGAACTTCTCGTAGTCTACATCCATGGGCAAACTTTCAATTCTAAAGGTGTAGGGATTGCCCAGAGATTCACCAGAGAGAGTAAGCAATAATCATCAAGACCAGTAAGCTTGATAGGAGAAGAGAGAAAGCAGGCTAACACGGATAGAACGCACAATCGGCTTGTGCGTAGCAATCGTCACCATAACTACGGCTAACGATAGCGAGGCGAGTTGTCGAGATCCACAGTTGTGAGGATAAAAGATACGAGATAACAAACGTGTTAATAAAGATTATATTGAATAAAAGAACCAATTTTAGTGTTAGGCTGCTATTGCCACCGTATAGGTTTCTAAATTCTATCATAGAAGTTTCACCAAAGTAAAGGAAAGCAACAGAACCGCAATGAAGCCTCCCATTTTGGATAGAAGCCCATCGTAATGTCTATTACTGCCGGAAATTGAAATGTAGATTGCGATCAGCAATGTGATGAGACTTGCAGCAATTCCGCTGAAGTAAATTACAAAATAAAGAAATTCGGTTATCAAAAGCATATCAAGACCTATATTAAAATGATATTAGACGTTAGAAAAAAGGGAAGCGTGGCTGAAAAGCGGCTTCCGAAAAACAACAATTGCGATTTTATCCTTGGAATGTCGGATTTTGGTACTCGTATTATTTTGCTTAGAGTCCCGTACTTTGAGAGGGCATTGCGATCCAAGTAATCTAGGACTCCAAAATTGTAAAAGCCAGATTTTTGGGTATCTGTAATTTGGGGTGCCGCGCCAGCCAATAATAAGCATGTCATTTGAGGTTTTTTCAAAGGTCTTTCGTCTTATGGAATCGGCGCCAGAATAAACATACCCATTCCAGATAATTGTCTTTGGATTTTTTGAGAGGGTTGCTTTATCTTCTGCGTGGTCAAGCCCAAACTCATCAATTTGTGTGGGCCTGATGGTTTCGGGAAAAACGATAGAGTGAATTTGATGTTCCGTTGTTTCGTCAGTTATTCGTATCTTATTTGCTTTGCTATGCAGCGAACGCACGAAGCACATGAAGGCTACTCCGCCCAGTATCACTCCAAATTCCCAAACGTAGTAGGAGATTATCTGGTTCATATGCTCACCAGGCTAAAGAGGTCACCACTGTGCCATATTACATTCATCCCCTGGGTATCACACTTTTCAAGGACCTGCTTGATTACCAATTTTTCTAATCCTAATTCGGTAGCTACCTGTGTGATGCTTGAACGAGAGGCGTACTTCGTGGCTATCAATGCTGCCGCGAGCCTCTTCACGTTGCCCGAATTTGCCGAATTGCTAGCCTTGAGTTTCTCAAGTTCGTCTTTCAAAGAGAGTATGCGCCTTGAGAGCACCACCTCTGGCATGCTACCTGGCCTCTCGGGCGCTGCATTAATCGGATACTGCTCAAAGTTCTGTCTTGTCAGGGTCTCGATCAAATACGGAAATATGCTCTCAATACGGAATTCGTAGCAGGGCTTTACGAATGAGGCAAGACTAAGAAGCCTTATCAGGGTTTCTCGCATGAGAAGGAGGGGGGAGGACTCAGAGTAGGTCTCCACGGCGATTCCGACGTTTGAGAACTCTGCCATATGAAAATAGTTGTTTGGGGTCTCGCTTTTTATCACGTAACGCAGATCTGTCCCATCGCTAACCTGCTCAAGTGCCGGATAAAGCAGTAGTATCTTTCGGAGAGCGGCCTTGCTGTTGAGGCGGCCGCTAAGGGGCACCCGCATTGCAAGATAGCTCTTTGGGACCTTTTCACTTCTCATCTTCAATCGACCTGTTCACAGAAGCTGCAAACGCATCGGCAAGCGACTTTTCCTTCAGGCCAACATGTCTTAAGCTGGAGAGTATCGCAAGCCGGTCTGCCTTCAGTTTTATAAGCTCTGTTACAAGCATCTCCGCAGAGATTTCGCGCTCGCTGCTGAGCTTGGCCAGCAGTACGGATGGATCGGAGTGCGCAATTTTTCTTATGATTCGCTCCAGTTTGTTGTATTCTATGTCCACCATGTTTGCACCTTGATTTAAGCGTATGATTGATGGAGGGGTGAATCCTGAAATGTGGGAGATTGCAAATGCCTCTCGAAGGCCGGCCTTCTTGAGCTGGATGAAAAAACAGGCCCCTATGGGAAGATTTTGGATGAGCGAGATCTGCTCGGTTTCGAGCTGGTAGTTTTTTTCTATCTTTGCTAGGCTCTCTTTGTTCTGTATTCGGAAGATGAGAATACTTGCAATATTGCCCAGAATGCTTAGCTCTATGTCTTCTATTAGCTGGGATGCTAGAATTAGCCCGGTATGATATTTCCGACCCTCTCTCACTATTATACTCAACGCGTCGCTTTCCAGCAAAAGCTTCCATGCCTCATCCAACACGATAAAAAGGCGGGATTCATCCTTAGTCCCGCGCTGACGCATGTGGAGAGTCAATTCATCTATTAGGCTGGTACCAATCGCTATCTTTTCGTTGTCTTTCATGTTGGCTAAGTTAAAGTAGATCAATTGCCCTTTGGAAGATTCAAGTAATTTCATCAACTCATTGGTAGCCCCGCAGAGATAGCCAACGAACTCAGCAAATTCGCGGTACTCTCCGGTGAAATCGATTAGGACAACGCTGTATTCCAATAGCAAGCACATTTTCAGCATTAAATTTTTGGTCAGGTATGTCTTCCCCGAGCCGCTCATTCCAGCAATGAATATGTGGGGGTTAATTGCTGTAGTTACGTTTAAGAAGAATGGCATCCCCAGCCTTGTGGAACACCCTAAAAATATTCCCTCACCGATGGAAGAGAGTGTTTTGGCATAATCCGGTTCCGAAAAGCTCGGAAAGACGAGCAACTGTGAAAGTATCTCAGAACCGACTATCAGCTTGCTATCCATATATTACACCTGCACAGGAGAGAAGGACTTCGCCCTTTAGGATTTCATAGTTAAGTTTGGTTGTCGCCGCAAACGCATCGCATATGCGCTCCAATGACTTTGCAGAAATGCGTGCCGCTTCAGTAGCCGTTGGGGCAGAACCCATGGCCTTCAATATAAGAGAGATCTCAAATGCCTTGCCGCTGGATCGAATGCTCTCCATCTCGGTTTCGAGAGCCATGGCCTCGCGCCTCAATCCATTTATCTTGTCCTGTTTGTCTGGCCTTACTTTTGTTACTTCTATCTCCTTCATTCGGCGCTTATTGTCAAGGATATCAAGCATTCGTTTCTTGTCTGCTCGGGCCATTGTTATAGAGAAGGTGAACGGCTCCTGGATGCTCTCTATAAGTGCTTTTAGAGATGATTGGTCAGATTTTGCGGTTCCCTCAAAGGATAGTCTTGCTATCGATATTCCCCTGTAGGTGGAGCCCTCCTTGAGAGTCATCGAGCAGAGGTTCGGGTTGAGACTGTATCCATTGTTTTTCTCTATTATTTTGGAGTGCTTTATGAGCAAGTTATTGATCAAATGGCCGGAGTTCATGCAAATGCCTGAAAACAAAAGACAGATGCAGGAAAATGGAATGACAATATAATTTCCAGTAACTAGGCTTAGGAGCCCAAGCAGCACGGCGCAGCCGTAGAAAAGGAACGAATAAAGCCTATTCACCAACTCTTTCTCGTCCATTCAATCACAGTATGTCAAATTTTCCGAAGAAAGCCTCCGAACCGAGTAGCTCAGCAAACTCGCGTATGGAGATCCCGGTCATTATCAAACTGAACACTGGGAGAACGAAGGCATAAACTATGAAATACGCTAGCTGACTTAGGAGCGAGTTGATCAAGGTCGCTATATAGCTTGTAAACCCAGTTATGACAGATTCGATTGGCCCAATTAGGCTACCATAGGAGGCGCCTGTGGCGCTGGTCTGATTGGTTCCGGCCGTGCTTAATAGAGTGTCTTTGATGTTGGATGCACTTAGCGATACTTGCTGCAGGCTGGTCTGGTTTACTGCAGAACCGTAGCTATTCGCCATAGTTGCATTGAATACGTAGGAGAGAGGCAGGACCACATAAAGCCCTATGGCAACGGCCATTAGGAAACCTCCAAGCTTGCGTGTTGGGTAAAAAGTTCTTAGAATTATACCAGTTGGAAGCAATATGGTCAATGCACCTATTGCGGCAAATTGCAGCACCGCAGCTTGAACTATCGCACTTATTGCTATAGTGCTTAGTATTCGTATGATGTATGATACTTGGCTTATTATTGGGGCAAAAACATACGAAGGAGAAAAACTTACCAATATCAAATTGATTTTTATTGCAGCTATGAGACCCATTATGCCATTCAGTACCGTAAGTTCAGCCATCGTTTCGGAGACGCTGGAGAGTACCGAGTAGTGGGACGCGCCCATAAAAGTGTAGGGGGTTGGGCTGACAAGATAATCATAGGATAGGCATATTGCAGTATTGTTGGACATGAAGGAACTGCAGTTTAAGGATGTAGAGTTGGTCAATGTCAGTTGGTTTATGAGGAGAGTTACAGGCCCGTTGGTATAAAAAAGGGTAAAAATAGTTCCAATTATGATACCATTGAGTACGCATTCTAAAAGTTCTTTTCTTCCAAAGTCCTTAAGTCGTTTTTCATTGAATGCGTAGCCTAGACCAAATGAGATTCCGGCTACTGCAATCATTATGCTTATCACGTATACGGCTACTGTGAATCCGTACTGTCCGATGGCCATAAGTATAACCAAACCAATTGTTTAGAGCACATTAGCTGTTACATTGGTAAGCAAACCCGTTGATGCCAGCGCTAAGCCTGTAGAAGCAACAGAGAGAACCGCGACAATTATGGCGCCGATGATTATGTCAATTGAGGCACTATGGAGTGTTGCTCGTTTCTGACTCGGAAAAAGTTGACCTATGGCATAAAATATTCCAGCTACTACAAAAAGTACGGCGCTTAGAGTTGGACCAACATGTACCAAGATGCTCTGTATCGAGTTTAGTGTTGATATTATGTCAAACAAATAAGTGCCAGAAGCATTGGTTGCTCGGATCAAACCGATTCCCAAACCAATCGAGAGAAGGGGTATTTTCACTGCAATGTTTCCGACATTTTGCATCTTAACAGACCATTTATTCATGTATCCCACCATATATTCTAGTAAATATTTTATACTTCAATAAATATATAAACTTTGGGGTGTGCCCGTGTTGGAATCGATGAAATATGAAGCAGGTCTAATCCGCTAAATCTCGTTAAGAAAGCAACGTTTATATTGCTGACAATGCTCATTCATACGTGTAGCCCCGTCATCTAGTGGCCAAGGATCGAGGGCTTTGGACCCTTGTACATCGGTTCGAATCCGGTCGGGGCTATACTATTGCATAATGCCTAGCCGGTCTTATCTGACAGAATCTTATTATTCTTTAACTACCATAGTTAAGTGCATGTTATGGCACAGCCATCTCATGCCTTGATGAGACGAGGTATTTCTGATCCGTGATGACAACATTCGTCTGAAGTGAGTCTATGACAGAGAAGCTTTACTGGAATGATGCCTATCTAAAAGAATTTGAGGCCAAATTGACTGAGATTGCCCAAAACACTGTAGTCTTAGATAGATCTGCTTTTTATCCAACTGGTGGCGGTCAGCCGAACGATACGGGAACCCTGTACATCGGCAATGATGCTTACACGGTCCTCGACGTGAAAAAAGAGGGGGATAAGATTATACATGTTCTAGCCAAGCAGCCGATGTCTAATGCCGGAGATGGTGTGAAAGGCATAATTGACTGGCAGCGTCGCTATGCACACATGCGCTACCATACCGCTGTTCATGTGATAGACGGCATCATAGAAAAAGATTACGGCGGGATGGCAACCGGGGGCCAGATATACGAAACGAGAGCCAGGGTTGACTTTGACCTCCCTAGCCTCAACGCGGATACGGCTCTGGCGATAATAGCAAAGGCTCAGACAGTTATAAATGAGGGGCATAGGATCAGCGCGCGGGTCATAAAGAGGGAAGAGGCACTGAAAATACCGAACTTGGCCAGGACCGAGCCAGGCAAGGAGCTCATAAAGTCGCTCCCGGAGGTGCGTGTTTTGGACATTGAGGGCTTTGACGTGCAATCAGATGGGGGGACGCACGTAGCAAACACGAAGGAAGTAGGCACAATCCAGCTGAAAAAGGTAGAGAGCAAGGGCACACACAGGAAGCGGATGGAGATACTTTTGATCTAGTTATTGGGGATCCTATGAAAGAGATTGAAACAAAGATACTTGAATTTGACGAGGCTAAGCTTAGGCAAAGCCTAAAGAAAGCAGGCGCAGAGTACCGGGGCAAGACGCTTATGAAGAGAGTGGTTTTTGATGCAAGACCAGAAACCACGGACGAAGACGAGATAATCAGAGTGAGAACGGACGGCAGGAAGAGCACACTGACGTGGAAGTATCGCGACAACAGGAAGAAAAGGCTGGACAATACAGACGAGATAGAGGTGGAGGTCGGCGACTTTGACAGGGCCGTTGAGATAATATCAAAGCTCTGGAAAGGGGTTAAACCCTATCATCAAGAAACAAGGGCAGAGGATTGGAAGTACAAAGACGTTGAGGTATCGATACGGGCGTGGCCACTGATCCCCGCGTTCCTTGAGATTGAAGGACCTAGTGTGAAGTCTGTCAGAGATGCGGTGAAAGAGCTAGGGATAGTCGGGGAGGACGTAGGGCATAGCAGCCTTGCCATGATATTTAAGAGGTATGGACAGAACGGTAAAGACGCTGGTGATCTGAGATTTTAGTTTGTTTAAAGCTCCTTTGTCTCCCGGTCTACTGGTTTCTTATCATACGCAAACGCAGCTTTCTTTGCCGCCCTAAGGCACAGGGTTGCGCAGTGCATGCGGACAGGGCCCGGGTCTATGCTTATTATCTTCAACAGGTCTTCCCGGGTCATCTTCTCAAGGAGGTCTAGACTCTTTCCCTTTAGCTCGTTAAGGACGAGCTCGGCAGAGCCCATCGAGATGACGCAACCCAGGCCGTCGAACTTTATCGACTCAATCTTCCTCCCGTTCAGCTTGATGTAGACATCCATCTTGTCGCCGCAGGAGATGTTCTCCTCGTGCATGTGTGCATCGGCCTTCTCGATCACGCCCTTATGCTCCGGGTGTTCGTAGGCCGTGATCAGCATCTCTGCGTACATGTCGAGTTCCATAGACTCACTGGACCTTGATACATGGATTTATAGGTGAATCGGTATTAAAGATTTTCGTATGGAGAGGCAGATAATCATAGACACCAGCTCGATACTCTTCGCGCTGTCCAACCGGAAGGATCTCTTTGCCATAGTCCAGGAGTCCCTGCCGAGCTACACGATAGTCATCTCGGAGGGCGTGCTCGGCGAGCTGAAGAAGCTGGCGAAGAGCAAGAAGGGCTCGGCTGGAGGAGCCAGGCTGGCCCTTTCCATAATAGAGTCCCTGGAGATACAGGTGGTGAAGGACAGCAGCTATGTGGACAGCTGGGTGGTTTCCGAATGGGAGAAGCGCAACTGCGCGGTATGCACCAACGACTCCGAGCTCAAGAAGAGGCTCACCGGAAAGGGTGCCATGGTGGTCACGGTCACGAAGGACGGAAAGCTGCGTTAGCGGCAGGACAACGATAGTATTAAATTAGTTAAAGATGTAGTTTGTATGACTAATTAGCCCCTAGGTGAGCTTTTGTACTATGTGCACACTATAAAGGATACCATCAGCATCCCACCCACACATTTCGGGGAGGACATAAACAAGGCGGCGAAGGAGATCCTCCGGGCCAGGTACGAGCGTACGCTGGACAAGCAGATGGGCATAATCCTGGCGCTTTTTGACGTCAGAGACGTCAGCGACGGCGCAATACTTCCAGGAGACCCGGCAACGCACCACACGGTCACCTTCGACCTTCTCACATTCAACCTCGACGTCGGCGAGATAGTGGTCGGCGAGGTTTCAGAACTTGTGGACTTCGGCTGCTTCGTAAGGCTGGGCCCCATAGACGGCCTCGTCCACATGTCGCAGATAACCAACGATTTCATAAACTATGACCGCAAGGCGGGCAGCTTCGTGCTCAAGAACAGCGGGAGGAGCCTCAAGAAGGGCGACTCCGTTTACGCGAAGGTCTCAACGGTCAGCCTGAAGAACAACATAAAGGACACGAAGATTGCACTTACGATGCGTCCGGACGGGATGGGCAAGACAGAGTGGCTGAAGGAGCCCTCCTCGAAGGAAAAGAGGGAGGCAGCGGCGAACAAGGGCGGCCGAAGAGGACCGCCGCGCAGGAAGTGAGTGAATGGAGAAGGCGTGCAGGAACTGTAAGCTGATTATAGCCCAGGGCGAGACCTGCCCGATCTGCAACCAGTCCAACCTCACGAGCAAGTGGAGCGGCTACATCGTGGTCCTCAATGTTGAGAAATCAGAGTTAGCGAAGAGGCTTGGAATAACGGTCAACGGGACCTACGCGCTAAACATAAACGGCTAGCCGAAGAAGCAGCGATCTACTTTATCTCTTCCTGGGGCTGTTCCCTTGTGTAAGTTTCCTCAACAGACACGCTGGCGATCTCAGGCAGGTACCTGAAGGTCATCTCTATCGCGCTGGACTTGTCAAGGAAGAAGCGTGCATCCTTCTGGATCTTAGAACCAAGGTGGATTACCGCGGTCTTTTCCTTAAGCTCGACCTTGTCGGGCTTGACATTGTTGAAGACAAAAACAGATCTTACTTTGTCAGCAGCCTGGTCTATCTTCTCGGTCACCTTCACTTCGCATTTGAGGGTCTCTCCTGCAAAAGGGTGGTTTGCGTCGACCATAACTCTTCCCGAGTTCACGCTCTTGACCGTGGCTATCGCGCCGTCTATGTCGACCTGCATTCCGGGCACGGGCTCCATGTCGCGCTTCCTGAAATCAGATATCGGCATCACGTGCACGAGCTCCGGGAACCGCTCCCCGAACGCGTCAGCGGGCTTGAACTCTGCGGACTTCGTCTGACCTACGTCCATCCCGCGAACGAGGTCGTGAATGCCCTTTATCGTTCCGTCCTTGCCGATTACGACCAGCTGGGGCTCGTAGCGGGCATTCTCGTTGAAGATCCCCTTCTCCTCCGCAAGCTTCCTGCTGGTGGTGCGGACGAGCGACCCGTCTGAAGCGCGCCAAATGCTGTACTCTATCTTTACAAACTCTCCATCCTTGAGGGCCATATGATCACATGAATTAGCGTTAGCTTTTAGTTGGGAAAGACCTAATAAATTAGTGCTTTGTATAAGTATGTTTCTACATTATTAAAAAGCTTGTGATTATATGCAGAAGAAGTCGATGGCGGAGATCATCCTCGCCGTGCTTGTCGGATTGCTGTTCATCTCCTCCTACAGCGCCATAGGCTCGCTTAGCGGAGGTAACGGCAACTCCAAGGGCAGCACGGCCACCACGACCATACCGCAGACGGTCTACTCCTACGGGTTTGCCAATGCGATGATACTGAACTATACTCCAAGCCTCGTTGTCAACGTCTCGTGCGGAAAGAATACGAGCAGCGTCCTGACCTACATTGACAATATAGTGTCAGGGCTGCAGAACAACAACTCGGTTGCGAACTCCTACGAGGTAGGGAGCAAGATACTGGTGCTGTCCGGCAATATGAACTCCAGGGCCTTCTACAGGTACGTGAACTCCGCACTAAATGCGAGCTCGGCAGCGTGCACGGGCTTCCAGGGCACAGTCCAGGTCTCGCTGCCTGCGGCGATCAACTTCACGGTGTCGGGGCAGCAGACGACGCGGAAGTTTCTGGAGCCGCTGAACGCCACCCAGCGCATAGTCTCAATGCCGCTGGGTCTTGGCTACAACGGCAACACCGTCTACGTGAAGGTGCTGGGGCTGCTCAGGACTGACGGCAGCATCTACCAGCTCAATGTGAGCGTGGTCGCATGACTTTTGATGGCGCGGTTGAAGCCGAGGTTCTTAAGCTGGCCACGAAGAACGCGCTGGAGTACGGGAAGGCCGACACCGGCACGGTGATCGGCAAGGTGCTGGCGCGCTTTCCGGAGATGAAGGGGCAGCTAAAGGAGCTCTCGACCTATGTCGCAAAAACTGTTGCCGAAGTAAACTTGATGGGCAAAGAGGCGCTGGAGAAGGTCGCGGAGCAGTACGCTGATGAGTTTAGGAAGGAGGCTGCGGCGAAGGCGGAGAAGAGCGCAAAGCACAGCTTCTTCCTCGAGGGTGCTATGGAAAGAGACTTCGTGACCCGTTTCCCGCCCGAACCCAACGGCTACATGCAGATAGGGCATGCGAAGGCGGTATTCACCAACAGGGAGTTCGCCGATTTCTACAAGGGCAAGCTTGCGCTTTACTTCGATGACACAAACCCGGAGAAGGAGAAGCAGGAGTTCGTCGACGCCTTCAAGCAGGACCTCAAGTGGCTCGGGATAAAGTTCGAGATGGAGTACTACGCCAGCGATTGCATAGAGCAGACCTATGGGTATGCGGAGACCCTGATAAACAATGGACAGGCATATGTGTGCTCCTGCCAGCCTGAGAAGGTGAAGGAGGGCAGATTCAAAGGGATTGGGTGCGCGCACAAAACCCAGAGCGCAAGGGAGAACATGCGGCTTTGGAAGGCGATGCTCGCCAGCGGGGAGCAGCAGGAGAGCATGATACTGCGGCTGAACGGGGAGATGAAGAGCCAGAACACCGTTATGCGCGACCCTACGCTGTTCAGGACAAAGATACACCAGCACTACCGGCAGGGCTCGAAGTATAGGGTGTGGCCAACCTACGATTTCAACACCCCGATAATGGACTCGATCCACGGCATGACGGACATCATGAGGGACAAGAAGCTGGAGATACGCATCGCGCTTTACGACCACCTACTGGACCTGCTGGGATTGAAGAAGCCTCGCGTGCACAGCTTTGCAAGGCTTGAGATAAAGGACAACGTGACCTCAAAGCGGCTGATCAACGAGCTCGTCAAGCAGCATGGGCTCTGGGGCTATGATGATCCGCGCCTGGTGACCATAGCCGGACTTAGGAGGAGAGGGATACAGCCCGCTGCGATAAGGAGCTTCGTGCTGCGCTTCGGGATGAGCAAGACGGAGAGCCAGGTGAGTCTGGACATGCTCCTTACGGAAAACCGGAAGATCGTGGACCCGAACGCGAAGAGGCTGTTTTACGTCGACAAGCCGGTGAGGATGGTGGTGAGCGGGATCCCAGAAAACGCGATGGAGGTGAAGATGAGGCTCCATCCTGGTGGCGAGATGGGCTATCGCAGATACAGACTGAGCAACGTATTCTTTATAAATGCATCGGACGCAAATAAGTTATCCGATGGCGACCAACTTCGGCTGAAAGATGCATTCAACGTAAAAATAAAAACCCATGATGAGAATGAAATCGTTGCCGAGTACTCAACCGAAACAGAAGCGCAGCAGCGCGTGCACTGGGTGAATGAGGGAAACTACGTGAGATGCAAAATATACAACATAGGACCTCTCATGGATGGCGAGAACTTCAACCAGAATAGCATGGAGATCAGAGAGGGATATGTTGAGAGCTATGCGGAGAGCATGGCGGAGGGCGAGATAGCCCAGTTTGAGCGGGTCGGGCTGTACAAGCTCGACAGCAAGGCGGAATTTGGTTTTATATCGTTGTAAAGGCGAGAAACTGACCACTACACTCAATTATAATGAAAAGGCTCCGCACGTTACGGACCAGAGCTACGAAAAAACTGCCATGAGGCGGATCATAAAGGAGAGCTGGAGGAAGACCCTGCCGGAGATCCAGCGGAACAACGGGACCGAGGAGGTTCTTGACAGCCACGCCTCCAGGATGGGGCAGATGCTGAACAACTACGACTACGAAGCCATCTGCATGCAGAACGTGATAGCGAACACCAAGCACATGAACATGGGCGAGCTCAAGGCCTACCTCTCCACCATAGAGAGGCTGGCGGCAGGATACCAGCAGCGGGTGGGGGACGAGCTCGCGAACGTTATAATAATAGGGATAACCACAAAGGCGAAGGACCTCCAGATCGCGCAGCGCTACTACCAGACGCTGGTTTCAGGAGTGGAGAGGGTCCTTTCCAGGTCGGTGGCGGCTTCGGAGCAGGAGGCGAAGAGCCTGCGCACCTTCAGCGCCATCCTCTACAGCAAGGAGACGAGCATCTTCAGGTTCTTCAAGAAGGGCGAGATAGGCCTGCTGCGCAGCGTCGTGGCGACCAAGAGGAGGCGCATAACCAAGCTCTCCAGGAGGATAGAGCGGTACGCACGGGTCTCCCACAGGGCGAAGAGGGGCTAATCCTACAACGGCACTTTTATATTTCATATCAGCGTAAGCATAGTGAGGGTCCGTAACTCAGTTTGGCTAGAGTGGAAGGCTTTTAACCTTTAAGTCGTGGGTTCAAATCCCACCGGGCCCGTGACGCTGAATGATTCGCATGGAGAAGAAGACCAAGAAGGAGATGGCCGACAAGAGCTGGGTAGACATCCTGGTTGAAAGAATAGCGGAGCAGAAGAAGCCGCCCTACGTCATAACAGGAGGCATGACCACGAGCGGACCCGCACACATGGGAACCGTGTGCGAGTTTCTTTATCCCGCGACCATAACACAGGTCATGAAGAACGACGGGCTTCAGGTCGAGTTTCACTTCGTGGGGGACATATTTGACGCATTTGACGGCCTTATCCCGGAGCTGTTGCCCTACAAAGAGGCCATGGAGAAGGAGCTGGGCAGGCCCCTATCGGTAGTTACAGACCCTTTTGGGTGCCACCCCTCCCTGGGCGAGCACTACCTCACGCAGGCAGAGGCCATAATGAAGGAGATGGGCTTCAGGATAGACGTGGTGCGCGCAAACCAGCTGTATGAGCAGGGCAGGTTCGATGAGTACGCGGTTTTCTTCCTGAACAATGAGCAGCAGGCAAAGGAGATCATAGCCCGAACCTCGATGAGGAAGATAGAGGAGATGAAGGACTGGAGCCCCATAATGCCCGTATGCGGCAACTGTGGCAGGATAGCGACAACAGTGGTCGTCTGGCATGATGACAAGAGCTACAAATACAGCTGCAGCAGGGATGTCAAGTACACAACGGGCTGCGGCTTCTCCGGCTCCAACAGGCTAAGCGAGCATAAATGGAAGCTCCAGTGGAGGCTTCATTGGCCCTCGTGGCAGAAGCTGTTCAATACGAGCGCGGAAGGAAGCGGTGTTGACCACATGACTGTCGGAGGTAGCGCTACAACGGCGGAGGCCATTCACAAGGAGATGTTCAAGAGGGAGCCGCCTATTTTCTACAAGTATGGCTTCATTCTGGTCAATGGCAAGAAGGCCTCAAAATCAAAGGGCAACGCAATCAGTGCGGCGGATGTGCTGAAGCTCATCCCTCCGGGAATGCTGAAATACAAGCTGATAGAGTCGAACCTCGAGCAGGACAAGGACATAGTACCAAGTGGAGATGCCATGATCGCCTTGTACGAGGACGTCGAGAAAATTTCAAAGACGGAAAAGCCTGAGGAGAGAGAACTGCAGAAGAAGCGTCTCGCATTCAATATCGCCATCGGCAAGCTTCCATGGAAGGCGCCGTTTGTGGACATTCTCCTTAACTACCAGATATATCGGGACTGGGACAAGGTCGGAAAGGTCGTGAATGACCCTGAAGGCGCGAAATATCTTTCAAAGTACATAGAGGCCTGGCTCGCTGCAGGCTACGCTCCGGACAGGTACAACTTCGCGGTCAAGGAGACAAAGATAGGCAGCATGAAGAAGGAGGTCGCCTACTTCTCAAGCCTCCTCAAGGAGGGGATGTCCGACGTTGAGATCCACAATCTCATCTACGAGACTGCAAAGCAGCAAAACGTGCCTCCGATAGAGTTCTTCAAGGCACTCTACACCGCAATGATAGGAAAGGACAACGGCCCAAGGCTAGGAAAGCTGATCGGAGCCATAGGCGTAGCTAAAGTGAAGAAGATGCTCGCCTACGCCGTAAGCTGATTTAGAATATTTCTCAGCAATCCAGTTGGTTCTGTGCGGTGAGAGGAGTTTGGGCTTCAGCCTTAGGCCGACTTTCTATCCTCATCAATGAGCCCAAATCTATTCCCGCATCAAGCGTGTGCGCTATTGTTGAGATCTCAACAGTCTGCAATAGAGTTCGATCTCTTACAGGTATTGCCCTGAGCGCTTCAAGACGTTCTGAAGCAGAAACGAAACTCTTTTCCGTACTTTGAACGGGTGCCTTTACTTCCTTCCTAAAAAATTTTATGATGCCCATAATATAACCGGGTAATCCTTAAGCTAGATTAGATATAAGAAGCTTTTCTTTAGAAAAAAGGTTTTAATTTGGCGGAACTCTCAGAGTAGATTACCGCTTTCCTCTCACTTCGCACTTCTGCACCAGCGAGAGCTTGAGTATCCTGTCGCACAGCCGGTCCAGCTCCTCGATCTTGTAGGGCACGGTGTTCCTTAGGTTAGGATCCAGAGTCTTCTGAGTCCTGAACTGCTGCAGGTAGTAGGCCTTTGAGTCCTTGATTGCGTTTGCTATGCGCAGCACGTCCTCCGGCTCGACAAGACCGGGAACAACGGTTGTCCTGAACTCGTAGTCGATGCCCGAGTCCATCAGGATCCGGATGGAGGTCTTTACGTTATCCAGCAGGCGGCTCCTGTTTAGCCCGGTTCCTGAGGCGTTCCCGTACTTCTCCTGCTCGAGGGGCGCCTTTAGGTCCATGGCCACATAGTCGAGCTGGTGGGCAAGCAGTAGGCCGCCAAGAGTTAGAGGGTTAGAGCCGTTGGTGTCGAGCTTTACAAGGAATCCCATCTCCTTGCAGGATTTTATGAACGGGGCGAGCCTGGGCCAGAGGGTTGGCTCCCCGCCGGTGATCTCCACAGCCTCAACGAAACCCCTGCTTTTCTCGAGCTTTTGGAGTATCTCGCTCTCTTCGTAAACCTTGAGCTTGCCGTACTCCTCGAAGACGAGCTCGGGGTTGTGGCAGAACGGGCAGCGCATGTTGCAGCCGCTGATGAAGACTACGGAGCAGATCTTGCCGGGATAGTCTATCAGGCTGACACGCTGGAACCCGCAGATCTTCATAAAATCTATCGCTGTTCGGCAGTCTGTTGGTCGTAGGTCTTGCGGTCCTTGAACTCCTCGTTCTTGCCCGCATTCCACTGCGCCACAGGCCTTAGGTATCCCACTATGCGCGAGTATACTTCGCAGCGCGTCCTCTCGGACTCGTAGGCCTTCAGTCGTTCATTTCTCTCTTCTTCATCCATATTTTTCATGCAGTCACCTTATTGAGTATCTTCTCATCGCACTTGTAGCAGTACTCGTGCTCGCCCTCCAGGTAGCCATGCGTCGGGCAGATGCTGAAGGTTGGCGTGAGCGTGTAGTACGGCAGCCGGAAATTCTCGGCTATCTTCTTCACCAGCCTCTTCGTCGCTTCCGGCGAGTTTATCGCCTCCCCCAGGAAGGCGTGCAGCACTGTGCCTCCGGTGTACTTCGCCTGAAGGTCGTCCTGATGAGTTAGCGCCTCAAAGAGGTCGTCGGTGTAGCCCACCGGCAGGTGGGAGGAGTTCGTGTAGTATGGTGCAGCGCCGCGCTTGTATGCGGCCTCGTTGGCGACTATTATCTCCTTGAACTCTGCCTTGTCCTTCTTCGCGAACGAGTAGGCGGTGCTTTCCGCGGGAGTAGCCTCAAGGTTGTAGATGTTGTTGGTCTCTGCCTGGTAGGCCTCGAGCTTGGTGCGCATGAAGTCAAGCACTCTCATCATGAAGGCTTTGCCCTTCTCGCTCGCTATCGAGGTCTCAAGCAGGTTGAGGCAGGCCTCGTTCGCCCCCACCACGCCTATGGTGCAGAAGTGGTTCTTCCAGTAGCCGCCGTAGGCCTTCTTTATTCCCTCCAGATAGAACTTCGAATAGGGGTATAGGCCGAGCTCGGTGAAGTGCTCAATCGTCTTGCGCTTGGTCTCAAGCCCTTCCTTGGCTATGTCCATGAGCCTGCCGAGGCGTTCCAGGAACTCGGCCTCGCTCTCGGAAAGGTAGGCGAGGCGAGGAAGGTTTAGCGTGAAGACTCCAATGGAACCCGTAAGCGGGTTGGCCCCGAAGAGCCCCCCGCCGCGCTTCTTAAGCTCGCGCGTATCGAGGCGGAGCCTGCAGCACATGCTGCGCGCGTCCTCTGGCTTCATGTCGCTGTTCACGAAGTTCGAGAAGTACGGTATTCCGTATTTTGCGGTCATGTCCCAAAGGGGTTTGTACGCGGCATTGTCCCAGTCAAAGTCTTTGGTTATATTATAGGTGGGGATTGGGAATGTGAAGACTCTGCCAACCGCATCCCCTTCTGACATGACTTCCGCAAACGCGATGTTTATGAGATCCATCTCCTTCTGGAAGTCGGAGTAGGGCGTGTCCGTGAGCTGGCCGCCGACTATGGCCGCCTCGTTTTTCATGTGCTCCGGCACCTTGAGGTCCATGGTGAGGTTTGTAAAGGGCGTCTGGAAACCCACTCTTGTTGGAACATTCATGTTGAAGACGAACTCCTGCATCGCCTGCCTCACAGCAGGATAGTCGAGCTTGTCAGCCCTCACAAAAGGCGCAAGATAGGTGTCGAAATTTGAGAAGGCCTGGGCGCCTGCGCTCTCGCCCTGAAGCGTGTAGAAGAAATTGACTATCTGCATCAGCGCCGTCCTGAGGTGTTTCGGCGGATTTGATGCAACCTTGCCGCCCGCTCCACGGAAGCCCCTGAGAAGGAGATCCTTCAGGTCCCAGCCAACGCAATAAGGCCCTAGGAAGTTAAGATTGTGTATGTGGAAGTTGCCGTTGAGCTGCGCCTCCTTGACCTCCTTTGGGAAGATCTTGTTCAGCCAGTAGGAGGAGATCATGTTTGAGTTAAGGAAGTTATTAAGTCCCTGGATTGAGTAGTCCATGTTGGCGTTCTCCTTCACCTTCCAATCGGTTCTCTGCAGATACCGGTCGATCAGCCTGACGTCCTCGGTTATGGAGGCCATCTCCCTGAGATCCTGGTGCTGCTTTCTGTATAGTATGTATGACTTGGCAAGCTCGGTGCTCCCCGTCTCCATGAGCACGCGCTCCACTACGTCCTGTATCTGCTCGATTGAGATCTTGTCCGTTGTGGGAAGTTCTGCGAGCACCTTCTCGGTCAGAAGCCTTGACTCTTTTTCAGCGGAATCGGCGTAGAGGCCGGTGCCGTGCATCGCCTTGAGTATCGCCTTCTCTATCTTCTCCTGCTCAAATTTTACTATCCTTCCGTCCCTTTTCACCACATTTTTAGCAACCATGCAAGAACCTCCGATTTTGCGTAAAGTTGTTTGAAGCGTGTGTGTATTTAAGCAGTTTTGCGTTTGGAAATGAAGAAAGTGTAAAGAAATTTTAGGGTCGGTGTAATAACTTGGCAGTGACCTTTTCCATACCGCCACCTATTTAGCTGATAGCGGGTAGTGGTATCAAAATGGAAAACTATTTATTGGTTTAACCGCCATTTGCAATTGTGTTCCAATGGCCAACAAGAACGAGTGCCCAACTCTCATCATGACGCACATACTTGGGAAGAAGTGGACGATACCCATAGTGGAGGAGGTTTACTTCGCGGATGGGAAGGCGCAGTTCAACACCATAAAGAGATCGATAAACAACATAACAGCCAAGACGCTAAACGCCTCGCTGCGCGAGCTCTGCAGCATGGACGTGTTGGAGAGGCATGCGTTCAGGCACAACAACGTAAAGTACACAAAATACACGCTTACCGAGAGGGGCAGGATAATCGAGCAGCTGATACAGGGCACTAAGAAGCTCGGGGTCTGCTGGTACGGGCTGGAGAAGGGCTGCGCCACAAAGAAGTGCGGCAACTGCCCGCTTTTCACAGGAAAGGGCAGGTAATACCCGATAATGGGCATTATCTGGACGGGACAGAGCAAGTTTTAAATAGTAATAAGGGTAAACTATTAGCACGTGTACTTTTAAACCTTACCGGAGCATATATATGCAAACTGCCAGGGTGGCAGAATCCGGTTAACGCGTACGCCTGGAAAGGGAACCTGTCAGCGTATGGCTCTTCGAGCCATCTGGGTTCAAAAATAAACATCTTCGTGAGGTTTATGAAAATCCCAGCCCTGGCGTTTTAAGTAAACGGTGAAATTGAATGGATGCGAGAAAAGGAGGAAAGCCAGAGACCAGCATCATACGTATGGCTGGGCGAGACATCAACGGTAGTTACAACATTGTCCGAGGACTGGGACAGATAAAGGGGATCGGCTACAACCTGGCGAGGGCGCTCGCAAAGTGCTACACGGTCAAGTACGGGATAGACGAGAAGACAGAGATAGGGACGCTCGAGGATGCGCAGATAGCACAGCTAGAGGCGATGATAAAGGAGCCGGCCAAGGCCGGGGTGCCGTTATACATGCTTAACAGGAGAAAGGATTCGGAGACGGGCGTGGACATGCACGTCATCGGAACCGACCTGATCGTAAAGATAAGGCAGGACGTCGACATGGGCATAAAGATGCAGACCTGGATCGGCTCCAGGCACCAGTACGGGCAGAAGGTAAGAGGACAGAAGACCAGGTCCACGGGCAGAACCGGAGCGACGGTCGGAGTCATCAAGAAGTCAGCCCAGGCAGCGGCCGCGCCGGCCAAGGAAGGAGGCGGCGGGGCAGGAAAGCCAGCGGCAGAGAAGCCTGCGGCAGCCCCGGCAGCCGCGCCGGCAAAGTAGTGAGTGAATGGGAGCACCGAAGAGAAACCAGAAGAAGTTTGACCGCCCGTCAACGATGTGGAACAAGCAGAGAATCGAGGAAGAGCGCAAGCTTGTGAATGATTACGGACTTAAGAACCACCGCGAGCTCTGGAAGGCCACGAGCGAGATAAGAAGGATAAGAAAGAATGTGAGAGAGGTTCTTTCGGGCAGCGCGGAGGACCAGGTAGGGAAGGACGTGGTGGCAAGGCTCGCAAGGCACAACATAGTGGCGGACGGGGCAATACTCGACGACCTCCTGGTCATAACTCCTTCAGCGATTCTGGAAAGAAGGCTGCAGACAGTGGTCTACAGGAAGGGGATGGCGAAGACGCTCAGCCAGTCAAGGCAGTTCATAGCGCACGGATTCATAGCGATAAACGGGAGGAGGACGAAGTCGCCCGGATACCTGGTAAGGAAGTCCGAGGAGGCAGCAATCACCTACTACAAGCCGATAAAGATGGAACAGCCATTGCCGACAACGGCGGCGACAGCCGCAGGGACTGCCCCGGCGGCAGCGCCAGCGGCTCCGGAGGAGCCTAAGGGAGAATAATCATGCCAGCGAAAAAGGGCGGAAGCGCCCCAGCAAAAGGGAAGAAGACAGACAACAAGCAGGCAGCCGAGCAGCAGCAGGCGCAGGACAAGAAGAAGGGAGACGTCTCCTACGAAACAGACGTAATGGCGGCGCAGGAGAAGTTCAAGCAGAAGGGGACAAGATGGGGAGTGGCGCACATCCTCTCATCCAAGAACAACACAATTATCACGCTTACAGACCTTTCGGGGGCAGAGACCATCGCCATAGGAAGCGGCGGGATGGTGGTCGACACGGACCACGAAGAGGGCTCGCCCTACGCAGCAACGCAGGCAGCCTACAAGGTTGCAGCTCTCGCCATAGAAAAGGGGGTCACGCACATCAACATAAAGATAAGAGCGCCAGGAGGGCACAACTCAAAGACTCCGGGA
Organism: uncultured archaeon; assembly: GCA_963787445.1. Lineage (GTDB taxonomy): Archaea > Micrarchaeota > Micrarchaeia > Micrarchaeales > CABMGC01 > JAJZOD01. The sequence goes on from CAWBCT010000005.1 coordinate 230,447, forward strand.
CACGGCGCCCAGGCAGTGGTCAGGGCGCTGGCGCGTTCAGGATTCAGGATAGGGAGCATAGAGGACGTTACTCCGATGCCTACCGACACGACCAAGAGGGCCGGCGGACGGCGCGGAAGGAGAGTCTAATTAAATGAAAAAGGCAAAAAGGAACGAGTATCTGGTCCTTCTCGCTTTTTGCGTTCTCGCGGTAATCGCTGCTTTTGCTTATCTTCAAACTACAGTACAGAGGCCATTATCAGCATACTACGGCCAGGGCCAGATAAGCGTTTACAACACCGGCTGCGCTTCCTGCTCACCGACAAACATGAGCGTCTGGCTTGCATACACGCCAACGCAACAGGCGACGGGAATGATGTTCAGGAAGAGTTTTGAGGGGGCACAGGGGATGCTTTTTGTGTATACTTCTGAGCAACCGCTGTGTTTCTGGATGGAGAACACGGAGATTCCTCTAAAGCAGGTATGGATAAACGCGGCGGGAAGCGTCGTGGCAGTCTATAACGCAACCCCCTACAGCACAAATTCGGTTTGCAGCAATGGGGAGTATGTGCTGGAAACTTTGCCGAACTCCAGCATCGGCCTGGGATACAATATTATGGCAAAATAGCGATTTGCATTAGTACCGCAGCAAGCTAACAACCATGCTGCGAACTTGAATAACTTTGTCTAGGGATTCCTGGTGGAAAGGATGGCTGTTTTCTGCCGTAGTTAAGAGTCTCTTCGCCATCTCTTCGGGCGTTTCATAATAATCAGGGTCCTCGTTTCGCAAATGAATACTTGCGCCTTTTTCGCGCAGAAGCCTCACGAAATTTACATCGCCATTGCCCACGGCAATATGCAGCGGCGTGTCGCCGTATAGGTTCTGAACATCAACTTCAACATCCAGAGCCAGCAGCGCCTCCGCTGCAGATTGTGCATGCTTTCGTGCCGCAGGATGCAATGGAACTTCATTGAGCGCATCCCTCTGGTTAGGGTTCACTTCAAGTTCTGCCAGAAGGTTAATGGCACGGGCGCTATTACCAACTGCCGCATAGTGGATTGCGTTGCATTTCTCCCTGTCCAAAGCCTCTGGATCGGCACCGAGCTCAACCAGGGCCTTAATCGCCTCTATCTCTCCCTTCCAAGAAGCGCGGTGGATGGGCCTGACAGACCGTAGATTCTGGGCGTTAAGATCAAACCCAAAGCTAGCAATGGTTCTGATGGCCTTGACGTCCCCTCGCCCAGCGGCCTCATGCAGCCTCATGCTCCTAGTCATCATATGTTAATATGCGGGCTGTATCAGATATAAATAATTGTCGTACAAAGCCCGTCTCTATTTCTAAACTACGATTGCGATGATCGTGGTGAGCAGCAGGGAGACGCTGAAGTTGTCATCCATCGGGAGTGGAAGGCTCTCCACGAATGCGGCTAGTGCCGCCAATGGCAACGCCCAATAACCTACAATAAAGTAGGATATTATTAGCACCGGGACAAAGTACGCAAGCGATCCGGCTATGCTCTTCTTGTTGTTGTACGGAAGTTTTATGTGACCATATCTAACCCCTATCAGGGTCGAGAATGAGTCCCCGATGAAGATTGCGGCGAAGATAGGGATTGCTAGCGTTGGGCCAAGGAACGCGGCAGCGAACAAGGCACCCATCCCAAGCCAGACGGCACCGTAGCCCATGTAGAAGCCCTGGCGTTCCATGCTGGACAGTCGGCCGGATAGCCTGCTGTTCGGGTTCCTTATGGCGTAATCAAGAAGTATTATGCCAACTAGGAAGAGGGAGAGCAGCAGGGTCTCCGAGATGGCCGTCCTGATGAATATGAAGAGAAGGATCAGGAAGACTCCAGACACTATCTGGAAGATGTTGCGTGGGCGCTCGACGCGCATCTTCGCCTTTCCAAGGTTTGGTCTGGCATAGGGAACTGTTGCGCTAAGCGCGCCGATCACGGCGGCCTGAAGCACCAGCGGGGCGCTTGTTCCCAGAGTCACGAAGATGAAAAAGATTCCAGCAAGGATATACAGGATCCCGAGCCTTTTGCCGTAGGAAGCTAATATCGCGTTGAAGATGATGACCCCGCTAAGAAGCGAGTCGCTGACTATCCCCTCGTGCAGGAAGATCAGGTAGGCCGCAGCAAGAAAGATCAGAAGCAGACCAGGCTCCCTCATGTCGCGGGTTGAAAATAACTTGTATACGAAGACCAGGAGACCGACAAGCAGGAGTAGGGTAGGAAGATAGTCCATCTAAACCACGTAGATCGCCCAGATGGCGATTATGAAGAATGTCGCGATGAGTATCGGCAGGCGCCGCTTTCCGAGGTGTATGACGTCCCTGCTGACCTTCATCAGCTTGTCTTCGGAGCCGCCGCCCCAGATCCTGAACCGTTCCATCAGAAACTCACTGTAGGAAACCTGTGTCTTGGACATGCCCGCCAAGGACTTTGAGATGAGAGCGTCGAGCTCGGGTATTATCTCCTCCACAGCTGTAACCCGCCCCAGCACATTGCTGACGGACATGGAAAGGGAATTTACCGCGTGGGTGTCAGTGGTGTAGACCTCGGCGTCAAGCTTGAACTTCTTCTTTATGTGCGAGAGCACTGCTGCGCGGAATCCTGGAAGCATATTATTCGCATCAAAGTAAACCATGCAAAAACGGGACTTGCCGAATGAGAAAATGCCAACGCTCAGGAACCCGTTGCCGATGTCCTTGTGGTGCAGCTTTGTGTTTGGCCTTGAGGAGCAGGAGCCGAAGTTCAGGGTAACCGGCGTAGATCTTGAAAGGCCGGCCATCGCGTTCTTTATCGCCTGCTCATACAGCCCAACATACCTGCTGCCAGGATAGACTCCCTTCAACTCCTCCTTTGATGCGGACTCGATGCGCGAGTTGTGCGCATCAAGCAGTATGACGTTCGGGACGTACTTCTTCACGAGCGAGGTGAAGCCTACGCCTACCTCTCGGTCTATGTCTTCTGTTATAAGTGGTGCCTTACTCAAGGTAAGTATACATAGGTCGTTTATCTTTATCGCGATGGCCCTGCAGGATCCTGCCGTTCCTACCGAGATGTTTCCTTTTGCGTCATCGAATGAGGAACCGCGGAGCTTCTGGAGTCTATCCACAACGGCCGAGGAGAGCTGCGTGACCTGCGTATGGCTGACCGGATTGTCCTCTATGTTGACTGCGCCGTGCATCACAAAGGGTGTGGCTCCGGCACTGGAGAGCTGGGCGCCCAGGTGCTCGGTCGTCCCGCTGCCGCCCACCCCCACAAGCGGGCCGTAGTGTATGTCGGGCTTGACCATGACCGTCTTGCCGCCATTTGCGCCGCGAAGGGTAAGCATGTGGACGGGAACGTCCCGCTCGACCCCTGATTCGTTGAGTATGTTGTGGTCCTTGACGATGTCGTACAGCCACTGGTTTATCATCGCAGACATCAGATCAACGCCGCTGAAGTTGAACTCGCGCTTGGACGGGCGGTCCATCACGTAGAGTATCGCGTAGCCGCACAGCATGAAGACGACCATGCCCGCCCAGAGCTTTAGCAGCACGGTCTGGAGGGGAAGCATCAGGGCGAAGATGAAGGTGCCGGAGGGGATGTAGATGAGTATGTTGAGCACCGGCTGCAGGGCAGCGGTGAGTATCTGGCTCCTGTGCTGGTTCATCACCACGCGGTTTATCATGAACCAGTAGCCGTAGATGAATGCGTTGCCGAGAAGCAGGACCACGTTTGCGAACACATAATTCCCTGTGAATCGGATAATCAGGGCCCCGGCTAGGACAAACAGGACGTAGACCAGCGTTATGGCAAGGACCGCGAAGAACGCATGTTTCAGCTTCAGCCTGCGGTTCATCGCCTTGACCAGGAGCGCGGTGAGTATGGCGGGCAGAGAGATTACGGCGATGCCTGCGCTTCCACCGTACACGAGCAGGTAGTAAAGGTCCAATGCGCCTGGATGGATTATGAGGTTGGCGGCGATCCCGATGATTGCACCAAGTATTATAAGTGCCAGCGCGAGGTGGGACGCCCTTGGGGCATTTAGATTGAAGTAGCGAGTCAAGCGCGTAACGTCCCGTTTTCCATCTGGCATCGGACCACTATTTGCCGAAACGTCTATGTCGCTTGTTGTAGTCAAGGAGCGCAGTGTGAAGGTCCTGCTTTGTGAAGTCCGGCCAGAGCTTCTTTGAGAAGTAGAGCTCGGAGTAGCTGGTCTGCCAGGGCATGAAGCCGGAGAGGCGGTGCTCGCCCGAAGTCCTTATAATCAGGTCAATCTCGGGCATGGCACCAGATATGAGGTACTTTCTGAACAGCGCGTCGGTTATAACCGAGGGGTTCTTTACGGTGCCGACCATCTTCTTCACTGCGTTGAGTATGTCGTCCTTGCCGCCGTAGCCGATCAGCATGTTGATGACTCTGCCCTTGTAGTGCTTTGTCTTGTTCTCAACCTTCTTCAGCGCCGCAAGCAGATCAGGGGGCAGAAGCTTCGTGTTGCCGACAACCTTCAGGCGGGTCTGGTTCTTCTGGAGGCGGGCGAGTATCTCCTTGTCATTGGCGGCCCGCTTGTATATTTTGAAGAGCTCCTTGACCTCCGTCTTGTCCCTCGAGAAGTTCTCTGTGGAAAATGCCCATACGGCTATGCTATCTATGCCGTAGGACTTGCACCACTCGCTGAACTCGATGAACTTCTTGACGCCGAGGTCGTAGCCCTTGGCTACTGAAAGCACATTTGCCTTCGCCCAGCGCCTGTTCCCGTCCGGAATCAGGGCTACGGTCTTAGGAAGATTTTTTATCGTCATGAAATCGGTCTTTTTCAAGGCAAAACTTAATAATATAATGAAATAAAGGTATAAATACATTGATAATGGCGGACAATATGGCGTTTAATGAGTCAATTTCGGCGGAGGATATGGAGGCCCTTATTGGACACATAAGGGATGTGCCCGATTATCCGAAGAAGGGCATACTGTTCAAGGACATAACTCCGCTGCTGAAGAGCCCTGAAGCCTTCAAGAGCTGTGTGGACTCTCTGGCGCACATGGTCTCGGGCGTGGATTTTGACTATGTTTTGGGGGTGGAATCGCGGGGCTTCATACTCGGAAGCGCCCTTGCGTACAAGATAGACAAGGGCTTTGTGCCGGCGAGGAAGAAGGGCAAGCTGCCGTACAAGACAATAAGTCAGGAGTACGCTCTTGAGTACGGAACCGCGACGCTCGAGATGCACATAGACGCCGTTGAGAAGGGGAGCAGGGTGCTTATAGTCGATGACCTGCTCGCAACTGGCGGAACGGCAAAGGCAACTGCGCAGCTGGTGGAGAAATTGGGTGCGACAGTTGTAGGAATAGCATTCGTGATTGAGCTAGGATTCCTTGAGGGAAGGAGCAAACTGACCCCTTACGAGGTCTGCTCACTCATAAAGTATTAGTTCAGGAACTTTATTGCTCCGTCTGCAGAGACTTTCGACTTGAATACCACAAAACCCTCCTTTTCCAATGCCTCTTTGAGCTTCTTAGTGCCGCTTTTCACCAATACAACAGCGATGCCCCCACCACCTCCGCCGCTTAGCTTTGCACCAAGAGCCCCGTTGCTTACCGCAACCGAGACGCATCTGTCAAGGCCGTCGCTGGAGACTCCAAGTTGCTTCAGCAGTGCCTGATCTTCCTGCATTATCTTTCCGAGTTCCCTAAGATTTTTGTTGCCCAGAGCAACAAGCCCTCTCCTGGAGCAGTCCTCAATCTTATTCAGCATCGTCTCTGTCTCCTCTTTACGCTCTTTGTACTGTGCGGCTATGTGACCCACTGTTTCCGCTGTTGATCTCTTAGGACCGGTATTTACAAGGAGAAGTTTTGGCTGGACTCCGTATGCCTCTTTCTTTACGCCCTGCTCTTGGCTGTAACTCACGTACCCGCCGTAAAATGAGGTGTTGATGTCTATCCTTCCTGCCCCTTCGTTGGTGTGGGAAACCCGCTCGCCGTCCCTTGCAACATCCACTATCTGTTCCTCGGAAAGCCTGGCTCCTGCAACCTTTATCAGGGCTACCGTAAGTGCTGCGGAGTAGGCTGCGCTGCTCGCTAGGCCGCTCTGTTCTGGTATGTTTGATTTCATGCGCACCGACTGCCCAATAACAGGGACATTGAACTCCTCTTGAAGCCTTGCTGCAATAGTAGCAAAAGCCAGAATGTATTTGTTTATCTCTGCATTCTGGGCAACGTAAGAGGCAGGGCTCTCCTTTGACTTGTAACTCGCATATAACCGGGAAAGCTCTTTTGACGAAAATCGGGCAGGCTTGTCTACCCAGGAAGACTTTATGGTGAGTTTCTTGCTCTTTGTTGATCTGATGGACACCTGCGCGTAAAGGCTTATGGCTGCGGCAACGGAAAGCTTGCCGTAGACCACAGCGTGCTCACCAAGAAGCTTTACAACGCCAGGCGCCTTAACCAGAATAGTCATTAGATCATCTCCAAATTCAGTATCCCGAGTTCCTTTCTTGCATTCCAGAATTGCTTTAGTCTTGCGCCATCCTGGTCAGTAAGGTATATTGCCGCTATCGCATCCTTTCCGCCGGCGCCAGGGAGTTTTGATACGAAGGCACCGTTGCTGTTTGTCGATTCTATCAACTCCGTGCAGTCATCGGGCTCGACAGAAACACTGCTGAGAACGCCGAGCTTCTTGAGCAGCTGCCTTCCGGCGTTGAATGCGCGCTTGAACTCGCCCATGCTTGCGAGGTCGCCCTTATTGATGCGTCTAAGCGCTTCGATTGCGGCAACGTTCTCCCGGTTTAGCTCGGCCATCAGGGAATTGTACTGCGCGGAGTCCTTTGCCTTGAAATCGGAGACACTGCCGATCGCTTTGGTGGTTATCATTGCCTCGCCAACAAAGTTGGCGAAGAGGAGTTTGAACTGCTTCGGCAGGCTGAACGGCTCGGCGGTGTAATCCCATTTAGAATCGATAAGCTCTCGCAGCTGCTGGTTTGTATATTCTGCGGGTAGCATCTTGACTATCTCTGGAGAGTAGCGGGTGTAGATTATGCTGCCGTAGGTTGCAGCTGCGATGTCGAAACCGCTGCCAATCTTGCCAGTAGCTATGCTGTGGGCGGTTTGGGCGAGCTTGTGCACTATCTCGCTGTCGTACTTCACAGGCTGTGAGCCTAGAACAGCCTTCACCACTGCAACCGTAAGGGCAGCGCTGCTTCCGAGGCCGCTTTTTGCGACCTTACCGCTTGCAATGGTGTAAGAGAATTGCGAATCATTGTCAGTCGTTACGCTAACACCGGTTATCATGGTTCCGAGCGAGGAGGCGTATCTGAGCGAAACCTCAACTGAAGTCTTCATGAGAAGAAGCTCCTTGGGCAGGTTCATGATTGAAATCCTGCCATCGGCATCAATTGTGCCTTCAGATCTCATTTTTAGCGGTATCGCGTTAAGCACTACCTTATTATCAAGCGACTCTGCCTTCGCCCTTACGTATGCGTTTACGGCGCTGACAAAGCTTATGTTAGGCCTTTCAAGCACCGAATAACCGCCTATCCAGAGGATTTTTCCTGGCGCTTTGGCTTCTGTAACTAAACCCATCATAAAACCTTCGGGGATAACTTTTTGCTGTCGATTAACGAGTAGGAATTGCTGTCCAGCAGCTTAGGTCCCGATCCTACCTCGGATATTTTTACGTCCATTATCGCTTTGGACGCTATCAAAGGCTTCAGCACTTTCAGCACTGTTTCCTTGTGCTCCTTGAGCGTTATTATATTGCTGTTAGGACCAGCATCAAAGGTGTATGCTGCGATATTTTTGCTTGCTGCTGCATTTAGCTCTTCTATGGCGTCCATGATTGCAAAGGAAGTCGGATTAAGGTATCTGATGGATGGGCATGTGCTTAGCATGAGTGCGTGCATCTCATTGCTGTCAGCCATTATCTGCTCCGCAAGCGCGTTGAAGTCATGTTCTTTGTAGGCTTGGATCGCCAGGTCTACTCTTTTTTCAGCAGACGCGGGTCTCGATTTGAATAGCGGGTTTGTTGCGACCGTCTGCTTCATTCCAGCCCTGGATGATGTCTTCTTCTTTTCCTGTGAAACAATGGAGATCACATCGATGATCTCGGGCCAGTATCTCTCGTCAAATATCTGTTCTGCGTCTGAGTCGCTTCCATCCGACTTTACTCCTTTGTTCCATCTTACTATCCCGCCGAATATGCTTCGGCAGGCGCTACCGCTGCCCTGCCTTGCAATCTTGGACAACTCGGTGGGAGTAAGTTTAAGTTGGAGCGCGGCGTTAGCAACGTAGGCCAATGTTGCTATGCCTGAAGCGCTTGAAGCGAGACCGCTTGCAGCAGGAAAATCATTCTTTGAGACAATTAGGACCTTTGCGCTGGTTTTTGACATTTTTCTTAGTATATTGATCATGCCAAACCTCTCCTGAACATCTTTGTCTGAGAGGTCCTGCTTTTTCCCATCTATGTAGATGGCGTCCTCCTTAAGTCTTTCTGAGAACATTATGCTGGTCGTTGTATGCAGCACATCGCGGCTAAGAGTCATGCTCAATGAAGAGTTCCACGGCAGTATGAGCTTCTCATCCCGCTTCCCCCAGTACTTTATGTAGGCCATGTTTGGCGAGCCTTCAGCGGTAAAGACAGTATCAAGTTTGACCATCCAAGCACAATATTAATTCCGGATTGTGGTATATAAACACCTATGTGAAGGGGCGTTTATATCAGAAGGTCTTGTACTTTCCTAGCGCAATCTGGGTGCTCAGCTCACCAATATTCTCGAGCATGGAGTCGGCAAGGTAGTCAACCTTGGGCTTCAGCTTCGCGAACTGCTCCTTCTTGCCAAGTATGAGGTTGATGTTCAGGTTGTGCGGCTGGCTTATCGGCTTCCCTATCTGTGAAAGTATGGCGATGTCGCACTCCTTTATCTCAGGGTGCTCGGCAGTTATCTTCTGGGCCATCTCATTCGCCAGTATGTTGTAGATCTTCCCTATGTGGCTTACAGGGTTCTTGCCTGCTGCGGCTTCAAGGCTCATGTGGCGGAAAGGCGTTATGAGCCCGTTTACACGGTTGCCCCTGCCCACCGATCCGTCATCACCCGCTTCGCAGCTTAGTCCCGATTTCGTAAGGTATACGTCCCCACCCTCTTCATCGTCGCCAGTATTTATGTGAACGGTTACCTCTTTCCCGGTCACCTTCTTTGCATTCTTCAGTATGTCCTGCCTTATCCGCTCCTTGTACTCCTTGTAGGCCTCAATGTCCTTCACGTGCTGAGCAACGAAGGCGATTGCAACGGTCAAGGAGATCTTGCTACCATCCCGCATTCCCATCACCTTGATGTCCTCACCGACAGCGGGTATTTTCCGCTTGTATTCTTTCGAATTGAGATAGTGCTCGGTCTCGAGCACGAGTCTCTCGGTATCTGAGAACGGGGCAAAACCTATTCCGAAGGAGGTGTCATTCGCAAGGGGCACGCTGCCCTTCGCCCTCTGGAAGATGTTGCCAAGGTCCGCACTTCCCTTGGCTATCTTGGAGTTGATCAAAACCTCGTTTTCTATGTCTAGGAAGCGCGTGTTCTCCTTGAGGTACCTCGCCGTTACCTCCTTCGCAATCTCGTTCACGTCTATCTTCCTCCCGTTTGCCTCGCTGGTCGCCCTACCCGTAACTATGACTTCAATCCGCTTGGTTATCGCGCCGCTTCCGAAGCTCGCGCGGGATGCCCCTCCTATGATTAGTCCCTTGTCCACGTTGTGGTGAAGTATTGTTCCAAACTCCTCCAGATAGCGCCGTGAGAGCTCGTGGCTCGTCTCGTCCACTATCCCGTCTATCAGGCTGTCCGGATGCCCCAGGCCCTTTCTCTCTACAAACTCTGTGTTCTGCTCTGCTATTGCCGCATAGTTCAATCGGTTCACTGAGATGTTCTTCATTTGAGCCACTCTATGTCTGAAAATAAGCCTGCAAAGCTATTTAAGTGCTTTTGTTTATAATAAATAATTAGATAAAAATTACTGCTGGTAATATATGGAGGTGCCTCTGGAAAACCTTGAATCTGTGGGGAGAACCATCCGCAACGCCCGACGTTCCCTTGGAATAAGCCAGAAGGAGCTGGCGGGGATGTGCAAGCTGAGCCAGAGCACGATAGCCAGGCTGGAGACCGACATAGTGAAGTTGAACCCCAGCTACGGTGTTGTCTACAACGTCATGGAAAAGCTTGCGAAGGAGGGCACCGCAGTGAGCAGGGCGCGCCTGGCGGGCAAGGTGGCTGAAGACATAATGCACAGGAACGTGGTAACGATAAACGAGAACGAGACACTTGAAAAGGCGATAAAGATAGTGAGAAACTACGACTTTGCCTACGTGCCTGTGACGAACGCGAACAAGGACGTGGTTGGCACGCTCAACCAGAAACGCCTTCTCGACGCGGCAACCCAGCATCCGGAGCAGGTGTCAAGCATCAAGATAGAAAAGATCATCGAACCGGCCCTGCCGCAGGTTCACAAGGAAACAGGGATCATACTGCTAAAGCCGATATTGGAGGCGTTCGGCGCCGTTCTGGTTACCGAAAAGGGGAAGATTGTGGGGATAATAACTATCTACGACATGCTTAAGCTGATCTGACCTATTTCAGCTTGAACCCCGCAGCCACGAGTATCGGGAAGATTATGCTCGCCTCTCCCCAGACCTTCACGTTGTTCTGGTCGGGCGCGGCCTTCCCCCAGCTCTTCGCTTCCTCGGGATTTGCTCCGGCATTGCTCCCCTCTCCCTCGTTTCCGGTATTTATGTATACGGTGTAGTCTGCGCCTTCGCGGAGCATCAACGCATTCATTATGTGGTGTTTGGGCACAGAGCCTCCCAGTAGTATCGCGCCGGTCTTGTCGGCATTGAGAACAGTATCGTAAAGCAATACTACTTCCTTTGAAAGTTCTATACCGAAGTCAGGATGGTCCTTCTTGAAGAAGTAGAGGTGGTCGCCTACAGCTCCATCAGCAAGAGGCACGCACAGGAGCGGAATCTTGTTCTTGTAGGCCCAGTAGGTGAAGCTCTCCTCCTTGTTCTTGCTGCTCTCCAGGGCCTGACCCATCTGCTTGACGAACTCGACGCTGTCGCACATCTTTCCAGTCTCCTTTTGCTTTGCGTAGGTCTTCTTTATCAACTTCGCCATGAACTCCTCGAACCAGACATATCTCTCGTTTGGCACGAAGATGTTGCCGCTCCGATTGACCCCGTTCTTCCTGAGGTAGGCGCCGTCAGCGTCAAACGAGCCGTGCAGGAAGCTGCCGTGCGTCTTTATCACGTCCTCCTCAAGTCCGCCGGTGGTGGTCACAAGAAAATGCACCATCCTGTTCTTCACAAGATAGGTAATGATGTCCCTCAGCCCGCTGGTCGAGATGTTCGAAGTGAATCCAAGGAAGATCGTGGCCTTCTCGGCCTGCATGCGCTTTACCAGGTCGATCGCTTTTGCAAGGTTCGTAGCCTGGAATCCCGTGGCCTTGTAGGAAGCGAAGAAGGCCTTTGCGTCGAACGCCTTCTGGAAGTCGTATCCCTGGACCTTGCCTTCGCCAAGCTCAATGCTCTTCCTGAACAGCGCCCTTCTAGGGTCTATCTTCTTTATTTGAACACCGGTACTTTTATCTCGCAGAACTTTCAAAAGAGTATCGTTTCCAACTATTCCGCAATCAAGATGGATTATAAATCAGTAGTTTAAGTACATGTCCAACCTTAGGCCGTGTGATTGCACATTCAGAACCGGTACAAGCTTCCAATGATTTATCTTGAATCCTAGACCCATCCCGCAGTAGGTGGAGTTGACATTAGGTTCCACGCCTGCGTCAGTTCCTATGTTCCTCATTACTACGTATTGTGACAGGATTAGGTCGTTGTGGCCTCCAAGGCTTATCATGACTGCGTTGTCTACAAAACCGCCGTCAGCATTGCTTTTCTGCAAATCGTAGGTGACGTTTGCCCGGAGCACATCACTCACTCTGCTCTTTGGCTCTAGAAATGCCCAAGCTGGAAAGACATAGGTATAATCTGAATCGGTGACAGACCTGTCAGTTAATATTATCTGCTCCTTCAAGACGCCTTTCATAACATAAGGGTCGATTGGCTTGTTCCCGAAAGAGAGTATGTTGGCCGTGAAAAGGGAGTGGTTATCTGGATTGTAGGATAAAGTCATCCGCACGCTTGAAGTGGAAAAGAAACCTGTGAGAGTCGGCGTGCTGCCGCTTGCATAATTTGCCATTAGTGCGAAGAATCCTAGCCTCGTGTCAGAGAGATATCCGATTCTGTATTTACTGCCATTTTCTCGGTCAGAGTATAGGGAACAAACAATCCGTATTGTTGATCTTTATTTCTGGGCCTATTCCGAAGTCGGTACTTACAGGTGAGTTGGTAGAAACATAGGACACATCACCAAGAAGTGAGAGCTTGCCGTTAATACTGGTCTCGGTATCAAAACCCTCTGAGGTTTTAAGATTTCCTACCAGGTCTCGATCATAGCGCACAGTGACCCTGAAAAGGCTCTCTCCATCTTCATATTTTACCCCAAGGTCACCGGAATTCGTAGCAAAGCCTTGATTGTACTCCCCAGCAACTATTGTGACCTGCCGCTGGTTGCCAAAGTCAAGAAACGTCTCGTCTAGTGTAGATTCCAGATAACCACTTCCAGTTACACTCGTGTTGAATGCCATCCCGTTCACCTTTACGGGGTTTTCATTAGGAAGTTCATCAGCCTTGGCGGAGCGAGAAAGGGGGTACAAGGAGAGCGCTGCGGTGGCTGCTATGAGGGTTCCCTTGCGAAAAGCCGAACGCAAGAGTCTGGTCGCCTCAGACCTAGTAAATTTGGGTTTTAATCTCTGCACGTTAATCCCGGAAGCGAATAGTCTGTTCTTTTTCCTGATTTTTATGCTTTTCTAGGTCTTTAGAATTAGTACCTTGCCTTCCAGTTATATCAAATTGACTAAGAACCCGATTAGGAAGCCGAGGAAGATCCCGGCATAGACCACCTTCTGCTTCATCGGGTCGATGTTCCTGAGCATGCTTTTTATCATGGGCAGTATCACGTACAGTATCGCGCCGATCGCAAGCCCGTCAAAGAAGATGTTGAAAGCTGTAGAGCTGAAGAAGAATCCCGCAATCCCGCCTATTATCGTAGGTATACCACCCACAAGGAAGAGCATGATTAGGGGCCCAATTTTCCTGTCCTGGCTGTTTAGGAATGGCGAGGCTATCGGGAACCCTTCGGTTATGTTTTGCAGCGTGAAGCCCACAAGCACGACCAGCGCGACTCCGGAGAAAAGTCCGAGCGTGACAGACAATGCGCCGAAGACCAGGCCCTCGGTGAGGTTCTGCAGGCCTATCCCTGTCGAGATCATGAGGGAGGTCATGGTAGGGGTAAGCCCTTTCTTGGACCTGTTCTCGAAGTAGTAGAGCATGAAGAATCCGATCGTGAATGCCGCTGCGAACACCGCGCTCAGGAACGGGTCTGCCCCGTAGCCGTACAATGCCCCCGTATACAGGCTTGGCGCCACGTTTGAGAAGACATCGGCCAGGAGGAAGAGGAGTATGCCAATCGCAACCGCATTGAGCAACGCCGTAGTGTGCTCTCCGGGCCTTTTGCGCAGGACTATGGGCAGGGAGATAAAAATGGAGAGGCCCATAACCAGTGAGAAGAGCGCTGTGCCCAGAAAGTCAGCCATGTCTAAACCAATTTAACTTTTGAAACTCAGTCTTATAACCCAGTTATATATTTAAATGCTCTGTTATTTTCCCTTAAACGTTTCCGCCGGAGATTATCGCGACCGCCTTCTCGTGGTCTCCCAGCCGCAGCTTCCCGTAGGCGGCCATCGGGGCCACGCCGGCAAGCTCTGCTATTATGCCATATTCGTCGTAGAAGCTCTTCTGCTCCGTCGCCATCTCCTTGTCGCTCACCGTTAGGACAGAGCCTCCAAGTGCGCGAAGATCGGCTATGGCCCGCTCCCCGAAGGTGGGCAGGCCGACAGCGATGGCATCGGCCTTTGTTCTTGGGATTACGTACTCAACTGGCCTGTTTATTGTGAACGCCTTTGCGAGCGGCTTGCAGGAGCTCGCCTGGACCGCTATCACCGAAGGCACGTGCGCCTTGGGCTCGCCCTCCTTGATGTTGCGGAATACCTTGAGTATGCCGCTCAGAAGGGTCGCATTGCCAACAGGAACAAAGACGTAGCGCGCGTCGGGCAGCTGCGCCAGGAGCTCATGGGCGATGGTGCTCTGCCCCTCCTTCCGGTAGCAGTAGTCCCCTGCCAGGAAGGCGTCATTCCTCTTTGCGTACTGCTCGGCAAGGCGCTGGGCCATGGTGAAATCTCCCTTGACGTGATTTATCTTGGCATCGTGGGTCTCGCGGATCTCCCGAAGCTTGTCCCTGTTTGCATCCTTGCTGATGAAGATGGTGGCCTTTATCCCGTAGAGCTTTGCGTAGTAGGCCACCGAGTAGGCCATGTTTCCGGTGGAGGCACACACAACCTCTTCGTAGCCGTACTCGTGTGCTTTCGCCACCTCCACAACCGAGCCGCGGTCCTTGAAGGAGTGGGTGGGATTCTGGAGCTCCATCTTCAGGTAGAGGCTGCTGTCATGCGTGTGCGCGAGCCTTGTGAAGCCGACTTCGTAGTGGCGGTACTTGCCGCTCGGAAGAAGGTGCTCGTAGTCCCAGAAGCTGTGGTTTTGCTGGGCCTTCGAGGCCGAGCCGTGGTAAGCAACCTCGAGTATTCCGGAGCAGGCTGCGCAGAGCTGCGAGTCGTACGTAGAATCATACTTCCTTGCGCAGCCAGTACATAAAAGTGAGTATTCCATGAAATAGCGCTCATGCCACGTTGATAGCAAACCATCTCATTGTTTTCTTGATGAATATATAGTATGAACTGCTGTTCCTCTTGACATCTTTTATCAGGGCCTTGTACTTTTGCTTCTCGTCAGGGCTTAATTTGCCCTCCTTTACGGTTGTCTGCTTCTTGCCATCGATTATCTGGGTCTCGGTCTTGCTGATTATGCTCTTTCGCACCATCGAGTACCATTCATCAAGCGTGTTGCCGTGCGTCTTGATCATCTTGATGAAGTCCCTCATCTTTATCTTTCTACGCTTGCCGGTTCTATCTTCCTCTGCAGCGGGTATCAGGGCTGCCTTGTCGCAGATCTCTTCTATGTCTGCCTGCGAGAAGCCCATGGTTGCGCGGGCGAGCCTACCGAAGTTTACGTCCCACGCAAGCGGCATCTTTCGGGTGTTGTATACGAATGCGTGCTTTCGGGTCTTGTAGTTAGGCGGTGGGATGTAGATGGTCTCGCCGAAACGCTTGCTGCGCTTGAGCGCGGGATCGATATCCCAGGGCTGGTTCGTTGCGCCGATTACGAAGATGCCCTCCGGGTTCTTCTCTATACCGTCCATCTCCTGAAGGAACTGGTTGACTGCCATTCTCATAAAGCTTGACTGTTCCCCGCCACCACCACCGCTGTCTCTCTTCTGGCCAAGGCCATCAATTTCGTCGAAGAAAACCACGCAAGGGGTGTTCTTTCGGGCCTGTTCAAAGATAGCGTGCATGTTCTTTTCAGTGTTGCCCGCGTACATGTCCACAATCTCGTTTATTGCAGCGATTATGACGTTGGATTTTGTCTCCCCACCTATGGCATTGACCAGGTAGGTCTTTCCATTGCCAGGAGGACCATAAAAAATTACTCCAAGTCCGAGCTTCTTGCCATAGGCACGGAGAAGTTCCGGCTTCTTTATCGCAAGGATTATGTTCTCGTAAATCAGCTTCTTCTGCTTCTCCATTCCGACTACGTCCTTGAAGGTTATCTTGGACTTATGCCAGCGCACCTTCTTTATCTGGCCCTCTGAAATCTCGGTGCCCTTCTCTTCTGGGCCTCCAACTTTTGAAAGCGCTGCTGGTGTTCCCTCTTCGTTGATCTTGCCCTTCAGCTGGTCGAGGCGAGCCTTGGCCTGCTCGTAGTTCGGATTTCTGGCAAGCGCCTTGTCGTACCACTCCTTGGCCGCCTTGTAATCGTGCTGATATTCCGCGATGATTCCCATCACGTAGGGAGCGTCATAGCTCTCCGGCTCCATCTCAAGGACTTTGTTTGCGTCTTTGGTGGCTTCGGCGTACTTGTTTACTATCGCGTAGGAGAGCGCCCTGTTGAAGTAGGCGCTTGCATAGCCGGGATCTTCGCGTATCGCCCTAGTGTAAAGTGTTATCGCCTTCTCGAACTCGTTCTGCTCGAAGGCCTTGCCGGCTTCTGTATAAAGATCCTTGGCGGTCTGGCTGGTCGTCCCCTGACCCTTGAACTCCTGCTTGTCGCCCTCTTCTGCCATCGCGTCACTGCTATCTCTTGTTAACATTTGGCTATTTATATTTAGCCGATTGGGGGCCATTTCAAAATAGGGTGAGGAACTAGGCCTTGTTGCCCGCCATCTGGTCCAGCAGCTCGTTTAGCGCCCTGTCCACGCCCGCGATATAGGCGTTCTCGCGCGGGAGGCTCTTTATCTTGAAGCTCCTGAAGCGGGAGCTGTACTCCTGCGCCTTGACCTTCAGCTCGCGGAGGTTTTTGTCCTTCGTCATGAATGAGCCGCCCATCTGCCTCGCCATGAGCACGCTGTCCGTGAAGGCCTCCACATCGCAGTCGTAGCCGTAGAGCTCGGCGACCTTCGCGAGGGCCGCCAGAAGGGCCAGGTACTCCGCCTGGTTGTTGGTCTTTATCCCGTTGTAGAAGGCGTACTGCAGGAGCTGCTTGTGCGACTCGTCGAAGATTGCGTAGCCCGAGGCGCTCTCTCCGGGATTGCTTCGCGATGCCCCGTCGGTGTAAACATTTATCAGCATCTAATCATCTAATTGAAGCGGATCTCAGTTCTCCTACTCTCCCAAAGGATAAAGTCTCATCGCTTCCGATGCAGAACGCCTCCATCCTGGAGAGATTGGCCTGGCTCTTGAATACGGGCGCCAACCGTTCTACATTCTCAAGATTAACGCTGATGCCAGAGGCGAAGAAGCTCATAGCAGGAAGTACAATTAGTTCACGGCCACCTTTCATCTCTCCGTAGAGGAAGCACCTGAGCTTCTCGCGGGCACCGATCAGGGAGTCAAAAGAGATGGAGGGGTGAATGTGGCCCATCACCAGAACATTTCCTTCACCTTTTGGCATCTCCTCACCATGGAAGAACAAAAAGTCATCGATGGAGACCTCCTGCTCGTGGACCTCAAGACGCGGGTTTGAAGTGACGCGGTTTATGAAATTGTCATGGTTCCCCTTTATCAGTATGATTTTCTTGAGCTTTAGTTCATCAAGCAGAAATTTCTTAAGATCGGCGAACTCGTTCAGCTCCTCGTCGTGCACTTTTGAGAACTCGTTCTTTATGTCACCGTCTATTATGATGTTTTCGGCTCCCGTTTTGACTACTGCCTTTTTGATAATCTTGGTTATGGACTGCAGATTTACCTTGGGCATGAAGACCCCCTGGTCGGCCATCACGCCTTCGTATCCAAGATGCAGGTCAGAGCAGACGATCGCTGAAAGCTTCTTTATGTACAGTATAGGAAGGCCGTCAAGAGCTTCAATACCTTGTGCCAGTTTCATAACACTGCCCCGTCATCTCCCTTTCTTTATCTTGTCCAGCACCTGCTTCCGCAGTTCGCGGATGTGCTGCCTGCGGTCCTTCATCATCAGCGAGTCTGACTCGCCATTCGTGATCATCATGTGTGAGAACGGCGAGGGGATGCCCGTCTCGATTATCTTGTACGCAACCTCGCCCTTGCTTATCCTCTTCAGCAGGGCATTTGCGCGCGGAAGGTCCATGACATCCTCAAATATCTCTCTGTACGTCTCCTTTATTATAGGGAAGTTCGGGCTAATTTCCTCCGCCAGCTTCAATATCGCCTGCGCATTTACGTGCTGCTTCCTTACGCCAATCTTTATCCCCTTGTAATTTCTGAGTATCATGAAGCTGCGCGCCGCATTGTAGCGGAAGCGGCGCTTCATCATCTCCGTCCTGCGTATGTTTGCCTTCAGCATGCGGACTGTGTCGCTAGTGCTGGCCTCGATTATGATCTCCTCGATGTCCTTCTTCGTCGGCTTGTTTTCAATCGGCACCGCAAGGACGAATCCCACGTCGCTTATGTTTATCCCAACATCGGAGTTCGTCCTGGCAGCGAGCAGCAGCGCGAACACTCTGGAAAGCGCATCGATTATCCTGCGCCCGTAGAGTGCATGGAAGATTATCAGGCTCTTCTCGCCGTCGTCGGAGACGCTCTTTTCGACAAGCAGCAGGCGGTCGTTGGGTATTACTTTCGTGTAGAGTAGCTGCTCGGCAAAATAGATGAAGATCGAGCTCTTCGCATAGTCGTCAATGGGCATCGTGTCAAGAACCGCCAGGCTCTCCTTGTTCGGCTTCATCGTGTGCGCCATGAGTTTCGCGATTGAGCTGGTCTTTATTTTTCCGGCGGTCACTGCCTTGGCCATCTGCTCCCGAAATCGTCCAATCTCTATTGCAAGTTCGTAGGTGAGCGGCAATTGTTCAGAGTACCAGGGAGGTATCGTAGGAACCTGGCCAGGCGCCTCGGTGACATAGCACTTCATTATGCGCGCATAGTCAAAACGGAAGATCTTCCCTCCCAGCGCGAAGATGTCGCCCGGTTTGAGGCGGGAGAGGAACTCCTCCTGTATGCTGCCTATCCATTTGTTTTCCTTTGTTACTACGTCTATCGCAACCTCGTCCGGTATGGTGCCGATGTTGAGGAAGTAGATAAGTTTGGTGAGCTTGCCTCGCCTTCCGAATGCATTCTCCTTCTCATCGTACCACAGCTTCGCGTACACTCTCCTGCTCTCAAGGCCAACATACATTCCCGAGAGGTACTCAAGAAGCGCGATGAAGTCCTTCTTGTCAAGCGTGTGGTAGGGATACGCGGTCCTCACCATCGCATAGGCCGAGTCGACGTCCCAGCGCTTGTTCTGCGACATCCCGACCAGGTGCTGCGCAAGCACGTCGAGCGCGTTGTGGGGTATGCTGAAGGTGTCGATGTGGTGCTTCTTCGCCTCGGTCAGCATGACGGAGCACTCAACCAGGTCGTCGCGGTTTGTGACTATCACTTCGCCGCGGGCGGTGTCGTTGAAGCTGTGGCCGCTTCTCCCGAAGCGCTGGACCGCCCTTGCCACGCTCTTGGGCGAGCCGATCTGAATCACGTTGTCGATTGTTCCTATGTCTATCCCGAGTTCGAGGCTCGTTGACGAGACTGCAACCTTGAGCTTGCCCTTCTTGAGCATGTCCTCAACCCCCAGGCGGGTCTCCCTGGAAAGCGAGCCGTGGTGGGCTGCAATGTGCTCCTCCGCATACTTGAACCGCTTCATCAGGTTGTACACGACGCGCTCTGTGCCGCTGCGGGTGTTTGTGAAGACGAGGGTGGTCTGGTTGGCCTTGATTATCCGGTCGATGTCCTTGTAGATTGCGTTGTCGATGACCTCGTCCTTCTCGTTCACGATGTCGCTTACAGGGCTCATCACCGAGAACTCCATCTTCTTGTCCCAGGTCGCATCGACTATCTTGCAGTCGCGCTCCGTCCGCTCGTCTTTCATTCCGACAAGGAAGCGTGCCGCCTCTTCTAGAGGATTTAGAGTCGCGCCAAGACCTATCCTTGTGAAATCAGAACCCACCATGTCGCGAAGGCGCTCGATTGAGAGCGAGAGGTGCACTCCGCGCTTGTTGTTCGCAAGCTCGTGCAACTCGTCTATCACGACATACTTTAGCTCCTTCATGTTCTCTAGGAACTTGGGCGAGTTGAGTATTATCGCAAGGCTCTCAGGCGTTGTGACCAGTATGTTTGGGGGATTGCGAAGCATCTTTTGGCGATCCTTCTGTGGCGTGTCCCCGGTGCGGACCCCCACAGTTATCTTCTTTACCGGTATCGCTATCTTTGAGAAGATTTGGTCCAGCGGCTCGCTCAGGTTTCTGTATATGTCGTTGTTGAGCGCGCGGAGGGGCGAGACGTACACGCAGTATATTTTCTCCTCAAGCGTGCCGGCTATGGACTTGTCCATCAGGTGGCTGAGTATCCCGGTGAATGCGGAGAAGGTCTTCCCGCTGCCCGTCGGTGCGGTTATGAGGATGTTCTTGTCCTCCTTTATCAGCTTGAAGGAGTACCTCTGGGGCGGAGTTAGGCCCTTGTACTTTGAGGTGAACCACTTCCTTATGAATGGGTTGAGCGAGTCCAGGCTCTCCTCTACGGTAAACGGCTCTTTGCAGAACTCTATCATGTGGGGTCACCAACGTAAAATAAGCAGTATCCTTTAGGCTGTAGCATATTAATAAATACCCTCTCACTTGTAAATATTGCGATATAACGTTGTTTTAGATGGGGAAAAAGGCAGGAAGTGGCAGCCGCTCGAAGAGCGCCGGGAAGATAGAGGCGCTGAGGAGAGCGCAGCAGATAAACGAGCTCCTCATGCGCAGCACCATCGAGAGCGAGGCGCTGCAGAGCAGCAGCGATGACAGGCCCGTGGGCGAGCAGCACATCTTCGACCTGCTCGACCAGGACAGGAGCGAGAGGAGGCTGCAGAACGCGGTAAGCAAGAACCTGGGCAAGAGAAGGCCAAGCATGCACAGAAAAGCAGTGCACAAGGCCAAGCCGAAGAAGGCAGCCAAGAAGCGCCGACGCTAAGTTCTAATTATAAACAGTCAGCTATTACTCGCCCTTACCGCCGGAGCCCTTCCCAACCGAGAGCCTTACGCCATCGTCGGGATCGCGGGTTATGGTTATGTCCAGGCTCTCGCTCCCGAGCATGTGGCGGAGCTCCTCGTAGGTGTAGGAGCCGATGTCGCGCTCCGGCTCGCCCTTGTCCTCCTTGTTCTTCAGAACCTCGGCACGGCGTTCCATCAGCTTGCTCTTCTCTATCGTCTTGTAGGTTATGCTGAGCTTCGGCTTGTCCGCGCCATATATGTCGTCTATTCCAAGCTCTATCGGCTTGTATCCCTCGCTCTGGTATATGAATGGAAGCACTGCGTTGAACTCCGACTGGATGTCAGACACAGCCCTTGCAACGGTCTTGCCATCGCCGGCTATGACGAAGTCGTCGCCGTTTAGGAAGCCGACAAAGACATTGCTCTCCTCCTGCTTGGGCTGCAGCTCGCTGACATTGTCCTGGAGCAGCTGCGACACCAAGCGCAAGACGGTTATGCCGGAGAAGTTGCCATACTTTTCTGCAAAACGGGCAAGGCCTTCCACTTGAACCTTTCCAATCTCATAGTCTTTCTCCTTGGCCTTCAACGCCTTTTCAACCGCATCTGAGATCTTCTCTTCGTTCGGCAGATCAATGAGAGGGTCGAACTTCTTCCCCTTCTTCTTCAGGAAGATTGTTACCAGGCTGCGGAGTTCAGATGGCTCGAACGGCTTCTTTATGTAGTAGTCTGCACCGTATTTTATTCCCTTGAAGCGGTTAGAGGTTGCGTCCATCGCGCTTACTATGATTACAACTGTGTCCTTGAGCGCGGGGTCCTTCTTTATCTTTTGGCAGATCTCTAGGCCGTCCACCCCCGGAAGCATAAGGTCAAGGACGATAAGGTCGGGCTTCTCGAAGCGTATCTTGCGGAGGGCCTCCCCGCCGTCGTATACCTGTGTTATGTCAAATTCTTTCCCTATCGAGCGCGCCATGAGCAGGTTGATGTTCTTCTCGTCTTCTACTATCATTATCCTGCGGAGCGCCTGCTTTTCCTGAAGCATGTAGTATGTGCGCAGTCCGCCGCTGCTGCGCGAGGCTATGGCGGTTGCCTTCTCCAGCTCCTTGAGGCTCTTGTCAAGAATCTCAGGGCTTATCTCTGATGATGATGCGAAGACCTTGAGCTCGTTGTAGGTGATCTCCTGCCGGTCGTTGAGGGCCGAGAGGATGTCTGACTCGGCGTCTTCTAAGCTTTTCATGCCAATCGCCATATCCAGTATGAAAGCAAAGGATATATTCCTTTTGAGGATTTTGTGCTACGCTTGTAAGCGGCGGGGGATTTTGGGGGTGAAAAAGCGTAACCGCAATCATAGCAAACTTTTTAAGCTCTTCATGATATAACCTTAGCATGGCAGTAACTGAGATGCATCCAATTCACAGGCATCGCCGCAGGCACCGGGGCGTTTACGTACTCGGAGTGATACTCATACTTCTATTCATAGGAATCGCATGGATAGCGCTCGTTGGCACCGGGCCTGCAAAGCTTACTTCAGGAACAACATTCAACCTTGGTGTCGGCAGCGTGGCAAGCTACACGCTTCAGAACAACAGCAAGAGCTTCGCGATATACCTGCACAACAGCTCGGCGGGATACGCAGGGATTGACGTAGCGATGTACCCTGTGCTGGCCAACCCGACAGTGGCCATCTACGCGGCAAACGGTTCTGCATACAACATAAGCACATTCGGCCAGGGCAACGCGGATGTGAATATTAGGATAGTGAGCAGCAACGCCACCTCTGCAAGGCTGCAGCTTACGCCGATACCTGTCGGCTTGAGCTTTGGAGTCAGCCCTGGCGTCATGGTACTTCAGCCTAGCCCCATTCCAACAGGCCTACAAACGGTTACCACAGTAGCTTCGAGCGGGGCAACAACAGTGAGCACAACCATAAAGGCAACAACCACCGTTGCTTCGGGAAGTGGCTCTACAACGACCGTTGCACCAACGACTACAGTTGTTGCAGGAGTGCCAGCTTCCATATACAGTACAATCAATGCAAGCTACCTGGGGTCATTGATGGTGAAGCTCAACAAGCTCTACATCGCAGGGCAGGCATGCACTCCGCCGCTTTACAACCAGACCATGCTTCAGATTGGACAGCCGGTCGTGATTGGCAATGATTTCGCAAATGTCACGCTCTTCACACCAAAGTACGTAACGCTAACGGCAACGGATGTGTCCTCTGGATACGAGGCAATATACAACATAACAACGCCTTCATCGCAGACCTCCGGAGTCATCCTTACTTTCGGGATAACATCGCTTGGCACAATAAGCAATGTGACATTCAAGGGATTGTGGACGGGAGTGAACTACACCCAGCTCGCTACTGGCTACCAGACCCAAAGCGTTGTAACCAATGCCTGCGCAGCCTACATCCCGTAGCATCGTTGCGGGGTTACGGGGTTCTAGACGGAGTGCACAGCAACAATTTTAAGCTTGCTATGGTAGATTATACTGTGCTTGAATGAGGACATTAGGCGTATTTGCATTTGCGCTATTATCTCTGCTGCTCGTCTCCAACGCCTATGCCTATTACAACATAACCTACACCAACACGACAGTGATACTTAACAACAACCAGAGCGCGCACGTCATAGAGCAGTTCTCTCTGTTTGTCAGCAACGCGTCGCTTTCTCAGTACGCCAGCAACAGGAATGCAGTAGGGGTCAGCCTTAGCTACTGGCAGAAGATAATCTACACGAGCACGCTGCAGGAGCACATCGTAAGCAGCGCGCACAGCATATACGGCTTTGAGTTCCTTCCGGGCCCCCTGGTCACGATCGGGAACAACGGCTCCGCGGTTCTGACGATGAACTATTATATAAACAACATAACAAGCGTGATGAACACCGCGCCGCGCAAGTTCGAGTACTCGTTCAACAATACCTTCTTCAACTTCGAGAACACAGCAAACGGCCAGACGCTGCCGTACAACACAAGGCTCAACCTAATAGTGTCAAAGGGCGATCAGGTGGTGACGCTTTATCCTCTTCCTGATAGCCCGGGCGCCGGCTTCGCAGGAAACTATACGAACGTCACGGAGTTCTCCTGGTACTCAGGGGAGCCACTCTCAAGCTTTTCGTTCAGCTACATAACAACGCAGTCGTTGCAGAACGAGGTGGTGAGTTACTTCACAGGCATCTATACTAACTACACCACGCTGGTGTACATTGCGGTACTGGCAATAATCGTCTTCGTGGGAGTGTACATATACCGCAAGACGATTTTCCAGAACCTAACGTAGGGATGCGGTCTTCGAATTAGCTTCTTCCGTGTTCTGACAAGAATGCAAGATACCTACCAATAACAGAAGGGGGAGCTGAGGGCTTCGAGTTCTTTATTATCTTCAATATGTCAGCGGTGCTTATCGGCTTTGCTGATGGCGCGGTCGGATCGTCGCTCGCCTTTTCGTCTATTGAGTTCTCAAGCGCCTGGGTCTTCGCCTCCCTGCAGATGTTCGCGATGTCTGCGCCGGTGTAGTTCTCAGTGACAGCAGCAATCTTCGAGTAGTCCAGATCCTGGTCGACAGGGCACTTGGTCAAATTGAGCTTGAAGAGCTGCAGGCGGGCATCCTTGTCAGGCGGCCCTGCATAGATCAGCTTGTCCATCCTGCCCGGTCTTATCACCGCGCTGTCTATCGCGTCGGGCCTGTTGGTCGATCCGACTATGACCACGCCCTGGCTCTGCTTTGCCGCGTCGAAGGCGCGCAGGAACTCGGCGGTGAGCTGCACCATCCCCTCACTCGAGTTCTCCCTGCTGGGGACAAGCGAGTCGATCTCGTCTATGAATAGTATGGAGGGGGTGTTTTCCTTCGCCCTGAAGAAGCTCTCCTTCAGCTTCGTGAGCGCGGTCTCGTAGCCTTCCTTCACCAGGTCTGCGCCGGAGACGCTGATCAGGGTAAGACCCTCTATGGTGTTCGCAACAGCGTTTATCAGCATGGTCTTGCCCGTTCCCGGAGGGCCGAAGAGGAGTATTCCGCTTATGCCATGGATATCGTACTCTTTCATCAGCTCGGGATGGGTCAGCGGGATGGTTATCGCCTCGTGGAGCGCCTTCTTTGCATCGCTGAGTCCCACTACTGCATCAAGGTTGAACGGCTTGTCCTGCACCTCTGCCGGCTCTCCGTTGAGCCTGCGCTCGTAGTCCAGCCTGAAGGTCTCGTACTCCTCGAGCTGAGCGTACGAGGTTGAGGGCTTTGTCGCCTTTATCACCGGAAGGAGGTCGTCTATGTCTATCTTGAGCACGTGCGAGTGCTTTATCGCCTCTGCGCTGACCTTTGTTGCGGTCTCCCTGCAGATGTTCGCGATGTCTGCGCCGGAGAACCTGGTTGTGAGGTTTGCCAGTTTGTCGTAATCTATGTCAGAGCTCAGCGGGTACACCTTGGCGTAGTGCTTGAAGATCGCCACCCTGCCTGCCTCATCGGGCAGCGGCATGTAGATCACGCGGTCAAACCTGCCGGGCCTCATTATGCTGGGGTCGATGAGGTTCGGCACGTTCGTCGCGCCGACTATCACTACCCCCTCTATCTTCTGGAAGCCGTCCATCTCGGAGAGGAGGGTTGAGAGCAGCTGCACGCCTCCCTCGCTGTTTGAGGCGTCGCGCCGCCTCGCTATGCCGTCCAGTTCGTCGAAGAAGAGCAGGGCAGGGGGATGGGCCCGGGCTGTGGTGAATATCTTGGAGAGCATCTGCGAGCTCTCGCCGTAGGCCGATGAGAGGATTGAGGAGGACTTTACGTAGAAGAAGCGGGCGCGGATCTCGTTGGAGAGGGCGCGCATCATGAGCGTCTTGCCCGTTCCCGGGGGCCCGAAGAGTAGGATCCCCTTGGTCGGCTTTATGTTGTAGGCGCCTGCGACCCCCTTGTGCTCTATGGGCGCGAGGATCGCCTCGCGGAGCTCCTCCTTTGTCTGCTCGTAGTTGCCTATGTCGTCCAGGGTCTCGTGGGTGCCGGAGGTGAGGTCCTCAAACGCATCGCCGAAGGTGCTGATGAAGTCCTGCTTCATCACGTCCAGCGCGCGGACTATGTCTATGCCGTTTATCTCAAGCAGGAAGAGCGCAAGGGGCGTTATCACGAAGCCGAGCACCACGTAGTTGCTGAACGCCTGGCCGGTGAGCAGGGTCAGCCCGAAGTACACCCCCAGTATTATGAACGAGAGGAGGCTGGCGCCGGAGCCCTTGAACCCGGAGCGGCTCTTTATCGCGAAGCTCACCATCGCGAAGACGGTCACGAGCCAGACGGCCAGCTGCACCGCGACGGTTGTGAGGTTGAGGGTGAGGGCAAGGGCGCAGAGGTAAAGCAAGTAAGGGATCTGGGCGGGCAGGGAGAGGAAGCTGATGAACGACTGGCCAAACGCGGAGGGGAGCGCGCCCAGGGCTGGAACCGCCTTGAAGCCCGAGAGGTATGGGGAGAGGGTCGAGGCCCCGACTATCTTGGCGAAGCCGGCGACGTTGTAGGCTATCGGCGCAGCCAGGGGGAGGTTTGTGAGGGTTGCAAGGACCGGGAGCACGACTATCGCCACGGCGACCGCCAGGGCACCGCGCTTCAGGCCTATATACAGTATGCCTATCACGAGCGCGGGTATCTCAAGGAAGAAGCCGAGGAAGGAGAAGGGCAGGGCTATCAGCGCGAAGGCGAGGGTGATGAAGCGGTAGTGCTTGTAGCCGAAAACCAGGGAGAAGGTGAGGAACAGCACGTAGAGCAGCGCGAGCAGCGGGGCCTGGAAGATGAGCGGAGGCAGTGAGATGAACAGCAGGGCCATCAGGCCGGCGAGCGGGTGGAAGCGGGTAAGCAGGAAGGCGATGACTGCCAGGACTATTATTACATAAATAGGATAGAACGGGAAGGCGATGCAGACGCTTACGAGCGCGAAGAGGACGAGGATCGAGTCGGGAAAGTACTTGTTGCTGGCGAACTCCTTGAGGGTCTCCTTCAGCCAGTAATAGGTGAGGGGGGTTGAGATTGCCTGCTTTCTTCTCTTGGTCAGCTCCTCATCGCTGGGTGCTTTTTGCCCTTTCTTCTGCACTGCGGCCTTGGCGCTCCCGCCAGAAGCTGGTTTTCCGGGCATAATTTTTATAGGTAACATATCCTTATATATAAATGTTTTGAGTAGAATATCGACATAAACCCGCTGTAGCTCAATGGCAGAGCGATCGACTGTAGTCTGTGAAGCTTCTTGCAGTTTTTCAAGAAGGATATCGATAGGTTGGGAGTTCAACTCTCCCCAGCGGGAGACATAAAAACTAGTTTTCAGGAGCCGAAGCGCTTCTTGAGCATCAGGAGACCTATGTTCACACCATAGCCCAGCTTCGACTTCGCCAGCTTCGAGACTCCGTGCCCCCTTTCGTAATATTCTATGCCTATCTCGCGCACATCGTAGCCGCGCTTGGCCAGCTCAATGGCAAACATCCCGCTGCCGGCGCGGTAGGCGGCCACGTCGCGCATGTCGTTGAACGCCTGCCTCGTCATCACAAAGAGCCCGGTGAGTATGTCGTGCATGCGCGCGCCGTAAAGCATGCTGAAGATTCCGCTGATAGCCGCGTTGCCGAACTTCAGGTAGGGTGACATCGACCCTTCCTGCAGGCCCGCAAGCCTGTTGCCCATCACCAGGTCAGCCTTCCCTGATTTAACCAGCCTGACTGCTTCTGTCAATCCCTCCAGCTCGTGGGTGTCATCCGCATCTATGCTCATCAGGATCCTGCCCCTGGCGCTGCGGAAGCCCAGCATCAGCGCGTTCTCCACCCCGCGGTCCTTCTGCCGCAGTATCGTCACGCCGGTCGCCTTGAGCCTCCGGTAGTAGGCCTCGCCGCTCTTGTCAACAATTATTATCTCAAGACCCTTGCCGAACATCGTCCTCAGCCTGCCTATCATCTTGAAAAGGCTCTCCTCCTCTATGTTTGGGATCACGATGCTTAACTCTGGAGATGGCATTTAATCACTGATACATGGTTGCATTCTTTTTTATACGTTGCCGAACCTACGGAAGTTGGGACTTGAGTGATTGGGCGAACTCCTCGAGGCGTGTCCCGACCAGGACCGCGTTTGCACCTCCCTTTATGTCCTTGACGGTGCTTAGATAGCTCGCCTGGCAGAGCCACCCGCCCCAGATCTTCCTCGCCTCCTCAAAGAACTCCTCCTTGGGAAAGCCCGTGTCGATGTTTCTCTCGTTCCAGACCGCCTTGGTGTCTCGCGGGAGCTCGCTAAGCTGCTGGAGGGTGTTCGGCTCTATCATCAGCATATCAGGATAAATCTGCGGAACCCTTCCCACCACAAGAACGTAGTCTGCGCCCGCCTTCACCGCCCGTATTATCTCGCTGTCGTACTGGTGGATGCCCTTGGCGAGTATCGGCTTGTTTGTCATGCCCTTTGCCTTGCTTATCAGGTCAAAGGAGCCCTCCCATCTCGGGTCGGTATGCACGGAGATGATATCGCCTACCTTGTTCGCAATCTCGAATAGCTCCTCCCAGCTCTTTTCGGAGTGGTATCCGTAGGGCGAGGCGGTCTTGACCTCCGCGATTATGGTTATCCTGCCGTACATAAGCGTGATTTACTCTTGGGGGATCGAGTATCGGTTTGCTCCGCCCCCTCTGTGCTCCTTTCTTTCAGCGCAGGTGCATCCGCAGGAGCAGTTGACTTTGCATTTGCAGCCGCCGTAGCAGCCACAGCTGCATCCGCCGCCGCATTCGCAACCTCCGCCTCCACCTTGATTTGCCATCTTATCCCCTACAATAATACCAGGTTAGTCTTTTTCAGGCTTTCGGATTCACTCGGTTTTCGCGTGGATTATCCCCACATACATTGCGGCTCCGCTTTTGTAGTAGACCTTTCGGGGCCTTGTATGGGTGACCCTGAAACCCGCGTCGGTTAGCTTCTTCTCAAGGTCAAGGTAGCCGTAGTGATATTCTATCATCATCGAGTCGAATCGTTTCAGCACGCTTGCTTCCGAATTCAGTAGCGCCTGGTACTCGTAACCTTCGCAGTCCATCTTCAGGACCAGGCCTTTTCTGCTGCCCGCAATGCTTTTCAGGCTCAACAGTTCAATCCTTTTCCCGCCTTTCTTGTACTCGACGGCATTGCCGCCGAAGAAGCTTTTGGATTCATCGACGGACATTACGGAGTCCCTGACGGCTATCCCTTTGTTGTACAGGCTTACCCTGCGGCCCAGATTGTTCAATTTGATGTTCTTTTTGGCCACGCCGTAGGAGTAGGGATGTGGCTCATAGGCATCGACGTGCCTTGCCCCGTTTAGGGCGAAGTATATCGCCGTGTCGCCTATGTTTGCGCCTATGTCTATCACGTCCTTGCCATGAACATCAAGCCCGGCATACTCGCCGCCGCGCATGAAGATCTCGCTTATCGCATAATAGGTGCTTTGGAGCTGGTTCTGCGAGTCAACATGGAATTTGATGCTGTGGTTTTTGAACCTGACAAGAACGGTTTTGCCGCTTATCTTTATTCCTGGATGCTCCCTGAGCCTGAGGGTGGTTTGTTTTGCCAGCCCCAGCCTCCCGAACACTATGTCATACCAGTTCTGATACGCCCACATCAGGTTTTTTAGGTCCCCTAGCTTGTTGAAGGGCGCAAATAGGCCATCCAACTGGGAGATGTTCGGCTGCGGATTTGCCATGCTATCCCATCAATCAGACGTATTTCAGAAGCCCGTTCACGGTGCGGTACTCGAGCTTGTCCTCCATCACCTTCACCGCCATCTCATAGAGGGAGTTGGGCTTTATCGCCTGCAGGCAGAGGTTGTTGGTGCAGCGGGACTCCTTGTGGTTATACGCCGAGATGCACGGGCTGCAGTGATAGTAGCTGTAGGCTATAACGCAGTTGCCCAGCGGGCCGTACATGGTCGGGGCGTCGGTGCTGAAGAGCGCTAGCGTCCTGGTGCCCGTGGCCGTCGCAAAATGGGCGGCGCCGCTGTCGTTTGTTATCAGAAGGTCGGACATGCTGAGCAGCTCGAAAAGGTCTGACATGACTGGCGTGTCGCCGCAGAAGTTTGCGCACCTCTCGTCGCCCACTTTGTCAACAATATAGGATGCGGTCTCACGGTTTCCCTTGGTCCCTATCAGAAGGACTCGCGACTTTGGATACTTCGCAATGAGCTTCCTTATCACATCGACGAAGCTGTCGCGCGGGTAATTCCTCATGCTGAGGTTCTTGCCAACGTCATGTGAAACTAGTATCAGCTTCTCTCCCGCCTTGAGGTGCGCCTTCTCCATCAACGCCTTCCTTGCGGCAGGGTTGGATTTGTAGGTCGGCACCACGAGCTCGCTGTTCTCCACCCGCCCCTTGTAGTTCGGGTACTCGTGCTCCACTTTCACTGCGGTCTTCGTGAGCCCCAGGAAGTTCTTCGCTATGTGCGTGTTCTGGTTGAACTGGCACCGCTGGGAGTAGAAGTCCCCTTTGTACAGCCCCTCCATCTCGTAGCCCCAGAAGCCCGCCTTGAATTTTGCGCCTATCATCCCCGACATCACGGATGAGATGCGCATGAACAGCTCATAATCTATTATCAGGTCCATCCCCTGGGCGCGCAGCCGCGCCATGGCCGAGAGGCCGGTGCGGATGAAGCTCCACAGGTTGGTGTCGTCTATGGTGTAGATGTTCTCCTTGGGCACCAGGCCGAGCATCTCCCAGGTGCTCCTGATGCTCTTGGCGGTCAGGCAGTAGAGCTCGCACTCCTTGACATTCTTCTTTATGTACTGCAATGAAGGATACAGCATGATGGTGGCGCCCATCTCAAACAGCTCGATCACGAGCACCTTCTTGATCCGCTTGTCACGCGGCTTGGGCACGAAAAAGTACGCTCCTGAGAGCAGCAGGCAGGCTGGGATGCCAACGACACGGTCCAGCATCCTGAGCGTGTGCGAGCTTTTCATGGTTATCTTCTTTTAATTATAATCGCAGCCTTATAAGGTTTTGTGTGCCCGAATTCCGGGTTTAGACGAAGCAAAGTTGTTATATGTTCACTTCCTATCTTTTGCCATGAACCATCTGGTCATGGCCGTACCCAATGACCCGGAGCTTGCGGCGTGGATCGGCAAGAAGGGCAGCGTGAACGGCATCACTTTCTACAACCGGAGGCTGGAGGAGACGATCCTTACCGTGCTTACGCCTACGAGCCTGGAGGATAAGTTCTACGCGCTTCCAGAGGTGATCAGCCTCGGCGGGGTGGTGGTGATAAGCACCAGGGAGATCAACGCGAACTTCGGGGAGGCGGTCATCGCGGTCGACGCTGATGAAGAAGCGCGTCATCCTGACGGACGACAACGACGTCAGCGGCATCATAGGGAAGCTGGGCCTAAAGTACGAGGTAATGAATCGGAGCGGGATGCTGGAGGCGCTGCTCAAGGCAGCAGGGAAGAGGGAAAGGGCGAGCTTAGGATAGCTATTGACAAGGCGTTTCCGGTCAAGGGAGTAGGCACAGTGCTTCTGGGAGTAGTCCAGAGCGGGATAGTCGGCGCGCATGACAAACTGTTTCTGGGCAGCGGGAAGGAGCTGCAGGTGCGCTCGATACAGGTGCAGGATGAGGACTGCCAGTCCGCGGCAGAAGGCGCGCGCGTCGGGCTTTCAGTGAAGGGGGTAGACGACAAGGACCTGGAGAAGGGGGAGGTGCTAGCAAAGCACCCGATAAAGCCGGTCGGCGAGTTTAATGCATCCCTTGCCCTGAGCCCCATGCAAAAGGAGATCTCGGCCGAGACCCAGTACACCCTGGTGACCGGCTTCGCAGATGCGCCGTGCAAGCTCCTGAAGGAGGGAGACCGTTACGTTGTAAAGCTGGGGAAGCCCATTCAGATGGAGAAGGGCCAGCGATTCATAATCATCAGGGAGAAGAGCCCGCGCGTACTGTGCGGCGGAGAGGTTTTGTGAGTCCATGAGCGGAGAAGCAAAAGAAAGGGAGCGGCCTTCTGTTCAAGATTGCGCTACTAATGATTGCCTGCTATTTCGTCTACTTTGCCTTCCTCCTCGCGCACCTGTACGGCGTATTCCATGAGTACAGCGACTTCGGAATAGCGGTCACAAGCCTGTACTTCAACACCCACCTGCCGCAGATAGCGCACGGTTTGCAGCTTCTCACCCTAGGCGAGCATCTCTCTCCAGATGCGTTGGCAATCATGGGCATGTACTACCTCGCATCCTCGCCGATAACGCTGCTGATTGTTCAGGATGCGGTAATCTCCCTGACCGGCCTGCTGATCCTTCTGGCCGTGAGGGATCTCACCAAGAATGACGTCCTCGCCTTCGCCTTCTGCCTGGCCTTCCTGATAAATCCAGGAACATTGGGGCAGCTGCTGTTCGACTCGCACATCGAGTTCCTGATAACTCCATTTTATGTACTCACATTATACTATTACCTCAAGGGCAGTCTCAAGGGATTCATCATCTCCGCTATCCTACTGCTGGGCACCGCCGATGTGACGCCGTTCATAGCCCTCACCTTGGGCATTGGGCTCATTCTTTACGAATTTATCTACAACAGGAAGAGACAGATAACACAGAGCGACGTCCGTCTCGCCGTCTTGCTTGTTGTGTTTTCGTTGGTGGCCATAGGTTTATACGCTGCAGCCACCTCGACGCTTGCGCAGAGCTATGCAACAGCGTACCCGGG
This sequence comes from uncultured archaeon, assembly GCA_963787445.1. Lineage (GTDB taxonomy): Archaea > Micrarchaeota > Micrarchaeia > Micrarchaeales > CABMGC01 > JAJZOD01. The sequence goes on from CAWBCT010000005.1 coordinate 262,733, forward strand.
ACTGCCGCCTGACCTATATGTCACCAACGGCGCACAAAGCCTGATTGGCCCATCGCTTACGTCGCTGCTGCATAACCCAATCGGCCAATTGGGCGGCGAGATTAAGCCTGTACCTGACAAGCTACAAGGTCGAGCTTATTTATGCGGTACTGCTGGTGGTCTTCGCGTTCGGCCTGACCGCCATAGCCGACCCGCTGGTTGCCGTGGTGCTCTACATCCCATGGCTCGCCGGCGCATTCGTCGTCGGATTCCCCGCTTTCCTCTTCCCAACATCCCAGTACTTTGGGTATGCGGTGGGCCCGGCATTCGCAGCCTCGCTGATAGGCCTGATGATAGTCTGGAACAAGAAGGGATGGGTGTGCAACCTGCTAAAACAGGTTAAGTGGAATACTGAAAAAGTTATAATGATAACCGCGGTTGTCCTGCCGATTTTATTCTCAATCGTCGGCCCAGCGGCCTACCTGCTGGTCTCAACGCCCCTCAGCGCGTACCACAGCATAAGCACGAGCAACGTGGGCCAGCTGCTGCTCTTCGAGTCAAACTCTTCGCAGGCGGCGGCCTACGCGCAGCTATATTCTGTGCTTGCGCAGGTCCCGCCCAATGCCTCAGTCCTGACGAACTACTTCATCGTCGCGCACCTGTCCGAGCGGGGCCAGGTGGAGAATTTGGGCGCCGGGGCATACTACTTCAACCCAGACTACATCCTTGCGGACGAGAACCTGAACATAAGCAGCAATGCCTGCAATGCAGCGCTCGACAACTGCACCGAGTTGAACAGCATCATGAGCCACCGGGAACTACACCACATATTTCAGGAATGGAACCGCAGTTCTTTACAAAGCTAAGTGACTTTACTTATTTGCTTGTGCAGTTTTTTAAATTAATCCTCTAAACAACTTCCTTATTGGACCAATTCTTTCCGTTTTGGTTTGGTTGTCACTTGTATATACCACAACCTTCACAAACGCAACATCGATGTCGGGTTTGTCGCTGATGAGTAGAGCAGATCTTGGGCTAACCATCATGGACAGAGCATCTCCTTCGTTATTGCCTACTTTAAACCATCTCCCCACAATTGAATTGAATTGGTTAGGATTTTCATTAAATGCTGCTTCGATTTCTGATTTAGTTAGCAATCTACCCCCTCGGGACTCTGCAAACTCATTTGACTGCTTAAAATCTATGTGCATTCCGCGGGGCAACTCCCCTATTTCTATCTTTAATGCCCCAGAACTACTAATTTCTCTTCGAGCAATTGTTTTAGTTACCATATTACCACTAAATATTATTTATGGGTTTTATGATATATATGCTTAATCTTTAGGTTGTACTTTAGTACGTATTTGATGTCTTTTTCTTACAAATCCGGTCTGTTTTTAACGCTTAAATATCTGAAAAACGATAATTTAATACAGATATTAAATGGCAACTGTGGCACGCAGTAAGAGCATAATCATCGGCCCTGACGAAGGGGTAAACTTCGATGGCAGACAGACGCCAAGCGGAAGGCTGGCCGTGGAGAAGGCCGTAGAGGTCTACCGGAAGGGAAGAGGCGAGGTCATACTCTTCTCGGGTTTTGGAAACCAGCATGCTTTGGACAGGGTCAAGGTAACAGGTGCCATGGCATCAAAGCAGTACGCGATAGAGCTAGGGGTGAGACCAGAGGTCATATGGACTGATGAGCAGGGGAAAGACGCTCTGGGCGAGGCATATTTCTGCAAGCAGGTCGTTGCGCCTATGGGTTTCCGGAAGATCACACTGGTTGCCGGGCCGTGGCATATGGAGAGGACCGCCTACGTATTTGAGATGGCTTTCGGTTCAGGTTACGATATAACGCAGGTGACATCGGACCGGAACGGCTTCCGGGAGTCAGAGATTGCAGACTTGTTTAAGGCAGAGAAGGTCTCTTTGGAGCTGTTAAAATCTTACTTTAGGGAGTTTGAAGTACAGCCTGGGGACGAGGCGGGAATCAGAAAGGTATTCGAGAGGAAATATAAGATATACACGCCAAACCCGCAGCTCACAGAGGAGCAACAGAAGATGATCGCGGAGTTGGGGCCGTTAAGAAGGAGGGTGCCTTTGGTGAGGGAAAGTTCAGCTAGCTGGTAAGGCTAGTGCAGCTAATTTTGATTAAAGCATCAGGACTTTCATGAAGTTCTTCACGTCGAAGAGCTGCACATTGTCATTGCATGCGCTGATAAACTCCGGCTCCTTGCCAGGGTTTACCGACTCAAGCTGCCGTAGATCGTACGCACCATTGTTCTGGCGTATGTTGGCGCCTAGGAAGTTCCAGTCTATCGCAGGATAGATGTTCCCGAAGTTGTCTAGAAACAGGACGCGCTTGAACGGCTTGTCCTCAAAGGCGCGCTTGCCCGTTTTTATGAAGTGCCTTAGCATCTTGAAGTACATTACCTGTGCGATGTCCAGGGCGTTTGTTGCCGGGCCCCTGCGCTTGGTGTACTCCCTAAGCTCGGTGAGCGAGAGCTCCTTGTCCGGCGCGAGGTTCGTCTGCTCATTGTAGTAATAGATGTCCGAGTTCTGGAACAGGTTTATGTGGAAGCGCTTGTAATCGATGAACGGCAAAACCTTCTTGGCCTCCTCGATAGTCTCAATCAGGTGGCCCTGGTTCGTCTTGGTCATGGTGTAGCCGAACATGAAGTGAAAGTTCTTGTATTTCGCCTCCATCTCGCGGAACGCAGCGCCGAGCTCTGTCGCGCGCTTGAAGTGGTCCGGGATGCCGCGCTGGATTGCGTCGATTGCGGGCGGGCCATCAAGGCTGATGGTAACATAAGTGTAAGGGATCTTCAGCTGGGCTATTTCATCAAACTTCCTTAGGTAGAGCTCCTTGCCCATAAGGCTGTTTATCGTGGTGTTGTAGTACTTGATCTTGTTGTACTTCTGGAATATCTTCAGTATCTCTACGTGGTCAGACCTTAGGAACGGCTCGCCTCCGGAGAGGTCTATCCAGTTGAACTGCCCTGCGTTAGCCTTGGCGAAGTTCTCTATCTCCTCTAGCGTAAGCTCATTCTGTGGGCGGAGCTGCCAGATGTTGCAGTGAGTGCAGCGACTCTGGCACTTCTGGGTTATGCTGAATACTATCTTCTTCATTGGCATGCTTGATTCCCTCCTATTAATAATCACTATTCTGGTTTATAAAGCTTTCAGGAGGCCTGGTTTAGGGCATTAGAAACAATTATATTGGTACTACGGCAAGATTAAGACAAATAGAAGCAGATGCGGATTTTATGAAAATTATCCAGATCGGCATCCAGCACGGGAGATACGACAAAAACCTGTACGAGAACACAAAGGACAATGATCAGGGCATCTCCATATCGCGTATCTCGATGGGGCGTTCATCGGTACTTGGCGGGGCGCTTCCTCTGACATTCAGGACGTTGCTTAGAAGGTTCGGAGAGTATGACATAGTGCATAACCTTTCCGGGTACCCATTTTTCCCTCTGAAAACAGGGCCCGTCTTTGCCTCAACTGCTCATGAGATGCAGGTGGTCCTGTACCCAGAGCTTACGCCGTTGCTTACAAAATCCTTCAAGGACCTCCTGTGGAACAAACTGATAGTCGACATCGGGCTCCACACTCAGCTTGCATGCGATTACATATTCGCGAACTCGCAACTAACTGGTGAAGGTCTTGTGAAGGCGGGCTTTCCCAGGTCCAGAATATTCGTGACACCGCTTGGGGTTGACAGGAGGTTCATGACGCCGGTGAAAAAACACAAAGAGGGTAGGATATTCACGGTGGGATCGTTGGGGGGCCTTAGCGTGCAGAAGAACGCGGCACTTGCGATAGCAGGATTCAGGAAAGTGGAGGATCGTAACATAAGAATGGAGGTGTGGGGGAGGAACTACTACGGCGATGCCCTAAATGGGATGGTCGGTGATTCTCCGCAGATAAAGGTCATGGGTCCGGCACCTGAAGATAAGCTTGTCAGCATCTACGATTCATTCGACGCGTTCATGTTTACTACGAGGTTTGACGGATTTGGGCTGCCGATACTTGAAGCGAAGGCGCGCGGGCTTCCAGTGATAGTATGGAAGCATGGGCACCTCTCACCCGAAGTAAAGCGATACTGCATTGAGGCTGAGGACGAAGAGCACATTGCACAGATTATAGAGGAGTTGAAGCAGAACGGCTACAACGAGAAGCAGAGAAAGAAGGCCATGGATGACGCAAGGAGCTTTACCTGGGAAAGAATGGCAGACCAGACGCTTAGGGCATACAAAAAGATGTACAGCGCGTGATTACTTTTGCCTTTCAGCATAGATGAAGCCGTGCTTGTCGTACGCCTTCATTACTTCCTTCCTGACGCTGAAGCCCTTTGAGCGAAGAGTCTTCTCGACTATCTCGGCGCAATTTGGCACCTCGCCATGATATTCTATTTGAAGCAGGTATACCTCGCTAAGGTCTGCATTATTGAAGATGTAGGACTCGGCACCCTCGCAATCCGCCTTTATTGCGACCCTCTTCTTTCCTTTTAGAACCTCATTCAGAGGTATTACGGATACGCCCTTACCCTCCTTTATTTCTAATGGCGAAGTCCATGGGGTGCCTTGCGATTTCTCAGACACTGAGATCTCACCCTGCTTGTCCGAGATGGCGCTGTTAAAGAGCACTATCTTGTCGCCGTATGGGGAGAGCGCTATGTTCTTCTTCGCCTCCTGGTAGGTTGTGGTCATCATCTCGTAGGCATAGATCTTGTGCACGTTATCTGATGCCCCGAAGTATATTGCAGTGTCCCCAACATAGGCGCCTATGTCTATGATGGTTGTTCCGGGCTGAAGTTTCTTGTACATCCATAGGTACTGCTGCTCTATGAACACCTCTTTGAAGACAGAGTAGTCCAGGTAGTTTCTCCTGATCCCAGGACCGTGAAGAACTGCTCCGTTATCATGTGGGGTATCGCCAGTGTTATGAAGTTGTATATGTTCTCCGCATGCAGTTTGTCCTTCAAAGGCCTCGTCATTTCTTCACCAGTTTAGAGATCTTCCTTATGTTCTTGGTTATGTCATCGCCGTAAAATAACTCCATGTTCGGTCTATCACCGACTTGGCAGATTCCACCACTTCAGCTTCTTCAACGCATCCCTTGTCTTCTTGTCGAACCTGAAGTAAAGCAGCTTTGCAGGTGATCCGCCGTATACCCCGTAGTCCTCAAGCCTCTGCTTTGAGGTGACCAGGCTCTTCGCGCCAGCACTACGCCATCCCCTATGGTGCACCCTCCCAAGAGCATGACATCGCTGCCGATCCAGCAGTCGTTGCCTATGCTTATGTCGCCGACCACAAAAGATTGATCCGGCGAAAGTTTACGGAATCTTCGGAACGGGTAGGTGGAGATTGAATCGGCCCTGTGTCCTGAAGACATCATTATCTCGAGCCGGTGGCCTATGCTCGTGTACTTTCCGATCTTCAGGGTCTGTCCCTTGTTCGCCACAACGCTTATTATGCCCGAGTAGGTGCCCTCTAACCAGGACCCTGCAGCTGGGCTTGTCCGAGAAGTACACATAGGGCCAGCTGCCTAGCGCAGCTTGTAGCTCAGCGATTCTGAGAGTATGTGGGCTCTTCGCCTTACCGCGTCAAGGAGTTCTCTGTGGCTCATCTTATCAGGTATGAAGTAATCGTTTTATTGCTTTATATGGCTTTCAGTCGGCTTCAGCAGATGCCCAGACCGGCGTGACTTCTTGAACTTGTAATCGAAGAGTATCCTGCTCAGAAGCCCGCCGCGTCCCCCGCCTCGCTCAGGCCGCCGAAGCTTCCGCTGATCTTCGAGCCTATCTTGAACTCTACGTACTTGCTGCGCGCCTCTGTGAGCATCAGTGAGAGCGAGGCATTTCGGACAATTTATGAATATCTCATCGTGTATTTTGCCCTTGGCGAAGGTGCTGGCGATGAACTCCCGGACAGCACGAAGAAGTCCTCGGTATCGATGAACCTCTTTTCATTCTTCATGAACAGGGATCATGCGGGGGCTTGAACGGCCCTACAGAAGCACGTAGTCGACGCCGAACCTGCAGAGCGTTTCGTAGACTTTCTTCTTGAAAGGACCCTCAAGAATGCGCAGTACTCCGAGGCTGGCTCATCTAATCAGATGTATGTAATGGCAGTGGTGTTGCTCCGGCTCCGGGTTAATCCAGACAACATCGACCTTGTCTTCTTCGGTCTTTAGCAGTTCGTCCTTGAGGATCTTGGGGTCGTCTATCTCATACATGTCATCATTCGCCACTATTATCCACTTTGGCGAGTGGCGCATGGCGGCGGCGACCCCAGGTTCGTATTATGCGCATAGTTGAATAGCGGATCGCGGCCGCTCTCGACCATCACGATATGGAATCCGGCAAAGATCTTCCTGAAGTTCTTGGCGTGCTCCCCGTTCCGGTCTATTACAGGTACCACGGCTATGATGCTCTTGTCGCCCTCGAACTCTACTACCTAGGTTCATTGTGGGTGCTCTTTTTCGAGAACTCAATCAGCTCCTGGTGGTTTTGAACTTGGAGTAGAAGGTGAATATGTCCTTAGGGTCCTTGCTGGTGTACAATACCTCGTTTTCATCCATTACATTACTGCCTTGCTGCTTTCTTGTAAGATTTCAGTGTCTCCTTCACCACGTTCTCCCAGGTGAACCCGCGGGCCTTATGAAGCCCTTCTTTTTGAGCAGCTCGCGCTTCTTCTTGTCTTTCGACAGCTCGTAGACCTTCTTCGCCCACTCCTTGAGTCTGCGGGTTTGTCAACGAGCAACGCGGCCCCGCCTGCAGCCTCAGGGAGCGCGGATGCCCTGGAGGTTATTACAGGTGTGCCACAGGCCATCGCCTCTATTATCGGGAACCCGAGGCCTTCGTATATGGAGGGATAAACTGAAAGAAGGGCACAGCCGTAGAGAAGCTGGAGGTCCTTGCCGTACACCCAGGTAAGTCCGATAACGTCCTTTCCTTCCTCAAGCTTCAGCTCCTTGAGCCTGGGCGCCAGCTTGACCATGTCGACGCGCGTCAATACCAATGGCATTGTGGAGTTGTACTTGTGTTTTAGTATGGACCACGCGCGCAGCATCGTGTCGGTGTTCTTGTTGGAGGCCATTCCTCCGCCAACATATATGACGTAGTCCGATGGTCCGAGCTTGTATCTCTTCCTTACGTACGCAGGACCTGTGCGTCTGTCCTTCGCGTTAACCGGGTGGAGGCTTCAACCCCAAAGTATGTGACGTCGATGCGGTTGAGCGGGAAGCCGTACTTCTCGTGGATCTCGTGGCGCTGCGTGTCGGATACGGAGATTATGCGGTCTGCAAAGCGGGCAGCGGTCCTATAGTTCAACAGCCAGTAGGCGGTCTCCTTCAGAGAGAAGTTGAAGTACTCCGAGTGGAGGCCGTGGAAGGTTGAGACCAGGGCCACCTTGCGCAGTGACTTCGGCACCAGCGGCAGCGTGTAGGCCATGGAATGGTACACGTCTATCTTGTCCCGGTCCAGCAGGTCGGTAAACAGCTTGGTTCGCCAAAGGGGATAGGAAAGGTTTACCTTTCGCACCGTATAGTTGCCGGTGAAATTGAGCTTCGGGACCTGGTTCTTGTTCACGTATATGACGTACTCGTTCTCCTTGTCATTTTTTAGCAGATGCTCAGTGAGCTCGAAGGAGTACTTGACTATGCCGCTGCCCGGCTTGAGGAAGATTCTGCCGTATAGGCCAATTTTCATCTTATTCACATTCAACAAAGTGCGCAGAAAGGCAAGTGCGCCATAATCAAATAATAAGTATGAGGCAGTATTTATTAATTACTTCGCAATACCCGCAGTTCCGACGACTATGGTGGTTAAGTTTGTGTATAAAAAGGTTTAGTTGCTAGTTATTATCATAAAAGTGTTGGACGATTCAAATGAACCTTCTTGTTACTGGCGGACTTGGATTCATAGGCTCCAATTTCATACAATACTGGTCAGAAAAGCACCGCAGGGACACCATAGTAAATCTGGACAAGGTGACCTATGCCGCAAACTTCAGGAACCTGGACGGTCTTCGGGCTGGATTTGACTACTCGTTTGTGAAGGGAGACATCTGCGACCAGAGAGTGGTGGACAGGCTGGTCAGGAACTCGGACGCGGTGGTAAACTTTGCAGCGGACGCATGTGGACAACTCGATTGCTAATCAGGAGCCGTTCATAAGATCAAACATTGTGGGTGTGTACAAAATACTTACCTCGGTAACAAACAGGGACCAGGTTCCACCAGGTCTCCACCGACGAGGTGTACGGCTCTTTGGAGCTGAATTCAAAGAAAAAGTTCACAGAAAACTCCAGGTATGACCCTCGAAATCCGTACTCGGCTACGAAAGCGGCGGCGGACCACCTGATTAATGCCTACTACAACACGTACAAGGTGCCGGTCTCGATATCCAACTGCAGCAACAACTACGGGCCGCGCATGCATCCGGAGAAGTTCATACCGAAAGCCATCACAAATGCATTGAAAGATGAGAAGATACCGGTTTACGGGGACGGGAAACAGGTGAGGGACTGGATTTACGCCGCCGACCACTGCAGTGCCATAGACCTAATTCTAAAGAAGGGAGAGCTCGGCGAGACCTACCTTGTGTCAGCCGGGCAGGAGAGGCGCAACATTGACGTTGTTTTAATGATACTTAGGGAGCTGGGAAAGGGAAGGGACCCGTCAAGTTTGTGAAGGACCGGCCTGGCCATGACCTGCGGTACGCTCTTGACGCAGGAAAGCTGAGGAGGGAGCTCGGATGGAGGTCCAGCGTCTCTTTTTGAGAAGGGGCTTAAGCTGACTATCGATTCTACAGGGAATTGGGCAGCACCAGGCGCGCGCAGACGGTAATCAGGAGTTCGCTATTACCTCGCAGGTAAGCGAGTTTACAGGCCTGCCTCCCTTTTTGAGATACCAACTCATCTTCTTCTTTTTCCGTAATCCATATTAGTTCCAGGCTCCGACTATCAGGTAGTCGGGCATGTCGCTTCTGATGAACCGCTCGTGCTTTACGAGTATGTTCGCCTTTGGGATGTGGCGGCCTATCTTCGCAGGAGTGTAGTCATATGCATACTCTATCTGCTCGTTGGTTATCTCGCAGAAGTTAAGCAGCGTGGCGATCTTTGCCGGCGCCATCCAGATGGAAACGCGCTTCCCGTTCCTGTTCAGAGAGCCTATCAGCTTCCTGATCTCCCGCTTTCTCTGGTCGGCCTGTTTCTGGAGCCCCCTTCATCGTCTTGAGATCGTATAATCCGGACTGCTTCTCCAGCAGCATGAACCTTTTCAGCGGGCCCTCCTTTCCGTGCTTCCTTCCGGAGCACGCGGACCGAGCCGCCGAGCTGCTTCGGAAGGTACCTCACATCCACAATCTTGAGCCCGCAGCTGTGCGCAAGCCTGGTAAACGCCCTGATGTTCGCAAGACGTAGTAGTGCTCGGCGTAGATGGTGTCTATCTGGAAGTTCTTGACGAAATCCTTCAGCCAGTGGACCTCTATGGAAATGGTTCCCGTCTCTCCCGCAAGCCTCTTCATCCCCAGCAGCATGTCCCGGGGATCTGGGATATCGGCAAACCAGTTTGTTCGCCATTACAAGGTCTGCCGTGCCGTACTTGGTCGCCATGGAATCAGCCAGCTCGCTGCCGAAGAAGCTGTTTATGGTCTTGTGACCGTTGCTGTTGGCAAGCCGGGCCATGTTCTTCGTGGGTTCCACACCTATGACCTGCTTGAATCCTCCATGTTTCTTGAGCAGTGCTATCTCTGTGCCATCTAGTTGGAGCCCACCACCACCGCAAACTCTCTGCGCTTCAGGTTCTTCTTCATTACAGAAGCCAGCGCCTTGAGATGATCAACTCGGGGCGTTATCCTTGATACTGAATAGGTGTAGTGGCTGTTGAATAGTTCTGACCTATCCACCAGCTCGGCCTGCTGGAAAAATGTGCAGTCTTTGCACCAGTAGCACACCAGCGGGTAGCTCTTCACCCTCTTTTAAGCTGCTGCTTGGTGAGAAACCCGTTGGCATTCGGCATGCTGCCCAGGTCGAGCACCTTGACCAGATTGTTGCTGCCACATACTTTGCACGAGTAATCCAAAATATCACATCTATGCTTCAGTCTCTGCGTCCTGAAGCTTCGGCCAGCCTTTGTCCGAATAAGACAGTACCGGTTCGGCCAGAAGAGGAGCACGGTTATTCCCAATGCGGGGTCATTCCCCAGTACTCCCCTGCTCCACTCCTTTGAGTACTCCTTTGTCGTCCTATAAAGGATGGCCGTGTTGTCTTCAAGAGCCATGAAGCCATGCGCAAATCCTTCCGGGACCCACAGCATCCGGGGCTTGTCAGATGAAAGCCCCACTCCCTATCCATTTTGAATATGTTGCAGAGCTTTTCCTGATATCAACCACGACGTCGAATATGCTTCCGGAGAGAACCGTAACCAGCTTTCCTTGCTGCGCCGGTTTCAGCTGGTAGTGCAGACCGCGCACCACATTTTTCCTTGACTTTGAGATGCTCTCCTGTGCAAAAGTCTGGGAAATGCCGTTGGCTTCAAACTCGGAGTGCTTATACATCTTCGATAAATGAGCCCTTGTTGTCAGGATGCGAGTCGCAGTCCACCAGCAGCACATCAGGGATGCCCAGTTTGGTGAATTTAAGTGTCATCTACTCGTGCTCACTTTTGCGACTTTTGGTAGATACATGTTCTTTGCCAGCTCATTGGCTTTGAACAGGGACTCAAACGTCCCAGTTGTCACGTCCACTCGGATTCTATTATCTTGTAATCAAGCTTCCCTTCATTAAGGTACATATTTATGAGATCGGTCATCTCCAGCTCTCCGCGCGCAGATGGCTTCAGCTTCTTTATCCTGCCGAATGCAGTATCATCGATCAGATACATGCCGGTGAGCGCATAGTTCGACTTTGGCACCTTGGGCTTCTCCTCGAACGCAACAATCCTATTGCTTCCATCAAAGGCAGGAACACCAAAGCGCGCAGGGTTCTCCACCTGCTTGAGGAATACCATTGCACCCTTCTTTTTCTCGAATTCGGCGATGCTTGAGCGTATCATCTCAAACTCTGAATCGGTGAAATTGAATATGTTGTCACCCAGAATAACTACCACATTCTCTCCTTTGAACACGCCAAGCGCAAGACTGAGCGCATGTGCTATGCCAAGAGAACCTTCCTGAACCTTGTAGGTGATATTGACCCCAAACTCGTGTGCCACTTCCCAGCAATCCTGCAAAACTTCCGGTGTGATCCTTTCCGGTAACCACAAGAAGGTCGGTTATCCCAAAACTTGCCAGCGCTGCTATGGCGTAGTAGATCATGGGTTTGTTGAATATGAGATTAAGGTTCTTGTTGGTCACTTTTGTTATTGGACGCAGGCGCGTGCCTTCTCCTCCCGCAAGTACTACTCCTTTCATATTTAACCCCAGAATACCTCATTTTTAGATTGGATTACGCTGATATTTAAACGTAATGCTCGTATAAATCCAACATGGACAAGCTGCTTGTTGTAGGGGGTAGCGGCCTTCTTGGAAGCAAGCTTTTGGAGCGCTGCAAAGGCACGTTTTCCGTGTTATCCACCTATAAAAACACACGCGTTGGAAGGCAAAGGCTCATTCATGCTGGACGTGACTGACAAGGAAGCAACCGCAAAGCTGATTGGGAAGATTAAGCCCGATTATGTCATAGATACGCATGCGCTGACGAATTTGGACTACTGCGAGATGCACAAGGAAGAGGCCTGGGAGGTCAACGTCGTGGGTGCGCAGAACATGGCCAAGGCGTGCAAAAAACTCGGTTCCAAATATGTCTTCCTCTCGACTGACTCGGTGTTTGATGGCAAAAAGAAAAGCTATGTGGAGGAGGACAGTACCAACCCGTTGAACTATTACGGGAAGACGAAACTTGCAGCCGAGCAGGCGATAGAAGCAACCTGGGAGGATTGTATCATAGCCAGAACCTCGGTCATTTACGGAAAAGGAGGCATGAACAAGGTGAACTTTGCTTCGTGGCTTATCGAGAAGCTATCCAAGGGCGAACGGGCAAATATCGTCGTTGATCAGTATAACAATCCTACCCTGGTTGATAACCTGGCTGACCTCCTGTTGAGGCTCATTGAGAAGGACGCAACGGGCCTGTTCCATGCCACTGGAAAGAATTGCATCAGCAGGTATGATTTTTCCTTGCAGATAGCAGACACCTTCGGCTTAAATAAGAAATTGATAAACTCCATCACCACATCGGAACTGAACCAGATAGCAAAAAGGCCGCTGAGGGTGGATATGTGCGTCACAAAGGCAGAGCAGTCCTCGGGGCTAAAGATGCTCACTACTAATCAGGGTCTACGGGAGCTAAGGAAACAGAAGTAGGCACTTCTGCGCACTATTTTCAAATGGTCTAGGCAGTCCTATGGCAAAACAGGTTGCCGCCGGCTTTGTCGACTATGTGCATATTGTCTATTGTGAAGCCAGAGTCCGTTATCTTCTTTAGGAGCTCTTTCCCGGCGCTGGGATTCTTTTGGATTATGTCTGAATTGTACTCCACCACCAGGTACCTGCACCGGGCAAGGGTGCTTTTTGCGCCGTTTATAGCATCAAGTTCAGAACCCTCAATGTCCATCTTATTATGGTGATGTCCAGTCCGTTATTAGGTTGTCTAGGGTGTTGGTCTTCACCGATTGAATTGGCTTGCGGCCGTCTGAAATGAGGGAGTTTGCGCCGGCCCATTCCTGATCACCATACAGATGGCGCGTGCTCTCCGTGGACGAGATTGCAGACGGGCTTAGCACAACATTCTTGCAGTTGTTTCTCTTTACTTCCTCTTTAGTATGGCCCTGGTAGAATCGTTTGGCTCAAATGAATACACTTTATTTGCCAGTTGGGACATTAGCACGGTAAAGTAGTCAATGTTTGCGCCGGCGTCTATGGCAACGCCCTTGTGCTTGTGAAGCGCATCTGAGATGGATTTTGGAATATCAGGCTCGTAGATGCCCCCGCTCCTTAAAAAAGAAAGGCTATCGTGCTCGTCTATTTCAAGGGCCGCCCCATAATCTGTTGTAATTATTTTGCCTTTGGCTAAGCTGCTCACCCATTTCTCCGCGCCTTTTCCACCATTGGGATATTGCCCAGCTTGGAACCTTCCAGTGAATTGTACAAGAAGTTGTAGATCTTTTGTGAAATGCTCATTTACTCACTTTCCCGTTGGCGTGGCTTTCGCCGTTGCCACACTCCGTCAAACCATAGCGTGCAATAATATATACTATGAGGTTTTTATAGTGTGGCGAGCGAGTCGCCTTAGAAAATCGTGGTTAATTTGAACTTCATCCAGAGAAGCAGCAAGGTTATGCGTGAAGAGGGGATTGGCGGGTTCCTGCGCAATATCTATGCGTATGCAACATCTGTGGCATTGCAGACGTACGACGCTCTCGTGCTAACCGTTGCAACACCGCAAGTCATCGCCTCTTTCAAGACCCAATCAGAACGGGTTAGGGGCCTAAAGGGGCTGGTAGAATTCTCATACAGATTCAGCTTCCTGGGCTTTTCGTTCAAACCAGTACAGTTGCGCAGCGAGATAACTGAACTGCTCAACATCCTTCAGAAGCGCAACATTCACGCAATGCTTGAAATAGGCACGGACAGTGGCGGGACACTATTTCTGTTCTCCCACGTCTCAGCACCAGATGCAAAAATCATAAGCATCAACCTCCCATGGAGCACGCTTAATGAGTACTGCATGCGATACCGCAATATTCTCTATAAGAATTTTGCGACTCAAAGGCAGCAGATGAACTTGCTTACCGAGAATTCTCACGAACAAGCCACCCTAACAAAAACGCACAAGCTTTTGAAGGGGAATAAATTGGACTTCCTGTTCATAGACGGCGACCATAGCTATGACGGTGTGAAACAGGACTTTGAGATGTATGCACCCTTAGTGAGGAAAGGAGGGGTCGTGGCGTTCCATGACATAGCAATGGCGCCGGAGAGCAAATCCAACCCAGTGTATAAATATTGGATGGAGCTTAGGGCGAAGCACGGGAACAGGAGTTCGGAGATAGTGCACAGTGACAGGTACGGGATCGGGGTCATTTATCTCTAGCATGCAGCCGGTGGTATCGTTCTATAATCAGTTTAATCAGCAGGTCTATGCCTTGTTTTTTCTTTCCATACTTTTCGTTTAGCGAAACTATCGTGCTCTCCTTGTCCAGAGACAGAAACTCGGTTATCCCGATATCATTCACTATTTTCGAGATCTCGAACTCTTTCGCGCTGTCCGGTCTCTTTTTTAGTCGCTGCATTCGTTTAACATAGGCATTGACGCCAGCCGGAAGCGCAGGCAGGGTTTGGATGCTGCGCAGGGTAAATATGTACCCAAGGGTCTTAACGTAGCAATATACCCAATAATCAAAGCTTGAGAGCTCCTGATCCGGCTGTTTGGATGAGACCTGTTCGTAAAATCCAGTACAGAAAGTACTATCCTGCCCCTCAGCGTGCTTCTCACCTGGGCACTGTCCTTGACAGAGATCTTTGCCAGGTATTCCAGCATGCGCTCGTTGTACATGCCGTAGCTGAGCCGGTCGAATCGCTCTATTTGGGAGTATTCGGCTGCGCTCTTCGTCCTGAGCTCGTTTCGATGCTCTAGGTGGTATGGCTCCTCGAGCTTTTCGGTCACTCCGCTAACGATCGGCTGCTCGTGCAGGAGGCCCTTGTAAAGCACCTTTGACTTCCTGAAAAGGCGCGTCTGCCAGGTGAACACGTTGCCTCTGCCCTCAGAGCTCACCAGCTCGTAACGCCTTATTGCAAAAGCATCGCATTTTCTTTTTATTATTGAGGAAAGGTCTTCCTTGAAGCTCTCGCACAGACGTTCGTCCGTATCAACCAAAAAGACCCATTCGTTCTTGCACTTGCTGAGCCCGTACATGCGGAGCGGGTCCGGATATCCGAGAGCCGGAACCCTGTACACCTTAAGGTTTGCAGGGCCCTTGGCCTTCATCTTCCTGAGCATCTTGTCATGCAGACGGAATTGCTGGAATCCATCAGGATTATCTCGCCCGCTACCGTTTTCATCTCCTCAATCAACGACCACGCGTTGTCCAAATCATTTCTTGAGAATATGAGAAGTGAGATTTTGTCCATTTCTACACCTATACGGAGTCAAGCATGCGTCTTATCCTGGCGACTATTACCTTGTCAGAGTACGCCTTGAGCACATAGCTACTAATCTTTCCCCTGAGCCTCTCGTATGCCTTCCTATCCGAATGCCATAGATCATAATAGTTCAGTACCGAACGGGCGAAGGCCTCAACATCGAATGGGCTGACAAGTGCGCCCTGAAAACTCCTTCTTCATGATATCCTTAGGACCCTTCACATTAAAGGCAACGACTGGCAGGCCATAGGCTTGGGCCTCTATGAGGGACAGCCCGAAGGACTCGAACCTTGAAGGGAACACCAGAGGCTGGCCGAGTTGTACTCCTTGCTTAATTCATTGTCATCAAGGAAACCAGGCCACGCAACATTGCCGTGATGCCTATCAACAATAGACCTGACAAGCTCCTCACCGTCTCCACCGGAACCAAAAATTCGAAACTTTATCTTGTTGTTCTCCGAAAGCACCCTGTCTATGACCTTATTGAGCAGGTCTATGCCCTTATGATTCACATTGAGTCTTCCGGCAAAGACCGCTACAAAACTCTTGTGGTTTAATTGCTTCTGCTTTTGATGGATCACAAAGTTAGGTATTTGATAAACTCTGGCGTTGGGATAGTTGCTTCTAACCAGCCTCGCGTCCTCATCGTTTATTACGTGAAAGGCCTTGACCTTGCGCAAAGAGCTCTTGTACCTTGCCGAAAGGTGCCCATAGACACCCGGCTGACTCTTGAAGATGTTCGCGAAAAGCGGGTTGTGGGCCCCGAAAATCAGCTTCTTGTTCATCTCCGCCGCGAATCGCACTGAAAGCGTGAAGAGAACCGGATTAAAGCTAAGCAAATATATAACGTCCGCCTCGCTTATCGCCTTTCTGAGCCGCAGGATAGAGCCAGGCAGAAGTATTGCCAGGGTGAAGGGTTCCTCTCCGAAGGCAGTCCGCGTTAACCCGAGACCCTTGAGCGTGATTATCGATTTTGGACCTAGGCCGTACTGCTTTGCTATGTACTCCTGGGTGATCCGGCTGGTGCCGTGCTGGGAGACATAGTGCAGCATGCTTATCTCGTACGCCTTGCCGAGCCGCTTCGCTGTCTCTAGGGCCCACCTCTCCCCTCCCCCAAAGGAGTAGAGGGTGTTTGTTATGAAAAGCACGCGCTTTTTGCTCGGCAGAAACAACACCTTGTACACTAGATATCAATATCAAGTTTTATAAGCAGTTGCGATTTCCCTCTGCTCGCCACTTTCTGCGCAAAGTCCCAGCCCACCAAAACACATATAATATAATGTTTTGTAATGTTATAACATTATATAACATTGTGATTGCGTGGAACTGCTCATCGTGCGGCATGGCGAGACGGTCGCGAATACGAAGAACCTCATCCAGGGCCAGACCCACGGGAGCCTGACGGAAAAGGGCGAGGCCCAGGCGAGGCTGGTGGCGAGAAGGCTGAGGAGGAAGAAGATAGATGCGATCTTCTCGAGCGACCTGAAACGGGCGAGGGACACGGCTAGCACCATAGCCGAATACCATGAGACACCGGTGTACCACATCACCTGGCTGCGGGGAAGGGCCTCGGGCAGGTATGAGGGGATGCGGTGGGAGGATGTGGTTGCCGAGCTTGGCCAGGAGAGGGCGTTCAACAACACGAGGTACAGGTTCGGCGAAGGCGGGGAGAGCCTGCTGGACATGAGGAAGCGGATGCACGCTTTCGTAAATGCGGTCAAGAAGATCAACCCGGACGGCACCGTGGTGGTCTGCACCCACAGGCACTGCGTCATGATACTCCTGAGCGTAATCTTCGATGTCCCGCTAAAGCAGGTGCTTGCCGAGATGAGGAATGTGAAGGACGCGCAGATCATAGAAAACAGCGGCGTTGTCCGGATACTGCTGGGCGAGGGCGGGGCGAGATATACCGGAGGCAACGTAACCATAAAGCGGATAGCGGCCCTTGGGAGGAGCCATCGGAGGAGCCAGCGTGCGCTCTCGCTGGATAGTCTATAAACTTTGCCGTAATAAGCTAATTGTCGAGAAGTGTAGAGCATGCGCATCGCATTTGTTTATGACGTACCATACCCCTGGCACAAGGGAGGGATAGAGCACATCCTCGCCACAGAGGCCCAGGAGCTCGCCAAGGAGCACGAGGTCCATTTCTTCACGCTTCGCTGGCCGGGCATGGAGCGTTCATTCGTTTACAAAGGGGTGCATTACCACACCTTTGGGGAGGCCAACGAGGCCAACACCTACAGGCACGGGCGCCGCTCGATCAGGGAGGCCCTTATGTTCGGGATCTACTCGTTCTCGATTTTCGGCTCAAGGTTCGATGCCATCATAACCGACGAGTTCCCGGTCCTGCACCTTCTCCCCATCCGCATCTACGGGCTGCTTGCCGGATGCAAGTTGGTAATACGCGTGGACGAGGTATGGGGCAGGGAGTATTGGGTTAGTTACCTGGGCGGCATTTTTGGCGGGATAGCCGCATTCTACTCAAATTTGGTGCTTAACTCAAAAAAGGCATTCTACGTGACAAACTCAAGCGCAACATCGCGCAAACTTGGCGAGGTTGGGATCTCCAGGGACAGGATCAGGATCTTTGCGCCGGTATTGGAAAACAAAACGCTCGCCGGCATAGTGCCAAAAGCGCAGCGGAGAGTAATCTTCTCGGGGCGTTTCATAAAGGAGAAGAGACTTGACAAGTGGCTTGGCGTATTCAAGAAGGTATCCAGATCTGACCACTCGGTCAGGGCACTTCTGGTGGGCGACGGTCCGGACAGGGCAAACATAGAGGCGACCGTTAGGAAGCTTGGGTTGCAGGGTCGGGTGAAGATAAGGGGATTTTATGACAACAAGAAGGAGCTTTATTCTGCAATCGCAAACTCCTCCCTCTTTTTGCACATGTCAGAACGGGAAGGGCTAAGCATAATCGCGCTTGAGAGCCTGGCCCTGGGCACACCGGTGGTGCTGCCGGACTATTCGCCCATACCATCGGAGGTGAGGTCCATGTGCATCGTCGCCACTGAAGGGCAAACAGCGTCAAGGGTGGCAGCAATCCTGAAAAGCGGCGACAAGGCTAGGTACATTAAAAATGCCCGGAACCTCAGAATGTTCTCATCAGAAGGAGTCAGGGAGTTCTACAGGGAGATACTTTAGCTACTTCCCCTTTCTGGGCTCCTGGAAGTGCTTCGTATCAGCGAGTATCATGTGGTGGTCGTTGTCGAACCCTATCGCAGCCTTGAACGCATCATGGTCGATGGTTATCGTGTTGTCAGAGTAGGGGTCGTTGATGTAGAACGCATCCTTGTCGTAGCCCTTGACCACAACCCAGTGGGGTGACGGGTCCAAATATGAGTTTATGAGGTTCGCATTCACCAGGACTATCGGGACATAGCTGGCAGAGAGAGCCTTCTTGATCGACTGTGTAGAGATCGTGTTGTGCTCCTCTTCTACGCCTAGCTCCAGAGACCTTCCCTTTACCTCGTTGTAGGATGAGGTTAAAGTATCAAGATTTACGTTCTCGTAGACTGCTATCTTGCGGTCGTAGCCCTCGTCCTTCGTGTTGCTTACGATGCCGACCTTTGCTCCGCGCTTTGCCAGGGAGTAGGCGACCCCGTACTTTGAGCCGTGCCAGACGCTGCCGCTTACCGCCTCCTGCCAGATGCTGTACTCGGTCTCCTTCTTAAGCTTGAATTCAGGGCTTACGTACTTCAAAACCATCATTGCGCATGCGGCCGAGCTGGTGAAGTCCTCGCTCTGCGGGTAGTGAGGGATCTCGAACATCGCCTTGTCCTTCATCTTTATCTTCTTGAGCCTGCCCAGGAACTTGTTCTTCTGGGGTGCAGCCTTGGGCCTAGACCTAGCTTTCGCCTTTGCCTTGTGCTTCGCCTTGCTAGCTGTCTTTAGTCTCTTAGTCGCCCTTTTCTTGTTTGAATTTTTTGCCATTTACTGCACCATTTTTGATGTGCAGGGGGAGAGATTTGTTCAGTTTTATTGAACTCCCGTAGGCCTAAGCCAACAGATCTTGAGTCTGTCGCATTTGACCAGGCTCTGCCACCCCTGCAACATCTACTAATTGCAACATATTACATATTAAAACATATGATATACAATGTAAGATAATTTATCCTGATATTTAAAGGTATCGTTATTTGTTTTACGATGATATAATTGATTTTTGACGTCGGTGGGATTTGTACTTGCGTTGCCGACTGCGAAGATTTTTACATATGTTCAGACCATATTCACTGTGTAATCGAGCATTGTTACGTAAGGCTTTAGATGGTAGGATGGAGATCTCAAAGATATCTGATGTTAAATTTTCAATAGCGAAGGGAGCCCAGCCCGGAATGAATGGCGGAGTGGTCGTCTATGCCACGGAACCCATGCTGGAGAAGATGAAGGGAGATACTACACTTCAGCAGGCGATGAATGCGACAACCCTTCCGGGACTTATTGGAAACGTCTTGGTGATGCCCGATGGCCACCAAGGCTACGGCTTTCCGGTCGGTGGAGTTGCGGCATTTGATGCGGAAAACGGGATAATCTCACCGGGAGCGGTGGGCTTCGACATCAATTGCGGCGTACGCCTGATAAAGACAAACCTTACGGAGAAGGATTTGAAAGGAAATATCACTCAACTCTCCGATGCACTCTTCAAGAATGTGCCAACGGGCGTTGGCAGCAAACTAAACCTAGGATTCACGCAGAGCGACCTTGAGAAAGTTGCACACGAAGGGGCAGAGTACGCCATAGGCAAGGGCTTCGGGATGGAAAGTGACACGGAAAGCATAGAAGAGAACGGAAGACTTGCCGGGGCGGACTTCAAGGAGGTTAGCAAAGAGGCCAAGTCAAGAGGCCTGAACCAGTTGGGAACCCTAGGCGCAGGCAACCACTTTCTAGAAGTCCAAAAAGTAGAGAAGATATTTGATGAAAAGATTGCAAAGGCGTACGGGCTTGAGGAAAACCAGGTAGTGATAATGGTGCACACCGGCTCTCGCGGCTTCGGGCACCAGATCTGCAGCGACTTCCTGCGCACCCTGGTAACCTACCAGCAGGAGCACAACATAAGCATCGTTGACAAGGAGCTGAGCTACGCGCACATCGGCAGCAAGGAGGCGAACAGCTACATAAAGGCGATGAACTGCGCAGTCAACTTCGCTTTCACCAACAGGCAGATGATAACCCACCTCGTAAGAAAGAGTTTCTCGGAAGTGTTCGGCAGGAGCGCAGACGCGCTTGGCATGGAGCTGCTTTATGACGTTGCGCACAATATCGCAAAGCCCGAGATGCACACTTTTGAAGGAAAGAAGCGCATGCTTTACATACACCGCAAGGGCGCCACGCGCGCGTATCCAAAGGGCCTGGCTGAGGTACCTAGGAAATACCGCGCAGTTGGGCAGCCGGTCATAATACCGGGAAGCATGAGCACCGGAAGCTACGTCCTATGCGGGATGGAGGGCTCGATGACGGAGTCTTTTGGCTCTGCCTGCCACGGTTCCGGCAGGGTGATGTCTCGCCACCAGGCGATGCGCGACATTCCGGCATCAAAGACATTTGAGTCGCTCAAGGCGAAGCACATTGAGATAAGGGTAAAGACACGGAAGCTCATAAGCGAGGAGGCGGAGTGGGCCTACAAGAACCCGGATGACGTGGTCAGCGTCGTTGAACGGGCGAATCTTGCAAAGATCGTGTCAAAGAACAAGCCGATGATAGTGATAAAGGGATGACTGGTCAAAGGGCTGTCTTTTCCTTGAACCCCTTTATGCTTCTGAGCAGATAACCGCTCATTGGCATGTTGATGCTGGTCGAGAGTGCTTCGAGTATTGTTATTGCATCGTCAAACTCCTTTTTCTGCGCCAGCATTCTGGCCGCGTAGTAGGCCGCGCCGGGTTCGCCGGCATTCAACAGAGGCCGTATGAACTGGATTGAATCGGGGCTCTTTGCGTTTACGGCATAGGCCATATTCGCATAGGACCTGGCAAGCCCTCCGGTCTGTATCTTATTGAGCTGCTCTAGGGCCCCGTGGGCTTGGAACATCCGGCCTAATTTAATGTTGCAAAGGATATCCGTGTACACTAGAGAGGTGATGTCTTCTGCGTGGTCTACGTGCTGAATTACGTCAAGCGCCTTGTAGAAGTACTCCTTTGACTTTGATGCGAGGTCCAAGGATGCGCGGATGTTGTCTGAGTTCTGCTCCATGAAATCTTCAAGCGCGTAGTTGAGTCCTGCATACTTTGATGAGGATGCAGCCCAGTAAAGAGTTCCAATGCCGTAGAACACCAATGGATTTGGTGCTTTACTTTTTGTCTCATCCGCAAAGGAGTCAATAGCTTTGGTTTCACCTTTAATCGCCTCGGCATTAAGGGTCGCCATATTTTTGGTGCCATCTGCAGAGACTTTAGACTTTTGGAAATAGGATTCGCAGAAGTTGCAGACCGTCTCATCTGGCAGAACGCCCATGCTGAATGCGCCGCAGTAGGGGCAGGCTGTGCCGTAGGCCTTTCTGACCGCCTCGATCTGGTCCAAACACTGCTTTACAAGGCTTTGCAAATACTCATCCAACATTTTACTCTTTTTTGAAAACGACAAAACTGTGCATCTTGTCAAACGGCTCTATGTTTATCTGCTCCACCTGCCTGAGCTCCCTGCCCACCTGGTCGGTAAATTCCCGAAAAACCTCCTGGGGCCTTCTGGAGACATCAATGCTCTGTGATTTTATCGCAACGTAGGCATAGCCGCCCTTCTTTAGCAGAGTTGCATTCCTCAGGAACATCTCGGCCTGGTCCGGCGCTGAGACGTCCTGGTAGAGTATGTCCACGGTTCCGACGTCGTCGGCGTAGGCCTCTATCTTCCTCGCATCTTCGAAGATGGGAAACATGTTCTCCCTCTTTTCGCAGACGTTGAGCAGGTCCCGCATGCTGCGCTTGGAGATCTCCACACAGTAGACGCTGCCGCTCATCTGGACTATGTCGCTTACATGGCTTGAGGTGGTGCCAGTGGCTGCACCAAGGTAAAGCACTGAAGAGCCTCTCGCTATCTTCATGGTCTTCAGTTTGTTCGACAGGGCGGCGGCGAGCTTGCTCCGGTAGGGATTCCATAGACGGTACTCCGTTCCACCCACTGTCTTGAGCTCCTCATCGTACACCCGGTTGCCCGGCACAAGGTTCCTGGTGGCCAGCTTGCCGTCCAGCTTGAATACGCCATCGAAGAGTTCTGTCAGGGTCATACGAACACAAGTTTTTATAGTTGATATCCTTATGGAGTTATTGAATATTCCATTCTGGTAATAAAATGCTTTCCGTTGAGGCGATTCTGGAGCACATGCTTAAGATAAGCAGCGACGCCTCCGGCACCGCCCCTCTCATAAGCGGCTTTGCGGCGCAGCTGAAGGACTCCCTGAAGGCGGACGAGGCACGCTCCAACGGTCTGGACTCGAAGGGCAGCAAGCCAAACGTCGCGGAGGCCTTCGCGCTGAACACCGGGAAGCCCTACCTTGACAACAGCCTGAGCGGCTACTCCGCCTTCCCGGAGCTGATAAACTACTTCAACAACGGGTTCAGGAGCTGCCTCCTGATACCGGTGAAGTCGGACAGCAAGGGATTCGGCGCGATAACCCTTCTTTCGCGGAACGAGGCCTTCTTCAGGGAGGACGAGGTGGCGACGATACGTTTCCTGAGCAACCTGGTCGGGAGGGAGTGCGAGACGGTGAGTGAGAGGGACAGGAGGATAGCGCTCGCGCAGTACTTCGACGCCTCCTTCGAGAGCGCGGCGCCGCAGTGCGTCGTGGACAGGCAGGGCACGGTCATCCGGGCGAACAGGAGCCTGCTGAACCTGCTGGGCCTGGAGGGGAAGCAGCTGGAGGACGAGAAGCTCACCCACTTTCTTGACTTCAAGGCGAGCATGCTGGAAAAGTCGGAGGGGTCGCCTATCGAGGTCTCGAGCAAGTTCGGCAGGAGGCTCTCCATAAACTCAAAGGCCATAAACGGCGAGCTGTTCCATCTCCTCGTAAGGGACGTGACGGAGCTGGGCACCCTGAGGGGACGCGAGGCCTTCTTCTCCTACGGGACAGAAGAGGGCTTCCTGCTTCTCGATCCCAGCACAAGGATATACTGGGCAAGCCCGAACATGGCAAGGGCGTTCAGATGTGGAGCCCGACTATCTTGTCGGCAAGAAGCTCCTTGACCTGGTGAAGAATAGGGAGGTCCTCTCTGGACTGGGCGCCATCGGCGCTGGTCAGCCTCCGACCTACGAGCTTGACATCAAGCTTGCAAACGACATCAACGCCAATGCGAAGGCGACCATCCTGAAGAACGAGTACGGCTTTGGAGTTATACTGGCAAGAAACAACGAGCGCTTCGTGAGCAACATGCGCCGCGGCCTCGACGAGCTGATGCGCGTCTCGAGCGACATGGTGATGATACTCGACAGCCTAGGCTACATAAGGAGCATAAACCGGAGCGCCGAGAAGCTGCTCAAGTACAAGGGGGAGGAGCTGAACGGCCTCTCGATCTCCTCGCTGTGCGCCGACTCGGAAAGCCAGATGCGCATAAGCAACGGCCTGAACATAGCGAGGACGAGCGGGATCGTCACGGACATCTTTGTGAACTGGAACGCGAAGGGCGCGCCGGCGCCGCTTCCGGCTCAGCAGAACATACGCCCGATGTACGACGAGTCGAACCGGCTTTCGGGCTACATGCTGGTCGGGAAGGAGCTGGCGACGAAGAACACCATAGCGAGGCTGGAGGAGCTCTCGGGGAAGAACGAGAAGGACATGAGGAAGTACAAGGAGGAGAGCGAGCGCAAGACGGATTTCATAAACAGCATCTCGCACGACCTGAAGACCCCGATAACCAGCATCTCGGGCTTTGCGAAGCTGATGCTCGAGGACAGCTCCTACGGTAAGCTAAATGAGGAGCAGGAGAACACGCTGAAGATAATAATAGACGAGGCGAAGAGGCTCTCCTTGCTGATAGAGCGCATACTCGACGTGGCGAAGCTCGAGGCGAACAAGATAAAGCTTGACCTGCAGCAGGTCAACTTCAACGAGCTCAGCCAGAACGCGGGCATAAAGTCGTTGGAAGGCGCGGCCACGCAGAAGGGCCTGTACTTCAGGTTCATCGTAGAGTACGATGTGCCGGTGATAGAGGCCGACCCGAACCGCCTGATACAGGTGTTTGTGAACCTGGTAGGCAACGCGATAAAGTTCACGGAGAAGGGCGGGATAACAGTGCACGTCACCAGGAACGGGAAGAAGAGCAAGAGGGTGAGGATCGGCGTGAAGGACACGGGCATAGGGATAAGCAAGGAGGACAAGGCGAGGCTGTTCAAGAAGTTCTTCCAGATAAACAAGGACGAGGCGCTGAGAAGGGGCGGCTCGGGCACAGGGCTGGGGCTCACGATAGCGAAGGAGCTGGTGAACCTGCACGGAGGCAGCATAGGCATAGAGGCGGAGCCGGGCAAGGGGAGCGAGTTCTGGTTCACGCTGCCGGTAAGCGGCCCGAAGAAGAAGGGCGCGCTGGCTTCGGAAGCCAAGGCCGCGTAAAACAAAAACCTATTTATTTTCGGGCCGACACTACCGCATGCTGCTTGGAGTAGAAGGGACTAGTGCTGCTGAGAAAAGATTCCTAGGAGAGGTAAAAAACGGGTTCATCCTGGAAGAGGAGAATCCGAGCTACAGCTTCTGAAGCTTTATCAACTCATCGGCCACTGCGAGAATCTGCCTGGGCTGCATCTTGAAGACGCGCTCATTATCGGGAAGGCGCCCCAGGAACTGCCTGAGCTTTGGCTCTCCGATGTTTAGGCCGTGGCGCGCATCGTGCAGGGCGGTCTTGAGGGTCTTCTTCTTGTGCTGCATTATCAGGTTTATCACTTCGTCCTGGGAGTGTGACAGGCCTTTCCCTACGGGCTTCATGAAGATTACGGCGGAGTCGATGGACGGGGCAGGCCTGAAGTACCTCCGCGGCACCTTCATTATCTCGACTATCCTGAAGGAGAGGGCGCAGGTGACGCTGAGCCTTGAGTAGCTGTCGCTGCCTGCGGGCGCCATCATGTGCTCAACGAACTCCTTCTGCAGGCAGAGGACGGCCTCCTTGTTGTTGTCACGGAGCCAGCCGATGGTCTTGCTTGAGAGGCTGTAGGGAATGTTGGCAATCACTATGTCTATCTGCGCCGGATCTATCTCGTGGGGTTCAAGCTTGAAGAAGTCGCCGGGAATCAGGGTCAGGTTGTCGAACTTCAGCATCACGTCAAGGAAATCATACAGCTTCGGGTCCTTCTCCACCGCGATTACGCTCTTCGCGACAGCGCAGAGCCTCTTCGTGAGCATCCCGCGGCCCGCCCCTATCTCAAGCACGCGCTTGCCGTTCGCATGCGCTGCCTCGGCCTCGGCTACCCCCGTATTTGTCAGGAAGTTCTGGCCCAGACGGCGTCTGGCTTTGTGACCCATAAAATCATTATAAATATTGCACAGACCTATATAAATCTTCAAAAGGTGCAGGCCAATGAACATGACTTCAACGCTCTCATCCTTGCTGGGATTGGGTTCGGTAAACACATTCATCTTGCATTATGGCTACCTAGCCATACTCGTGCTTATGGCCCTAGAGGCCGCCTCCCTGCCAATACCGAGCGAGGTGATACTTCCAGTGGCGGGATATTTCATCGCACAGGGAACCCTGACTTTTCTAGGCGTGCTCGTTGTCGCACTCGTGGGCGAGATCATAGGTATGTCGATAGACTACTTCATAGCCTACTACCTGAACAAGGCCGTGGTTTACAAGCACCTTGGGTTCTTCCACCTGACGGCATCAAGACTTGACGCGTTCGACAGGTGGTTCCAGAGGAACGGGAGCTTTGCGGTTTTCTCACTCAGGCTTGTGCCCATAGTCAGGGGTCTTATAAGCTTCCCCGCGGGCTTCGCAAAGATGCCGAAGAAACAGTTCTACTTCTACTCCATACTGGGCTCTCTGATCTGGAACATGCTTCTGATCGGGTTCGGCTACTACGCGCTCAGCCAGAGCAGCATAGGCCTGGCGGTGATCCTGATGGCTGTGCTAGGGGTGTTTCTTTACATATTCTACGAGATCGTGGTCAGAAAAATAAGAAAGCGCGCCTGATTACTCCTCTTCCTTCTTCGGTTTCTCTATGATGTACTTCTCGACTATCTTGATTACCTGGTCGATGGAGCGCTTGATGTCCGCCTCGGTCTTCGAGCCTGCGCAGATCACCTTCCCGTTCTTGAACAGAAGCAGGGCGGTCTTCGGGTCGGCTATCTTGCAGATCGCGCCCGGGAACTGCTCGGGCTCGTAGTCCACGTCGGGCGAGTTCTTCGCTATGGCGTAGAGGTCCAGCTCGACGCCCAGGTCTGCGCTGGCTACGATGTTGACTATCTTAAAATCAGGGTGAAGCAGCGCCTTCATGTTCGGCTTCTTTGGCTTCGGTTTCGCTACCATGGTGATCCTTTATAAACCTTTATAAATAGACGTGAAAGGTATATATATGTTTTTCTGTCAAACTATCTTGAGCTATTTATCTATCAGCGGAGGAGCTACATGACCCAGCGTTCACACGGATTGTTCTCAGGCAGAAGCAGGCACCTTGCCCGCCACAACATGCCTTCCAAGTTAGGCATAACCAAGAAGATCAAGCAGTTCGAGATAGGGAGCAAGGTGCAGGTGATGCCCAAGGGCAACTTCAGGAACATCCCGCACCCCAGGTACAGGAACAAGATAGCAACAGTCATAGGCAAGCGGGGAGAGGCCTACGTCGTAGAGATAAAGGTCGGCAAGTCGATAAGGCGAAGGCTGATAGTGCCGCAGATACACCTGGACTACTTCTCCGCATAGCTTTCGGCAGTTCTAGAAAAAAATAGGGCTTAGCCTTAGCTGAAGGTGAGCGACTGGGTTGCGGAGCAGCCCTTTAGGAACATGGCATTGACGGTCAGGCTTGTCGGGGTGGAGGCGGTTATGTAGGTGGTCGCTGTGCCGTTCGCATTCGAGAGAGTATAGGAGGGGGCGATCACGCCGAGAGCGCTCGAGGAGGTGAAGTTCACCGTCGCACCGGCTATGGTGGTTCCGCCGTAGGCTATTATCGCGGTGAGCATGTCGGGGGTGCCGTGCACAGGGGTTGCCGTTGCGGCGGTGAGGCCGATGCTGCAGGTGGAGATGGCGGTGTACGGGCCTGTGCGGGTTGAGAAGGTGCCGTTAAAGCTCTCAAGGACGTTTGCGGTGCAGCTTGCAGTCCCGATCTGGGTGCAGACGGTCTGGTTGTAGACCATGAAGCCGGTGAGGGTTGTGCCTATGGTGAACGGGCTGGCACCTGTTGCGTTGCAGATTACCGAGCCGCCGCTTAGGACGAAACCCGGGCCGCAGCGGGTGCGGATGTTGCCGTAGGAGCTGACGTTGATGTATAGGGTGGGATTGACTATCGCATAGTCCTGCCCGTTTGTTATGAATACCTGGTAGATGGAGTTCGCGGTGTTGGAGGTTATGACTATGTCGCTGCACGGGACTGCGACCGAGAACGTGCATTGGGAGGGCACGGCAACAAGCAGCTCGTTGAGCAGGAAGTAGACCACCGCCATGGCGCCGACTATTATTATGATTGCCCAGCTGTAGGTGGTGAGAAATTCCACCGCGGACTGGCCGCGCAGGGCCTTGCTCTGAGCCTCGTTGTCCATCGCATCCTATCGGGACTAAGTCCTTTTAACGCTTTTGGAATAGCGAGAAGTATGTGGGCCCGGAGAGATTTGAATCTTTTATTATTTTCTGCTCTCTTTATTCTCAATTCTTTTTACAAATTGACAGTTCATACAAAGAACTTGATATCTGTTTGGATAGTTATTGTTTCTAAGCCACCTGTAAAATGGGTGTCCTGACGATAATGTGTTTCCTAATTCCTTGCGTTGCTCTGCACCATTCCCGTACACATGATCAATTGTTAATACTCTTATGTCTATTATTGGGCTTTCTAAAGGAAAATATTTGTGATGGAGTGCACATTTGATATTATTATTACTATAATGCATTAAAACTTCTTTTTTAACTTTTATAACATATTCTTTGTGAAGAGAATGACGGTGTGTAGCAGTTCTAATACGATATTTCTTCATGTAAGCTCTTTTGTTTTCCAATTCCATCACTTCATTCTTCTAATTATAACATAGTCTCCATTCTTTATTTTGGAGCTCGCAGGTATAGTTATCAAGAGTTGTCCATTAGACTTATTTTTCCAAACTTTCATTATTATTCTCTCCATATTTTAATATTAATTAATATTAAACTAAATACTTTTCTATTGAATGTTTAGGTGGGCCCGGAGAGATTTGAACTCTCGGCCTCCCGATTTCCGCGTTGAAAAGAATCAACACATATCAGTCGGGTGCTCCAACCAGACTTTCAGCCTTGCACAATAATCTAAGTTACTGTACAAGAAAGCTACGGGCCCACTTCTTTTACTCAGAAGGAGCAGTAGTATTTAGTAATAAAAACCTCTTTATGCATATCGTATGTGATTATTCCGCATGCGAAGTAACCTTGTTTACGATGCAGTAGCCGTTCATAACCCCATGCAATATATTCGGGTTGGCAAAGTAGGTGACAGGCAGATATTTCCAAGCAGATTGTGAGGCACAGTTGCTGGATATGATGGATGAGTAGGGCACTACGAAATAGAAGTCCACCAATGAGTAGGTGCTGTTTGAGAGCAGGTAGGGGATTGTGGTGTTGTAAACCAGGAAGGCCGTGCCGTTAGAGTAGAGATACTTGGCATAGACCGTGCTGGTGCTCCCCAAGAACTCAAACGTTGCGCTCGCCGTGCCGGGGCTCTGCAAAGACTCCGGAAGCGGGGAGCCGGCGTAGCCAACATAGGCCAGAATGGATGCGCTGAGCGTGTTATTCTCTATTGTCAGCGTTGTGCTGGTGCCGCTTCTGGACACGAATGTTGAAGGATACCCTGGAAGCGTGAGCAGTGAGGTCTGCAGACCCGCCATTAGCGATGTGGATCCCGTACTGTATCCAGTATTCAGCAGGTAGGGGGAAACGTAAACCACGTTCGTATAATTTAGGGTGAGAAGCAAATAGGCAAAAGAGAACGCGATCACAGCAGCCAGGAAGGGCGTCATGTAACTCGCTCTTGCCTGGTTTTTCCTTTGGCTGCGCTTGAGTTCAAGGCCGTATCTCTTGAGGAGCAGCACCATCAGGACTATCACTACATAGAAGACGATTATCCCTGCAAAAAGGTGCAGAAGGGACAGGGCGGAGCTTGGGCCGTAGGCTATCCAGAGCGCTGCAATAAGGCTCATCCTGGCAAGGTTGAGCACGAAGAATAGTACAATCGCGCTGAGGATCCACAGCGCTTTGCGTTTTATCTCTCCGTCAAAAAGATAGGCCAGAGGCAGAAGCAGCATCACCGTCGCCAGGAGAAGGCCCACTCCTACGCAGCTCTCACCGATTCCTATCCTATAACCGGCTGCAAGGATGGTTATTGGCGGGGAGTAGGCGATGTGCGGGACTGCTGTGCTGAGTATGTAATAAACAAGCCGGGTGTTAGCCGATGCGAAGGCGGCGTTTAGGTTTAGGAGTGGCGTAAGAAGCAGCGGTGAGGCGAAGAGCGCATAGATTAGAAGCGGCGCGAAGCGCTTGAGGGCTTTTGCCCCGAATATCAGGCATATCAAAGAGGCCAGAAGGATCGGCATCAGCAGGAGGTCAACTCGGTAGCTGAAGAAAAGGTACGAGAGTGTCAAACGCAGGAAAAAGTACGCAAGCAGAAAGGCGGCGAAAAGCCCTATGCCTATTGCAAGGTCCTGCGCCTGGGCGTCCGCCTCCGGCGGCTTGCGCAGGTAGAACAGCGCAAAAAGAGGCAGCATCAGCAGAGGTATGACTGCGTAGGTGGATGGGTCGGTGTCGCTGATGGTGAGCGGCGTCAGGAAAAGGGAGCTCGCGAGCACCACGGCCATGAGCACCGCAAGCAGCAGAACTCCGATAGTTGCGCGATCGTGCCTCACGGTTGCACCATTTTGTCCTCCGTCGATATAGGCTTCATCAAGTATCAGCAGTTACTCTTGTCTTCACAGGACGGTATTTATACTCCTTACGCCTATAAAGACTTTATCTTGGGTTTGGAGATGGAGAAGCGATTCAGGTACATTCCACACACGGCGGACATAGGCTTCATAGCCTACGGCAGGACTTTCGGCAAGGCTATTGAGAGCTCAGTCTTGGCCATGATAACCATCATGTTCGACATGAAGAAGCTGGACAAGCACAAGGCGAGGGTGAAAAGCATCACGATAAAGGAGAAGGCCAAGTCGGAGGAGGACCTGGTGTGGTTCACCTTGCAGAGGGTTTTGCAATCAATCCAGATTAAATCACTAAGTCCTTTGGAATTCAAGGTCGGGTCAGTCAAGAAATCAAAAGAGGGCCTGCAACTAAGTGGAAAGCTTCTTTACGCGGCTACGGACAGTGAAAAGTACGGTTTGCTGGAGGTGAAGGCAGTAACGCCGCACGAGCTCTCGGTAACCAGGAAGGATGGCATGTTCAGGATAAAGGTAATCGTCGATATTTGATGTGATTTCTTGGACGAGAAAGATGTAATTGCAAAGATTAAGGAGCTTGGAAGAAAACTGCCAAAGTTCCCTGATGGAAGAATAAATTATAGGGATACAGACTACGCCCCAGTAATAAATGTTTTCATCGCTTATGGCGATGAACTGCTGATGTTCAAGAGAAGTGACAAGGTTGGGACATATAAGGGAAAGTGGAATACAGTTGCAGGTTATCTTGATAGGCCAGAACCTCTAAGGAATAAGGCACTTGGAGAACTTAGAGAGGAAACAGGAATCACGATTGACGATATATCACTTCTGATCCAAGGGGAGCCTCATGAGGATTATGACGAGGAAATCTACAAGACCTGGCTCGTTTGCCCCTTCCTAGTTGAACTCACTAAGAAACCAGATGTGAAACTTGACTTTGAGCACACAGAGTGCAAGTGGGTGAAGGTTAATGAGCTTCATAAATTAGATCTGGTGCCTGGAATGGAACAGAGCTACAGGATGCTTTTGGGTAAAAAGTAGGTTTAAACATCAAGCTCTTTTAGGATGAAGTTTACTCTTTCCGGAACTGGAAGTTTGGGCACTGGAACTATCTCGTATCCAGAATCAACATATGCATTTTTCATATGCCTAGTTATTGTAAGCGCCAGGCTAAAGGGCTCCTTGCGCTCAGCATCGTTGGCGTATATCTCTTCCCATGGCTCTGTAAAGAATACTTTTTTGTTGAAACGGTATTTTTTGACAGTCTCGATAAGGCGTGGGAACGGCGGGATGTTGGAGCTATGGAGATAGCCTATGTTGTCCACAAAGCTCCTGTCAAGAAAGCAGATGTCCTCAGATGCCGATAAATACTGCTTAACCTGCCGTTCAAGAAGTAGCTCGTTGAATGAGAGCAGGTCTATCCACGGAAGGGATTTGCTATTCGCTTCCGTGAGTTCTTTTATCAGTATTCGGCTCTCTTCTGGAAAGCATTTGAACCCTTTCTCCATGAGCCCGTTGAGTATGGAGGTTTTGCCTCCGCCCGGGGCGCCGGTTATTACAAAGACGTTGCTCATCCAATCATTAGGTGCCTTCTTTCCAGCTGGACTGGTACTTTATCTGCTCAGCTGTCTGCGTGTCTATCTTGATTCCCATGGCCTGGAGTTGGAGTTCGGCAATCTGGTCATCTATCTCAACAGGCAGGGTGATCACGTCTGGCTTGAGAGTGGATTTGTTTTTTACTAGGTACTCGCAGGCGAGCGCCTGGCCGGCAAAACTGGTAGCCATGACCTCGCTTGGGTGCCCTTCGGCGGCTGAAAGGTTTACGAGCCTGCCTTCGGCGCACACATAGATCCGGTTCTTGCCAATTGTGTATTCGTCCAACGCGGGTCTTATCCTCCTTTTCTTTCCAGCCTTGTTGAGACCGAGGACGTCTATCTCGACGTCGAAATGCCCGGAGTTCGCGACTATCGCGCCATCCTTCATCAGCTTTGCGTGTTCGGTCGTTATGACATTCTTGTTTCCGGTCACCGTTATGAATAGGTCTCCGAGTTTTGCTGCATCGGCCATTGGCATTACCCTAAATCCATCGAGCGCTGCCTGGAGTGCCTTGAAATTGTCTATTTCGGTGACTATCACATTTGCGCCCAGGCCCTTGCCTCGCAGCGATACCCCCTTGCCACAGCTGCCATAGCCCGCGACCACCAGCGTTTTCCCTGCTATTAGGACATTGGTCGCTCTAAGAACACCGTCGAACGTGGACTGGCCAGTACCATAATAATTGTCCAGCAGATGCTTCGTCAAGTTGTCATTGACGGCGATTACAGGGTACTTTAGATCTCCTTCGCGCTTCATCGAATGGAGACGTATTATGCCGGTGGTTGTCTCTTCGCACCCGCCAATTATACCACTTATCTGCCCTTGATGCTTTGTGTGGATTCGCGTTACAAGATCGCATCCATCGTCAATGGTGATGTTGGGCTTTTGCGCAATTACGTTGTCTATGTAGCGGTAGTAATCTTCGACTGTCTCTCCCTTATACCCATAGACGCTGATGCCCTCTTTTGCAAGGGCTGCTGCTACGTCATCTTGTGTGGAAAGCGGGTTGCAGCTCGCTATCGCAACGTTTGCACCGCCAGCTCGCAGCGTTTTTACCAAAACGGCGGTTTCCTTGGTCAGGTGGAGCGCCATTCCTATGGTTAGACCCTTGAAAGGCTTCTCCTTTGCAAACCGGTCTCGTATCTTCATGACTATTTGCATCCTGCTCTCAGCCATCTCTATATTCAGCTTGCCCTGCTCTGCGAGAGAGAGATCTTTAACCTCATAACTAGCGTTCTTGTCCATTATATCACAGCGAATTTATTTGGTTACATAAAGGCTAAATAACAATATCTCCGTTGGAAAATTTTACTCTGAAATATAAGCCAGGAGAGGGAATCGAACCCCCCTTTTCCGCTCTGCAGGCGGACGCATAGCCTATCTGCCATCCTGGCGTTATTGTTACTTATTAGAAGATTCAGATTAACATAACTATTTAAACATAAATATCTACACATATCTGTTGGTGACTTTTATGAAGATAGCATTTGAATCAGTACCCAGTGAATTCGTCTCGGAAACCTCTTTTTATGATTACAAAGTTCCTGTAACAGAGTCTCTTGCGAGCATAAGCAAGAACGGCTCGGTGGTCGTGACAAAGGA
The DNA here is from genome assembly GCA_963787445.1 of uncultured archaeon. Taxonomy (GTDB): domain Archaea; phylum Micrarchaeota; class Micrarchaeia; order Micrarchaeales; family CABMGC01; genus JAJZOD01. Next base: position 296,085 of record CAWBCT010000005.1, read on the forward strand.
TGGCGAGTACTTCGGCGTGGTGGACAGCAGAACCGTGGGCAGGAAGGGCGTGAAGATAGGAAAGGGCTCCACGATAAGCAAGTTCGCGGTGAAGGTGCCGGTGATCGACAGCAGCACGAGCATTGAGAAGGCGGTGTACCTGTTCTACCACTCGGGCTCGAAGGCGCTCCCGTTCTACGAAGGGAAGAAGATAACAGGAATAGTGAAGCGCGAGACGATCCTCAAGGCTGTCCTCTCGCTGCACCTGCTTTCAGATTACAAGGTAAGGGAGATAATGTCTACGCCGATAGTTGCGGTCTCGCCGCAAACCCAGGTCACCCAGGCGCTCTCGATAATGAACAAGGGGAACATCAACAGGCTGGTCGTCATGAACGGCGACAGGGCAGAGGGGATGGTCACCTACAGGAGCATACTCCAGGAGACAGGTGGACTTGAGAACCGTTCCGCTGACCGGAAGGACAGGGTGGGAAGGAGCCAGGAGGTGGGCCAGATCATAGAGAACGAGCCGATCTCCATAGACCAGGACAAGGGAGTGGACGATGCCATAAGGGAGCTCGTGGAGAAGGATATCTCATGCCTTCTGGTTAGGAAGGTTGGAAAACCGATAGGAATGCTTACCATAAGGGACCTCTTTGAGGTTGTCACAAAGGGATCGGCCGCGGGCAGCGACGAAAACATAGTCATCTCGGGCCTCGACGACTGGACAACCGAGTTCAAGGATGACATCATGGAGGAGCTCAAGAAGCTCGAGGAGAAGATCAACAGGTTCAACAAGCTCGATGTGGAGAGCATAAGCGCCAACGTCAAGAGGCACAGGGCCAAGAACTACGAGGTAAAGCTCCGCGTCTGGCTGAAGCGCCGGGGCGTCGTCTCAGCGGCATCGTCGGGCTTCACGCTCAACAAGACGCTTGATGACACGATCAGCAAGGTCTACAACTCCATAGTGGAGAAGAAGGAGATAGTCTACAGCGAGCAGCGGGGCTCGCGCGGGGAATACGATGATACCGAGTAGCATCCGGCAGGAAAAAAGGGGCCAGTCAAGCTTCGAGCTACTGATAACGCTCTCGGTGGGGCTTGCGATCCTCCTTCCGCTGGTCATAATAGCGTTCATCCAGCTCAGCAACGCGAACATCTCGGCAACGACGATCGAGGCGCAGCAGGCGGCGAGCAAGCTCGGGAGCGTCGCGGGCATACTCGGCAGCGAGGGGGCGCTCTCAAAGCAGTTCGTCCAGATACAGGTGCCTCCGGGGGTGCAGAACATCTACATCGGGGGCCTGAACAACACGCTGGGCCACTCCATCATCTTCGTGCTGCGGGCGCCGGGCGGGCCGAGCTACGTGACCGAGTACACAACCGTGAACGTCAGCGGCAACATCGGAAGCCTGGTGAATCCCGGAACCTACCTGGTGAACCTCACTGCGCAGGGGGCATGCCCAGCGAACACGAACTACTTCTGCGTGTACATGCTGCCGGTCATATAGCGCAGGGATGCCATGAAACTCCAGATAGCGTTGGAATTCGTAATAATGCTTGCGTTCATAACCGTGGTGTTCATCTTCCTTTTTGACGTGATAGCGACCCAGACCTCCCTCGTGATCAACCAGCAGGACTTCTCCCAGCTGCAGCTGATCGCCCAGAACATCGCGCAGCAGATAAACGTAGCCGCCAGCGCCGGCAACGGCTACTATGCCAACGTCCCACTGGTCGGGACTGTAGCCGTGCCCGTTTACAGCGTCAACATAACAAAGAACGGCGTGCTGACCGTGGGCACGCAGATCGGGTTGCAGACAACCTACGCCACGGTGTACACGAACGCCCGCAACATACTGTTCCAGGGCCCGGTGATCTCGAACTCGTTGAGCGCGAACTACATTGCCATTCAGAACTACTACGGCGCCATCTGCATCGACTACTCCTGCCCGCAGAACCAGACCCAGGTGGCGAGGTTCGGTGGGAGTGCGGGAGCCGGAATCATCAGCACCGGAGTGACCCTGATCCCCAACACCGCCACCCAGTTCTCTGTCTCGTTGTGGGTGAACCCCACGGCGAGTAGCCTGACAAGCGAGGGAATCCTGGCGGGTGAGAATACGGGCGTGGCAGTGACGGGTTATGGCGTATTCGCTCTGGATGACGGCAGCGGGATAGTCTACTGTGGGCATGTTGGATACTCAAACGTTAATTCGGGTGCCAACACCCTAACGCCAGGAACCTGGTATAACCTGATTTGCACCTGGTCCAGCACCGCGGCCACGTTGTACCTTAACGGCAGGGTTGTGGGCACGTCTACATTCACGCTGGGTTATCCAAACCTGCCATTCACCATGGGGGCGGCAACGGGCCTGTCCGACTTTTTCAACGGTTCGATAGCGAATGTTCAGGTCTACAGCACCGCCCTATCTTCAACGCAGGCGTCACAGCTCTACCAGGGAGGCATTGCGAGTAGCCCAGTCAGCAACGCGATCCTCGCCGGCTGGTGGCCGCTGAACGGAAATGCGAACGACTACAGTGGCAACAAGAACAGCGGCGTTGTTCAGAACGCGTACTTCGAGCCCGCATTGCAGGCCAGCCTGGTTGGCTGGTGGCCGCTCAGCCAGAACTACGGCAGCAAGGCCTACGACCTCAGCGGCTACAATAACACGGGATTCCTGACGAACACGGCGTGGTCCTATCCGCAATACGTTGGAAATTTCAACGGGACTAGCGGATATATTAGTGTTGCAAATAATGCGAATTTGCATTTTTCAGGACCTTTTACGGTTTCGGCGTGGGTTTACATACCGGCTTCGCAGGTGTATAACGCGATGAGCGCAGACCCCATGATCATCGGTGACTATAATGGCGAGTGGGAGGGGTATAAATTATCTATAATCTCAGGTAGAATCCCGTATTTCGAAGTAGGTAGACTGAGTGACCATACTGTTAGCGGGGTGTATCAACCGTCCGAACCGTTAGCATTGAATACTTGGTATTATATTGTCGGCGTTTATAATGGGACAGGACCAAGCATCTTTGTTAACGGTGTGAAAGTTGCGGGAGCAACTTACTCGCCCATACAAGCTGAAGTTTCAGGTACGACTATTGGAAAGGCACAGTGGTATAGCTCATATTTCAATGGTTCCGTAGCAAATATTCAGTTGTACAATGCGGCCCTTACCAACAACCAAGTGTACAGCCAATATAAGGCTGGAATTTCGGGTGCCCCTATCGGTGGTGTAGGAAACGTAGCTTGGTGGCCACTTAACGGCGATGCAAAGGACTACAGCGGATACAATGACAATGGAGTGACTAATGGTGGTGCTTACTTTGCTCAACCGAACTTGGCTTTGACCAACCCGAATACAACAACCTTCTCTGCGGGCGTTTTCAACGGTGTGAACAGCTATGTGAGCACTGGCACAAATGGTTTGCCGCTTGGCTCTGCCCCGAGGTCCGCTTTTGCCTGGATATGGATAGCTGACTCTGCAGAGCATAACGTTTTTACCTATGGAAGTCAGGCAACGTCCGGATGGGTCGCGCTTGAAATTCTGGCTTCCGGAGGCGGCCTAACCTTCAACGAATACAGCTACGCGTTTACGAGCGCGTTGGTACCCACAATAGGTGCATGGCATTTTGTGGGCTACACTTACTCTGGAGGGACTTCTGTAACACTTTATCTTGATGGCCAATCTCAAACGGGAACAATAAATACGCTAAATACGGTCTTGGGTTCAGATCCCTCAGACATAGGAAAAATATCGAATAACTACCCGGGCCCTTATTGGTTCAAGGGCCTTATCTCCAACGTCCAAATCTACAACACCTCACTATCCGCAAGCCAAACAAAGCAACTGTATAATGAAGGTATTCAGGGGCCTCCTGTGCCTGGTGCAGGATTAGTGAGCTGGTGGCCATTGACCGGAAGCGCGGCGGATTATGGACTCCGTGGGAATAACGGCGCTGCGACTAACGTGATATACGGCTCTTACTCGCTTCCGCAGCCCGGACTGCTTCAAGGTTCTCTGGCGGGAAGCGGCGCAAACTTCAACGGTGCGAACAGCCTCATGAACCTTAAGCAACCGCAGAACGATGAACCGACCAATGCCATGACTCTATTCGCTTGGATAAAGCCCGCGTCCACGGCAGTAGGGACAATCATCTCAAGAAATGGGCCGTTCTATCTCGCCTTCGGAAATTCCCAGATCGGTGGTTCAGATTGCGTTGGAGGAGGCGTATACACCGGAGTCTGGACATGGCTGTGTGGAAATACCAAAATACCAATAAATACCTGGTCTCAGGTTGCTGTAACCTACAATGGCGCTAAAGAGGTTGTGTACCTAAATGGGATTGCAAACGGTGCAGTATCCGTTCCGGGTTCGACATGCGGGGGCCTATGTCCTACTGGCTCGGTTCTTTGGATTGGTTGGGGTGATCCCGGTTACAACCAGTACTTCAACGGCTCGATAGCGAACGTCCAGATGTACGATACCGCGCTCTCGCCACTCCAAATATATGCACTATACAAGGGTGCGATTCTCTCGCCAAACACACCCTCGGGCAACAAGGCGATATACACGGTGCCGATAGAGCTCACAAACTCCCAAACGTCTGCGACAGGCGGCGACTTCCAGCAGATGCTTACGGTAAACAGCCTAGCCTACCAGAACTATATAACTCCGGGCTGGACGAACGTCGAGTTCACGACCGGGCCGCAGGCGACCGGTGCCGTGTTGCAGGCGTGGGTTGAATCTAATGCAACCAACACCGCAAAAAACACGATTGTCTGGGTCAACGTCTCGGGAGGCATCCAGGCAAGCTCTAGCATCGTGATATACATGAACATTATGGCGAACCCGGTGATGTCTGCGCAGGGCCCGACGGGAGAAGCACCTCAGCTTTCTTTGATCTATGGGCAGAACGACAACGGCGCTGGTGTCTTCAACTTTTACGATGACTTTGCCGGAAGCTCCCTAAATCCGAGGTGGTCAAGCGTTGGCTCGTTCAGTGTGAATAACGGTTTAACACTAACCTTAGGCGAAGGGGAGTACGCGGCCATTGCCCCAAACGCTGCAGGCATGATTTTGGAGTCAAACTACAAAGTCGGTGTGGTTTCAACCGACACGGATTATGAAATTGGGCTTGGCTTTGGCGGAGTGACCAGCGGATTTCAGACGAGTGGATATTCAGGATATAACTTCGGGTCGGCATCTGACAACGTTCAGGGCGAGCTGAAGTATCTTGGTGGTCAAAACGTGGTTAGCTCGTCGACCACACCGACTCCGACGAGTGGCATCACCTATAAAAGTACTTTCCAGTGGGCTGGAAGCACGCAGACAGGCACTCTCACAACTCCGACGAATGTGTATTCGTCGTCAGGATCAGACTCGACTTACACACTCGGACAAGTGACAACGATCTATCTTATGCAGTACGGCATAGGAAGCCCGAGTACCACTACCTATTGGATTAGAGCCAGAGCCTACCCGCCCAACGGAGTGATGCCCACAACAACCTTCATCGCAAGCTCCTAGAATCTACTTCCGTGCCTGGCGCTTCTTGGGCTTCTTGTCAATCTTGGCGTAGAGCTTCTTCACTTCGTCCTCGTCGGGCCCGTCCTGCTTCTTTTTAGACATGAACATGCCGAAGACGAGGACGAAGATCGCGGCTATGAAGAGGAGCGCAGGGGCGATGCTGCCCTGGAGCGAGGTCTGGAGTCCGGAACCGGCAACCGACGAAAGAGGTATTACGGTGTAGGAGTAGCTGACGTTTACAGGAACGGCCCTGGCATTCGCGAAGAGGAAGTAGTAGGTTCCCCGTAGGAGGACGCTGGAGTTGCCGCTTGAGAACGTTGGAGGCGCAATCCCGTAGGAGGAGTAATTGGACACGTAGGGGGTGCTGCCCTTTGTTGCGTTAAGGGTCGCACTGATAAGGCCAGGTACGCTCAGGTTCTGTGAAACCCGATAGTACAGCGAACCCGCCCCCTGGGCGGTCAGGTAGTTTGCGCCGGATGAGTTGAGCAGGTAGAAGTTTATCGTGTTTGACGAGGCGTAGGAGAGGACCAGCAGGCTGGACTGGTTAAGGGCTACCTGGCCGGAGGCGTAGCCGTTTGACGCCACTGAGACGGTGGAGCTGGAGGTGGCATTGAACGTCGGGAGCGAAGGTGCCGATGATACCCCCCAGAGAAGCGAGGCTAGGATCATAAGCACGCCTAGCGCGAGTACTCTCCTGTCCATGCATTATCACGAGTATACTACCATGTAAAGCATAATAAATTATACGCACACTAAAGTATGTTTGTGTGTTCCCATGCCTTCCGCTAAAGAAAACCCACTGCGCAGCCTGTACAAAAAAGAGCCGCAGCTCATTAACTACGGGATAATAGCCCTCGCCCTTGTGGTAGTGGCGGTGGTGCTCACTTTCGCCCACGGGGGCGGAGCCGGGGTGGGCCAATGCAACGGGATCCTGCTTTCCTCATATCGGTACGGGTGCCTAGGCGCCCTTGCTATCTCGTCCAACAACTATACGCTGTGCAGCGGACTCCCGTCGCAGTACTCCGACGCATGCTTCACTGCAATAGCGCAGAACACGGAGAACCAGACGCTATGCAACAGGCTCTCGACTCCGCAGGGCTCTTACAATTGCGCGTACGGGATCGCCAACGAGACCGGCTCCTACTCCGCGTGCACATCCCTTTCAGGAGGATCGGAGGACAATTGCCTCACATCCATCGGCGTCGCAAAGGCAGACGTAAACGCGTGCAACGACATTACAAACGCCTCGAACTCAATGGCCTGCAGATACTCCGTAGAGTTGCGCTCGGCATTGACGGCGGGCAGCCCGATGGGATGCATACAGGTGACCAACAGCACCAACTCCTCCCTGACCGCAAGCGTGGCAGCCTACTCCGGCATATACCAATACAGCGGCGCCTCGGGGCGGAGTTCCGGCCTCGGCGGGGCGCTCTCCTCTTTCCAGCAGTCCGCAGACTACGTGCAGTTTCTGCCCAACGTGTCCTACAGCCCGCGGGACCTCTGCTATCTTTATTTTGCATCGGCAACAGGGAACGCCACCTACTGCGGCCGCGTCCCGAATTTCACAGTTTCAAGGCTGTGCAACGAGAGCGTCGAGTCGCAGCTGGCGCAGGAGATAACGCAGTCGAACCTTGGAGGTAAAGTCGGGGTCAACTCGACCGCCCTAGGCAATCTGACCAACATATCGGCCGCAGAGTGCGCAAACCTTACGCTGTCAAAAAGTACCTGCAACGCGCTTTCGAAGATCTACAACGCGGTCTCCACGCGAAACCAGAGCGCCTGCGCGGCCCTTGCCGGAACGTACCAGTACCAGTGTTACTCGTCCCTGGCGAGGGCCTACCAGAACTCAACCTACTGCGGCTACATAAGCAACGCCAGCGCGAACGGCGCGTGTGTCGACGATGTATATTACAATAATACAATTTGAGCGGATTGGATGCATGCGGTAGTCAGTTGCATAAAGCAGGTAGGGGGAGGCAGGCGCTATTACTGCGTGGCCTCCGATGGGAGCAGCATAAGGACGCTGGAGATAGCCTGCGCGGCGGAGCTGAAGCTGGGCGACCTTGTGGATGTATTTGAGGAGGGCACCGGGAAGTACCTGGCGGAGGGCTACGCCGAGGCGGCGGAGATTCTCAGGTCTGTTGACAAACTGCTGAAGGAGACGATGAAGGTACGCCCCTACAGCTCGGGAATTGGGAATGCTGACCCGGTGATAAAGGCGATGTGGCCGCAGCTGACCCTGGGCGCCCAGCTCCTGCTGAGGAAGCTCGTGCTTGGCATCCCGATCATCGTCAGGTTCCACAACGACGCGGACGGGGCTACCGGGGCATATGCGCTGTACAAGGCGCTGCTCTCCCTGCAGCAGGGTGGAGCCGTCTCTGGAAAGCACAACATCCGCTGGCTGATGCACAAGAGCGTGGTCTACGACACGACCGACGCAAGCTATGACATGATGGCGCTGAACGACTACTCTGCGCTGGAGAAGCCGCTGCTGACGATCATAGACTTCGGCACTTCGGAGGGGAGCAACAGGGGGATCAAGGTCCTGGAGGGCAGGCCCGAGGTGCTGTGGCTTGACCACCACCCGATAGAGCAGGGGTTCATCGGCCCCACGCTGCAGTACTACATGAACCCGTGGCAGTTTGGGGGCGACTCAAACATAACAGCGGGTTTCCTTGTGGCGGTCTTCGCAAAGACCTTCTCAAACATCGATACGAAGGAGATAGAGAACGCCTCATTCATAGGCGATTACAGCTCCTACGCTGACAAGCGCGCGCCCGGGGCGGAGCTCTCCGCGTTTCTTGACATGGTCACTAGCGACGTCCGGATTGCGGTGGGGGGCACCTCCAAGAACATAACGCCGAGCGAGATAGACGCCATAGTCTCGGACAGGGCAAGGTACGCCGAGCTCCTCGAGTACGCAAGAGGCAAGATGGCCGAGGCGATAGAGAATGCGAAGAAGGAGATGAAATCCCATAACGCGGGCGCCGGAACCATCTACGTCTCCGACTTCGAGACCCTGCGCGATGACAGCACGCGCTATCCGCTTCCGGGGAGGTTCTCCTCAAAGCTCCTCGAGGCGCTTAGCCTGGAGAGCAGCAAGCCCTGCGTCCTGCTGCTCCACTTTGGCTCCTTCATCTCCGTGCGGGTGGACAACCGGATCTCCGAGAGGGTGAACATACTCCAGATAATCTCAGGGCTGAAGGAGACCCATCCGGATGAGATAGACAGCGGGGGCGGGCACAGGAGCGCGGCGAGCATAAAGCTGGTGGAGGGGACGGACAAAAAACAAGCTATAAAAGAGCTTGTTTCCATAATAAAGTCGAAGCTCGGCTAGTCTGGTGAAAGTGATACGATGAGTGAGGAAGTCGCACAGGTGAACAAGCAGAAGAGGCGCAGGAGGGAGGTCTATGTGGCAATTCTGGCCATCATAGTCATAGTCGCAGCGGCGCTCATACTTACGCAGCAGCAAAAGGTCGACATCCAGGCGGCGAGCTATGATAATCTCCTGGTGCCGAGCGGGTTGCTCGCGCAGCTCAACATCTCCAACAGCATGGCCAACCAGGTGGGCATAGGCACGGCAAACTACGAGGGACTGGTAAGGATAAGCGGGAAGAACCTGACTACGCTCAACGGGAAGCCGGAGATACTTTACCTTGGTGCAGATTACTGTCCGTTCTGTGCTGCTGAACGGTGGGGGGTGGTGATAGCCCTGATGCGCTTCGGCACCCTGACGAACCTCCACTTCATGACCTCCTCGGCAACCGACTACTCGCCCTCAACCCCGACCTTCACCTTCTACAACTCGAGCTACTCAAGCCCGTACATCTCTTTCGTGAGCGTGGAGCAGACCACGAACCAGCCGCAGGGCAACAACTATGCGCCGCTGCAGCAGCCGAACCAGTCTGAACTCAACCTTGCCGCTGTCGGCGGCTATACGGGCAGCATCCCATTCATAATGTTTGCGAACCGGTCGGCGATAACACTCTCCAACTACGACCCGCTCACCGTGCTCGGAGGGAAGAACTGGACGACCATAGCCCAGGATCTCTACAGCCCGGGCTCGCTCCAGTCAAGCTCGATAATAGGGACCGCGAACCTGATCACGTCGCAGATCTGCAGGGCCACGAACGAGACGCCTGCGTCCGTCTGCGACCAGCCCTATGTGACGCAGATACAGAAGCTAGTGGGATAGGGACGAGCGAATGGCAATAAAAGTAAAACACGTAATGATGGTCCTGGCGGTGCTGGGGCTGCTGGTCTCAGTCTACCTCACGCTCTACCACTACGCGGGAATACCTCTGCTCTGCTCGGAGAGCGGGATTATTAACTGCAATAACGTGCTGAACAGCTCCTACTCAATACTTTTTGGCGTGCCGATAGCCGTCTACGGGATAGTCTTCTTCGTTGTGGAGATCCTCCTGCTCCTCAAGCTCCACAGCAGGCTGAAGGACAAGGACCTGATTGTCATATACAACACGCTCGGCATAGCCTTCGTGGTCTATTTCGTCTACACCGAGTACGTCATAGGCAACGTCTGCATCTTCTGCACAGCAGTTCACGTGATAACGGTAGCCCTGTTCATCCTCTCATTCTTCGAGAACGAGCGGATCCTGCTATAGGGTGTGCTGGCTGTTGGAGGCGGGGACGGGATTCTTCAGTGCAAGCGCCCGGTTTGCGGAGCGTATCAGCTCCATCATCCTGAGCTCCCTGGTGCGCGAGATCTGCAGGTACACCTCATCCTTCGTGTTCCTCGCAATCAGTATGTAAACATCACCGTCCCGGAAGCGGCCTGTTCGCCCCTTTCTCTGTATGTTGCGTATCTCGTTCGGGATGGGCTCGTAGAAGATGACCGCGTCGACGCTGGGAATGTCAAGGCCCTCTTCGGCTATGGAGCTGGCAATGAGTACATCGAAAACTCGGTTGCGAAAATCTGTTATTATTCCTTTCTGGATCTCCTGGGTTACACCTTCTCCCTTCCCTATGAACGGCCTTGCCCTGAAGCCGTTGTTTGAGATGAACTCGGTCAGCATCTTCACCGTGGAGCGGTACTGCGCGAAGACTATCACGCTCTTGCCGCGATACTGGCGGAGCGTGTCCAGCACTGCAAAGACCTTCGAGTGCTCCTCACCGCGTTCAATCGCAGCCTTCGCCAGGGCGCGCGCCTTGACTAGGTTGGGGGTCTTGAGCAGGTTCTCGATGCCGCGGCTCTTCTTCTCCCTCTTCTCAAGGCCGTCGAAGTAGAGCGAGAACGGGTAGATGCCCTCGCTGCGAAGCAGGTCGTAGGCGTGCGTCAGGTTAAGCAGGCGGGTGTAGCTGAACATCGCGCCGTAGCGGTAGTTTATGTCGCGTATCTTGCATATCTGGTCGCCCGCCTGGAGTATCCGGCCTTTCGGTATGGTGTCAAAGTTCCTGAAGCGGAGCAGTCCTACCTTGTTCAGGCTCCTCAGGCTCTGCTCTGCCTCCGGCGCCAGAAGGGCTGAGATCTCGCGTATGCTGTCGTTAAGGTCCACGTAGGCGGTGTGGATGTTGTGCGCCATCACGTACGGAGCAACGTCAGGGTCGCTGGAGATCTTCACCTCGATGTAGCGGATGTTCAAAGAGGCCACCAGCGCGTCTATTCTCTCCTTCTTGCTGCCGGGAGAGGCAGTAAGGCCGACTATCTGCACACTGCGCAGGGTGCACTCATTTGCTATGTAAGTATAAGCATAGCGCCCTACTGCGCGGTGGCACTCGTCAAATATCACGCAGCCGAACTCCTCAAGCGAGACGGTCGCGTCTTTGAGGTCGTTTGCGAACGTCTGCGGCGTTGCTATGATGACTTTCGCGTTCTTTTCAAGCTCCTCGCGCTTCTTCTTGTTTACGCTGCCTATCAGAAGTAGCAGTTCCTCGGGCTTTATCTTCAAAAGTTTCGTAAAGGTAGTGTGATGCTGCTCTGCAAGGGGCTTGGTTGGCGCAAGGAAGAGCACCTTCTTCCCTTTTGAGAGCGTGATGGAGGCCATGATTGCTGCAATCATCGTTTTTCCAAGACCAGTTGGAAGCACGACGAGCGTGTTGCCGTGCGCGAGTATGGAGTTCACTATGTTCAGCTGGTAGATTCTGAGTTCTATTCCCTTTGAATCAAGATAATGCGAGGCTGCACCAATTTTGCCCCATTCGTCGCCCATGCAACCACACAGCTTTTAATATTATAGAACATATACATTAAAGCCTAAATAGTTTAGATGGTAGGCACTATTGCGCCGCTGTAACTCAGCCCGGGAGAGTGTCCGGCTGAAGACCGGACTGTCGTCGGTTCAAATCCGACCAGCGGCAATTATTTTATCTGCCCTTTACGTTGGCGTGTACGCAAAGGTTACCTGGACGGTTTCGGTAAGGGACTGCTTGCCTGAGAAGAACAGCGGGCTTGCCGATACCGCCGCAGAGGCGTAGTTGTTTATCCCTACCGGGTAGAAGATGCCGGAACTTACGGTTACGCCGGTTACCTTGAGCGTTGCGTTGTTCGTGAGCGCCTTGGCCTGGGCGGTCGCATTCTGCATCGCCAGCTGCAGCGCGGTGTTTGTCGCAGCGATTCTCTGAGCGGTGGAAAGCTGCGCGCTTGCGCCCGACACAAAGACGTTGTTGTACACGGCCAGCGCCTGCAGCAGCGGCGTGATCGAGCTTGCGCTGTTCAGGTTAACGGAGACGTACTCGCTTGCGCGGTAGAGGCTGCTGTTGTAGGCCTTCCAGAGCGAGTAGGACTGGGTGTTTATGCTGCTCGCGTTGGTGTACTGGATGAGGGTGTTGTTGACCTGCGCCAGTGTGGTTCCCAGGTTGCTGGTCGCCAGCGCTGCGGTGATGCCTGTCGCATTTATGTAGAGGGTTACGGTGCCGGCCTGCGGGGCGAGGCTTGAGCTTCCGGAGGCGCTTACCATAAGCGTGGCCTGGTTGCTTGGGAGTATGCCGCTCGGGTATAATATTGGAAGTATGAGGACCGAGCCCATTATCAGGATGGCGAGCACTGCAATTAGATAAACTATGTGATCAGAGCGCATTGGATTACCGCGTATATAGTAAATGGAAAAACTTATAAGCGATGCGCAAATAACGAGAAGCCAAACCTTTATTTATTTGCTTCTTTAATAACTACTTCAAACTCATGCGAGCGTAGTCTAGTCTGGTAGGACTTTGCCTTGCCAAGGCAAGAACCCGGGTTCAAATCCCGGCACTCGCACCTCTTCTTCAACAGGTTCGACAGGACAAGACTTTTAAATCAGTGTGTCCTTAGAGATAATGTGAGCATATGCTGTTCTGGGATGAGACAAGGAAGGCAATAGACATTATAACGCTCAAGAACAAGAGCCCCAAGGCGCTGAGCATCGGCGATGCCCTAAAGTTCTATTATAAGGCAACGCTGATACCCCTGGTGCTGGCCATAATCCTGGGCGCGATAGTTGCGGCCGTTGGCTCCCAATTCATCTCGCCGTTCTTCTCATTCGGCATCGCTGGCGCGGCCGCGTTAGGAATCTTGTCGCCCATACTCCTGATCTGGGTGTTCCAGCCCCTGGGCGCCCTGGTATTGGCGGGGGTGTACCATCTCTTCGGAAAGCTCTTCGGCCAGTTCAAGCAGGATTACACCAAGACGTTCAATGCACTTCTTTATGTTGAGTTCGTCACAGCGCTGGTGGCCTGGATAACGGTCATACCCATACTGGGATGGATAGTCCTGATAGTTGCGTCGGTCTGGTCGTTCGTGAGCATAATCGTGTGGATCTCCAGATTCCAGAAGATAAGCCTCCTGGCTTCCTTCCTGGTGATAATAGGGACTGTGATAGTAATAGTGATAATAGTGTTCGCCGTGGTGTTTGCGATTGCAGCGGCGGTTCCGGGCTGGTTCCTGAGCCACTTCCCCAACGCTACCATGAACAGCACCTATGGATGACAAGGTTAAGGGCGGCAAAAATCGCCTTTACATCCCCACTCCCAACGGTGATGCAGAGCTGCTTTACGAGCTTGGCGGCGGGGTGATGCGCATCTACCACACATTTGTGCCGGAGCTGGAGCGCGGCAAGGGGCTTGCCGAAAGGCTTGCGCTGGCAGGATTTGAGCTTGCAGAGGAGAAGGGGATGAAGGTGAAGCCGGACTGTGACTACCTAAAGCGCTTCGTGGAGAAGCACAGCGAGCTCTCGGGAGCTTGCGTCTGATTATAGATTTATATAGTAGTACATTTCTAGTATTTCAGATACCGGCAGATGCAGGATAACTGCCCTTGCGGTACTCGTCAGTTGATCAGATGGGCAAATCCAATAAACCGCTTGCGCTCGCCTCGGCTGTGCTAATCGTCGTGCTGGCAGTCATGATCTATGAAGGCGGCGGGCTGCAGACAATGGTGAGCCACGGATACACCGTAACCACCGTCAACCAGACCCAGATAGGAGGAACATCGGCTACGCAGTCCGGTGGCAAAGTTTCGGTTTCAACATACCCAGTGATAGCTGGGACCGTGTCCGGAAGCGGAACCTACGCCGCAGGAACACACCTAATCATCTCGCAGACTCCTAACCACGGGTACGTGTTCAGCAACTGGAGCTGCACCGGCCAGGGTTGCTACAGCGGGACAAACTCTTCACAGCCGTTGACGGTAAAAGACAACATCGTTGAGGTGGCAAATTACAAGGTCACGATAACCACCGGCACCTACCAGGGTGGAGGCGTCGTCTACGGCGGCGGCAACTACAGCTACAACTCATCGGATGTGATAATTCAGGCGGTGCCGAACCCGGGCTACAGCTTTTCCAAGTGGGTATGCGTGGGCATAGACTGCTACGCCGGAACTAATTCGACCGTCTCGCTGGGAACCCAGTTCCCGGTTAGCCAGATAGCGCAGTTCGTGCAGCTGCCTCCGCCCTACAACTACACCTCGGGAGGGGTGTACTCCATCCCCCAGGGCTTCAACTACGCAAGGCTCCACCTCAACGGGAACTACAGCGAGTACGTGTGTGGCGGGGCGAGCGGCGGGCCGAAGCTAAGTCCGGGAATAAAAAGCGTCTCCTGGATCCAACTCACATCGGTGCAGGGTTACACTTCTAGCGGAGTCAACTCAAACAGCACCTGCTTCATATACACCAACCACAACGCAACAGACGCCGCGATTGTCGGGATAGGCGTTGATGCCAAGACCTACGGGCTGTACAACTACTCAACCGCGCCAAGGGCCTCGTTCTACCTCTCGGTCAACAACTCGCTGCTTGCGGTCATCGTAAGCGGACTCTACCACCTGACCCTCTCATCGAGCAACCAGAACGCATCTGCATTCAGCTGCGGCCCTGGCCTGCCGGATGCGTGCGGGAGGGGGCTCAGCTTCCCCGCGCCAACGATAGACTACCCGCAGCAGAGCAACTGCACGATAGCCCAGATCTCGAGCAACACGAACGGCAACAAACAGAGCAGCCTGGCCGAGATGTTCGTGTGCAACCCGGCGGTCAGCGGCGAGTATTCGGTGAACCAGTCGGTGCTCTATAACGGCTCGGTAACGAGTTACGTGTTCAATAAGTAGAAGTGCGTCAACCGGGATTTGAACCCGGGTTATTGCCTTGGGAAGGCAAAGTCCTAACCAGGCTAGACTATTGACGCATTAAAATTTTGTGGGACGCTTACGCTTTCTTCTCATCCTTCTTGTCGAGCAGGCGCTTGCCCAGCTCGGCCCTGCCTTTCAGGTCCCGGTCAACCTTCGCGAAGTCCTCCTTGCTGAGCACCTTTCCGAGTATGTACTCGGAGTAACTGACAGAGATGTTCGAGATGTCAAGAAGCAGGGACTGCATCTCGCTTATCTTCAGCCGGAGGTCCTTTGTGGGCTTCAGTATCTCTATGCCCGCGGGTGCGAAGTTGAAGACCACGTTCACCATCGAGCCGAAATTCTTGAAGAGCAGGGTCAGCTGCGCGCTTGAGGAGTACACCTTCTCCTTCTGGAGGAGTATGGGCTCGTCTATGGCGCCGAAGCAGTACAGCACGCCAGGAGTCTTCAGCAGTCGGTTGTCGATCAGGTCGGTGAGCAGCGGCTGCAGCTCTTCGGATGACTCGCTCTGCATGTCGAAATACATCTGCGCTAGCAGCCCGCCATCGTTTATCGTCTTCTCGGTCAGTTCCTCCACTTCGCTCTTTCCCATGGTATCATTCTTTTAGTTGTTTTATGCACTCTTCAATGCTAAGAAGCTTCTCGTCCCCTGTCGACATATCGCGGAGCTTCAGCTTCTGCGCCTCCCTTTCTATGTTGCCTATTATTATCGTGTAGGGTACGCCCAAGGAGTTTGCATACTCCATCTGCTTGCCGATGTTCCTTGAAGTGAGATTGAGGTCAACGTACATGCCCGAGTTGCGCAGCGTGTTTGCAACCTGCGTCGCGTACTCCAGGTTCTCCTTCTTGATGTAGCCCACATAGACCTTTGCGTAGCTCTTCCTGCCCGCACCCCCCTTGATCACCTCGAAGATGCGCCCTACGCCAAGGGAAGAGCCGACCGCGGGTATGTCCTTCTTCAGGTAAATCCCGATCAGCTTGTCGTAGCGGCCGCCGGACCCGATGGACGGGAGGCGCTTTCCGTTTTCATAGGCAACAAACTCCCATACCGCGCCCGTGTAGTACTCAAGTCCGCGGGCGAGTGAGAGGTCAATCGTTATCGTGCCCCTAATTCCATAGGTGCCCAGTAGGGCAAGCAGCTGCTTGAGGGACTCGGTCTCCTGCTTTGCCCCCGGCAACGAGACCAGGAGAGAGTCAAGCAGTTCGCCGTTCTCTGCCTTGTTGGTTATGAAGCCGAGCAGCCCGTCGCAATCCTTCTGCGAGACTCCGAGCTTCCTCATCTGCGCTCCGACCTCTGCGGCGCCAATCTTTGCCATCTTGTCTATGGTGCGTATGGCCACGTCATGGGAGGCCTCGGGCACATTGAACAGGTTGAGTATGGCATTGAGCAGCGGTCTGCTGTTTATCAGTATTGAATAGTTTTCTACCTTGAGCGCGTCAAGCGCAAGCGCGGTGGCAGCTATCACCTCGGCCTCGCTGGAGATCTCCGTGCTCCCGACAACATCAACGTCGGCCTGCAGGATCTCCCTGGAGCGCATCTTCTGCGGCTCGTCCATGCGCCAGACCTTTCCAATCTGATAGCGCTTGAACGGAAGAGGAAGGTCCTTGTTCATGGCTATGTAGCGGGCAAGCGGCACGGTAAGGTCGTACCTGAGGGCATCAACGCCCCCATCTATGACATAGAGTTCCTTCTTCGACTCCTCCCCGTACGCCTTTACGTCAAGGGTCTCGAGCAGTTCTAGAGAAGGAGAGTCTATAGGATAGAATCCAAAGCGCTTGAATATCTCCTCGATTACAGCCTTTATCTCGCTGAGCGCGATGGCATCGCTTGGCCCGTATTCGGATACGCCTCGGGGAAGAGATAGTGCCATCAAATCAGCATATTTTATCAGAGATTCTTCTCAAGCCACTTTCTGAAGGTTTCCTTCGGCAATGCGCCGACGGAGGTGGACTTGACAATACCCTTGTCAAAGAGAAGCACCGTGGGTATACTCATTATGTTGTACTTTGTGGCTATGTTTGGGGCCTCATCGGTGTTTATCTTTGCGAACTTGGCCTTTGAACCCAGGTCTTTTGCCACCTCTTCTATGGTTGGAGAGAACATTCTGCAGGGGCCGCACCAGGGCGCCCAGAAGTCAATCACTACAGGAACGGTTGATTTAAGCACTTCGCTATCAAAATTACTTTCGGTCAGCTCTATCATTAAAACACCATTGCTTTTTGGTATTTTGATTATTTATACCTTCTGATAAGTTCGAAGCAATAGTTTGTGATGTACTTTCTCCTTCTAAACGGCGACGCTCAATCTCTCACTTTTTCTTAGGAGTCGTGCATCTATAGCATCTTCGCTTGAATACAAAGCACGACGGACACGCCATATAGATATGTGGAGTAATTTGGCTATCTGCTTGCGCTGCAATTTTGATCCAAGTGCTTTTATTTTTGCTTCGCGAGCTTTTCTTGCAGCCCGAACCTTTTGGAAGTAGGAGGCCGTTTTAGCCGTCACCTTTGCTCCCCTTAGGATTAGGCTAATTTGTTTGACAGATAGACCATAACGTTTAGCCAGCTGCTTTTGTTCATAATCTGGTGCGTCTGCTAATATTCGCTCATTGCGCGCCTCTAGTTCCTCCTTCGTAGGCACTCGTCTATGTCCGTTCGCTATGGAAACCCTGCTTATCGTCTGTTGTGTTACGCCGACAGCTGCAGCTATTGTCGCTTGACCTAGTTGGTCTTTTCCGTTCCGTTTAGCAAGTTTCAATACTTCTGGCAGAGAGCCATTCACTCTAGGAAAGCCCATTCCAGAATCAATTAGTATGTTAGATATACTGCCTGTTGAGATGGCGCCGTTGAGCTCCTGATGTATCTGCTTCTCTTGATAATTCGCCTTCCTCAAACTTAGTACTATCGGAGCAAATTCAAGTGTTCTCGGAGAATAACCTTTGGCGCTTAATCTCGATACAAGCGTGTCTACATTTGTCTTTAGGTTTGGAAGTGTTGGATGAGTAAGTCTAACCTTTGTATTTGACATAAGATAAATTGTCGTCTGGTTAGGTATAAATGCCTGCCGAATTAGTGGACAATTAGCGTGTCCACTAATCCCTCTTTTACGAGATTAATTGCTAGGCTAGTCGCTTTATTATATGATACCCGAACTGGGTCTTTACCAGGCCAGAGATCTCGCCGGGTTTTAGCTTAAATGAGGCCTCCTCAAAGGGCTTTACCATCATTCCGCGGCCGAAGGTTCCTAGATCACCTCCTCGTCTCCTTGATCCGTCTATGGAATACTGCTCGGCGAGCTTTGAGAAGCTCTCGCCAGCCTGCAGTTTTGCTAGGATTTCCTTCGCTAGAGACTCTTTCTCGACTAGGATGTGTGCGCAGCGAACTTGTTCTGACAAGAGATTACCTACTTGTAAATAGACTTGTAGACGTTGTTAGAGTCGTCGGTTATTACGATGCACTCGCCTTCGCACTCTATCAGGCAGGCCTGGCAGAGTATGCACGAAGGGCCGTTGACCGCGACAGAGATGCCTCCGCTGCCGCCCTCGAACTTCTCTGCGAAGTGGTGGTGCCCGTCCTGCACGTTGGCCCACTTGGCTGTCACCTCAGGTATGTGGGAGCCCTTCCACTTGGCCTCCTCTGGAGCGACGTCCGCGTTGACATCAGGGCTTGCCCTGTCCTTCATCTCGAATACCGCCACCGGGCAGACGTCAAAGCAGTGCGCGCATCCGGTGCACTTCGGCTTGTCAACATACACTTGCATAATAACACCGTATAGTCGTAGAAAGATATCCACATAGCTATTTATAATATGCACTAGCGGAGTTCGGCATTACTGAAAGTTTTGGGGTTAAAATTGCCCCAGGGTCGTCCACAGTTAATATAATATATCTGGCAAAATAAAGGGAAATCATGGAGGTCGTTACGAGAAGTGCTGCAACCCCTAAAAAGGTGTTTGGCGGGGTAGCCAGGCCGGGGATAGTGCCCAGAGATCCTGAAACAACCGTGGAGATAAGAGAGCATGACGTTCAGGAGCTAAGCGATAGGTTTCTAAGCTGGCGAAGAAGGGCAGGCATGAATGGCGTAGAAAAAAGCGCGCAACAAAAGCCAGCGCAAAGACCCGCACCCACATTCGAGAAACCGAGCCACTCTGAACTTTCGCCCAGGTTATTCTTTAGCGAGTTAAGGCCTTTGCCGGCGCCTGTCAGGCCCGCAACGCCGGAACCTTTACCCGTAAATACAATTCAGCCGGAGCCATGGAGAAAGAGAAAGATTATGCCTTCGGATAGACAGTATATCAAGGCACACAAAAATCCAGTTAGGCTTTCGCTCACCCAAGCGGGCAGGCTGCTGAACGTAAGCGAGACCACAGTATTTTTAAACTGGAAACGGCTTGGGCTTGCGCCGCACGGGCTGCTGCACCGGAAGGACGGCAAGAGCTGGCCTTCTGAACAGGAGTTCAGGCAGGCGAAGGAGGACGGACTCACCCAGAAAGAGGCGGCCATAAGGCTCGGCGTCAGCGCCGCGAAGGTGGGGGTTGTTTGGAGAGGCCCTAGGCTGAGTCCCAACTCCAGGAAAATCATGGCGGAAGAAAATAGGTGGTTGGCGCAGAAAAGTCTGGAGGGAGAAAGCTACCGAGCCCATGGCTAAAAGACCGGACGGGTTACCTGGTTTGGGCGGGCTTCAGTATGATTTATATAGCTTGGTTTTCAATTATAACTGGCTAATATTAAGGTATTGTGATGGATGAAATAAATTCTAAGATTGGGGAAATCACGACTAATGGGATGACACAGAACGTAGTCATCGGGACGAAGGCGCCCACGAGAGAAGACATGCTGCTTGCTCCCTATCGCAGGACCATAGAGGAGGTCTCTAAGATGCCTGTGCTGGAGCGCACAAAAACAGTTTGTCCGGAGTGCAAGCTCATAGTCGACGGTACTATTTACAAGGACGGCGACAACGTGATGATCAGGAAGCAGTGCCCTGACCACGGATGGTCGATGGAGAAGTACTGGGAAGATTACGAGATGTACATGCGCATGAAGAACTACAACTACTTCGGCCGCGGATTCGACAACCCGAATTATATTAACAAGGGAGAGAACTGCCCGTTCGACTGCGGAATATGCGAACGACACAAGTCGCACACAGGACTTGCAAACGTAGTCATAACAAACCGATGCCACTTAAGCTGCTGGTACTGCTTCTTCTACGCGAAGGAAGGCGAACCGATCTACGAGCCCACCCGTGCGGAGCTCAACAAGATCTTCGTTGAGTTGAAGAGCCAGAAACCTATCCCTGCAAACGCTCTCCAGATAACAGGAGGGGAGCCGCTTATGCGCAGCGACATAATTGAGATAGTCGGCATGGCTAAGAAGGCCGGTTTCGACCAGATACAGATGAACACAACCGGCATTATAATGGCCCAGAACCCAGAGCTTGCAGTCAAGCTAAGGCACGCTGGAGTCAGCACGCTTTACATGAGCTTCGACGGAGTGAGCAAGAGGGCAAATCCGAAGAACCACTGGGAAGCCCCTGCCACGTTCGATGCGGCACGCAAGGCCGGAATCGGAGTCGTTCTAGTGCCCACAGTGATCAGGACGATAAACGACCACGAGCTTGCAGACATCATCAACTTTGCACTGAACAACAACGACGTCGTAAAGGCGGTCAACTTCCAGCCTGTCTCGCTGGTGGGCAGAATGCCCACAAGGCAGAGAGAAAGGCAGAGAATCACGATACCTGGCGCAATTAAGCAGATAGAGGAACAGACGGGCGGCGTGATAACCAAGGACGACTGGTTCTCAGTGCCCTACGTCGGCGGAATCAACAAGTTCATCGAGGCTTTGACGGGAGAGTACAAGTACGACCTCTCGATACACTTCGCCTGCGGCGCAGGAAGCTACATCTTCCAGGACAAGAACAACAAGATAGTCCCGTTGACGAGATTCGTCGATGCGGCTGGCCTGTTGGAGCACCTGCAGGAGGCGGTCAACGAGATGGGCGGAAAGTCCAAGTTCCAGCGCAGGCTGATCGCGCTGCGTGCGGTCACAGGATTGCGCAAGTTCATAGACAAGGAGAAGCAGCCTGAGGGAGTGAACTTCAGCAAGCTGCTCATGTCCGTCATCTTCAAGCACGACTTCCAGACCATGGGAGCGTTCCAGCTGAAGAGCATGTTCCTTGGCATGATGCACTTCCAGGACGAGTACACCTACGACATCAAGCGCGTAGAAAAGTGCGACATTCACTATGCGATGCCTGATGGACGAGTACTTCCGTTCTGCACGTTCAACGTCTTTCCGGAGGTCTACAGGGACAAAATCCAGAAGCAGTACAGCATCCCTTCAAACGAGTGGGAGAGCATGCACAACGACTGGACCTACCGAAGCGACAAGTACATGCGCAACGTGAAGGAACTGGAAGCCAGCGAACCTTACCAGCGCACCTACGTAAAGTCAACAGACTACTTCAAGCTGCCGGTGAATGTGGCAGAAGCGGCCTCGATCCGCGCGGCAAAGGCTGCGAGAACCGGAGTCGTTTCAGCGCCTACCGTACAGAACCTAGTTGCGGCTGCTGCAGCGCCCAAGCACTCCCATGGGGAGTCGGGCGAGGGCTGCGCATGCGGCAAGGGCGCGGGCTCTGAAGCAGGATGCGGCGGCAGCGGAGGCTGTGGCTGCGGAACAGGCGGAGTATAAGTATTAAATACTCCGTGCTACCAAGCACTAATTAGGTAAAGCGCATGGACCATAGAGAGAATCAGGACCAAAATACTTACCAGAAGGAGCTTGAGCAGAGCAAGAAGGAGGACCCGAACAAGTATGACGACAAGGTCATGATTGACGGCCATCCGTTCCGAATTCCCTACAAGATAATAAAGGAGGCCGTCTGGTCAGGCGTGAGCAAGGATGAGATGGTCAGCATGGAACATGCGGCCAGGATCCAGTACCGGTTGATGCTCCTCGAGCCCATAATCAGGGCCAAGATAGAGTTCATGAAGCAGAAGGTAACGATAATCTACAACCCCGACACTGCGGTGAATAGAAAAGAGAAGATCAGCATGGAGGAGCTGGTGAAGTTCATGGCGACAGAGGGGGTGAAGCTTGACCCGAACAAGGCCGAGATGCGCGACTTTGATTATGTTAACGAGATGTACAAGTACCAGTTCGACCCTCCGACAGTAAGGGAGAGACCGCCCTACGGCTATACCATGGAGGAGTGGAAGAAGATGAAGGGAGAGTACACCACCAAGATAAACGAGTCCAAGGTGGCGAGCGAGAGCAAGTTCAAGGGCTGGCAGGACAGCTATGCGGGCCAGCACCCGGAGGTCTTTGGCCAGAGTGTTGTTGCTGCGGCACCAGCAAAGAAGCCAACGCTGATGCAGAAACTTTTTGGCAAGAAAGATGGGAAGAAGAAAGACGAGAAGCAGTTTTGGTTCCACGGAGTCTAGAATAGTTAATTTAGTAATCTCTAGACGGCCTTATCAGTTACCTAATAGTTTTGATAAATAACTTGTCTTAAATGTTTTAAGTTGAACTTTGTTGTCATAATCAAGATCATTTGTCCAGATGCCATCGCAATTCAATGCGAGATAACAAGCAACATAGGGAACATCGGTTAAGTCGTTTCCCATTATTTCTTTGGCCTCTTCAATCTTGGCCTTGTAATCACTTAACTGTATTGTGCGGATTCTTTTTGACAGCAATATTATTAATAGGTCCAATTCTGTAACTGAGATTTTTGCTTTCTTAGCTATGTAGTTTTTATGTTTATCCAGTTCGTCGCGTATATAATCTGGTGAAATTAAAGTAAATTTGCCGCTAGTAATTATTTCCCTAGCTTTGCTATCTTTAATCAGCGCTGCAATTATACTATTTGCGTCTACAACAAGGATCATAGTAACCCGTGTCGTTTGGCTATGCCTTCTTTTATTCTTCTACCAATTTCTAGGGCATCTTTTTCTGTTAATTTACTCTTTGAAAGTATTTCGTCCATAAGTTTTAGTTCTCCGGCCTTCTCTATCATCGCCTGCCTTGCGACTTCACTCCATTTTATTTCTTTGTGTTTTTTCATCACAGCAGTTAGCTCTGTGGGTATTGCTAAGGTCATATTTGTCATATCATCACTAGTGAATGTAATACGTAGAATAAGTATAAATACTTATCTATGTGGGTCTATTGTTTCGGAGCAGGGACGACATATTTATTAAATCATCGTGAGAAGAGAGTACGTTACACAAGGCGTCAGAATGAACGTAGCAGTACTCCTAACCCCTAAG
This sequence comes from uncultured archaeon, assembly GCA_963787445.1. Classification (GTDB taxonomy): domain Archaea; phylum Micrarchaeota; class Micrarchaeia; order Micrarchaeales; family CABMGC01; genus JAJZOD01. Next base: position 319,420 of record CAWBCT010000005.1, read on the forward strand.
GACTTCCGCGACGAGACCATGGCAAAGGCCATGGAGCTCATGCAGAAGTGGGACATAGGGATCTTCGTAGCGGGCTACAACAAAGACGAGTGCGTCGGCTACCATGGCGCAGTCTACACCCCGAAGATTCTCGCTTCAGAGATAACCACGGACAACTTCGACGCAATGTTCATACCGGATGGGGCAGGGATAGAGACATTCAAGCTGTACGACCAGCGTGCTCTGCTGGACATCGTAAGGCACTTCAAGGAGAAGGGGAAGGTGCTCGCCTGCGTGAACAACGCGATAAAGGTACTCGCACGGGCGAACGTCATAACGAACACCAAGATTGCCTGCGTGAAGGATGCAGAGACGGCGAGGCTGGTCCAGCTCTTCCACGGAAAGATAACGGCAAGCCCCGTCGAGTCGGACGGCAACATACTTACCTCGGCGAACAGCGAGAACACCTACGAGCTGATCGACCTTCTTCTGGACAAGCTCGGCGCAAGATAAGGTTATTAAGTCTGCGTGGGGCAAATACTACTGCGCCGGGATGGCAGAATCCGGTATCGCGCCAGTAACATTTTGGCGAAACTCGAGATCTGGTGGCCTTCGGGCCTTTTGGGTTCAAAATAACCGATGAAAATCCCAATCCCGGCGTTTACTTTTTGTTAGAATAGAGCTTCCAGTGCCCTTCTGAGACTATTTTTACTTTTCCGTCAATAACCAAGACGGCGGTGTTGTCGTCTACAGCGTAGGTGTCTTCCGGAAGTCTTTTCGCAATACCGTGAAGAGTCTTCTCTGTAAGCACTTTGAAGTATGGAGAGTCAAGATGCGGCCTGAAATTGAACGGAACATATCCGAGACCAGCGGGTCTTGGCCCTTTCTGACCACCGTAGAAGGTTTCAAAAGAGCCAAGGAGCTTCTTGCTCGCTATCACGCTGCCGGCGCTCATTCCAATATACACCCTGCTCTTCAGCAGTTTGGGGAGTTCTTTCTCTAAGCCCGATTTAGTGATGCAACGCATCATATAAAGAGGGTCTCCGCCTCCGAATGCGATTACGTTTGCTGCCCTAAGCCTAGGGAGCCAGGACTTCTTATCCATCGCAGAGATATCGACTATGTCGACAGAACCCAACTCTAGAAAATCGTTAAAGCTCTTGATCATCCAGCTCTTGTCCCCGGGCTCCAAGTTTGCTGCTGTGGGAATGAAGGCCGTACTTATCTTACCGCCGGCTAGCTTTTTGAGTGTTTTAACTATGGTGGCATTCCTGAGTCCGGCGGATGTTAAAAGCAATTTCACTATGGCACCCGCTTACACAAACAACTTTTCAATCTCCTTGCGCTCGCTGCTGAACTTGCTTGCGATAGGGTCGACAAGCTTGACCAGGCTCTCCGCAACCGCATTCTTTAGGTCAACAGGATGCAATTTCTTCTCGGTGAATGCGCTTTCCAGTTCAGCATAGGAGGTGTACTCGGCATCGCCGCCGTACTTGCTGGGGCGCTCGATCTTAAGTACTGAGAAATGTGGAAATATTATGTACTTGCATACGCCCAGAATGGAGTTCTCATGCGCCATGCCCTCTGGACACCAGCCCCCCTTCACAATTTTTCTTATCTCTTCGTTGTTTGCAAGTATGGAGATCGTTGAGTTGGGCTTTGACTTGCTCATTTTCATGGCTACGACCAGTTCCTCCTTCTCTGCGTTTGCTTCGGTCTTGGGCGGCTCATTTAATGATTGGAGCAGATGTGTGTGGAGCAGCGCCAGCGGCCTCTTGTTTCCGAGCTCCTTGAAGGCCTCCCGCGCAAGCATGTGAACCTTGCGCTGATCCATCCCCGCCTGGGCTATGTCCGCCTCAAAGGCATGTATGTCTACAACCTGCATTAGCGGGTATAGGTACTGTGAAACATGAAGTGTGTCTTTCTCGCTCCTGCCCTGAATAATTAGGGTGCGTGTCGCTCGCGCCATCGTGGTTTTCGTTGCGACCTTCATGACCTCGGTCCAGTACTTGTCATTGTTGTGGTAAAGGTCTGAGCCTAGCACAATGTTTGTCGAAGGGCATGCGATTGAGAATAGGCGCCTGTAGAACTCTGCTGCTTTTTTTATTCGCTCCCAGTCCCCACCTAGCTTCTGATTTGCCATTGTATGCCAGTCCGCAAGCAGTATCTGGGTTTCAACGCCGGCCTTGGCAAGGTCATTAACCTTCTTTCCCGCAACCAGAATGTGACCTATGTGGGGTATCCCGCTTATCTCAAAGCCGATGTAATGCTTTGGCTTCTTGTTAGTCTCAAAAACAGTGCGCAAATCATCCTCAGTTATGACCTCCTCCGTCGGCTCTGAGTGCACAATTGATAGCTTGGTCTCTACATCCATCGCATCGCAATAGGAGATTTGCTAAAAGATTTAATAAGTCTTGTGTGACAAAGTCCATTCTTGATTTTGAAGGGGAAAAATGGTAATAATAGTAAGATTTATATACCTACTTTACGTAGTATTATTGGTAGTTTCATGGAAACAGTTACGATATCGGTAAAAATAACAACAGGTCAGAGGGCTAAAATGAGGCAATTAGGTATTAAACCGACTGAGGTGTTAAAGACGGCGGTGGACAAAGAAATTAGAAGGCGTGAGATAGAGAGAGCAGTGAAGAGGGCCAGCAAATTGATGAAAGATATAGATTTACCGATTGACAGAGTTGTCGCAAGTATAAGAGAGGACAGGGATTCTAGATGACATTCGTGTTTGACGCATCGGCCATATATGCGATAATCGAAAGCGAGGACGCTGACCTATTGTATAGGGGCATAACAATAGGTTTGGCATCTTATGAGATAGGGAACACCCTCTGGAAGGAACACACCATTCATAAAAATAAATCTTATTCTAAAATAATGGAACTCCTTGCCGCCATAAACGAAGTAATAGAAAATATGGAACTCTACAATTCCAAAGAGACTCAGAAAGAGACACTCGATATAGCAGCGAAACTTCACATTTCATACTACGATGCATCATATGTGGTTGCGGCCAAAAATACAGGCGGCGTACTCATAAGCAAAGACAAAAAACTCATAGCAAAAGTTGGAGAAGTTGTTGATGCGAAGGAGTCGGTCTGACGGGAAACGTTTTTATGTTTTTGTGGGTATCTATAAGTAGGCGACATTATGGCAGATGCAGTTAAGGATATCATGAGTTCACCGGATGACGAGGAACTTTTGAAGTTTATTGAGTCAGCTAAGCCGAAGATCTACGTTGTGGGTGCAGGCGGCAGCGGCTCGAACACGATTACACGCATGTCAGAGGCAAACATAGACGGGGTTCACCTCATCGCGATGAATACAGACGCCTCTCACCTGGCGAAGACGCGTTCGCATAGAAAAGTGCTACTGGGCAAGAAGGTTTCAAGGGGTCTCGGTGCAGGCAGCGACCCGAAGCTCGGAGAGGAGTCGGCGATGGAGAGCAAGGAGGAGATAAGGCACCTGCTCGGCGATGCCCAGCTCGTTTTCGTGACGTGCGGCCTTGGAGGCGGCACGGGCACAGGCTCTGCCCCGATAATAGCCCACGAGGCGAAGGAGGCGGGCGCGCTTACAGTGGGAATAGTCACCCTGCCCTTCTCAAGCGAGGGGAAGGCGCGCATGAGGAGCGCGCTGGAGGGCCTTTCACGGCTTAAGAGGGTTACCGATACAACGATAATAATACCGAACGACAAGCTTCTCTCGGTTGCGCCGGACCTGCCATTGAACATGGCCTTCAAGATAAGCGATGAGGTTCTCGCAAACGCAACCAAGGGGATCATAGAGATGGTGACGAAGCCGGGCATGGTAAACCTTGACTTCGCGGACCTGAGGAGCGTGCTCAAGGACTCCGGCTATGCGGTGATAGGCATAGGCGAGGCCAACTCGACCCAGTCAACGGACAGGGCGACGATCGCCATAAGCAACACGCTCAGCAGCCCGCTTCTCGATGTGGACCTGTCAAAGGCCAAGAAGGCGCTGGTCAACATAGTCGGAGGGGACGACCTCACGCTGCGCGAGGCCGAAAAGATCTTCCAGGAGGTCGCGGGCCGCATAAGCGAGGACGCGATGATGAAGTGGGGCGCCAGGATAGACAACTCCATGCAGAAGAGCGCGGTCAAGATCATGGTCGTGATGGGGGGCGTGGAGTTCGCCGACTACTCGGACACGGGCATCAGGCAGAAGCTGGAGCAGTCCAAGAACTTCGACCTCGACAAGATCTTCGACGATGAGGGCAATTAGCCTTCAGCAAAGTTTATAAGACAAGAATAGCAATACTATAGAGGTAGTTAAATGCAGTTTAACCCTGTAAAGAGCCTACGGTCGTTCTACTCAAACTCGTTGCACATACTGAGCGTAAGCTACAGGCCTGACGTCAAGACCTTTACCAGGACTGTGAAGGTGGTGCTGCTTGGAACCCTGCTGCTGGGAGTGCTCGGATTTATTATTTCCCTTATTATTTCATTCGTAGCCGGCTGATGCCTGGCTTAAAACAGCGGAGCACATGGAGATAGAAGTAGACTTTACCAAGAGCGCCCAGATGAACGCCAAGGACTACTTTGGGGAGTCGAAAAAGGCAAAATGGAAGATGGAGGGCGCAAAGAAGTCGATCACGGACCTCCAGAAGAAGCTGAAGGAGGCGGAAGCGCTTGAGGAGAAGCGGAAGGAGATGAGAATAGTCCAGAAGCGCGAGTGGTACGAGAAGTTCAACTGGTTCTTCACCAGCTCGGGCATGCTGGCTGTGGGAGGGAGGAGCGCGGACCAGAACGAGGAGCTCAACAGCAAGCACTTTGAGGCGCACGACCTGTTTTTCCACGCCGAGATCTTCGGAGCGTCTGTCGTAATACTAAAGGACGGGACAAAGTCAAAGAAAGAGGATAGGGAGGAGGTGGCGCAGTTCGCAGCCTCGTTCTCGAAGGCCTGGGAGAACGCCCAGGGGATAGTTGACGTTTATTCACTTAACAGAGAGCAGGTGACAAAGTCGAGAAATGCCGGATCGCTGGCCAAAGGGAGCTTCGTGCTCAAGGGAGAGAGGGAGTGGTACAGAAGCACTGTTCTGGGACTGGGCGCCTTCGTTCAGGAGATCGGGGAGGATAAGCACAAGGTCATCGCCATAGCGCCGCTCCTTACCTGTGAAAGGAATGGGGGCAGCTACGTGAGGATAGGCACAGGAAATACGAAGAAGTCTGACGCCGCGAAGCAGATAGCAAAGAAGCTGCAGCAGGACGAGGTCGATTACATAATGCAGCATATGCCGACCGGCCCATTCTCAATCAAGTGAACCTATGGAGGGTAAGGAGAACATACTTTGGTGGGAGGCAATACTGAAGATTAGTCCTGCAGCATACAAAACATGGTTTGAAGAAGAAAGACGTTTTTTGAGAGAGAATGTTAGAAAAGGGTCAAGCCTTCTTGATGTGGCCTGTGGTGATGGGCGGACATTGTTAGATCTAGCTAGTCTCACCGACAATCTGACCGGCATTGACTATAATGAGAATGCAATAAATCACGCAAAGCTTAACCTAAAGAGATTTCCGAAAGTAAAACTGCTTGTTGCAGATGCGAAAAACTTGCCATTTGAAGAACAGTCTTTTGATTATGTAACATGTTTAGCAACACTAGGAAACTTCGAAGCAGACAAGCTCCACATATTGAAAGAGATGAAAAGAGTACTCAAAAAGGACGGAACAGTTCTAATAGGTGTCTATTCGGAGGACGCATTGGAAGAGCGGTTAAGTGCATACAAAAATATAGGACTTGGAATAAAAGAGATAACACCGGAAGGGACTGTAATATTTGAGAAATCAACCCAGGCGGGAGTATCTGAACAGTTCTCAAAAAAGCGACTTATTGAGATTTTTAAAGAAGCTGGATTTAAAGTAATAGGTATGAAAAAGGTAAGTATAGCTTATCTTTGCAAGCTTTCCAAGTAAGCTTTATAAGCGTAATCCCTCTATTTCTAGCCGTGATATAATGCAATTCTATTACTATAGCCTACTGGCAGGCATCGGAGCGCTAATCATTGCTATTGTGGCTGCTTTCTCGATCCTGAAGAAGGAGGAAGGCACAGAAAAGATGAAGGAGATTGCCAAGGCGATAAGGGAGGGGGCGAGCGCCTACCTTAACAGGCAGCTAAAGACAATCCTCATATTTGCAGTGATAATTGCTATACTTCTATACTTCCTGCTGCCCAGCGGCGGACAGATAGTGGCGGCGTTTGCGGTGGGAGCAGTAGCATCCTATCTCACGGCATTCTTCGGAATGAACGTTGCAGTAAGATCTAACCTAAGAACCGCGAAGAGCGCAGAGAAGGGCGTCAAGGAGGCCTTCTGGACCGGAATACTCGGCGGATCGGTCACTGGATTCGCAGCTGTGGGCTTCTCGCTCATCGGGCTAAGCCTACTGCTTGCATATCTTTCTGTTTCTGGAATTGCAATACTTATAGGATTTGGATTCGGAGCCTCTCTGGTCTCGCTGTTCGCGAGAGTCGGAGGCGGCATCTTCACCAAGGCGGCTGACGTAGGCGCAGACCTGGTCGGGAAGACAGAGCTTAACCTGCCTGAGGACGACCCAAGGAACCCGGCAGTCATAGCGGACAACGTTGGGGACAACGTGGGCGACTGCGCCGGAATGGCAGCCGACGTCTTCGAGAGCTACTCGGTAACCCTTGTTGCTTCGTTGCTCATCGCTGCAACGCTTGCGGTGACCATGACCTTCGCAAGTTCGTTCTCCCTTCCGCTTTACATAGCGTGCGTTGGCCTGGTCGGCAGCTTCATCAGCGTGCCGGTCATGAAGAAGTTCGGCAGCCATCCGAACAGGGCACTCTACTGGGGAATAGGATCCGCAGTGGTCGTCTCGGCGGTGCTGGACCTCATATTGATATACCTGAAGGCTCCGTTTGTGCTTGTGGTTCCGGTATTTGCCGGGCTTGCGCTTGCGATACTGCTCTTCTGGGTGGCTGATTACTACACCGGAGGAAAGAGCAAGTCTGTTCTGAAGATAGCCAAGGCCTCAACAACAGGAGCGGGCACCAATGTGATAACAGGCCTCGCAGTGGGACTTATGAGCACCTGGATGCCGGTGCTGTTCATAGTGATCGCAATATTGGTAAGCTACTTTGCTGCAGGCGTATACGGAATAGCGATTGCAGCTGTTGGAATGCTCTCAATAACCCCAACCATACTGACCATAGACTCTTTCGGGCCTATAACGGACAATGCGGGTGGAATAGCGGAGATGGCTGGACTTCCTGCCAAGGTAAGGACTGTTACAGACCACCTTGACGCGCTGGGCAACACGACCAAGGCCACCACAAAGGCCTACGCCATAGGCGGCGCGGCACTGTCTGCCACCGCCTTGTTGGTCGCATTTGCATCGGCTGTGCACCTGCCGGCCATAGACGCCCTGAACCCGGTCGTCCTGGTGGGCATATTCATAGGAGCGCTTCTGCCATTCGTCTTCTCGTCATTCCTGATGGGAGCTGTGGGATACACGGCAAACCTGATGGTGGACGAAGTGAGAAGGCAGGTCAGGACAATAAAGGGTCTGATGACGGGCAAGGCGAAGCCGGATTACGCAAGGGCTGTTGACATAGCCACGGTGAACGCGATAAAGTCGCTGGCTGTGCCTGAGCTCATTGCCATAGTCACTCCAATAGCTGTAGGATTGATACTTGGAGTAGAGGCCCTGGGAGGGCTGCTGGTCGGGATGATACCCGCGAGCCTGATGCTTGCGTTATTCATGGCCAATAGCGGTGCCGCAATGGACAACGCCAAGAAGTACATCGAGTCGGGCAAGTACGGCGGAAAGGGCAGCGATGCCCACAAGGCCGCGGTGGTGGGAGACACGCTTGGTGATCCTCTCAAGGACACCGCAGGGCCTGCGCTCAACTCAATGATAAAGGTGGTTAGCACGATTGCGATCCTGCTGGCGCCCGTCTTCCTGAGCGTTGTGCTGCTGCACTGAGCATTTTGTGGACATCAGCACACGACAATTAGTCGTGTGTTTATGTCACAAGATGAAAAATGATAATATAAAGGTAGCGTAGCCTATGGAATAGGCTAAATATCATAATAGACGATATAACAACGATGGTATGAAAGAACCAGTGCCTGAAATCGTGGTTCAGGACGTCGATGAGTTAATCTTTTCGTATAAAGCATTGCTTGAGAACTTAGATACTACGGATGTATCGGACAAAAATGAACTTGATAAGATTGAGAGCCATTTAGATCGGATGCTGTACTTCACAAATTACTTGCTTGATAAGCCTGCTTTTGAGTCGGCGGTTTTGTTAGAATTAGAGGTCTTAAACAAGAGATTAGGTGCTAAAATGGGGCAAAAGTTTGGTAAATCCAGCAGGACTATCAGTAACTTAAGAGTAATTACTGCACATCAGGCGCACAAGGTTGTGAATAAGAATCAGGAAGTCGATGGCAACATAGCCCGCTTGAAAGATGCGGCCGTGGTTGCAAAAAGAGGCAATAGTGCAGAGGGTAGAGAGACGACGGGCGCGGGTTTCATCGAAAAGCTTCGCAGTGTAAATAGATGGCTAATGTTACCAGTGCTCGCCATAGCTGGGACCATTATTTACAACGATGTCAAATCTGGTAAACCAGAAACAAACTACTATACTCAATCTTATGTTAGTATCGCATCCACTGATTTTCAAAGTGCAGAATTGGAATACCAGACCACCGCAACAAAAAATAAAAATGCCGAGCAAACTGGTTACGAAGTTAATGGTGTGACTGATGCAAAATGGTGGTACCAGACGGGACTTAAGTACACATCAAGTAACAGTAAGTTTTCTCTTCTTTACGAAGTATGGAACGATAAATCTGTGTCAGTTATACCGAGTAGGGGGGTCTCAGGTGATGTCAGTTTTGATGGTCAGGTAAATGAAGGGGACACAATTACTATAAAAATAGGTATGGAAAGTGGTAAGGTTCATATGAGTGCTATCGACCTTAATACCAAAGCTAAAGCTGAGATAGGATTTGATGCACATGGTTCTGTTTTTGTAGGTAGTCCTTACACAGGTGTTATGACTGAAACGGTTTCTTCCAAAGATTCACATCAAGAACTTCTAATACAGAAGTATGTTGGTCCGATTGGTGTTCTAAAAAGCAGTGCCTCTCATCAGGTAACTCTAGGGAAATTAGATTTCGTAGAAGTAGATAAGACAGTACCACATAGGGAAATTACATCACAAAGTTTACGGGTGAGGGAGGAGAAGACCATTCATCCTTTACCAAACATATGTTATGTTGTTGATGGCATTCAATATACCCATAATGAAGGAACTCCGGACGTAGTTATTACTGCTACCAAACGATAAATACATTTCGAGAATAAATTGACGGGCTTGCTATCGTGCTCTTTGGAGTTAGAAGCAAGCTATATAAATCTAAAAGCAGCCATTTGTAGTGATAGGATGGCTGTAGAAAAACAGAAAGAGGATAAAACAGCAGTGATAGCGCCACTCCAGCGTGAGGCATCGAAGATTACACTATTATCAGACAAACTAATGTCATATTCTGATGCGGAAAGGGGAGCTAAGGATAAAGGACAGGGATTAATTAAGACGATTGAAATCGCACGCAAACTGAGAGAATGGGATGACTTCAATGGAGCTTGCGGAAAGAAATATTGGATAGGAGACATACCTGGCATCCCAAATCATCGTGAATACAAAATAGATTATGAAACAGGGGAGATAACGGCTGTGACTACGAGGGAGTTTTACGAGCTTCCAATACAGCAACGGATTATGATAGAAAGAGGGGAAAGCACACATTACCCGCTTGCTCTCGAAGTCATGGAGAAGTCAAGGGTCGAACGGTTCAAGGTTACTCAACAGGTAGATAGTGCTTTGGCAGCCTTATCCGACGAGCCCGTAGTATAATTTGTTGTCTCAGTTTTATACGGAATGACTTATATTATTATCGCTACATATAGATAATTACTGTTGGAGTGGTGTTATGTTTGAGCTTAAGATAGATAATGCGAAGTACTGGAAAGACTGCGTTGCGGCCATAGGGAGCCTGGTTGACGAAGGGCTTTTCATAATCACCAAGGAGGGAATAGCCCTTAAGGCGATGGACCCCTCCAGCATCAGCATGATCTCGTTCTTCATGCCCAACAAGGCGTTCTCCAAGTTCAACATAGACAAGAACATGAACGTGGGCCTCAACATCGACAACCTGAACAAGATACTTTCAAGGACCAGGGACAACGAGTCGCTGGTCATGAAGGACACGGACAACAAGCTCTCGCTTGAGTTCGTGGGAGAGGGGAGCAAGAGAAGGTACAAGATGCAGCTTATTGACGTGAAGAAGAGCGTTGAGAAGGAGCCGAATGTCGAGTTCGATGCGCACGTCGAGATAAACGGCGAGCCGTTCAAGGACATCATAAAGGACGCAAGCCTGATTTCATCCTACATCGGGTTCAAGGCCTCCAAGGAGCAGTTCTCAGTGAGCGCCAGGGGTGATTCTGGAGAGCTGGAGGAGCTCCATGAGGGAGACGGCAACATCGTCAAGAAGATAGACGCGAAGAAGGGCGCCGAGTCGACATTCAACCTCGAGTTCCTTGAGAACATGGTAAGGGGTTGCCCCATAGGCAGCAACATCTCCATCGCACTGAAGTCCAGCGAGCCGATGAAACTGAGATACAATATCGGGGACGCGGAACTCTCATACTTTTTGGCCCCGTACATGGAAGAGTAACCCGGATGGGCCGTTCCATGAAGACAATCAAGGAGGGTTCGGCAACAATAGCGCTGTCAGAGGACGTTTTCTACAATCCTAGGATGAAGGAGCTTAGGGACCTCTCCGTACTTTTTCTAAAAGCAGTTAAGGCAAAAGGTCGATTACTGGACGCGACCAGTGCAACAGGCATAAGGGGCATCAGATATGCAAAGGAGGTCGGAATGAAGGATGTGGTCTGCCTTGACATTAACGAGGCTGCTTACAAAAACATAAAGAGCAATGTGAAGAGGAACAGGCTTTCACTGAAAGTTGCAAACACAAGCATCCATGAGTTCACCGCGCAGGGCAGGCCGGACAACCTCTTTGATGTAATAGACCTGGACCCGTTCGGATCGCCGATGCCCTACCTGGATGACACGCTCAGAATGTCGAATGACGGCGCAATTTTGATGATCACCGCAACCGACACTGCAGTCTTGTGCGGCGCCCATACAAAGGCCTGCATAAAACTCTATGGTTCAAAGCCAATGCATAACGAATTGTGCAAGGAATCCGGGATAAGGATTCTGATAAACTATGTGATACGCGCAGCAGCGCGGTTCAACTTCGGCGTGGAAGTTTTGCTGTCCGTGTCTGATAGGCACTATATGCGCATCTTTGTGAGAGTGAAGAAAGGTGCCGACGCCGCTGTGAATTCAATAAAAGAGTGTGGCTTTGCAACATTCTGTACAAAGTGCCATAGTTTCAGTTATGCTAAGGGCCTTGCCCCAATCTTAATCAAGAATTGCACAAAATGCAAAGCGCATGTAGAGGGTTTTGGACCGATGTTCCTTGGCAGGCTGTATGATGGGGATTTGCTCAAGAAAATGGTGCATGAAAATGTAGGTACACCAGTTAAATTCCCTGAAGCAGGCAGACAGTTGCAACATATTTACAATGAATTTGATACTCATTTCTTTTACGCAATACCAAAGCTCACTAGGAATCTAAAAATAAGTTCAGTGGGCACAGACAAACTTATTTCTGCCCTAGAAAAGAAGAAATTCAAAGCAACCAGAACGCAATTCAGCGTCGATGGGATAAAAACAGATGCGAGTTTGGACGTGATCCTTGGCTGTATAAAAGTATTGGGCAGAGAACAAAAAGCGAAAGAATAAATATGGCTATCCGGGTTTCTTTTATCAACATATATTTTCTCGTAAATTTGGATTAAATCGACGACAAGATCGCGGGGTATCTTTTCTGATATCGCTTTACTAATTTCAAAATGGAGTGTTTAAAAAGACTAGTGTCCAATAAACAATTCGCTGAATTTCAAAAAGGGGAAAAATAGCTTATTGTGGTGGTTTGGGTGGATGAGGACGTGCATGCTGGTGGGTTTAAAACAGTCAAGAAGAGAGACGGCTCGGTGGTCGACTTTGATGAACAGAAGATCAAGGACGCTATCGGGAAGGCGATAACAGCTACGAGGGGGAGCACCGACAACGTGGACCTCGGCGGGCTCACAGAGCACGTGATTAAGGGGATAGAAAACAGGTACGCAGGCTACAAGACCCCTGACGTTGAGGGAATACAGGACATAGTGGAGAGGACCCTGATGGAGTTCGGGCTTTACGATGTCTCGAGGTCTTACATACTTTACAGGGAAAGGCACCGCGAGCTTCGCGAGACGCAGCAGCGGGAGATACTTCAAAAGATAGAGAAGGGGCAGATACAGGTCATCAAGAGGGACATGAAGAAGGAGGCGTTCGACAAGAACAAGCTGAAGGCTTACATAGCCCGTGCCTGCAGGGGATACGAGGGGATGGTTAACGTTGATGAGCTCGTCAGGCAGTGTGAAGTTGGCGCGCATGAAGGAATGAGCACCGCTGACATTGCGAAGCTTGCAATACTTTCATCAAGGACATTCATAGAGTTTGAGCCAAATGCCTACTCAATGGTGACATCAAGACTCTTCCTCTCGGCGCTTTACAAGGAGGCTCTTTCAATACCGTTCACCCCAGGCAACGTGAACCAATCGTATAAGGTCTCGTTCCCAAAGAGCGTAGAGGTCGGCGTGAAGCAGGGGATACTTGACCCGGAGATGCTCAATTTTGACCTGCAGAGGCTCGCCCAGGCACTCAACATAGGCCGCGACGAGCTGGTCACCTACAGGGGGCTTCAGACCCTTTACGACAGATACTTCATCAGGGACAGGACAAGGGACGTCCCTATCGAGACCCCTCAGTTCTTCTGGATGAGAGTGGCGATGGGGCTCTCGATCAGGGAGAAGGACAGGGAAGCCAGCGCGATACGGTTCTATGAGGTCCTTTCGACCCTCAGATTCGTCTCTTCCACCCCGACGCTGTTCCATTCGGGCATGACGAGGCCGCAGCTAAGCTCGTGCTACCTGACAACGGTCGAGGACTCGCTTGACCATATCTTCAAGTGTATTGGAGACAATGCGCAGCTGTCAAAGTGGTCAGGAGGGCTAGGAAACGACTGGACAAACCTGCGCGCAATGGGCGCCAACATAAAGGGAACAGGGGTTGAGAGCCAGGGCGTAGTCCCATTCCTGAAGATAGCAAATGATACTACAGTCGCTATAAACAGAAGCGGCAAGAGGCGTGGCGCAACCTGTGCATACCTCGAGACATGGCACATGGACATAGAGGACTTTTTGGACCTACGCAAGACGACCGGTGACGAAAGAAGACGCACGCAGGACATGGACACCGCGAACTGGATACCAGACCTGTTCATGAAGCGCGTGATTGCCGATGGGGACTGGACACTCTTCTCTCCAGACGAGGTGCCCGAGCTGCACCATATTTATGGGAGGGCTTTTGAGGCCAAGTACGCAGAGTACGAAGAGAAGGCCAGGAAGGGAGAGATAAAAATGTTCAAGGTCATCAAGGCCCAGGCGCTCTGGAGGAAGATGATAACCTCCCTGTTCGAGACTTCACACCCGTGGATGGTATTCAAGGACCCGGCGAATGTGCGCTCCCCGCAGGACCACGTAGGTGTGGTTCACAGCTCAAACCTCTGCACAGAGATAACGCTTAACACCTCAAAGACGGAGACGGCGGTCTGCAACCTCGGCTCGGTCAACCTGGTAAAGCATGTAAAGGCGGGCAAGCTGGACAAGGAGCTGATAAAGGATACGGTCACCACTGCGATGAGAATGCTCGACAATGTGATAGACATCTGCTTCTACCCGACCCAGGAGGCGAAGTACTCAAACTTCAAGCACAGGCCGGTAGGACTGGGGATAATGGGCTTCCAGGACGCACTTTACCTGATGGACCTCAAGTTCGACTCGGAGGAGGCTGTACGCTTCGCCGATGAGAGCATGGAGATCATCTCCTACTGGGCGATACTCGGCTCGACAGAGCTTGCAAAAGAGCGCGGAGCCTATGAGACCTTCAAGGGCTCAAAGTGGGACCGTGACATTCTTCCGTTGGACACGCTGGGCCTGCTCGAAACCGAGCGCGGGATGGAGATAAACGTCAACAAGGGGTCGCAGCTCGATTGGACGCCTGTCCGTGAGGCGATAAAGCAGCATGGGATGAGGAACTCGAACTGCATGGCAATTGCTCCAACAGCAACAATCTCGAACATAGCAGACGCCTTCCCATCAATAGAGCCTATTTACAAGAACATTTATGTGAAGTCCAACATGAGCGGAGAGTTCACGGTCATAAATCGCTTCCTCATAGACGATCTTAAGAGATTGGGCATCTGGAACAGGACGATGCTTGAGAAGATCAAGGAGGGAGACGGGAACATCCAGAACATACAGATAATACCGAAGGCGATACGCGAGAAGTACAAGGAGGCGTTCGACATTGACCCGGAATGGATGATCCGCCAGGCGGCGGCAAGGGGCAAGTGGATCGACCAGAGCCAATCGCTGAACATCTTCACGGCAACGAACTCAGGAAAGAGGTTGGCGGAGATCTACACCTACGCCTGGAAGATGGGTCTGAAGAGCACTTACTACCTGAGGACAATGGCGGCAACTTCGGTGGAGAAGAGCACCCTGGAGATAACGAACAAGGTGAAGGTCGGCGCTGCTGAGTCGGTAGTGGCGATGGCAGCAGACCGGGTTGCTGCAGAACCAGTTCCAGTAAAGGCGGCGCAGAAAGTCGAGGCAGCTCCTGAAAATGTGAGGGAGGTCAGCAGTGGAAGCAATGTTGTCCAGATGCAGGTCGAGCCGCAGCAGGAGGAAGCGGTGGGCAAGGTCTGCAAGGTGGACGGGCATGGGATGAGCGAGGACGAGAACTGCGAGGCCTGCCAGTAATAAGTTTTATTCAGAAGCGTTAAAAGATTTTAGCAACTAGTGTTATACATGGCAAAGCAGATACTCAACGCCTCGGAAGTGGACCCGAACAAGATACTTCCAATAAAGTACGACTGGGCTAGAATGCACTACAAGTCCGGGGTCGCCAACAACTGGGTCCCTGACGAGATACCCATGCAGCAGGACATCGAGCTCTGGAAGAAGAAGGACGGGCTGAGCGACGATGAGAGGCGCATGATAATGTGGAATCTTGGCTTCTTCTCAACCGCAGAGAGCCTCACGGCGAACAACATCGTCCTCTCGGTCTACAAACACATAACCAACCCCGAGGCACGCCAATATCTTCTAAGACAGGCCTACGAGGAGGCTGTGCACACGGAGACCTTCCTTTACTGCTGCGACTCCCTGGGACTAAACCCGGAGGAGGTCTACAATATGTACATGACGATTCCAAGCATCAAGGCGAAGGATGACTACGTTGTGGACCTGACAAAATCCATACTTGACCCGAATTTCAGCACCGTAGGAGATGAAAACATTAAGAGATTCGTCTACGACCTGGTCGGCTATTATGTGATCATGGAGGGGATCTTCTTCTACGCCGGGTTCGCCATGATGCTTTCGCTCCTTAGAAGCAACAGAATGGTCGGGGTGGGAGAGCAGTTCCAGTACATACTTCGCGATGAGACAGTTCACCTGGCCTTCGGCGCAGACCTCATCAACACGATAGTAGCAGAGAACCCGCAGATCTGGACAGAGAAGTTCAAGCAGGAGCTCACCGACTCGATAAAGAAAGGCGTTGATCTTGAGGTAATGTACGCAAGGGATGCGTTGCCTAGGGGAATTCTTGGCCTTAACGCAGAGATGGTCAAGCAGTACATGGAATACATTGGAGACAGGAGGCTTGAGCGCATCGGACTTAAGCGCCTTTACAACGCCGAGACCCCGTTCCCCTGGATGAGCGAGATAGTTGACCTTAAGAAAGAGAAGAACTTCTTCGAGACCCGCGTTACCGAGTATAAACAACGTGGAGATCTTTCTTGGGAGTAATAATTTATTTGGATCTGTAGATTCTCTCGCTGCGCTTGAATGGAGGATAGGATATGGCAAGTAGGGTAAGCCCTGAAAGGTTTCTGTAGGGTGTTCCTTTAGGTATTATTATCCAATCACCCTTCTTTACCTGGTGTTTTTTGCCATTGATTATTGAAGTGCCTTCTCCTTCAAGAATGTAGTAGGCAACATTGCTTACCTTGTCAATTCCTTGCTTGCCGGAATCAACGTTGAATTTTTTAACTTGGGCTATGCTAAATGGCCAATCATTTGCATTTATTATGTCGGTAACAAGTTTGTCCTGAAACTGTTTCGACTTTAGCTCTGACGTTCGGATTATCTTGGCTTTTATTTAATCACTTATTCTCTACCAACTACTACGTTTTCAGAAATCTTCTTGACGCGCTTGAATGCAACGCTTCCCTTCTGGAGATCAACGCGGGGGTTGGTGCTCCTTATGAGCCTTTCAGCATCGGTCAGAAGCAGGTGAGATACGGCCCCGTCTTCGAGGTTTATCATTATGCCCTTAACTTCGCCGACTATGTTTCCCTCATTAGAAATAATCTTCTTCCCATAAAGTTCAGAAATCATTACGCCCACAAAATCACTCGTTTATTACAATCTTATGTATCCTTTTGGAAGCAAATATTCTTATTATGTACTCATTAAGGGTGTTTATGAAGGTCTCTCTGTCTTTCCTGAGTTCCTCAAGCTCTTTTTCGTCAAAAAGTTCCGCTTTCCTATCCACAAGGCGCTCAAGGTAGGTTCGCGTGATGGAATAGAAGCGCTTGTCGCACTTTGTGCACCTGAAGATCGGCGCCACCGGAACCTCCTCTATGAGCTCCGGTTCGACAAAATCCAGTTCCCTGATCAGTTTGGCCCCACAGGTTGGGCAACCAACTGAGAGCGTAGTGCGCGGCAGCTCTTTTGTGGGAACCAGCTTGAAGTTGGTGCCCATTAATTTGCTTATCGCCTGCTCTGGCGTGGAGGTTTTCAGATATTCCTGGTCAAGAACGCCCTTTTTGGGGTCCAGTTCCGTCACAAGCACGCCGCTCGCTGTCTTCTCGAAGATGAAACTGCTGGGAAAAGAGCCTCCGGCATCCGCTTTGTACCTGTTTCGTCTTACCAGGATCGTCCGCTCTTCTTTACTCATCCAAGCCCTTTATTAGGTACTCCTTTATGTCGTCCTTGGTTACCTTCTCGCGGCCCTTGCTCTTCGCGTTGCGCACCGCAAAGCCTGCGATGTCCTTCGCCTTCTTCTCTATTATCCGGGCGAGCTCGTTTGCTCCGTCCTCCGTTATGTTGGCCCCGTAGTAACGCTTCACGAGCGTCTTGATGGAACTTTTGGGTATGTTGGCCATCGAAATCAGTACTCAAGATCCTCATCACCAAGTCAGAGATTGAGATCATCACACAAGGGTAATGATTCGTTTGCTTATTTATACTTGATTGTGGGCTGCCGTTGCCCCAGAAGCAGATTACTCGCTGTTGTTCTTCTTTTCCTCCTTCTTGTCCTTTATTATCGCCATGTCGTACAGGCTGGTCTCGATGGGTGTTGGTTCTGAGTGCTGCTTCTTCTGTATGGGCGCGCGCTTTCTGGACTCCCCTCCTATCTGGCGAAGCTCCCCGTACAGGGTATCCAGCTTCTTCTCTATCTCCTCCAACGCCTTGCTGCTCTCCTCTATCTTCTTGTTCAGCTCGTTAATGTCATTCTCCAGGAACTCGGCCTTGCGGCGGGTCCTGTAGCTCTTTATCGCCTCCTCCAGCTCTGCATCGATCGCATTCTTCTTGCGTATGAGGTCCTTCTCCGCATCGAGCGTGAATGCCTCGGTCGCTATGCGGAACTCTATCTGTTCCTTCCTCCTGCGCAGGTAGCCTATGTTCTTGGTTGATTTCTTCCCGGCATTGGCGTTCTTGATTGCAGCCTCCTTCTCTGACATTTTGTAGGCGAGCCGGCGCTTGCACCCCCTTATGTCGTTGAATATGACCGACTTCTTCTTCCTCTCCTCCTCGATGGCTATTGCGAGCTCTTTCTGGCGGGGCGTGGCGTTGTCAGGAAGCTTCACGCTGAAGTCCATGGGCTTATGTTCGGTGTGATGCTGCGGCCTCCCTTCCTGCTTTGCAGGGGCTTTGGCAACTGCAGGCTTGCTGGCAGGCACCTCCTTTGCCTTCTTCTCCGGGCTCTGCTCAACAGTATTAATTGCTTGATTTTTCTTTTCTTCTTCCAGTGTATCGCCTTTCCGTTAACTCGTTTCCTTAGCCTTATGGTTTGATAGTATTCTTTGCACGATGTATTTAGACTTGCGCTATAGCGCTATAACAGCGAGTTATAGACATCAACTAGCTTGTCCGTAACAACCTTTGGAGAAAACTTCATCGCGGTTTGCACCGCTCCATAATTATATGTATCTACGTTATTTAAAGCTTTTTCTATCTTCCTAGAACACTCGTCATAATCGCCCGGGCGGAACTTCTCTCCGTTTTTGCCGTTGACTATCAGGGTCTTCAATGCGAGGTAATCCGCGCAGACCACCGGCTTGCCGGTGGCCATGGCCTCCAGTGCTACTATTCCCTGGGTTTCGAAGGTGGATGGGATGCAGAAAACATCCGACGCAGCATAGACGCGCGGGAGGGCCTGCCTGCTTACCGGTCCCAGAAACTCGATGTTGTGCAGTCTTAGCTTGCGGGCCATCTCCCTATAGTATGCGTCTGCTGGACCTCCGCCGGCTATGACAAAGCGCAGGTCGTCCCGCCTTGAGTTAAGCTGCTTTGCCGATTTGAGCAGGGTCTCTATCTTCTTCTCTTTGCTTAGCCTTCCCACATAAAGCACTACCTTCTCATCATCGCGTATTTTATGCTCATCCCTAAAGGCATCTCCGCTGACCCTGGTGTTGAACTGCTCCGGATCGACGATGTTGGGTATCATCACCGTGTTGTTGACCCCGTGGCGCTCCAGCATGCTCGTTATCGCTTCGGATGGGGCGGTGGTGACGTCGCAGCGCCTGTAGAAGAACTTCACGTACTTCCAAAGGTACTTTATCGAGAGCCTCTTGAGCTCCGGGTTCTTCGGGTAGTACTCGTTGATTATCGCCTTGTTGTTCACCATCGTGTGGAATGAGCCGACTATGGGATAATGGCCGATTCCGGCGTTGATGAGCGCGGAGAAGCCCATGAAGAATGGGGTGTGCGCGTGCACCAGGTCGATCTCCAGCTTGCTGAGCTTGGTGATTGAGGTGTAGGGGAAGAGGGCCACGTTGTACTGCGGGTACGCCTTGAGTCCTATGCCCGGGTAGAGAAAGAGATCTTTCCTATGGGACTTCGGCGCGTCGTACCTGCCGCTCGCGAAGATGTAGACCTTGTGGCCGCGGCGCTCAAGCTCCTTCTTGAATGCGTTTATGGATGTGACTACGCCGTCTATTGCTGGTTCGTAGGTGTCTGTATAAAAAGCGAGGTTCAGCTTTCCCATCAAGTCACAGCGTTACGGCTTCGCCGCCGGCCTGCTTGATCTTCTCGGCCGCCTTCGCAGAGAATGCGGTCGCCTTGATCAGCGCAGCCTTCTTGAGCGTGCCGCTGCTTAGTACCTTGTAGCCTGGCAAAACTATTGCAGGCTTTGCATCCTTGGATAGCATGATTTGTGCAGAAAGCTTGTCCAGGTTTATCTCATCGAGCTTCGTCTTGCCCCATCTGGTGAAGCCGTGCGAGCCGATGCTCTCCTTGTCGTACTTGACCGTCCAGGTCCACTTGTGCTTCTTTCCGCCCCTTCCGACTCCGCCGCGGTCTCCTGCGCCCCTCCTGTTCTTTATGTTGCCCGCGCCCCAGCTCCTCATGCCGAGGTACTTCCTGTTGTGCTTCTTTGATCGTAATACCATGTGATAACCTTACATCATTCTCTTGATGAGCTTGCCCATCTCCTCTCCGCGGTAGCCGAGCGCGCCGCCGATGCTGTAGCCCTTCTTGATGCCCTCATAGCCGCGCCTGGGCGGGTGCATCCTTATGGGCTTCTCGATTATGTGCTTAAGCGTCTTCTTTCCGGTCACCACCTGCTCGATCTCCTCATTCTTGAGCTCAAAGCCCTTGCTCTTGAGCAGCTCCACCATAAGCTCCGGACTTATCTCCCCGAAGGTGACGTGGTCGTTGACCGCGTGGATCATGCCTAGGTTGGTCTTGTTTCCGTAAAGTATTGCCAGGTTGTTCACCTTCTTGAGGTTCAGCCTGATGAGCGTGTGGTTTATGCTTTCGCGGGTGCCTACGTGTCCGCGTATGCGTACCACTGCGAGCAACTTGTTTTCAGCTTTTGACTTCATTAAAATCACTTCAGAACATAGCAGCAATAGAGTGCCTACTGATACTGAGTAAGTATGTAGATATGGACAAATAAGGTATTTAGACCTTTCGCGGGGGCGTAACATTCTCTACAAAAAGGGCGTTTTTACGTCCAGCTCAGCCGTACTTCAGCTGGTGTTGCCTCGCTTTGGCGTCAAAATCAGACTCTGAGAGCACTTCGGGGTAGTTAGCCGCAACCGAACGGAGTGTGAAATCCACCACCGTGGAGTTTACACCCATCTCGCTCAGCTTCGCCAGTCTGGGCGCCAGGGAGGCGAGGGCCTGTTCGGAGACCAGCGCCTTTGGGTCGTAGGACGTTTCCGAGACAAATTTTAGGAGCGGCAGGGTGACGTTTGGGCTTAACTTTCCTAGCAGCTCAAGGAATGAGGGCCTTGTAAGCGCTTCCAGCAGCTCCTTGGCAGCTGTTTCACCGTAGACCTTGCCTATGGAACCGTTTGGTTCTGCGGCATCGATGGCGAAAACGTAGGCCAATCTTGATTCAGAATCTAGGCGCGTGTTTGAAGATGAATCGGCAGGCCGTAGCGTAGGGGCAAGATGTAGATGGGTGCTGGGAGTGTTTGCATCAATCTTTCTTACGGAGTTAATCAGTGGTAACCTGGGTCGACCGCGCTTTCGCTCACGCTCTCTAGCTAGTGACATGTATCCCATTCAAATCCCCGCTAATAATTCTCATGTTAATTATTTATAACTATGCAATAACGGCGCGGCAGAGCTATGCTGGGAGGTGCAAAAAGCGGGCCCGGTGGGATTTGAACCCACGACTTGTTGGTTAAGAGCCAACCACTCTGACCAAGCTGAGTTACGGACCCAAAAAAGCGCCTAGAAAAGGAGCCATCTAATAGATACCCTTTCATGTTTATAATACTTAGCGATTTATGCCTTTTTCCATCTACATTTTTTGCTTCCAGAAAAGGTTTATATGCTTTAAAATGTCATCAATAATGTGGGTTCTATGGAAGATGTTGGGGGCGAGTATGAGGCTTCGAAAATACTCGTTTTGGAGGGTCCCCAGGGTATCAGAAAACGTCCAGCAATGTACATCGGATCGACAAGTTCTCAGGGTGTAATGCACCTGCTTGTTGAAATTCTTGACAATGCGGTGGACGAAGCGATGGGAGGCTACTGCAACAACATCTCAATCCGCCTATACAAGCATGAAAACGGTGATGTGGCCCAGGTGAGCGATGATGGAAGGGGCATACCAGTAGGAATAATGCCCAAATACAACAAGAGCGCGCTCGAGGTCATCATGACAACGCTCCACAAGGGAGCAAAATTCGAGAGTGACTCCTATAAAGTCTCGGGAGGCCTGCATGGCGTGGGCCTCACTGTCGTAAATGCGCTTTCGGAGTTCACAGAGGTGCAGGTAAGGAAGAACGGGAAGGTTTACCGGCAGACTTTTAGCCGTGGCGCCCCCACCTCGCAGATGGAAGTTGTCGGCGAAACTACAGGAAAAGGGACAACAATAACATTCAAGCCCGACGCTGAGATATTCAAGACAACCGCATTCGACTCGACACTTCTAAAGGAGAGATTGACCTACACAACATTCCTGAATCCAGGGCTCAGTATAACCCTCAGGGATGAAAGATTTGAGCAACCTGAGGAAAGTATTTACAAATCAGTCGAAGGAATAAAGGATTTCATAAAGTTCCTGAATAAGGGAACGACAACCATAACAGACATAATGCATGCGAAGAGCAAGGAGGGCAATTTTACAATCGATTATGCAATTCAGTATAACAACAGCTATGAGGAGAGGCTTGAATCCTTCGTAAACACTATCAAAACCACAGGTGGAGGAACGCACGTCTCCGGTTTTCATGCGGCGGTCTCGCGTGCCCTGATCAACTACCTGTCGAAGAACAGCAAGATGAATAAGAACGAGATAAAGATTACGGGAGACGACGTTCGAGAGGGCATGTGCGCGGTCATTTCCGTATGGATGCAGAATCCGGAGTTCGAGGGCCAGACAAAGGAGAAACTGGGTAATGTTCAGATAAAGTCAATGATTGAAACAGAGGTTTACGCTTCATTCTCAAGATACCTTCAGGAGCATCCTGCAGATGCACATGCGATAATAGAGAAGGCAGTTATGGCGGCGAATGCGAGAGAGAGCGCTCGCAAGGCAAGGGAGCTTTCTAGAAAACGCAGCCTGCTTGAGAGCACTGTGCTCCCCGGAAAACTCGCCGATTGCATTGAGAATGACCCATCAAAGACAGAGATCTTCATAGTCGAAGGCGAGTCGGCCGGTGGTAGTAGCAAGATGGGTCGCGACAAAAACACGCAGGCGATATTACCGCTACGCGGAAAGATCCTTAACGTGGAGAAGGCCAGCTATGATAGGATATTCGACAATACGGAAATAAGGTCAATGATAACCGCTTTTGGAACAGGGATAAGGGAGACGTTCAACACGGAGGGCGCAAGATACCATAAAATAATAATAATGACAGATGCGGATGTGGACGGCAGCCACATCCGCACTTTATTGCTGACTTTCTTCTACAGGTACATGAAGAAGCTGATCGAGGTGGGCTATGTTTACATCGCCCAGCCGCCACTTTACAAGGTAAAGATTGGGAAGGAGGAGAAGTACGTTTACAGCGATGAGGAGTTAAACACATTGCGCGTTGGAGAGGATAAGGAGGCTGAGACGCAACGCTACAAGGGACTTGGAGAGATGAATCCTGAACAACTTTGGGAGACAACGATGCACCCGGAGAAGAGGATGCTGAAGAAGGTGCACATAAAGGATGCGCAGATGGCGGACAGCCTCTTTACGATACTTATGGGCGTTGACCCGGCGCAGAGGCGCAGATTCCTGCACGACCATGCAGAGGAAGTGAACTTCCTCGATGTCTGAGGCCTGAGCATGAGCAAGATAATCGATATTAACTTGGAAGATGAGCTGCAGTCCAGCTACATCGACTACGCCATGAGCGTCATCATAGGCAGGGCCATACCTGATGCCCGCGATGGTCTCAAGCCCGCCCAGCGAAGGATACTCTATGCGATGTATCGCATAAACAACACCCACAGCCAGCCCACAAAGAAGAGCGCGAGAATAGTCGGAGAGGTCATAGGTAAGTTCCACCCGCACGGCGACACGGCAGTGTACGAAGCGATGGTGCGCATGGCTCAGGAGTTCTCAATGAACCACATGCTCGTGGAAGGCCAGGGCAACTTTGGATCGGTTGACGGGGACCCGCCTGCAGCGATGAGATACACAGAGGTGAGGCTTACAAAGATTGCAGAGGAGATCCTGGAGGATCTTGACAAGGAGACCGTAGAGATCGTCCCCAACTTCGACAATACTGAGAAAGAGCCTAGCGTTCTTCCGGGCAAGGTTCCCAACCTGTTGGTCAACGGCGCTTCCGGGATAGCGGTGGGTGTTGCGACCAGCATGCCACCGCACAACTTGGTTGAGGTCTGTGATGCGATAACGCTCAGGCTGAAGAGCCCTGAAGTAACGCCAGAGGACATTCTCAAGATAATAAAGGGTCCGGACTTTCCGACAGGCGGAATTGCGATAATGTCGGGGAACTCCTACAATGGTTACAGGACGGGAAGAGGGCAGCTTACAATCCGCGCGAAGGCAGAGATAGACGAGAAGAAGAACAGGCTCGTGATAAGCGAGATCCCCTACAACGTGAACAAGTCAACGCTTATACAAAACATCGCGGGATTGGTGCGCGACAAGAAGATAACCGGGATAAAGGACATACGCGACGAGACCGGGCGCACTGGAATGAGCATTGTGATCGAGCTGAAGAGTGGAGAGGACCCGAACCAGGTGCTGAACATGCTGTACAATCACACGCAGCTGCAGGTCACCTACCCGATAATCAACCTCGCGGTCATCGGAAAGAGCCTGAAGAGCCTCAACATACTGCAGCTCATAAACGCATTCATTGACCATCGACTGGACGTCATACTGAAGCGCAGCAACTACGAGCTGAAGGTTGCGACGGACAGGCTGCACATAGTGGACGGGCTTGTGATAGCGCTGGCGAGCATCGATGAGATAATAAAGACGATAAAGAAGAGTGAGGAGCTGGGCGACGCGAGAAAGAACCTGATTGCGCAGTTCAGACTGTCGGAAAAGCAGGCGAACGCCATACTTGAGATGAGGCTGAGCAGGCTCACACACCTTGAGAGCCAGTCCCTGGCCAGGGAGAAGGTGGAGCTGGAGAAGAAGATAACCTATTACAATGAGCTCATCGCGAGCAAGCCGAAGCAGGAGGAACTCATAGTCAACGAGATGGCCGACCTGAGGAAGAGGTTCGGGAAGCCGAGACGCACGGAGATAGTCCAGGCGGAGGATGGCCTCGACATAAGTGACGAGGACATGATAACCAATGAGAAGGTCACGGTCATACTCACAAACGCAGGGTACATCAAGCGCATCGCGACGAGCAACTACAAGGAGCAGGCGCGCGGCGGAAGGGGAGTGATCTCGATAAACCTGAAGGAGGGCGACTTCGTAAAGCAGATAATCACCTGCAACAACAAGAACTACATACTATTCATCTCGGACAAGGGCCAGGCCTACTGGCTGAAGGCCTACAACATACCGGAAGGAGGGCGCTATTCAGAGGGGAGGGCGATAGTCAACCTGCTCAACATAAAGGACGAGAAGATCGTGAGGATGCTGGATGTGACAAGCTTCACCGATTCGAAGATGGTCTTCCTCACCGAGAAGGGATTGGTCAAGAAGACCGACGCAAAGTTCTTCTCCCACCCGCGTTCGAATGGAATACGGGCAATAACACTCAATAACGATGATAAAATAGTGGACACGATAATGTACTCGAAGGAGAAGTACCTCCTAATAGTCACAAAGAAGGGCAAGGCGATAAAGTTTGAGGAGAAGGAGCTGCGCTTCACTGGAAGGGCAGCCATGGGGGTTAGAGGAATAAGGCTCAAGGGAGATGAGGCAAAGAACATAATCGCGGCAAACGATGCAGGCCTGGTGCTAACGGTAACGCAGAAGGGCTATGGAAAGATAACCGATGTCAACAGGTACAGGACCCAGGGCAGAGGAGGAGGAGGCGTCATAAACATAAAGGCCAACGACAAGACAGGCCCGGTCTCAAAGGCGATCTTCGTTGAGAAGGAGGAGATGCAGCTGATACTGATAAACTCGCTTGGGGTCAGCATCAACATCCCGATCTCTTCCATAAGGGTCACGGGTAGGGCAGCGAGCGGGGTCAGGCTGATGAGGCTTGACGAAAAGGCTATGGTATCAGACGCAAGGCTTCTTGAGGCGGAGCAAGAGGCGCCGGCTGCTCCGCCGGTCGTTCCAGTCCAGCCAACTAACCCCTAGGCTTTCTTCCAGAACTTGCTGTTGCGTATGAACAGGCGCTGGGCCCTCAGCACATCCTCTATGAACGGCTTGTCGCTCTTCCTCACATGCTTTAGCAGCCTGCCTGCGGTAATCAGGCCAACGCCATAGGTGGTTAGCGCAGCTATCGCCCTGTCCCCATGGGCTTCAAGGAGGCCCGCCTCGTTTATCGCGTTCCTATAGTCCTCGCCCTCCTGCTTGGTAAGGCGCTTCCCCTCCCGCTTTTTTGAAACGGCGTCGTAGTACTCCTGCCTGAACGTGGAGATCATGGGGCTCTTGCACCGCATGCACAAGATCTTCTCGCTGCTCAGGTCCCGTGTGTTTACCTCTCGTGAGAACATCAGGGTGCAGTAGGTGCACAGGAGCTGGACCGGCTTCCTGGCGAGCTTGTGCTTCAGCTCCTCCACGTCCGCATCGGGTATGTCCGTGGAAAGCAGCTCCCTGTAGCCGAAAGCGCCGCGTATTGCCTCCCTGGAGAAGGGAGAACCCGTGGAAACCTCTTTTATCAGTATTTTTCCTTGCTTCAGGTCTGAGATGAACCTTGAAACGGCGTCGTAATCAACATAATTCTTCTTTAGGTCGCGTATGGTCTCATCCTGAAGGACGGTTCCATTGTAGAACTCTATGAGTTTGGTGAGTGAGCCCTTGCTCAGGGTCGCTTTCTTCTCCAGTATCCCGAAAAGCTTGGCCACATGGACAAACTTGTGCCTGTACAGCTCTGATCCCGAGAGTATCTCCTTGGTGTAGGCCTCAAGGTCTGTCTCGCACAGGGTCTTGATGAGCTTCCTCATGTCCGGCCTGCGCCTAGTATTTCGCAGCTCCACTATTATCGCGTAGGCGGTGGCGCGGATGAACACCTCGACTCCGCTCTTTCTCAGAAGGTAAACGAAGGACTTTGCGATGAACTCGTTGGCGAGCTTGCCGAGCGGCATGAAGAGCACGGTGTAGTCCTCCAGCTCCTCTATGAAAATGTTGTCCGGAGAAGGGATGAAGAAGCCGCGCTGCTTCTTTGAGAACTCCGCAACCGCGTCAAAGGAGCCGCGCTCGGTGAACTCCTCCATCGGTTTCGGTTGGGCAAGCAGCTTCATGGCATTCTGTGCAATGTCAAGTGAAACAGGGATGTCCTCCCCTTCCCAATCTGGTATCGAGGCTTCAAGGTCGGCGCCCGGCTCGACGAAGATTGTGTCATCGGTTATGCTGACAACCTTCCAGGGCACGCCCTTGGTTATGAACGAGGCGTTCTCATCAAGGCTGTTGTACACGAACCACTCGTCAAGCGTGGAGATTATCTTGTTGTTTGAGGCTCGCTTGACAAGATACCTTCGCGAGTCGGGAATCACGCTTATGTTCTCGATGAAATAGGTCCTTGTCCTCCCGCCAGGGACTATCTTTCTCTCATTCACCCTGACAAGGCCCAGTGTTGTGCAGAACTCAAGGACCTTCCTGAACTGGGAGCGTTCAAGCTGCGCATAGGGAGCGGCCGACTTTACGATCGCGTAGGCCTTCTCCAGCTCTATCCCCCTGTACTCGAGCGCCATCCCGCAGAGCTGATTTGCAAGGACGTCGCTGGCCAGGTTCTCCGCCCTGCGCGACTCCAGCCTCCTATTTGAGGCCGCAATCACCGTTGCGCCAGACTCCAGGGCCTCCAGCGGCCCGGAAACGACGATGTGCCCCTTCGATACAGCGCCTTCCCGGTGCCCGCTGCGCCCGACCCGCTGCAGAAGCCTGTTCGACTGCCTCGGCGAGCCGTACTGGATCACCGTCTCTATCCTTCCTATGTCTATGCCCAGCTCGAGCGAGCTCGTCGCTATTATGCAGTTGAGCTGGCCCTGCTTGAACCGGTTCTCAATCTCTATGCGCTCGTTGCTGTCCAGCGAGCTATGGTGTATCCCAACGTAGTCAAAACCTTCGAGCCTGCTCAGGTACAGGAGCTTGCTCCCGATGGCCTCCACCACCTGCCGGGTGTTGGCGAACACCAGGGTCGCCTTGGAGCTCTTTATGGTGTCCTCGATGTACTCTATCCTGGCGAGCGCCTGCTCGTCAAGGTTGAAGGTGGACTCGAACTCGGGGTGGCGCCTGAGGGGCAGCATCGGCATCACCACCTTTATCTCAAGCCTTTTCTCCAGTCCGGAGGCTATCGTCCGGTAGGGCAGCTCGCCGAACAGGAACCTTGCCGCCTCTGCCTCGTTGCCGATGGTCGCGCTTAGGCCTATGCGCGTGAACCCCTGCCTCATCTGGGCTATCCTCTGGAGCACGATCGAGAGCTGGGCGCCCCTCTTGTTGTAGTAAAGTTCGTGCAGTTCGTCCACAATTACAAACTGCAGGTTTGCCAGCGAGGTTCGGAGCCTTGGGGAGAGAAGGAGGTTCTGAAGGGTCTCCGGAGTGGTTATCAGAATCTGGGGCGGCTTTGCGGCCTGGGCCTGTCTCTCCTTCTGGCTGGTGTCGCCGTGCCTCACGCCTATCGTTATCTCAAGAGTCCCGCACATCTCCTCGAGCCGCTTCATCAGGTCGCGGTTCAGTGCGCGCAGAGGGGTTATGTACAGCGCCTGTATCCCCTTCTTCTCCGCGGAGCTAAGTCGCTCAAGGATGGGAAGCATCGCCGCCTCGGTCTTGCCGCTGCCGGTGGGCGCGACTATCAGGCAGTTCGAGCCCGCTGTTATCTCGGAAAAGGCCTCTCTCTGCAGGGGGTTAAGTTCACCCACCCTTTCGGAGAAGAGGGTTCGGGCGCTTTTCATCTCAACACTAGACTATGTAGGCGCCGCCGGTCGCCTTGTAGCTGCTCCCGAGCACTGTGTAATTCATATTGATATTCAGGCCCAGACCGAGCGGCACGCCGGTTATCGCCTTCGCGTTGTTGAAGCAAGGCAGCGTGACGTTCCTGTAGGCCAGGGACGGTATTATTGTGTTCACCGCCGAGAACTTTGCCGTTCCGACCTCGGTGCAGGCCATCGTGTTCAGCACAAACGTCTGGTTCAGCTTGTTGTAGAGCCTTAGGGTGAGGTTTCCGTTTGTGAAGTAGGGCGAGTAGCAGGAAAGGCTGGCGTTGAGCCTGCAGCTGCTGTTTATGCCGCTTATGAACGGCTGCGTCGCACCCGAGATATTGAACCGGTTGAGAAGGTTTATGCTGGCCTGCGCCTCGTAGGGCACGTCAGAGGTGTTGACCAGCGCCATCACCGTCAGGTTTTTCTGCCCGATAAAGCTGCTGGTGCTTATGAGGGCGAGCGGGCCTATCGTGTTGGAAGCTGTGGGGAACAGGTAGGTTGTGCAGTAGCTCCTGTTGGATTCAATGCTGATCAGCCCATAGCAAACATAGTTCGGGTTGGTGTTCGGCGTCACCGCTTCGTAGACCGCCGAGCTGTTGACAAGGAGCAGGTTGCCGTAGCCCGCACCCACTATGGAGCGTTCGCTGAAGTTGGCAAGAAGCCTGCTGTTGTTGATTGAGGGCAGGTATCCCGAGGGCGGGGTTGAGTTTTCTGGGGTGGCGGCGAGGGCCGAGATGCAGCTCTGGTTCCCTTCATAGGCGAGGTTCTTCAGCCATCCGCCCGAGTACCAGCTGCAGACCGTTGTGTTATGATTCAGGGTGACGACCGCTATGCTCTGCCCGTTGAGGGTCTTGTTTGTCGAATTGAGCTTTGCTCCCTGCGCCCAGATGTTGGTGACGTTTGGCGAGAGCGAGCTCTGGATCCAAAGTGAGTAGGCGCTGGCGCGCGGGTAGGTCGCGGATGCGGAGTACAGGTTCTCTAGGTAGCTGTAGGTGAGGTTGAAGAGAGGGTTGAAGAACGAGCTCACAGCCGGTATCTGGGAGGTCTGGAATGAGCCTAGGCCGTAGTCGTTGGTGAAAATGGTGTAGTAGATGTAGCCCCCTACGCTTGAGTAGGACTCCTTCTGCCAGGTGGAGTTTGAGGGTAATGTCGAGTAGGGTGCAGGGGTCGAGGCGCTTTTAACGGCCACGTCGAACTGCAGCCTTGATTGGCTCCTGTTTTGTAGGGTGTACAGATTGCTCGGGTCGGCAACGTAGCTTATCACGAACGTGCCCGGGCTGCTGAACTGCTTGCTGAAGTTGAGGAACAGCGTCTGGCCGGCAGGGATTGAGACGTTATATATTGTGCTGAGGTTGCCGTTCATGAATATTCCAACCCCCAGGTCTCTTACGTAGGAGCGGCCAAGATTGGTGATCTGCACAGGGACGAACACGCTCCGGTAGGGGTATATGGAAACAAGGCTGTCGGTTGAGTTGAAGCTGAACTTGACGCTTATCGGGCCGTTCTGGCTAGCCGGCGCGTTCTCCAGGTAGATGAAACCTATCGCCACTATCGCAACAACAGCGATGATTATCCAGGTATACAGCTCTTTTCGTTGCATGACATCACACCGTTGATCCCTTGCCCTTCAGCACGGTCACGACCTCTCCAAGCTTGGTCGCTGTGCTCTTGTAGAAGCTCTCGAACAGGCCGAGGCTCCAGGAGTAGGGGTCGTACCGGTCGCCCACTGCGGGCGGCTTGAAGTAGAACTTGCTCTGGCTGTTCTCCACGAAGCCCATGTTCTTCAGGCGGAGCAGGTGGTATCTCAGGGTCTTCTCGTTGATCTGCTCCCAGTTCGTGTTTATGTATTCGGTCAACTCCTTCACGTTTGGGTCCTGCCTCTTCGAGAACTGGAAGTATACGAGCGCGTCGAGCACCGCCACTGCGCTGAGGCGCGACTCGCCCGGGTTTATCACTCCGAGGGAGAGCGCAAGCCACCTTGCGGCAGCCCGCCTTGTGTCAAGGACCTCCTTGCTTATGCGGAGGTCGCGGATGGTGAGCTCCCGCTCGATGAGTTCGGCTTCGTTGAGTTCCAAAGAATCACTACTATTGCCCAGAGGTTAAATTTAAACCTTTCCACTAGATATTCAGGGCCCAGGGCAGCCAGGGGAGCGCCAGTATGAAGAGCAGGAGGAGTATGATCAGGCCTGCGGCGTGGAGCTTCCTCCTGTCGGCTATTAAATTCTTGTAGATCTGCCACCCGTCGAAGCTCGGGAGGGGCAGCAGATTTATGATTGCGACTATCAGGTTGAGCGCGAAGGCGAGCACGAAGAACTGGTACAGGAACTCCAGGAAGCTGTTCGAGTAGCTGATTTTTGAGGTGACGTTCTCCTCGTCAAGGTTCACGCCTATCTTTCCGGTGGCATTCGCGATTACGGTGTAGTTTCCGGTGGAGGTGGAGAGCGTGACGGAGGTGTTTGGAGCGTCCTGGACCGCGACCTGCTCAAGTGCGGTCAGGTTGCTGATTGGATACCCGTTCCAGGAAAGCAGGAAGGCGGGGGTGGCGACCACGTTCGCGGCCGGAGAGCCCGGCACTGTGGAGTATATCACAACGTGCGTCTGGTAGAGGCCTGGGACGACAAAGGTCAGCATCAGGAATGTGAGCGCGAAGAAGACGAAGGTGAGCAGGAAGTTTGCGGAGACGCCCGCAACGAGTATCTTGTTCTGCTTTTCGGGGCTCAGCTTCCTCATCTTCTTCTCGTCGGGCTCCACGAAGGCTCCTACGGGGATTATGCCGAACATCACAAGCCCCACCTTCTTCACCTTGGTCTTGTACATGGTGGCGGCGATCCCGTGGGAGAACTCGTGTGCCACAAGGATGACGGCAAGCGCGAGCAGGCCTGCCAGGAGCGGGATCGTCAGCCCGGGTATCACCGGCTCCAGCCCGGGAACCTGGGTGCTAAGCGCCCCGATGACGGCGTTGCTGGTCATGCCGGCGGGCGCCGTTGCAACGACAGAGAGCAGCCCAGCCACCAGGCTGCCAGCCCCCACAAAGAGAAGGGCTACCATAAAGAAGCTGAAGCCTCCAACCAGGGTTACCCCATAGAGTAGATAGCCGACCGGTGAGATCTGGAAGGGCGAAGGCTGGGCTCCGGCAAATGCTGAGATGTTGGGTGCCTTTATGAACTGCAGGACCAGCACGGTGTAGGGGTAGATCACAAACAGGAGAATCAAGATTAGCACGATGCCGAGGACGAAAACGCGGGGGCGTATCTGCTTCCTGAAGATGAACCAGGAAAGTAGGCCGAAGCTCATCACCAGCCCGAGCTCGGTGATTGTCTTCCACAGCCCGGAGTGGTTCCTTGCGATGCTCTCGATGGTCGAGATTCCGGTCCTTCCGCCGAAGACGTACAGGCCGATTGCGCCGGGCAGGCCGTTCAGCTTCTGTATGATGAGCCCGGAGCAGAAAAGCGCAACGAATGCGATCACTATGCTTGCGGGAAGGCCGAGGAGCGCGGAGTTGTAATAAAGAAGTATCAGGAGCAGGAGCACGGCTAGGGCAAAAACTGCTGAAATTGCCCCGGCGTTCTTTACGACTCTCTGGGACTTCCGCTTCGCCATACGAGTATCTTAGCTACAAATGTATTTATTAGTTAATACTCCAATGCTTCTGTTAGGTGTGGAAATGTACGACTGCGAGATTTGCGGCAAGAAGACCCCAACGCTGTACGTGATAGACGTGGAAGGCGCGGAGATGACGACCTGCGCGAGCTGCGCTGCCGGAAAGAACATCGAGGACACGATCGAGGCTGCGGATGTCAACAAGAAACCAGTCCATAGGACAGCCGCGCAGGAAGAGCCACAGGAGGAGATGGTGGAGGACTTCGGAGGCACCATAAGGAAGGCGAGGGAGTCGATGGGCATAGCCCTCAACGTGCTTGCGGAGATGATAAACGAGAAGGAGAGCACGTTGAACAGGGTGGAGCAGGGGAAGATGCAGCCGACAGTCGCGCTGACCAAGAAGCTGGAGAAGCAGCTCGGCATAAAACTTACAACAATTGCAGAGGGTTCCGGCGGCAAGGAGAAGGCAGGCAAGGATGCGCCGATAACGCTGGGCGACGCTGCGTTCAAGAAATAGGCGCTGGGAATGGCAGTTGATCTGGGCTCCCTGGTTTCTGAAGTCAAGGAGCAGGTGGAGCTGGAGGAGCTCTCCGGCAAGATCATAGCCATAGACGCCTATAATGCAATCTACCAATTTCTCTCGATAATAAGGGGGCCTGACGGAACGCCGCTCACGGATTCAAAGGGGAGAGTCACAAGCCATCTCTCCGGTCTCTTTTACAGAACGGTAAACCTGCTCGAAAAGAGGATAATTCCTGTTTATGTCTTTGACGGGGTGCCTCCGGCACTCAAACAGAGAACCATAGAGGCTAGGATGAGCAGGCGCAAGGAGGCTAAGAAGGCCTGGGAGGAGGCGGTGGCGAAGGGGATGATGGAAGAGGCGCGCACGCATGCCATGGCGAGCACGAGGATAAACAGGGAGATTGTGGCGAGCGGGAAGGAGCTTCTGGGATACATGGGTGTTCCGTTCCTCCAGGCTCCAAGCGAGGGGGAGGGACAGGCGGCGCAAATGACAAGAGACGGATTGGTTTATGCGGTTGGCAGCCAGGATTATGACTCATTTCTATTTGGTGCAAAGGTTATCATAAGAAATCTGACGTTGTCTGGCAGGCGAAAGCTTCCGGGAAGGAATGTCTACGTCAACGTGAACATAGAGCGCTCGACAACGGATGCATTGCTTAAGAAATTCGGGGTAAGCCAGCGCATGTTCATCATGATGGGGGCGTTGATAGGCACGGATTTTAACACAGGGGTGGAGAAGGTTGGGCCAAAGACTGCACTTAAGATAGTAAAAGAGCACAAAACAGAGAAGAAGGTCGCCGCATACGTTAAGGAGAAGTACGGGGTTGACATAGAGACTGAGCTTTCTGACGTTCTGAACCTGTTTGAGAAGCCAGAAGTTGAGCACATGACCGAGGAGAAGTTCCAGGCGCTGCGCAAGGGCTTCAAGCCCGACCGGGAGAAGCTGATGAAGTTCATGTGCGAGGAGCATCAGTTCTCGCCGGACAGGATAGAAAAGTATGCCGACAAGATCTTCGAGATTGGCAGGGAGCACAATCAGAAAGGCATAAATAAATGGTTAGAGTAAGGGTACTGATTATATGGTACAGAAAAGCGTAAAGGGCAAAAAGACAAAGAGGATCGGGAAGACCTACAGGAATGTGAGGGCCAAGTCCAGACTTAAGAAAGTAGCAAGGATACGCATGAAGCGTATGCAGAGATAATCTTTTCCTTCTTCAGCGACCTTTCAGAAGGTAGTAGAGCATCCTCTTGGTTGCTATGTGCTCAAGCATCTCCACGCGGCCCAGGGCTTCATGCACGGTTGAACCGACAGCCAGGGTCCCGTGTCCCTCCATTATCACAGTGGTGGCATTGCCCCTGGCGATTCTGGTCGCTATGGAGCTTGCGAATGCCGCACTTGTCGAAGGGAGCTTCTGTACTGTGGCAACGTTTCCAAGATAAAGGGCGGCCTCCTCATCTATCTGCAGATTGAGTGCGGTCTTTCCTCTTGCCGCTATCAAAGAGAGCGAAACCTCGGGATGCGCCTGGACAACCGCGTTGACCTTGGTTGCAAGCCTGTAGATGTGGGCGTGGGCGACGTATTCGGGCGAGGGCTTGGGTCCTGAGACGTGCTTGTCCCCCAGCAGCTCGATGACTGCGAGGTCGCGTTCCAGGAGCGCACCCATGTCCACGTTTGCCGGGGTGATGAGTATCCTGTGGGCGTCTATCCTGGCGCTTATGGTTCCCGTGTTGCTCGTGTTGAGGCCCCTTTCGTACAGTCTTTTCGAGGCGTTTATTATCTGCGCGCTCAGCGATCTTATCGATTCGTTATTTTCCATGTTCATACCTTATTTTGTTTCAAAACAGTTGAATTACTGAGTGATTATACTGCTAAATATAAAATATCACAGGTGGGCTTGGACTCGATTAATAATAAATAGGGCTATGTCGCAATATATCACGGCTAGAAAGGCGAATGGCCGCACACAGCTACGCCTATTTGTGATGAGATGGAACGGATACTCATACCCCAACGACGGGTTCTCGCGCTCAAGAAGATCCTCCCGAAAGTGCAGGGGGACCTGGGCTGCTCCATAGAGATAGAAGAGGGGAACGAGCTGGTCATAGACGGCGAGGCCTATGCGGAGTACAACGCGAAGAACGTGCTCCAGGCCTTCGGAAGGGGGTTCACGATAACCCAGTCCTACAAGCTGCTGAACGATGAGTACTTCTTCAAGTACATAAACCTGAAGGACATCCTGAAGAACGAGGACCAGATAAGGCGGATAAAGGCGAGGATCATCGGGCGCGCGGGCAAGACCAAGATCTACATGGAGTCTGTAAGCGGAGCGGTTCTGTCGATATACGGGCACACCGTAGGGATGATAGGCACGAACGAGGAGATGGCCATCGCGACGGCAGCAATCCAGATACTGGTCGAAGGGGGGACGCACAAGAGGGCTTATAGAATTATGGAGGGGATTAGAAGGAAATACAGGCAGGGTGCGATGTGATGGCGATCAAGACAAGCGCGGACGACATCTTCAAGGAGTTCAAGGAGCACTCCATATCGGAATTCTTCAGGAAAAACAGCCAGATGCTCGGCTATTCGGGGAAGGTGCGCTCGCTCACCACGATAGTGCACGAGTACGTGACCAACTCGCTGGACGCCTGCGAAGAGGCCGGGATACTGCCCGACATAAAGGTCGTGATCAAGGAGCTCGGGGAGGACAAGTACAGGATAACGGTGAAGGACAACGGTCCCGGTATGCCGAGCAAGCATGTTGGAAAGGCGCTGGCGACGGTTCTTGCGGGAACAAAGTTCCACAGGTATTTGCAACAGAGGGGCCAGCAGGGCATCGGAGCAGCAGGCTGCACGCTCTACTCCAAGATAACGACAGGGAAACCCATCCTGGTCAAGGCGAGAACGAGCAAGGAGGCCTACTCATGCGAGGTGTCGATTGACATCAAGTCGAACAAGCCGGTCATAACCAACATGGTGAAGCTCCCTGAACAAGGCACAGGCACGGAGGTAACCGGCGAGTTCGGCGAGCTAAAGTACGAGAACAGCGACCACGGGGTTTACGAGTACATAAAGCGCACCGCGCTGTCCAATCCTCACACAACCTTGATACTCGTCGAGCCGACCGGCAAAGAGGTAACGTTCATACGCTCGAGCAAGGAGATGCCGAAGCGGCCCAAGGAGATACTGCCGCATCCTCTCGGGGTCGACACGAACGACTTCCTTGAGTTTGCACACAGGTCTACAAATAGGAAACTCACGGGATTCCTGACCGAGGCTTTCTCAAGGGTCACTCCGGGCAAGGTGGCGGAGCTAAAGGAGATTGCAAAGGATGTGGATTGGGAGGCTGATCCGAATAAGATACAGTGGGCTGACGCGGAGAAGATAGTAAAGGCGTTCAAGCAGGTGAAGTGGATGGCTCCGGAGCTGGACTCGCTTTCCATGATAGGAGAGAAGCAGATAGAAGTTACGATAAAGAATATCCTGAACCCCCAGTTCTCCAGTGTTGTCGAGAGGAAACCAAAGGTCTTTAGGGGAGGTATACCTTTCCTGGTCGAGGCGGGGATAGCCTACGGAGGCGATGCTGGCAAGGTGACCGGCGAGACCATGGAGAACGAGGAGGGGGACGCCGAGGCGTTGTCCGAAGGCAACATACTGCGTTTTGCAAACAAGGTTCCATTGCTGTTCGACGGCTCAAACTGCGCAATAACGGAGGCGGTCAAGAGCATAGATTGGAAGAGATACTCAATAGCGAAGTTCGACCAGGAGCCGGTCAGCGTGTTCGTCAACGTTTCAAGCGTCTACGTCCCATACTCGGGCGTAGGAAAGCAGGCGGTCGCGAAAGAGGACGACATAATAGAGGAGATACGCCTTGCGGTGATGGACTGCGGAAGGCTTCTGCAACGGTATCTCAGCGGTGTAAGGAACACAAAACTTCAGGAGACCAGGTACAAGACGATCATGCGCTACGTCTCGCAGCTCTCCAAAGACCTCAGCGAGATAACCGGCACGGACAGCAAGAAGATTGAAAGCGGGCTTAAGTCGACGATAGAGAAGAAGTACAGCAAGCTCTTCAATCCGGATGCGGCTGAAGACTCTGAAGAGGAGAGTGCCAGGGCTTCTTCTAAAGAGGAAGAAGAGCCCATAGAAGAGTGACAGGATCAGTAAAGAAGTTCGTCAAGATGGTCCACGTCTATTATCTCCAGGTTGTTTGACTCTATGGCAAGCCTCAGGGCCGAGGATTTCTTGCCGTAGGTGTTGTACAGCTTCTCCTGGAGCTCCTGCCGCACCTCCCCATTTATCATCACGAAGAACGTCTTCGTGCCCTTGTGCAGAGGCGCCGTCCTCATCCCCGATAGGGTAGAGTAGATGAATATGGGGGTCTGCTTGTTTTTGACCGTGATGACCGTGTCCGCTTCTGTGCTGACGTCCAGGTCTGTGAAGAAGATGGCGTGCTCCACGAAGAAGTCGCGCAGCTTGCGGAAGATTATGAGATATTCTATATCGTGCTTTGCGGTATCAAGCCACGTCTTTGGAATGTAGTACTCGTCTGAATAGATGAGCTTGCCCTGGGCGGCAAGCTTGTAGAGCACCTCATTGGTGTTCTGCAGGGTTATTGAAACAGGTGTGTTGCCGAACCTTATGTTTGTGTTCACCCCGTTCTTCACCTCTTCGGAGGTGAGCGGCATGTATCTCCAGTGGAAATGTAAGTTTATCGTGTCGAAAAGGTTGACAATCGTGTCGCCGCTTAGCGTTACCTCCTGCTTCTTTGTCGGCGGCAGAGAGGATACGTCTATGTAGTACTCATCGATGTTCGGCGCGCGGAGTATGAAATTGAGGAGTATTATGACAAGTGCGGCCGCGCCGAACTCTATGTACAGAGAGGGTATGCTGGCGGGCTGGGCGTAGTACTCGGTTATCGGGTAGATGTTGTTCCCTAGGCTGATACTGAGCAGCTGGTAGCCGTAGTTTATGATCGCCCCCTTCGGCAAAATATAATTTAGCTCCCCGTTCTGGAGGGTGCCGGACTCGTTGTAGGCCCCGTTCAGGGAGATCTGGTATCCGAGGCCGGAGACGGACTGGCCGTTGCTGACAACAGCGAATGAAAAGTTGCCGGTCTTGAAATTGGCGTAGGTGGGTGTAACATTAAGATAGGGGACGTAGAAGAGCGCCTGGCTGTACGCCTTGTCATTTATGTCGACGAGCCGTGCGAGATAATAGCTCCCGACCCTTATGTTTCCGAAAGAGTAGTAGTAGATTATGGGAAGGGAGGTGTTGAAGAAGCCGATGGAGTTCGAGTTTACGAAGTTCATCCCCCTGTCGTAGAGGGCTATGCTGAATGCAAGGCGGCTCGAGGGCCTGTTGATTTTTGTCTGTATCTGGATCAGATTGCCGTACCCTATCACAGATGGCATCGCAAGCGTGCCGCTCTGGTTGAAGCTGAGTGAAAGCGGGAGCTCCACGTTTAGTTTGTAGTTCTTGTTTGAGAAGCGCGCATGCACCAGCGAGTAGGAGTTGTTTATGAGTGCGGAGCGGGTGTAGTTGAGCGTGCTGTTGGTCGTGTACAGGTTCAATCTTGTGGAAACGGGTGTGGTGTTTGCTATGCTGAAGTTGTAGAAGCCGTTGGCCAGGAGATTGATCCAGAAGCGGGACTGGATTGCCTTCGTAAGGTCGCTAGCCTCCAGGCTTGTATTCTTCCAGATCGCCGTGGGCGAGTTGCTGAATGCGATGAGTGTTCCGTTTGTCACGTTGGCGTAGGCCACGGCGCCGTAGAGGTAACCGCCGCGGAAGGCGTAGGCGGGTGTGCTAAAGTTAAGCTGTGACTCGGTGAAGTTCGTGTGGGAGAAGGTCGCTATACCGTCTTTCGACAGGTTTGCAATTGTCGCTTGCGGGGTTATGTAGATCTGACCGTTCTGGTTCAACATCTTGCTGAAGTTTTGCCCAACGTATATTATGGCGTCTCCCCGGTTAAGGAGGTTGAGAATTGTTATGTTCGCCACACCAGGAGTCTGCACAACCCCAGTAAAAGGGAGAAGGCTGGCCGGCATGAGGCCTGTTGAGAGTATTATTATCGAATTGCCTGGCGTGGTGCTAAGAGTGTACTGATCAACGCTCTGCAGGGTTGTTGCGTTTTGGATCAAACCGGCATTTTGAAGACTTGTGGCGAGCGAGGAGTACAGAGAGGGTTCGTCAAAGCAGGAGTTGCACGCGGCTCCGGTGTTTACAAGATATATGTGGGACAGGGGGTCCTTCTGGTATACGGACAGCGAGAGGTTTGCCTGGGTTGCGTTTGCAACAGCGTAGTTAAGGGTTGCGTAGGCTGCAAGCTTTGTAGCATAGTTGTAGGTGAGAACACCCTTGCCCGCAATGCTTGCGCTGAGGCTAACCGGCCCGACAACAGTAACCACAGGGGTTAACTTGGTGATGGTGCTGGTGATGTCGATGTAGAGGAAGGCGAGGAGCAGAACTACGAGTACTGCCGCAATGATTCCAATTAGGATAAACTTGTTTTTCAGCAACTTCGGCAATTTCGGGCTCATGTACAAACCATTAAATGCCCTGCTTCTTGAGGACGTACTTGTCGATCAGGGACTGCATCAGTTGAGAGACCCTATTGGTGTCCTTCTTCATGCTCTTCAGGACCCTATAGCTCTTGATGTATGAGAAGCGCTTGTTTACGGTTACCTCGTATTTCATGGGGATCCTCAGCTTTGGACCTCTAGATAGCCGGCCGAGACCATCTTATCAAGTATCTCCTCCACTCGCGGCGCAGTTATGCCGTAGTTCTTCGCGAAGATCTCGATGTCTATGGTGTTGTTGTGCACTTCGATCCACTCCTGAATTATCGACATGAGCGACTCATCCGAGTACTTCTGCAGCTTCTCGAGCTCGGCGCTTAGGCTCTTGTTTTCGGTTGAGAGCTGCGCGGTTTGTATGGTCAGGTTCCTGTTTGATGACGAGAGTTCAAGGTTCAGCCTCTTCAGCGCACGGTACTCGTCGAGCATGGAGTCGTATTTGTTGAACAGGGTGCTGTAGCTCTGGGAGAGCCCCGTGATAAGCTTGTCAAGGGTGGAATCGGTGTACTGGAGAAGCTCGCCCTGGGAGAGTTCATAGTCCTCGGAAAGGTTCGAGAGCATGGAGGCGAGGTCGCGGAGTATTGAGGTGCGGCGAAGGCTCTCGCTCGTATCCTGGGGGACAGAGTAGACGATCTCTATGCCTTCCTTGGCTATCTTCATGATGTAGAAGAGGTAGGGCATCTTCCGGATGTTCCTGCTCTCCACGCGTGCGACGGTGAGGCCGTCGTCCTCAAGGCCTATGGAATAGAAAGGAATCTGAGAAAGTTTGGTCTTTATTGCGTCAAATGAGGTCAGAATCTTGCCAGGAAAGATAATCTTTTCCATTTTCGGGGCTGGAAGGCTTTCGTCTGGCACAGGACTCACGATAACATAACAAATCTAATGTATTTATTGCTTGCGTTTGCCTTTAGGCATGATTTTGAGGTAGGATACGCCTTGAGAACCGCTAGATTGCGGCAAATCTCATCCTGCTGCCGCCCCTGACCGTTCTTTTTTGCATCTCGTCCATCCTTCTGAGGATTCGCGGCACATCGTCGTTACTCCTGATTGGCCTTAGTGCGCCGGTTGCGACCTCCACCCCGTTCCGCTTCAACTTCTTTATCATCGCGCCGTCCAGGATGATGCGGTGGGCCTGCGTTGTTTTCGAATTGACCATGAATTTCATGAATAATACGCTCTATAGATATTTATACTGGGCATGGCTGACGCTGAAGGTTATAAAATAAAAATAGG
The DNA here is from genome assembly GCA_963787445.1 of uncultured archaeon. Classification (GTDB taxonomy): domain Archaea; phylum Micrarchaeota; class Micrarchaeia; order Micrarchaeales; family CABMGC01; genus JAJZOD01. The sequence continues at coordinate 359,839 of CAWBCT010000005.1, forward strand.
AGAAGCAAGCTTGAAAATATTAGGGTTTAGTTGCGGTACGCTCACAAGTCGCCGAAGCTCCCTGTCTACACGCCCGCTCTATCAAAGCCATGTACTATGGCCCCCCTAAGTGTCTCGTTTCGGATACGGCTTCATCCTTAGATGCTTTCAGGATTTATCCGTTTAGCGCGTGGCTACTCGGCAATGCCATAAATGACAACCGATCAACTAGAGGCGCCGGTGTCCCGTTCCTCTCGTATTAAGGACGCCTTATCCTCTGACACTAACACTCACAGTAGTTGCTACCGTACTGTCTCGCGACGTACTGAACTCAGCTCATGTAAGTTTTTAATGGACGAGCAGTCCAACCCTTGGTGGCTCCTGCACCACCAGGATAACTTAAGCCCATATCGGTGTATCAAACGGCCGGGTCGCTGTGAACGCTCACCGGCCACGAACCGGTTACCTCCAGAGTAACTTTTTTGACAGCATGGTGGCCCATTAAAAGACCATCCAGAGTTCGTTAAGCCCTTGTTTCCAATCTGCACCGCACGCTTTTCGCGGTACAGTCAGCCCCGCATTTGCCTTTATGCTTGACGGTGGGTTCCCAACCCACCTAAGCGGAGCATTGGTCACTTTCGTTTCCTTATCGAAAGCAACCGCCCAGTCTAACTATCCACCTGCAGTTGTCCCGCAATGCGGTAAGTTGCGTAAAGAACAAAGATTGGTGTTACATTGTCGCTCCCCGTCCGCCAAAGCAAACGGATCGACGCTCCCAATTACGCTATGCAGTGTTCTTCACACAACAGCAACAGGCTATAGTCAAGTTTCATGGAGACTTCGCTACCCACTGTGAGAACGTGGCATGTACACCACGTAGTGAGTTCACCAGGTCCAAAGTTGGGACAGTGGGACAGACGTTACGCCCTTCATGCAAGTCACCTATTAAGTGACGAGGTATTACGCTACCTAAAGAGAGTCAGAGTTACTCCCGCTCTTTGCTAGGGCTTAGTCCCATTGAAATGGGGTTTCGCTGACTAGCGGTGAGCAGGCGTCACCCGCTATACTAAGCCTTACGGCTGTGCGGCGAGTTGTGTTTTTGATAAACAGTCGCCGTCCCCTTGTTAATGCTATCTGCGCTTACTAAACGCAGACATGGCTTTTCGAAAACTTACGCCACTAACTTGCCGATTTCCCTAACTTTGGTTCTCCTGACACGTCTTGGCCTTCTCGGCCAGCAGCACCTGTACTGGATCTAGGTACGATTTATCACGATCGTTACGTATTCCCTTTTCACGGGCTCAAGAATTCAGTCATATTGTTCATTTAGCCGCTTCTCCTCATAATGAGACTCCGCGGCCAGTTGCACTTTGTTGCAGACCTATCCTCAAGCGTCAGAAATACGTCTTGTGTTGCCACTCCTACGTGATAAGTGTCTGAATATTAACAGACTTCCCTTTTGCAGCCGAGTAATTGGCTGGCTGCTTAGGATCGACTAACTCCCAGCTGACAATCATCGCAAGGAAAACCTTGTGCTTCCGACGTAATGGATTTTCACCATTATATGCTGTTACTAACACCAGGATTTTCACTACTATGCAGTCAACACGATCGCATGACCGTGCTTCTAGCCGCATAGTACGCCCCCCTACCCATCTTATATTCAGATGCCTAGGTCTCGGTACTTAGTTTAGCCCCGTTTATTTTCAGATAATGCAGTCTCAATCGGTACGCTATGACGCGTTTTTTAAAGGGTGGCTGCTTCTGAGCCTACCTCCCGACTGTCTAAGACCGCACCGTCTTTAGATACACTCAACTAAGATTTAGGGACCTTAACCAAGGTCGCTGCCGTTCCAGTCTCACCCGCCTAGCTTACCCAAGCGGGTCGACTCCCAGAGTCTACGCAGCACACATATTCGGAGTTTGAAGAGAAGGCGGAACCTTTCGATCCCAATACTTCCAATCGGTAGCTCTACCTTGTGTGCAAGCTCGTCTAGGGCTATACTAAATATACTTCGGAGGGGACCCGCTATTGCCATGTTCGAGTGGTCTATCGCCCCTACCCGCAGCTCACCCAGCCAGATATACTAGGATTGGTTGCGGACCTCCATCGGGTACAAACCCGACTTCGTCCTGGCCGCGCGTAGATCACAATGGCTTCGGGTCGTATGAAGGTGACTTAGATATTTTCATATCCTGCGCCTCGTTGCCTGCGCGCACTCGCTTTCACTGCGGCTTTCGCCTTGCCACACTCATACACTCCCTGGCTCTTGCTTCGAGAAGAAGGACAAGACACTGATCCGTGGATTTGGCTCCCGCCTCTCGACGTTCGCTTGGTCCACTTCATCTCTTTCATGCCTTATCTTCTCGTAACCACCTAGTTTCAGATCGTTTCACTCCCACGCGTGTGGGTGCTTTTCAGCTTTCGCTCGCGCTACTTGTTCACTATCGGTCTCTAACCAGTATTTAGGGTTGAGGTTTAATGCCCCCGTCTTCGCTCCACATAACTAAGCGGAACTACTCATACACAATACAACAGATCCTACTCCGACTACGAGGCTGTCACTCTCTATGGCGCTCTTTTCCAAGAGCTTCATCTCGTAGAACCTGTCTAAAAATTGCACCACATCTCCTTGCACTTGCGCGCAAGGATTCAGTTTGCCCTTCTCCGCTTTCAATCGCTTTATTAACGGAATCGCGTTTGCTTTCTTCTCCTGCGGGTACTAAGATATTTCAGTTCCCCGCGTGCGCCTGCACCACTATTCATAGTGCAATGGACTATCTTTGGTTCAACGTTTGCTTGCAACTACCCAAAGCTTATCGCAGCTTGCCACGGTCTTTGACGCTGTTAGAGCCTAGCCATCCCCTAGGTGGCTTAAAAATTATTTCTTTCAAGCTTGCTTCTCCTCATATCCATTGCCCAAAGGGCAATTTCACGCGGTAATGTGACATCGTTGGACTCCTCTAGGAATGATGCATTTCATCAAGCAAAAATAGCTCTCAACACATAAGCCTTTAGGAGCTCACGGTCGTCACAATAGCACCGGCTATAATTAGTAGAAAAAGGTTTATATAGGTGCGTGTCCGCGGGCCTGTTTTACAGTCAGTCAAACTGGTGCAGCCCTTCGGGCGAAGCGCGCCGTATCAGCTCGGCTAGGTCGGCGCTCTTGGGCTTCTCGACAGGCCTCGACATGGCCATCAGGTCGTCACGATGCGACTCCTCTGTTACAAAGTGTACTGCCGCTCGCTTCGACTCGGGCGCTTTAGCTACTATGGTTTTTCCAGTCGTCTTCATCCTGTCGCCAGTAAATCTATGCTTGCTTTAACAAAGCTTATAAGGATTTTGTTTAGACGTGCGCTGCCGAAAGCTCAATCAGGAGATCCTGGTTGTCGTCGGGTGCGGACTTTACGCTCTTGTGTTCCTTGCAGCTTTCGCACTCGTAGTTGATCCTGAACTCCCCTCCCTTGTAATCTACAGAGATAGGGTCCATCAGGCCCTTGCATGGAGAGGATCTGTCTCCCGGCATCACATCGACGTGCTTGCTCGTGAGGCAGTTGGGGCAGTGGTCCGTGTAGCCGTTGCCCTTCACCTCGGTTCCGCAGCGCTCGCACTTGAAGTTTTCTATCACTCTGGTGAACCTGCCCTTCGGTCCTGCAACTTCGTTGCTGGGTCGCGGGGCTTGCTTGTACATTTTATCCCTAGAATAAAAAGGAAAAAATTAGTTGAGAGTTAGCTCAATCTGCACGGTGTCAGGCACAGGGATACGCATGATCTGGCGCAGCGCTGTTTCGCTGCCGTCTATGTCGACCAGCCACTTGTGTATCCTCATCTCCCAGTGCTCGAAGGTGTGGGATCCGCGCCCGCAAGGTGACTTGCGGGTCGAGATGTTGACCTTCCTCGTAGGCAGGGGGACAGGGCCCGTGAACTTTATTCCAGCGGTCTTCGCTATCTCCACTATCTGGCGCGCGATGTCGCGTGCCGCGGTAGGGCTCCTGCTTATAAGTTTAATCCGGGCTATGGGCAATCAATCACGTTTTCTTGACTATCTCGAGGATTACTCCTGCCGCTACGGTCTGACCCATGTCTCTGACTGCGAAACGGCCGAGCTGTGGGAACTCCTTGTAGGCCTCAGCGCAAACGGGCTTTGTAGGCTTGATCTTCACCAAGGCGATGTCCCCGTTCTTGATGAACTCAGGGTTCTTCTCAAGAGTCTGGCCCGTCTTGGGGTCCTTCTTCTCCATAATCTCGGTTATCGTTGCCGCGATCTGTGCGGTGTGTATGTGGAAGACAGGGGTGTATCCCTTCGCGATTGCGGTCTTGTGGTTTATGACCACGATCTGGGCCGTGAACTCCTGCACCACTGAGGGAGGGTTGCTCACAGGTCCGACTACCATTCCGCGCTGGATGTCCTTCTTGTCGACTCCCTTCAGGTTGAATCCGACGTTGTCGCCAGGTTCGGCCTTCTGAAGCTGCTGGTGGTGCATCTCAATGCTCTTGACCTCTGTCTTTACGCCAGAAGGCATTATGATTATCTGATCGCCAGGCTTCATCACTCCGGTCTCGACCTTTCCTACTGGAACGGTTCCGAATCCGGAGATGCTGTATACGTCCTGAATAGGAAGTCTTAGCGGCTTGTCCAAAGGCTTTACCGGAACGGTGAACTCGTCTAGCGCACCAAGCAGTGTAGGCCCTGTGAACCAGGACATCTTGTCCGACTTGGTTGCTACGTTGTCTCCCTGCAGAGCAGAGTAAGGAACGAACTTTACCTTGTCGACATTGTAACCGACCGTCTTGAGCAGCTCTGTGACCTTGGCCTTTACGTCCTCGAACTTAGCCTTGTCATAGTTTGCAGCGTCAATCTTGTTGATTCCAACAATTAGCTGGGAGATACCGAGCACTCTTGCCAGGTATGCGTGCTCTCTTGTCTGGCCCTGAATCCCGTCCACTGCTGAGACTACTAGAACCGCAGCGTCTGCCTGGCTTGCGCCTGTAATCATGTTCTTTACGAAGTCGCGGTGGCCCGGTGCGTCTATGATCGTGAAGTAGAACTTGGGCGTCTGGAAGTCCCTGTGCATGATGTCTATGGTGATACCACGCTCACGTTCCTCCTTCAGCTGGTCCATGACGAACGCAAACTCGAAGGAAGGGCGGTTGTACTTTGTAACCTCTTCCCTTATCTTCTTCATGTCCTGCTCTGTGACTGATTTCGTGTCGTAGAGTAGACGTCCTACTGTCGTAGACTTACCGTGGTCTACGTGCCCTATAAAAATCACGTTTAGGTGTGGTTTTTCTCCCATGTTATCACTGATTAAGTAGATATTGTCAAAGCGAAGAATTTGGTTGCTTTGCTTGATTCTCTAGTTGGTTTAAGTATTATCTGATAACATATATAAAGCTTTCTTATGCCCAATTGTCGAGTATATTTGGCTTTTTGGAGGGGACACGAAGAGCAGGTAAAAGTTTTCAATTCTATGGAAAAGATTAAAAGCTAGCTTTGTTCCATATATTTGGCGATTCAGTGTCAATCAAGTACTGGGAGTTTGAGGATGCTCCGTTGAAGGAGAAGTTGAAGGAGCCCACGGTGCGCGAGGTCGCGAAGGTGTACTTCGACAATGAGACGAGGGCCTACAGGTTCTCCATGGCGCTCTGCGAGGTAAAGAAGCGCGGCTCCCTGCGGCTCAAGGAGTGCAGCAACGACCTTCCGCTAGCGACCTGGAAGAGGTATCTGGACTATGGCGTCATGGTTGGGATATTGAAGCACGAGGCCAGCGTCTACAGCTTCACAGACAGGTACTCAAAACCGTTCAGGAACATCCCGGTCTACATAAAGGCCTGGATAGACGGGGAAAGGCAGGAGGATCTCTCCATCGTGTTCGCAACGGCGAAGGTGGGCAGGCAGAAGAGGCGGGGAGGAAGGGTATTGCCAACCGATTCAGGCTCTGCGGCTCCTGCTGCGGCGCCCACCGAATAAAACTAGGAGGAGGTGTACCAGAGGGTGCCTTCCTTGGTGTCTTCAACGCTTATCTTAAACTCGGTCTTCAGTTTTTCGCGGAGCTCGTCGGCCTTCTTGAAGTCCTTTGCTGCGCGAACCTGCTCGCGCAGCTCTATCAGCTTCTTTGCATCCTGAGGGAGTGCACTGCTCAGGTGTTCCTCAAAACGTAGACCGAGTACAGAATCAAAATCCAGAATTATTTTCAAAACCTTGCTGACTTCTTCCTTGCCGAGTTTGCTGGCGCGGTGTGAGGTGGCATTGACCAGCTCATGGAGCTTCGAAAGCGCAACCGGGACGTTCAGATCATCATTGATGCTTTCAAAGAACTCGGCGTGCAGCTCATCCAGGCGTTTTATGAACATAGGGTCTGTCTTTCCGGTGGGCTGAAGTGCGCTGGTCTTGCTGACAAAGACGTAGAGCGACTTTAGGGTCTCTTCGGCGTGCTTCAGGGCCTCGAAGGTGAAGTTCAGCTGGCTTCGGTAGTGGTTCGTTGCAAGGAAGTACCGGTAGCTGATGGACGAGAACCCCTTGTCGATAAGATCTTGCACAGTGTAAATGTTTTTCAGCGACTTGCTCATCTTCTTGCCATCGACCAGCATGTGGTTGCTGTGTATCCAATAGTTGACGAACTTCTTTCCTGTTGCTGCCTCCGACTGCGCTATCTCGTTTGTGTGGTGTATCGGGATATGGTCTATCCCGCCGCCGTGTATGTCAAAGTGCTCTCCGAGGTACATCATGCTCATGGCGCTGCACTCTATGTGCCAACCGGGGAAGCCCTTGCCATAGGGTGTGTCCCAAACCATGTCTTTGATTGAAGGAGATGTGAATCGCCAGACTGCAAAATCAGTTACGTTTCTCAGACCATCGGGCCTTCCAACCCTTGCCCCGGCCTGCTGCATCTTGTTTAACTCGTCGAAGTTGTGTCCGGTAAGGATGCCGTACTCCTTGAACATTGAGGTATCGAAGTACATCCCGCCTTCGGCGCCGCTTATTTTGTACAGAAATTCCTTTTTGTCAAGCTTTTCTATCAGCGAGAGCATCTGGGGGATGTGGTCGGTTGCTTTTGGAAGCACGTTGGGTTCTTCGATGTTGAGTCTTTTGACATCCATCTTGAATTTCTTGGTGTAAAAGTCCGCTATCTCGAGCGGGCTCTTGTGCTCCCGCTCCATTGCGACTCGCATTTTGTCTTCGCCAACGTCGGAGTCGCTTACCAGGTGCCCTACGTCGGTTATGTTCATGACATACTTTACTTTGTAGCCATCGCGGGTCAGCGTGCGCTTGAGAATGTCCCAGAATACGTAGGGCAACATATTCCCTATGTGGGCGTAGTAATAAACAGTTGGGCCGCAGGCATAGAGGCCGACCTTTCCTTCTTCTATCGCCTTGAAGGTTTCCACCTTTCTTGTTAGGGTGTTATAGAGCTTCATGTTTCCCACACTGACGGCCTAGTTTGCGGCCAATATGCTTTGGTTGACAAGAACGCCGGGGTTGCTTACCGGGTTCTGGCTCAGGTAGAAGCCGCTCACCCCTATGAACTGGAATCGCGTCGAGATGCTCGAGACTACGGAGCTTACCACCCTCACGGTCACGTTGCTGCAGAGCAGCGGGGCGAGCGAGATGCTTGCATTCTTGAAGGTGCTTGAGCTGGCGGTGCCGTTGCTTCCGAAGGTGTTGTAGTAGGCCCTTATGGCGGGCTGCCCGTTCTTCAGTATCTCCAAGTATAGGTTCTGGCTTGCGGCCGAGACTATCTGGAAGTTCAGGTAGGGTTCGGTGACCTGGAATACGTTAGAAGTGAGGTTGCCGGGTGAAACGGAGATGCCACCAGTAAAGGTTGTTGCGAAGAAGGGATGGGAGTAGCCGGTCCAGGGGCTGCCGTAATAAATTCCGTTTGAATTGTCGTACAGTACATTTGAGGGCGCTGTGCCGAAGCCTCCGGTCGCCGTCCATCCTAGATAATTTCCTGTGGAGAAGGCACCGTTCAGTATCTGCGCGGTTCCGCCACCAAGGCATCCTTCAAAGCCGGAACCGATGGTTGTTGTGGAGGCAGTGCCGAGGGGTGTTGAAACTGTAGTGGTCGGGAGGGTTGTTGACGGTGAAGTTGTACTGCTAAATATCGGCGATTTATAGCCCAGTCCGCTTAAGCCAAGGTAGGCTACGATTGCTATTACGACTACCACCACCACTGCAAGCATTATGCCCCTCAGGCGATTGGGCCTTTCGTCCGGAAAAGGCGCGCTGGGTGGAGTTGGGGAGGTTTGAGCTTGTGTTTCTTCTGCCATACATTGCACCTTGCGGGGTTTACATCGTTGCTATTCTGTGTTTATAACTAAAATTGTGCGTTTCTTCTATGCCCGTAACATATGAAATGTAGAAGTATTATTATACTTTTGCTGTAAAAATAACCTTTGCATTGGTGTTCATCTGGGAAGCATACCTAGGAAGTGGAAGAAGAAGGGCCGGATGCGCTGGAAGTGGGTAAAGAAGCGCAGAAAGAGAATCAAGAGAGCCCAGAAGCGAAGAGTAGGAGAGCTCTAGCCTTGGTTTGCCGCATAATTAATTTGGTGGTGAGCTAAGCGAGCGTCCTGGTCTGGTATCTGCCGCGCTGCTCGATTGCGCTGAGCCTTTTCAGCGTCTGGGCTGCGCCGCCGTAGTGCCTCCTGTAACTCTCCAGCAGACGGCCATACTCGGTTTCGGATAGGGAACGCTTGATTAGAAGAAGGTCCAGGGCTTTTTCCTCGATGCTCGTCGTTATTTCAGCGAGGCCGAAGTCTATCACAAAAACAGAGTGGCCGCAAATCATCAGGTTTGCCGGTGTGAAGTCACCATGGGCCACGTCGGCTGTATGCATTTTTGCGAGGGCAGTACCGATCTCTCCCAGGATTGTGGGGGTTGCCCTGGTGTCCCTGAGCAGCTTCCCGCTGAGTCTTTCCATGAATATAGAGTACTTCCCGACCGCGATCAGTGCAGGAACATTGAGACCGGCATTTTTGAGTCTGTGGAGCACTTTCGCCTCCGTTCTTGTTCTGCTCTTCCTTAATTCGTTGTCAAGAGCTGCAGTTCTGTACTTCTTGGGCTCCCGGACTTTTACAACAACATCAAGACCGTAGATGCGCTCGCTGTAGAGATGCGACTCGGCGCCTTCGCTCAGAACTTTTCTAACCATAGAGTTTCATCTCATCGATCCGGTATCTTTGCCTTACCTCGCACTTATTCATGGCGACGGCACCATGGTCCATTACTTTCTCGCCCAAAAAGGCTATCATCGCGCCGTTGTCAGCATTCAACTCGTCAGGTGCACGGCCGAAACGCATCCCATGCGAACGCGCAACCTCCTTGAGCATGGCTGCAAGCGTAGAACTTTGGGCAACGCCGCCGCAAACGCACAGCTCCTTGCTGTTTGTCAGCAGGGCTGCCCTCTCCGTCGCTTCACAGAGCATTGCGAAAGCAGTTTGCTGCAGTGAATAGCAAATATCATTTCTCTTTTCCTTGCCTATCAAGGAGATTGCATGCGTTAGCAGCCCGGTGAACGAGAAATCCATCCCCTTGACGGTGTAGGGCATCCGCAGGTAAACGCCTCCTTTCGACGCTTTCTCGACTTCTGAACCCCAGGCAGGGTTAAGTGGCAGTTTTCTGGCGAACGCATCGAGCATATTTCCAACACCCACATCAAAAGTCTCTCCGAGTATGTGGTATCCTCTCTTGTTATCGTCCAGTTTCAGTATCTGCGAGTTGCCGCCGCTGACATACAGCGCAAGCGGGTCCTTGAATCCGGTCGCCTGCTTCGCTATCTCTATGTGCGCCACCCCGTGATTAACAGGGATTATCGGGACCTTGAGCTTTGATGCGAGCGTCTTTGCGGAGAGCATTCCGACCTGCAGGCAGGGTCCAAGGCCAGGGCCCATGGTGTAACTGACCGCTTCTATCTCGTCCAGGCTTATCCTTGCGGTGGCTAATGCGCGCCTGATCACGTCCGCCGCGTTTTCGATGTGCGCCTGTGCAACTTCGGCAGGTATCATTCCCGTCTTGCCTATCTTGAACATTGATTTTTCGTTGGCCAGGATCCGTCCTTTTCTTACCACACCGGCTCCGAACGTGTGGGCGCTGCTTTCTATCCCAATTATTGCCATGCGGACACCGCAGCACCTATTTGAGCAAGAATTCGTCGAGATGGCCCTTGACCCTTTCGCGGTGCTTTCTGTGCTCTTCCAAAAAGTTGTTTATTGCGGTTGTGAGCTGTGCCTTGTGTTCTCCTGCAAGTATCGTGCCATCGCGTTCTGCCTTGAAGATTGCGGCAAGTTTCTTGTCATCAGGCTCGAAGAAGAACTTGAAGTATTGGCAAACAGCGCACTTGTCCGGATCGCCGCCTAGTTTCTTCTGCAGCTCTGCGGTGGACTGCTGGCCGGTTATGGCACGATTCACCTTTCTCCTGACTTCCTCAGGAGAATCATTTAGGTAAATAGTATTGTCCGGATCGCTGGCCGACATCTTCTGCTGTCCCTTCAGGCCGGGCATGAACTTGCTGTTCATGACTGCCGGCTTATAATAGCCGAGCTTTTCTATGACATCCCTGGCGATCCTGAAGTGCACATCCTGGTCGATGCCCATGGGAATAAAACAGGGGACGTTCTTGCCGTCCTCTACGGACTTGATGAACGCAGGCACGGCCTGCATGCTAGTGTAGAATATTGATCCAAGATTTGCGTCGTTGCCATATCCGAATGCATCTTTTATCGTCGAAAATGTTATGTGTTTGGCCACACGCACCGCCTGCTTGTACATCTTGTCTGCAGCCTCCGTGTCTATGATTATCTTTGTCTTCTTTTTGTCAAAACCAAGAGCGATTATATTGACTGCTGCATCACGGGCAAGTTCATTGGCCTTCTCTAGGGTGAGATTGGAGTCCTTCTTCAGGAACTTCTCCTCGTCAGGTATCTGTATGTAGACCTCTGCGCCGAACTTCTCCTGGAGCCATCGCGCCATGACAAAATGCATCAGGTGCGCTATGGTCATGTTGTTTGAAGGGGCTATGCCCGTGTAAACATAGAACTTGTGGCCTTTTTCGTACTCATCAAGCAGCCAGTTCATGTCGCGCTGGGCGAAATAGATGCCACGGGTGAGCATGAATTGGGAGCCGCCTGCGAGTTTTTCTATCCTTTGAAGCAGTTTCTTGTCAATCAAAGAGATGCCGAAACGCTTGGCCAGCTCATCGTAGTTGACCTCCCCTTTGACTTCGTAGGGCGTTACCTCGAACTCCGCCATTTAATCAAAGAAAAATTAGAGGGCAAACTATAAATGCATGTTGCGTTGGCTGGCTCGCTGACTAAGAAGGGCCTATCATGACGGGCATTAGGTGTTGGTGTTTTGCCCTTTTGCATGCCTTCCGGGCATCTCTCTTCGCCCGTTTGGTTTCCCTCTTCAGCTTCTTTATCTTGGCTTGGAGCTCGTCTACCTTTGTCTGCTCCCGCACCGCCAAGAATCCAGAAACGACGGCTTTTGCTACAGGTTTTATTACGTGGTAGGCAACCGCACCCCCAGCAACCACCCCGGTTAGGAATGTGTTGAACCCGACCTTGTTGAGCATGTCATCGTAGAATCTCTCGACCTGCGGTATGCTCTTGGATAGCTCGAAGGCGACTGGGAACAAAACCATTCCCCAGGCCAGTACCTTATGGAGCGTCTTGTTCCGATCTTTGTGCTCCTCTAGGATCTTTCTATTCTTCTCTTCTTTCCTCATGAGCTTTCGGAGCTCGTTGCGCATAAACCACATGGTTGCGTGCTGCCTGTCGCGCACCGCTTGCTCAAGGGCACGCTGCTGGAGCTCAGTCTCAAGCCTTTCCCTGAAACCGTTGCGGAGCTCAGGAAAGTTTGTGGCGTAGGACATGGCCCTAGCGTCTCCGCTAGCAAACGGAGCGAACCTTCTCGGTTCTGTTTTCTTTGCTTCAGCTATTGCTGTTACCATTTTTGTTCCCCATATAAATTATGCGATTATGATATTTAAAGTTGCTGTACAATTTCGTTTTGTTTATTCCTGTCGTCTTAGAAATTGGGGGTTCTGGTGTGGGTTTTGCTATTTTAGCGATCGGGAATGACAAACAATACAGTTAAAGAGATGTAACCAATCTGTCCGCTTTTAACAAAGCTATTTAAACCTTTTTAAACAAATATATGCTGTGCCTATAGCTTGACTGTTAGAGCTATTGCTCGTTTTTGAGTGGTGTATGGATGTCAGAAAAATCTAATCATGAATTCATTCCTCAACACGATAAACTCGATAACAAAGAAGTAAAAGTCATATTTGAAAAACTTAATCTGAAGGCGGACAACCTGCCTAAGATTTTGAGCACAGACCCCCAGGCGATACGCGCGGGCGCCGCCGTGGGAGATGTGCTGGAGATAAAGAGAAAGGAGTACGGCAGCGAGTATAAGAACTACAGGCTCGTTGTCGAAGGATAACCCCCAGCGTCAGTTGGTTTTCATGGAAGAGAAAAACATCTTACTAGGTTCGTATTTGACGCAGGCGGCGCTCATTCAGCACCAGGTCGACAGCTTCAACCGTTTCCTCGACACAGGCATCCCCAAGGCGATGGGCAACCAGACAACCATAGAGCCCAGCGTAGAGGGGTTCGCGCTCAAGCTCGGCACGGTGAGAATAGGCAGCCCTTCCATAATCGAGGCCGACAGCTCACGCAGAAACATCCTTCCTAACGAGGCAAGGCTTCGCAACATAACCTATGCTGCGCCGATCTACATGGAGGTAGTCCCGGTGATAAGGGGCATAGAGAAAACGGCTTCCTACGGAGAGGTCTATGTCGGCGACATCCCCATAATCGTAAAGAGTAATCTGTGCCACACCAAGTCGATGAGCAGGACCCAGCTGATAGAGAACGGCGAGGATCCTGACGATCCCGGCGGATACTTCATAATCAAGGGCGTCGAGAGGGTCCTTATCGGGCTTGACGACGTTGCATCAAACCGAATAATAACGACCAGGGAGAAGAAGGGAAGCGAGGTCAAGAGCCGCGTCTTTTCAGCAACTCCCGGCTTCCGCGCAAGATGCGTTGTCACAAGAAACCAGAACGGGATGTTCCTTGTGGACTTCCCGACGGTAAACAGGAGCCTGGAGATGCTCATGCTCCTCAGGGCGCTCGGGATGCAGATAGACGACATAAAGGAGTATGCAAGCATAATGCTGCCGTTCAAGAACGACGTCCTGCTCAACATCGAGCTTAGCACAATCAACAAAGAGGGCGGAGGCGTCCTCACGCCTGCGGAGGCACTCTTGGAGATAGGAAAACTTGCGGCCCCAGGCCAGGCAAAGGAGTACCAGATAAAGAGGGCGGAGACGCAACTCGACAACTACCTGTTGCCGCACATCGGCTCCGAGGTGGAGGCGAGGAAGGAGAAGGCAAAGTACCTCTTGGAGATGGCGAAGAAGTCAACCGCTGTCGCGAACAAGATGATAAGACAGGACGACAAGGACCACTACGCAAACAAGCGCACGAGGTTCGCAGGCGAGCTCATGGAGGAGCTGTTCGCCTATGCATTCCGTTTCTTCCTCAAGGAGGTAAAGTACCAGATAGAAAGAATGAGTGCGAGAGGAAGACGCCTAAGCATGCAGTCGATAATCAGCCCGGACACGCTTACTGAGAAGATCGCCTACGCCATGGGAACAGGCACCTGGGTTGCCGGACAGACGGGAGTCTCACAGGTTCTTGACAGGACAAACCTGATTAGCACCTACGCACACTTAAGAAGGATAAAGTCGCCGTTGGCGAAGAAGCACCCGCACTTCAGGGCGCGCGACGTCCACGGAACCCAGTGGGGCAAGATCTGCCCGACAGAGAGCCCGGAGGGACAGGAAGTTGGACTTACAAAGTACCTTGCGCTTATGGCCAAGGTTACGGTGGGTGCTGACGAGGCCCTGACCACCGAGGAGCTGAAGAAGCTCGCAACGATAAAGCCGGTTTGATTCTATGGATGCTCAAAAGAAAGCTTATGTATATTTGAATGGCAGGGCCATCGGTTCAGTCGAGGACCCGGTTAAGTTCATCCATGAGGTTCGCGGAGCACGCAGGAAGGGTCAGCTTTCGGGAGAGATAAACATAGCCTACGTTGAGAAGCTCAACAGCATCAACATAAACACAGACAGGGGCAGGCTAAGGAAGCCCTACGTGATAGTGGAGGGGGGCAAGTCAAAGCTCACGGAGGAGCTTCTGGAGAGGCTTGTGAAGAAGGAGATAAACTTCAACTACCTGGTGCGCAGCGGCATCGTCGAGTACCTTGACGCTGAAGAGGAGGAAAACGCGCTTGTCGCACTGACCGAGGAGGCGATAACCGAGAATCACACGCACGTTGATTTCGACCTCGCCTCGATCTTCGGCCTTTCAGCAAACCTTGCGCCTTTCGCGGAGCACAACGCCTCGGCGCGTCAGGCAATGAGCGCAAACTACATGAAGCAGTCAGAGGGGCTTTACGTTACAAACTTCAACCAGAGGTTCGACTCTCGCGCCTTCCTGCTCTTCTACCCACAGGCGCCGATAGCGACAACGGTCCCCTATGAGACGCTCGATGTGAAGAGGCATGCAAGCGGGCAGAACCTGGTAGTCGCAATTACCACTTATTACGGATACAACATGAAGGACGCAATAGTCCTCAACCGCAGCGCGGTTGAGCGCGGAGTCGGCCGCAGCATGTTCTACAAGTCCTACGCAGACGAGGAGCGCAGGTACCCTGGAGGCCAGCGCGACCGCTTCAAGATTCCGTCAGCCACATCAGAGGGTTACATGGGAGAGCACGCCTATTCCAAACTCAGCGAGGACGGGATAATCGAACCGGAGATGCCGGTCGTTGAAGGCGACGTTCTGGTCGGAAAGGTGGCGCCTCCGAGGTTCCTTGAGGAAAACATCGGCGCAAGCGGCCTTGAGGAGCGCACTCGTGACGACTCAGTGGTTCTGAAGCCGGGAGAGAACGGCGTCGTAGACAGTGTCATATTCACAGAGACCCCTGGAGCAACAAAGACGGTGAAGGTCAGGGTGCGCAGCATAAGGGTTCCTGAGAGGGGAGACAAGTTCGCAAGCAGGCACGGGCAGAAGGGAGTAGTCGCGCTCATAGCAAACAATGAGGACATGCCGTTTACTGCAGATGGCGTTGTGCCGGATCTGCTGCTCAACCCGCACTCCATACCTACTCGTATGACATTCGGTCACCTGCTTGAGGAAATAGCAGGGAAGGCGGGCGCTGTCGCAGGAACTAAGGTGGACGGAACCGCATTCACGAAGTCGGGAAGGGACAGGCTTGATGAGTACGCGGAGATGCTCAAGGAGGGCGGCTACGACGAGAATGGAGACGACGTGCTTTACGACGGAATGACGGGAAGGCCGTTCAGGGCGAAGATCTTCACAGGAATTTCATACTACAACAGGCTCTACCACATGGTAAGCAACAAGATGCAGGTAAGGAGCAGAGGAAAGGTGCAGATCCTCACGCACCAGCCTACGGAAGGAAAGGCAAGGCAGGGTGCGCTGAGATTCGGTGAAATGGAACGAGATGCGCTTATCGGCCACGGCGCGAGCCTCCTATTGAAGGAGCGCATGCTTGACCAGAGCGACAAGACGGCCGTACTAATCTGCAAGCAGTGCGGAGGCATGGGTTACCATGACTTCCTGAAGCGCACGAACGTCTGCCCGCTCTGCGGGAACACGGCGCTCGTTGAGGTCGAGATGAGCTATGCGTTCAAGGTCCTGCTGGACGAGATAAGATCCCTGCACATAATGCCCAGGGTTAAGATGAGGGAGTGATTTTATGCAGGCTGAAGCAATAAACTTTATACAGTTCGGAATCCTCTCACCAGAGGAGATCAAGAAGCTGAGCGCAGCCAAGCTCACAGTACCTGACACTTACAACGAGGACGGCTACCCGATAGACGGCGGCCTTCTTGACCAAAGACTCGGAGTCATTGACCCGGGCCTGGTGTGCAAGACCTGCGGGGCACGCGCAAAGACCTGCCCAGGCCACTTTGGCCACCTGGAGCTGGTCCGCCCGGTCATTCATTCAGAGTTCTCAAAGATACTTTACATGATAATGCACGCGACCTGCTTTGAGTGCCACCGCATCCTTCTTGACGAAAAACATATCGAGAAGCTGAGGGAGAGCAGGGGCACGGAAGAGGTCCTGCTGGAGAACGCCGAGAGGGCCGAACTTACCGCGGAGAACGAGACAAAGATCAGGGGCCCGCAGGCGAAGATAAAGTCGAGCAAGAAGTGCCCCTACTGCAATGCCCTGCAGCCGAAGCTCAGGTTTGCGCAACCCACCTTCTTCACGATAGGAGAGAGGAGGCTAAAGCCCGACGAGATAAGGGACAAGGTCAGCAGGATAAGCAAGGAGGACCTCAAGCTGATCAACATCGACCCTGCCGTAAGCGATCCGTCATGGTTGGTCCTGAGCGCGCTGCTGGTGCCTCCGGTCAACGTTCGACCGTCAATCACGCTTGAGTCCGGAGAGAGGAGCGAGGACGACCTCACCCACAAGCTCGTGGACATAATGAGGATCAACCAGAGGCTGGAGCAGAACATCAACGCGGGCGCACCCCAGATCATCATAGACGACCTTTGGGAGCTTCTCCAGTACCACGTGACCGCATACTTCAACAACGAGACATCTGGAATACCACCTGCACGCCACCGCAGCGGCAGGGCGCTTAAGACCCTGGCCCAGAGGCTGAAGGGCAAGGAAGGCCGTTTCAGGTACAACCTCAGCGGAAAGAGGGTCAACTACTCGGCCAGAACAGTAATCAGCGTGGACCCGTACGTCAACATCGACGAGGTGGGGGTCCCGCCGGACATCGCCTCGAAGCTTACGGTGCCATTCTACATAACGGCGTGGAACCTGGAGTACGCAAAGGCGATGCTCCTGAGCACCACCTACCCCAACGTGATAAACGTAATAGCGAAGGACGGCAAGAGGAAGCGCGCAATAGACGCGAACCGGGAGGAGCTCGTCAAGGAGCTTACCCCCGGAGTCATACTTGAAAGACAGCTGGTCGACGGGGACATAGTGCTGTTCAACAGGCAGCCGTCTCTGCACAGGATCTCAATCATGGCCCACAAGGTCAAGATCCTGCCCGGGAAGACATTCAGGATCAACTTCTGCACCACTTCACCATACAACGCAGACTTTGACGGAGACGAGATGAACCTGCACGTGCCCCAGACGCTGGAGGCGCAGGCAGAGGCCCGGCTCCTGATGGATGTTCAGTACCAGGTGTTCTCGCCCAAGGACGGGGATGCGATAATAACCAACAGCGAGGACGGGATCAGCGGCATGTACGACCTCACGAAAGAGGGCACGCTCCTGACCAAGGACGAGGCTGTTTATCTTCTCGGCATAGCGGACATCTACGAGCTGCCTACGGAGCAGAAGAGCGGGCTCTACAAGGGCACGGACATCTTCTCGATGCTTCTGCCCAGGGGGCTGGACTTCCTGAGCAAGAGGAGCAGCGGAACGGTGAGGATAAAGAACGGGAAGCTCACAGAGGGAATAATTACAAAGGAGATCTACGGCGGCGGAAACCAGCTGTTCGTGAAGATCGCGAACGACTTCGGCTTCGAGAGGCTCAAGGAGTTCATCTTCCAGTCCTCAAAGCTTGCCGACGCCTACGTAACCCTCGCAGGGGTCACGGTGGGGGTGAAGGAGTACGCCATAGACGAGGCCATGGAGAAGGAGAGGGCCCGCGTGGTGAAGGAGACCTTCGAGAAGGTCAACGACCTCATCGCCCAGTACAAGGCAAAGAAGCTCGAGCCGCTCATCGGATACACGCTGCGCGAGTCCCTGGAGCGAATAATCATAACAGAGCTAAACATCGCCAGAAACAAGGCGGGAGAGATCCTGGTCAAGCACGAAGGGGAGAGCAACAGCGCAGTGGAGATGGCAAAGTCCGGTTCCAGAGGAAACGTGCTGAACCTGGAGCAGATGAGCATGTTCCTGGGCCAGCAGGCAACCCTGAGCGGAGGCAGGATAAAGAGTGGATACTACTCAAACAGGGTGCTGCCGCACATAGCGCCGGGAGATGTGGGCCCGGTGGCGCACGGCTTCATCACCACCAGCTACTACTCGGGAATGAGCCCGGTCGAGCTGTTCATGCACGCGGTCGGTTCAAGAGGTTCAGAGGTCTACAAGGCGCTCCTGACGGGAAGGAGCGGTTACCTGTACAGAAGGCTCTCGAACGCCCTCCAGGACTACTACGTGAAGAACGACCTGAGCGTAAGGGACGTGAACAACAACATAATCCAGACAACCTACGGGGGCGACGCGGTCAACCCGATGATGTCCCAGTTCCTGGAGATAGAAAGTGAGTAAATGGCCAAGGAGAAAAACGAGCATAAGATCCAGTACGGCGAGCCCGTAGGCATGATAGCCGCGCAGTCGCTCGGAGAGCCAGGCACCCAGATGATTCTGAGGGCCTTCCACTTTGCAGGAATAGAGTCAACCATAGCCACCTCTGGACTGCCGCGCATAGTCGAACTCGTGGACGCGAGGAAGAAGCCGGCGACGCCGATAACCTATGTTTATCTCACTGGGGATGCAAAGAAGAGCTTTGACAAGGCGGAGGTCATACTTAAGAAGATCAGCGAGGTGAGGATGAACTCCATAGTCAAGAGGGCCCTGGAGAACTTCTCCAAGGGCATAATAAAGCTGGTGCTGGACGAGCAGACGGTGAGGGCGAACGACCTCACCCCGAGCCAGATAGCCCAGAAGGTCAGCAAGAAGATAGGCGCGCCGACCCGGGTCGAGAAGGACGGCAACATACTCATAAAGCTCAGGACGAAGAACATGACAGAGGTGCGCGCCACGAGCGTCAAGATAATGAAGGAGGTCATACAGGGCATAGAGGGCGCCGGTAAGGCCATAATTCAGCAGGAGAAGGGCGGAGAGTTCTACATAATAGCGGCGGGAAGCAACATCAAGGACATAATAGGTGTGGACGGGGTGGATGCCTCAAGGCTCTACACCAATGACGTTTTCGCGATGTACAGGCAGTTCGGGATTGAGGCTGCAAGGAACACGATAGTCAGGGAGCTCGCCGGCACCCTGAAGGAGCAGAAGATAGGCGTTGACACGAGGCACCTGATGCTGATAGCAGACGCGATGACCTACGACGGGACGGTGAGGGGAGTGGGCAGGCATGGGCTGAGCGGGCAGAAGAGGTCTGTCTTCGCCAAGGCGGCCTACGAAGAGACGATAAAGCACCTGGTCAATGCAGCTGCGTTCAGCGAGATAGACTGGATGCGCGGGGTCACGGAGAACATCCTGGTGGGCAAGCAGATCCCCATAGGGACGGGCTCGGTAAAGCTGGCGGTAAAGAAGGATGACGTCCAGAAGGCCTCCAAGAAGTGACTGGCCTCTCGGGCAGTTTATAGTTTATATTTGAGGGTTAGCTGAAGCTCGACGCGGCTAGGCCTAGGACGCCCGAAACTCCAGAGCTCGTCAGCCTGGTGGTGGTGGAGACGATGTTCACGCTGATCACCTGGTCTCCCTTGTATCCGACCAGATTGAAGGCCTCGGACTTGCTGTTTTGCGGGACGACCGTAAGCAGGGTGTAGTTCATCCCGTCAACCGCTCCCGTGGATAACTGGACGTTGAAGAGTGAAGAGGGAAAGTTTGCTATGGACTGGTTCAGGGACCCGACCATCTCGTTGTAAAGCGTGAGGCCGCTGCCGGTGGTGTTGATTACATGCTGCTGGTAGGTGGTGAAGTTCTGCGGGGAGCTGGGCGTGGATACGTTAAAGATGACCGTGGAGCCGGAGGCGTTCGTCTGCCCATTGCCGAAGATTCCCGGCAGGCTTGGCACTGTGTTTGAGGTCCCGTTCGTTGTGCTGTTGGGCAGTATTGAGGTCGTCCTTACCGTATTCCGGGGGACATAGGCAGAGTAGGCGAGGGCCACGACTGCCAGCAAAACCAGTATCACTGCTGCCGCAATTATTATCTTCCTGCTTGAAGAGGGCGATGGGCTGTTGTATTCGGGCATAGTATCACATCAACAAGTGTTTGGCGTGTAGTATATAATGGCGTAGTAGGTGCCTCCGACCGAGTTCTCTCCTCCGCCTCCGGCTTGCACCTGTGGTGAGCCGCTGCTGCCTGGATAATAAGTACTGCCCGCGTTTGCCGTGCAGGATGCGGACGAGGTGTGCACGTTTGTGCAGGTTGGCGTGGCCAGGGTGGAGGTGCAGGTCTGGGTGCCTGAGGTGAAGGCGCACTCGGAGTCGGACACAGAGCTTCCTCCCACTCCGGAATAGGCTGTGGCGTAGACCACAGAGCCGGAGTAGGTATTGTCATTGCCATAGGCAGTTGAGGTGATGGCTATGCTCGAGACGGTTCCGTAGCTGGCCAGGTTCGGGCTGACCGAGCTCCCCTGGTTGTTGCCGGTGCTGCCGGAGCCGTAGATGTTTCCAGACCAGGAGGGCACGTCAAACAGGAATGCAGAGGTGGCCTTGCAGGCGTAGTTTGCCTGTAGGGTTAGGGGGCCGTTTACGGTTGTTCCAGGATTGAGGCAGGCGGTGCCGCTTGAAAACGCTCCAGTCCATCCTGTGAATTGATAGTTGCCACCAGGCCCGGAGTAGCAGGCAGAGGTTATGGTTGAGCCAGCGGCCACGGAGGCAGAGACCGAAGAGGTGCTGCCCGTGCTGGTGCAGACCTGGGAGGTGGAAGAGGTCGTGAAGCATGCGAAGTAATCGGCATCTGCGGCGCTTGGGCTAATCTGGAGCGTTACGGTGTAGTACTGTATGGTCGTGGTGGTGGAGGAGAAGGTGGATGAGGAGAGGGTGGATGAGGATGAGGAGAGGGTGGATGAGGAGAGGGTGGATGAGGAGAGGGTGGATGAGGAGAGGGTGGATGAGGATGAGGAGAGGGTTGAGGATGAGAGGGTGGATGAGCTGGACGAGCTGACTGTGGTGGATGAGACTGCGATCGTGGTGGTGGAGAAGAGGGTTGTGGAAATTAGCGTGGTTGATGATGCGGGTGGAGAGCCCATCACAGTGACTACAGAGGATGCTGAGGCGGTTCCGGAAATGCTATCGGTCACAACCACACAATAATCTGTGGTTACAGATAGCGGGCCTGGGGCATAGGTTTGTGATGTTGAGACTACCCCACCTCCACAGGAGTTTTTGTACCACTTGTAGGAGAAGGGGGGTGATCCTCCCTGTGGATTTGAAGAGATCGGTGACGGTGTGTTACCATTTGGTATCGCCTGCATAGGCGGATTGACCATTACAGTCAGTGCAGGGAATACCATTAGCATGGCGGTAGCGGAGGCGGTTGCACCGGCCGCATCAGTCAGCAATAAACAGTATGATCCTTGTGCGGAGGCGGCGTAGGACTGGGAGGTTGCGAGTACGGAGCCTGTGCAGCTGGGGCCATAATACCACAGGTAGCTATAGGGTGTTGTGCCTTGGGACGGGTTTGCTGTAAAGGTCTTGGTCTGGCCACCTTCTATTGTGCCGGAGGTCGGCGAGACGCTGACCGATGGCGGGTTGTTTACAGAGAGAGTTGCGGAAGCGGTTGCGGTGGATGAAGTGGTATCTGTGACTGTTACGCAGTAGGAACCTGGTTGGGAGGCGGCGTAGGACTGGGAGGTTGCGAGCGGCGCGCCACCGCATCCACCCTGATACCATTGGTATGTGTAGGAGTTTGACCCTCCTGAAGGCACGGCCGTGAATTGATAGCTGTGCCCTATGTCTGTGGTCCCGGAAGAAGAAGGCGAGATGGATACCGACAAGGTGGGATATACGGTTAAGGTGGCGGTTGAAGATGCTGAGGAGCCAAGGTTATCGGTCGCTATTAAGCAGTAGGTTCCGGCTGAAGAGGTCATGTACATCGGCCCGCCGCCTACCTGAGACAGGCAGCCGGAGTTGCTATACCAGTTGAAGATGTAGAATCCGGAGCCGCCGGAGGCGGAGGCGGTGAAGGTCAGGGATTGCTGGCCCGTATCTATCGCTCCCGAAGATGGTGAGATGGATGCGGTTAACACAGGGTTTACGTTTACTACTGCAGTGCCTGTCGCGGTCGAAGAGAGGCTATCGGTCACCTTGACGCAGTAGGTTCCGGCTGAAGAGGCAACATACGGGGGTGAGGTTGCACCGCTTATGGGGGTTGTGCAGCCTGCGTTGCTGTACCACTGGAAAGTGTATCCCGGAGCCCCGCCGGATTGACTTGCATATAGAGGTTGGTTCTGGCCGCTGTCTATGTTTGATGAGGATGGTGAGACCAATACGGAGAGCGGGCTGTTTACCGTGACAACAGAGGTTGCGGTCAGGCTTGATGAAAGGCTATCAGTCACCCTGACGCAGTAGGTTGCAGATGAAGAGGCGACGTAGGTGGAGGATGTTGCGCCGGAGATGGAGGTTGTGCAGCCGGAGTTGCTGTACCACTGGTAGGTGTAGCCTCCTGATCCGCCGGAAACAGAGGCGGTGAGGGTCTGGGTCTGGCCGCTGTCTATGTTTGATGAGGATGGTGAGACCGACGCGGAGAACGCGCCGTTTACCGTGAGTGTAGCAGTTGCGGAGGCGGTTGAGGAGAGGCTGTCGGTCACCTTGACGCAGTAGGTCCCGGAGACGGAAGCACCGTAGGTAGAAGAGGTTGCGCCTCCGATGGAGGTTGTGCAGGAGGGGTTGCTGTACCACTGGTATGAGTAGGAGCCGGAGCCGCCGGAGGGGGTTGCGGTGAGGGTCTTAGTCTGGCCGCTGTCTATGTTTGATGAGGATGGTGAGACCGATGCGGAAAGTGCGCCGTTTACCGTGAGTGTAGCAGTTGCGGAGGCGGTTGAGGAGAGGCTGTCGGTCACCTTGACGCAGTAGGTTGTGGAGGCAGAAGCACCGTAGGTAGAAGAGGTTGCGCCTCCGATGGAGGTTGTGCAGCCTGCGTTGCTGTACCACTGGTATGAGTAGGAGCCGGAGCCGCCGGAGGGGGTTGCGGTGAGGGTCTGGGACTGGCCGCTGTCTATGTTTGATGAGGATGGTGAGACCGATGCGGAAAGTGCGCCGTTTACCGTGAGTGTAGCAGTTGCGGAGGCGGTTGAGGAGAGGCTGTCGGTCACCTTGACGCAGTAGGTTGTGGAGGCAGAAGCACCGTAGGTAGAAGAGGTTGCGCCTCCGATGGAGGTTGTGCAGCCTGCGTTGCTGTACCACTGGTATGAGTAGGAGCCGGAGCCGCCGGAGGGGGTTGCGGTGAGGGTCTGGGACTGGCCGCTGTCTACGCTTGCAGAGGTCGGTGAAACTACGACCGTGAGTGGAATAACAGTTGTGGTTGATGAGAGGGTTGAGGAGGAGAGGGTGGATGAGGAGAGGGTGGATGAGGAGAGGGTGGATGAGGAGGAGGTTGAAGAGGAAACTATGGACGAAACCAGGGTTGTTGAACTGCTACCCAGGGTTGTGGATGCGGTAAATGGATGGATTGAAGGCGTGGAGACCACTGCCGTGCCTGCCGTGTTTACTGCGGGACCCGCTGCGCAGGAAGTGCTACATAGTTGGTATTGTATATAGAAAACGGGATTGAGCTGGGAGCCGGCCGGGGGCGTGAATCCCTGTATGTTTGAGGTGCATTGTGCGCTCTGTCCAGGAGCAAGTGTCGTTACGTTGCAGATTCCCTGATAATAACTGCTTGTTGAAGTCGGTGCAATGGTGTATCCGGTGAGCACTATCGACTTTGTCTGGGTGTTGGTGAAGTAGGTTGTTATGGTTGAGCCTATTGAGTTGACTCCCACTATGGTTTGGTAGCAGTTAAGCTCCGGTGAGATGTAACAGTAGGAGGGGGTTACGGTGACCTGGTGCTGGGCCGTTGCGATCAGGACGACAGCAGAGAGGGCGACTATCATTATTATGACTGCCCAAGAGTATTGGATGAGGAACTCTGTTGCGGACTGCGCCCTTGGATTACGCATGTGTATCTATTTATTCTATTTATTACTAATATTTATAAACATAGTGGAAGATTGGGATTTATGGTTCGCGTGTTTTTGGTGCATAAATGGGAGGGGAAGCCAGCAGATGACTGGTATCCATGGTTAAAAAAGATGTTGGAGGCAACTGGTTTCGAGGTGCATGTTCCTGAAATGCCCGACACAACTGCTCCGAAGATTGAGGAATGGATTAGTTTCCTTAATAATATCATAGCCAAGCCAGATGTTGACACGTATCTGGTGGGGCACAGCATAGGCTGCCAGGCCATAATGCGTTACCTGGCCGGTATAAATGAAACAGTGGGTGGAATCGTTCTTGTGGCGGGTTGGATAACCCTGAAGGATGAAGCGCTCAGCGAGGAGGAGTGGCTGGTTGCACAGCCCTGGTGCAGAACACCGATAGACTGGAAAAGAGTAAAGGGGAACAGCAAGCACATCACAGTAATACTGTCCAAGGATGACCCCTATGTCTCTCTGGACAATGCGAAGCTGTTTGAGGAACGCCTCGGGGCCAGGGTTCTGGTGCAGCCTGGCGCAGGGCACTTCGAAAAAGTGGATGGTTTCTCAGAACTGCACGTGGCCCTCAACGAACTCATGAAGATGATTGAGAGATAGCTATTTTACGTCTATTTTCTGGAAAAGGAAGCCCTGCTTGTTTACCTTCCCTTTGAACTCGGAGAATACGCAATCCCTGAGGTTTTGTGCGCCGGGCTCCAGGCCCAGCTGCACCGCGATCTTCTCCGAAGTCTCCGGCATGAAGGGGCCGATCAGTATGCCGATTATCCTTATCGATTCAAGCAAATTGTAAAGTGCGTTTGAGAGTTCCTTGCCCTTCAGCGCCCAGACCTTATTGTCGTTTATGTACTTGTTTGAGGCGCGGACCAGGTCCCAGATCTCACTCAGGGCATTGAATGTGTCAAGCGCCTCCATGTGGGCCCTGATGCTGCCCAACTTCAGACTCTTGTCGAGCTCCGGCTCTCCTTTTATCTGGCCGTCAAAACGCTCGGCCAGGGTAAGCACTCGGTAAACCAGGTTGCCCAGATCGGCAACCAGCTCTCCATTTAATCTCGATATTAACGCTTTCTCGGAAAAGTCGCCATCCTCCCCGAAGGGCATCTCGCGCACCATGAAGTAGCGCAGCGCGTCCGCGCCGTATTTTTTAGTTAGAACAGAGGGGTCTATCCCGTTGCCCAGAGACTTGCTCATCTTCTTGCCCTCGACTGTCCACCAGCCATGTGCAAACACGGTTTTGGGTACCTCTATGCCAGCAGACATGAGCATCGCGGGCCAGATCACAGTGTGAAACCAGTTTATCTCCTTGCCAACCACATGGACGTTTGCAGGCCAGAACTCTTTTGAGTTGCCTGCTGGCCAGCCAACCGCGGTCAGGTAGCCTATGAGCGCTTCTACCCAGACATAGATCGTATGTTTTGTATCGATTGGGAACGGGATGCCCCACTTTATCGAGGTTCTGGTGATGCTGAGATCGTTGAGCCCCTCCTTCACCCGGTTCATCACCTCTTTTGAGCGCAGCTGCGGCGAGAGGAACGCGGGGTGTTTCTCGTAGTGCTCAAGGAGCCTGCCCTGGTACTTGCTTAGCCTGAAGAAGTAGGTCTCCTCCTTTATCTTCTTGACCGGCCTGCCGCAGATCGGGCACTTGCCGTCCGCGAGCTGGAGCTCGGTGATGAAGGTCTCGTCCGGCGTGCAGTACCATCCCTCGTACTCGCCCTTGTAGATGTCGCCGGCGTCGTAGATCTTCTTGATTACCTTTTTAACCACCTCCTCATGCAGCCCGTCGGTCGTCCTGATAAATTTGTCATCTGAAACCCCCAGAGCCTTCCACCGCTCCGTGAACTGGGCCACTATGCTGTCAGCGAACTGCTTTGGCGATAGATTTGCCTGCGCAGCCGCCTTCTCTATCTTCTCGCCGTGCTCATCGGTGCCGGTGACGAAAAAGACGTTGTCTCCGGAAAGGCGGTGCCACCTTGCCAGCACGTCGGACAGTATGATGGGATAGGCGCTGCCTATGTGCGGCCTGTCGTTTACGTAGAAAAGGGGGGTAGTAATATAGTAATTAGACATTGGCTCACCGGTACTTCCACTAAACTGTTTTCCTATAGATACTTTTTATGCGTTTGCAACTATAATACTTGCGGAGGTGCTATTTGTGGACGAGATAGCTCAGAATGAGCTAAGCGACAGATTCAGGGAGTTCTTCAGCACCTACTGCGAAGAGCAGCTCAAGGACCTGTTCATAAAATATCCCAAGGAGCGCAGCCTGAACGTTGAGATAAAGCTTCTTCACAAGTTCGACACCGAGATGGCCGAACAGCTGCTCAAGAACCCGGACACGATGCTTCCCGCGGCAAACCTGGCGCTGACGAAGATGAATCCCAATCCAAATGCGGTAGAGCCGGTGTACGCGCGCTTCGGGGGCGTGGACATCGCCATGCCGCTCATCCAGGACGTCGGCTCCGAGTACATAGGCAAGCTTCTTACGCTTGATTCTTTAGTAGTAAAAAGGTCGGAGATCACTCCGCGCGTCAACATCGGCGTTTTCAAGTGCCTTTTCTGCGGCACGGTGCTAAAGCTCAAGATAGACCGCGAGAGCGTCATAGACGTCTGCCCGCAGTGCAAGAGGAGGGCGCTCAAGCAGGACAACGCCGAGTCGAAGTTCACGAACCTGCAGCGCATAGCCGTGCAAGACCCGCTTGAGAGATTGCGCGGAAACACACCGACTTGGCACCTGGAAGTATGGATGGAGGACGACCTGGTCAACACGGTCATACCCGGCGATCGCGTCGAGATAACAGGCGTACTGCGCATCAAGCCTAGGCGGACTAACAAGGGAAAGGAGGACAAGCTGCTCTTCACCATGTTCTTCGATGCGATAGCGATAAAGGCGAAGCAGAAGGAGTTCGCGGAGATTGACATAAGCCAAGAGGAGGAGCAGGAGATAAGGAGGATTGCTTCGGACCCGGAGATATTCAACAATATCGCGAAGAGCATCGCCCCAAGCATCTGGGGGCACGATGAGATAAAGAGGGCTCTGGCGATGCAGCTGTTCGGCGGCACCGCCGAGAAGAGGCTTATTGACGGGGGAAGAATAAGGAGCGACATCCACATACTGCTCATTGGGGACCCGGGCAGCGCGAAGACGAGATTGCTGCAGGCGGTCACGGAGATAGTTCCGAAGGGAATATACGTAAGCGGAAAGTCAACGAGCTCCGCAGGCCTCACCGCTTCAGCAGAGAGGGATGAGTTTTCAGAGGGGGGTTGGACGCTTAAGGCCGGCGCCCTGGTTCTTGGTTCCGGCGGAGAAGTTTCGATTGATGAGTTCGATAAGATAAGCGATGATGATAAATCCGGACTGCTTGAAGCGCTTGAATCGCAGACGATCAGCGTCGCAAAGGCCGGAATAGTGGCACAGTTCAGCGCGAAGACCTCGGTTCTCGCAGCTGCAAACCCCAAGTACGGCCGCTTTGACGTGAATGCTTATCCGGCAGAGCAGTTCGACATCGCTCCGGCTTTGCTCTCCCGTTTCGACCTGATCTTCCCTATAAAGGACGTGCTTGACGAAGAGCTTGACAAGCAGATTGCCAGACACATACTCACCCAGCACGAGGCTGCGGGAAGGCAGGTCTCGGACATGGTGGTGACCGAACAGGTGCAGAAGCCGCCGCTCGACGGGGAGTTCCTCAGGAAATACGTTGCCTATGCGCGCAGGCACATAAAGCCCAGGCTCAGCAACGAGGCGAGCGCGAAGCTCCAGGAGTATTATGTTGAACTGCGGAAGCTCGGGATGAAGCAGGGCGCTGTGCCGATGACCCCGAGGCAGATCGAGGGTCTTGTGAGGCTTGCGGAGGGCAGCGCGAAGTCGCGACTCTCGGACATTGTGGAAGTTCACGATGCGGAGCTGGGCATAGCGCTGTTCGAGCACATGCTCAACACCCTCGCGGTCGACAGGGGCGGGCGCAGGGACATAGACGCGATCCTCACGGGCATGCCCCGCGAGAAGGTGGACAAGGTAAACACGCTGATGAACATTATAAAGACGCTCGACAAGGAGAACGGGAACGCCCAGGTTGTCCGCATCCTCGAAGAGGCCGAGAAGCAGGGCATCGACCGGGGGACCACCACGAAGTACATAAACGAGATGGTGAACCGTGGAGACATCTACAGCCCCAAGTCAGGAATAATAAAAATAGTTAAGCGCGATGATGAAGGTTAGGTGCTGGGCTGGAACGCAGGATAGACAATAGGCAGTTCGTTGCGGTTCTCTCCCTATTCATGATAGCGCTCTTCGGCGGGATATTCCTTACGTACATCTCATTCCCATCGAGCACCGTCGGCCTGCTGACGCAGCAGGCGCAGCCTACGCAGAGCTCCACCTCGTTCCTACTGGTCTTCGTGGTGGAGATCGCGGTGATAGCCCTCATACTCTTCAGTTTGAGGGGCTATTTCCACAGGGGGAAGAACGCGTTCTCGATCCTGGAGGCCTACATAATACTGTTCGGCTGCGGGTTCTTCTTTTTCTTCCTGCTCGGGAACCTGCTGACCTCCCTGAGCTTCTACGAGCTCATTGCGGTGTCGTTCGCTTGCGCGCTTGCAATACTTATCGCCAAGAGGAAGAAGGAGTGGAACACGCTTAGGTTCAGGAACCTGATAACGCTCGTGAGCAGCATCGGCGCCGGGATGTTCATCGGGATAAGCATAGGGGCAGAGTTTGGCGTGCTTGTGCTTTTTGCGATCCTCGGGCTCTTTGCGGTGTACGACTATCTTGCGGTCTTCGTGCTGAAGTTCATGATACCCCTTGCAAAGCAGGCATCGAACATGAACCTTGCCTTCATGATAGGCTCCTCGGAGATGGAGTTCAGGCCTTCCAAAGGCAAGAAGAACACGATAAAGAAGGAGGAGCTCGACCAGATAAAGTCGGGCTATGTGAGAACCCTGATAAAGCAGGGCAACCTGCCGTCAGTTTCAAGCGTGATGCTCGGCAACGGGGACATAATGCTGCCCCTCGCGGTCGCATCCGGCGCCTACGTTTATACCGGAAACATCGGGCTTGCGATAATGATAGCGGTCGGGGCTGCCATGGGGCTCATCGCCACTTTCGGCGTGATCCGCAAGTATCTCATCGGGCTTCCCGCAATCCCTCCGCTGTTCGCGTTCGTCAGCCTGGCCCTCGCACTTTACGGCTTTGCCACGGGCTTCTTCAGCCTGCTGATGTCCGGTGCTTTTATTATCATAGGCGTATTCGCCCTAGTGGTAATGTACGTTACGATAATCAGGCAGGCTAAAAGCGCGAAGTAGATTCTATGGAATGGCTCTCGATAATAAAGGACTCGGACCCGGAGCTCTACGGCTACATGAAGGATGAGCTGGAGAGGCAGCGCACCTCGCTGGAGATGATCCCTTCCGAGAACTTCACGAGCGAGGCCGTGCTGCAGGCGATGGGAAGCATACTGACAAACAAGTACTCCGAAGGCTACCCTGGAAAGAGGTACTATGGAGGAAATGAGTTCATCGATAAGATAGAGAGGCTGGCAATAGCGCGCGCCAGGGAGGTGTTTGGCGTTGTGCATGTGAACGTGCAGCCCTATTCAGGGTCGCCGGCGAACCTGGCAGTTTATCTGGCGGTGTGCAAGCCAGGAGAGACGATAATGGGCCAGGCGCTCTACGATGGAGGGCATCTGACCCACGGGTCGCCGGCCAGCGCCACGGGCCAGATCTTCAGGAGCGTGCAGTATCACGTAAAGGCAGACGGATTGATTGATATTGAAGAGGTCAGGAGGCTTGCTCAGGAGAACAAGCCCAAGCTGATCTGGGTAGGCTTTACTGCCTATTCAAGGCCACTTCCATTCAAGGAATTTGCAGAGATAGCCGACAGTGTTGGAGCGTATCTCGCGGCTGACATCTCGCACATATCCGGATTGGTGGTAGGGGGCGCACATGAGAGTCCCGCCAAGTATGTTCACATAATTACAACTACGACTCACAAGACCCTAAGGGGACCGAGGGGGGCGATGATAATGGTAACACAGAAAGGAGTCCAGAAAGATCCTGAGCTACCATCAAAGATTGACAAGAGCATATTTCCTGGACTGCAGGGTGGTCCGCATGACCACCAGACCGCTGGAATAGCAATCGCGCTTATGGAAGCGGCGAAGCCAGAGTTCAGGGAGTACGCGCGCCAGATTGTAGCAAATGCAAAGGCGCTGGCAGACGGCCTGATGAAGAACGACCTGAAGGTCGTGACGGACGGTACGGATAACCACCTCATACTTGTTGATCTCTCAGGCATAGCTCCGGGAATGGGAGTGTTTGCGCAGGATGCGCTTGATGAAGCTGGAATAACAATGAACAAGAATACAGTTCCGGGCGAAAGGTCTTCACCATTCCATCCGAGCGGGTTGCGAATGGGCACTCCGGCATTGACGACCAGAGGCATGAAAGAGAAGGAGATGGCGCTGATTGCAGAGTTCATAAGCCAGGCCATAGAACAGATAAAGGAGGAACGCTTGCCGACGGACAAGGAGACGCGCATCGCTTATATGAAAGAGTTTAGGAAGAGGGTAGAAAGCAATTCAAAATTAAAGGAGATAAGAAAAGATGTTGCAGAATTGTGCGGACAGTTTCCGCTTTATCCTGAAATGCAGATGCTATGAGTCAATCCTCTCGTATTTCTTGTAAGTGAACTGGTCAAAGTCTCTGGTCTCTATCTCTTTCCATTGGTTAAGATCAATTTTAGGGAAGATTATGTCGCCATCGTACTGTTTTTTCACCCAGGAAATTTGGAGGTACTTTGCCATCGGCAACATTTGTGTATACAGTTGGGCACCGCCTATGCAATAGACCTTCTTTTTGTAAGTCGCGGCGAGTTTCAGGGCCTCTTCTACAGTCGCACATATAACTGCACCCTCCTGTAGCGGAAGGGTTCGGCTCACAATTATATTTACTCGGTCAGGTAGTGGTCTTGACTTGGGTGAGAGAGACAACCAGGTGTTTTTCCCCATGATAACTACGGTTCCTTTTGTAGATTCCATGAAAAGTTTTGTGTCTTCAGGAATCCTCCAAGGGATGGAGAGACCTTTCCCGATTACGCGATCGTTGGTCATTGCTGCGATAATACTAATCTCCATATCAAACAGCTATGTCGAACTTTATTGTAGGGTAGCTTTCATAATTCTCAATTTTCGTTGCCGTTGACTCCCACTTGAATATGTTTGTAAAGCTTTCTGTCCTAATTTGAGGTAATTTATACTTCGTTGGGTCTCTGCTGAGTTGTTCTTTCGCCCCATCAATGTGGTTTTCGTAGATGTGAACGTCTGCAAGAAAACCAACTAGCTTTCCTTCTTTCAGATTCGCTTCCTTTGCCAAAAGATGGAGAAGAAGCGCGTAGCTTGCAATATTGAATGGTAATCCGAGCATTGTGTCGACAGAACGCTGGTTCCACAAAAGATTGAGTTTGCCACCAATTACTGTGACCTGGAAGCAGTAATGGCAAGGTGGCAGGCCCATCTGGCCTATCTGTTGTGGGTTCCATGCAGACACGACCATCCTTCTGTCCATCGGGTCTGTTTTAAGTTTCTCGACTATTTTAGTAAGCTGATCAACACCTTTACCCTCATAGTTTGTGTCATAATTATCGTACTCCGCATTGAAGTGTCTCCATTGGAAGCCATAGATTGGGCCAAGGTCTGCTTCGGAAAGCATTCTCTTCTTTGATTCATCAGTGTGCCCATAGGGGGCCTTCTGTGGGTTTGCCCACTCATCCCAGATATGATTGTTGCGCTCCTGCAGCCAGCGTTTGTCTGTGAGTCCTTTGATGAAGAACTCAAGTTCGGAGGAGATGTTCTTGAACGGGACCTTTTTAGTTGTAAGAAGAGGGAAACCCTTTGCCATGTCGTGTTCAAAAAGTGCGCCAGCTATCGCGAGTGTTTTTACACCGGTGCGATTATCTTTCCATTCCCCTTCGGTGAGTATTCTGTTGACAATTTTAAGGTACTCCTCCACAGAACCACTTTGAGATAGGTGTGCCTTAAAATATATTAAATGTAATCAGGCAGGCTTGTAGGAAGGTAATTTGGATTTTAGAATATACCAAATTTCTTCTTGTCCTTGCCTTCGTGGAGCTCCCTGAATCTCTTTATTGTTTCTTCTTCATCCCTTGAGAGCGACTTGGGAATATCCACTTTTATGGTCGCGATCAGGTCTCCCGAGCCGCTCGAGTTGAGATGCTTTATTCCCTCACCCCTTACTTTTACCTCCTCGTTCTGCTGCGTGCCCGGGCTGATCATCACGCTCTTGGGCCCTTTAAGGGTTGGGACGCTTATATTCCCCCCGAGTATGGTTGTGTAGAAGGGCACTTTCACCGAGACGTGGAGGTCGTCGCCATCCCTTTCAAACTCCCTGTCACTCTCGACCCCGATTTCAATAAATAGGTCTCCCTGTCCGTTCTTTCCGAAGTCTCCCATGCCCTCAAGCCTGAGCCGCATCCCGTCCCTCACGCCGGCCGGTATTGAAACCTGAACTTTTTCGTTGGCGACCGAGCTGCCCTTGCCGGAACAGGTCCTGCACTTCTTCTCGTAGGTGCTTCCGGCTCCGCCGCAGTTGTTGCACACTGCCATGACCTGCATGCGGCCGAAGATTGTGTTGCTTATGGTGCGCACATTGCCGGCGCCCTTGCACTCCGAGCACTTTATCACCCTGGATCCGGGCTCTGC
The DNA here is from genome assembly GCA_963787445.1 of uncultured archaeon. Classification (GTDB taxonomy): domain Archaea; phylum Micrarchaeota; class Micrarchaeia; order Micrarchaeales; family CABMGC01; genus JAJZOD01. The sequence continues at coordinate 392,487 of CAWBCT010000005.1, forward strand.
GCCCGAGCCGGCACACCTGCTGCACTTGCCTATGTGCTTTATCGAGACCTCCTTCTTTGCTCCGGTGGAGGCCTCCCTAAGGGTTATGTCCATATGGTAAAGGAGGCTCCGCCCGGTGTTTGCATCCTGGGCGCCGTACATGTTTCCGAATGGGCTGCCGCCTCCAAAGTTGAAGTTTACGCCCATCTCCCGAAGTATGTCGTTGATGTTTGAGCCTCTGAAGATGTCCTCCTGGCTGAACTGCTGGTTGAACGCGTCGGGGCCGTAGGCGTCGTACTTCTGGCGCTTCTCGGCGTCGCTCAATACCGCGTAGGCCTCGTTTACCTTTTTGAAATGCTCCTCACTTCCCTTCTCTTTGTTGCGATCAGGGTGCAGCTTCATCGCGAGGTCGCGGTACGCCTTCTTTATCTGGTCCTGGGTTGCCGATTTCGGAACTCCGAGAACTTGATAGTAGTCGTCCGCCATCACTTCTCTACCTTGAAGTCCGCGTTAACGGTGTCATCCCCTCCCGGCGAGCCAGGCCCTTCTGGGCCGGGGCCCTGCTGCGGACCCATCTCTGGCTCGTTGTCCTTGTACATGCCGGCGCCGATGCCCTTCAGCTCCTCCGTCAGCTTTTCCGAGAGCTCCTTTATCTTGGGGTCGTCCTCGGCCTTGAGGGCGTCCTTGAGCTCGGTGTTCAGCTTCTCGAACTTTTCCTTCACATCCTCGGCAATCTTCTCCTTGAACTCCTTCAGGCTCTTGTCGGTAGTGTAGGTCAGCGCCTCTGCCTCGTTCCTTGTCTGCACCCTCTCGAACTCGGCCTTGTCCTGGTCTGCGAACTGCTCCGCCTCCTTCATCTTCTTGTCTATGTCATCCCGCTTCATCTTGTTTGGCGCGAGCACCTGTATCTTCTGCTCCTTTCCGGTGCCCTTGTCTTTTGCCGTGACGTGCAGTATGCCGTTGGCGTCGATGTCGAAGGTGACCTCGATCTGGGGTATTCCCCTGGCCGCAGGCGGTATGCCGGTAAGCTGGAAGTGGCCCAGGCCTATGTTGTCCTTCGCCATCTTCCTCTCTCCCTGCAGGATGTTGATGTCGACTGCGGGCTGGTTGTCTGCCGCTGTGGAGAATACCTGCGACTTCTTTATCGGGATTGTCGTGTTCCTCTCAATCAGGGTGGTTGTCACTCCGCCAAGGGTCTCAAGACCGAGCGAGAGCGGGGTAACATCAAGGAGCACTATGTCCTTGACCTCTCCGGTCAGGACTCCTGCCTGGACTGCGGCACCGAATGCCACGGCTTCCATGGGGTCCACTCCGCGCTCTATCTTCTTTCCAAGAAGCTGCTCAACATACCTCTGCACTATCGGCATGCGGGTAGGCCCTCCCACCAGGATGACCCGGTCTATGTCCTTGGGCTCGAACTTTGCGTCCTTGAGCGCCTGCGTGACCGGGTTGGTCGTGCGCTTGATTATCGGGATTATGACGTCCTCCAGCTTCGCCCTCGTGAGCGGGTATGCGAAATTAACCGGCTTCCCGTCCTTGCCGACTGCAAGGAAGGGCAGGTTTATCTCCGAAGTGAGGGTCGTAGATAGCTCTATCTTAGCCTTCTCTGCCGCTTCCTTGAGTCGCTGCATGGCTTGGCTGTCTTTAGTGATGTCAACTCCAAGCTTGGATACCTCGCCAAGTAGAAACTCTGTGAGCATGCGGTCCATGTCTGTCCCGCCGAGCTGCGTGTCGCCGTTGGTTGACTTGACCTCAAAGACCCCGTTTCCGAACTCCATGATGGTTACGTCAAGGGTGCCGCCGCCAAGGTCGTAGACCATGATGCGCGTGTCCTTGTTGTTGCTCTTGTCAAGCCCGTAGGCCAGTGCCGCGGCGGTGGGCTCGTTCACGAGCCTTACAACTTCTAGCCCGGCAATCTCTCCCGCATCCTTCGTTGCCTGCCTCTGGTTGTCGTCAAAGTAGGCGGGTACGGTTATGACCGCCTTGGTCACCTCTTCGCCCAGGAATGCCTCTGCATCCTTCTTTATCTTCTGTAGCACCATGGCGGAGAGCTCCTGCGGGCTGTACTCCTTTCCGAATGCCTTGTACTTGAAGCTTGTCCCCATCTTTCTCTTGAACGCGCTCAGGGTTGCATCAGGATTTGCAACTCCCTGCCTCTTTGCAGGCTCGCCTATGAGCCTTTGCCCATCTTTTGTAAATGCAACATAACTTGGGAACGACTTTCCATAGAGCGATGTTCCTTCAGCACTCGGTATAAGAACGGGTCTGCCTCCTTCTAGTACCGCTGCTGCGCTGTTCGATGTGCCTAAATCCACTCCGATTACTTTGCTCATATTTTCACCATTTATTTTTCTTCATTGTTTTCTGTTTCGGCATGGCCCTTCGATACTATCACCGAAGCCGGCCTCAGCATTATTCCATTGAAAGTGTAACCCTTCCTTACGACGTCTATTATCGTCCCTTCCTTCTCATTTCCTTCTTTTGCCAGTATTATCTCGTGCTTGTAGGGATCAACAACCCCTTTTGCTGCAAGTTCCGTGAGCCCTTCCTTCTTGAGGGTGTCAACGAAGTTGGAAAACACAAGGGCGAGCCCTTTCTCCTTTTCCACCTTTATGTCAAGGGCGTCCAAGGCGATTTCAAACTCGTCCAGTATCGGAAGCATTTTGAGCATCATCTCCGCCTTGCCCATCAGCTTTGCACCTTCGACCTCCCTCGTCGTGCGCTTCTTGTAATTGTCGAATTCCGCTGCAAGGCGCAGGAAGCGATCCTTTGTCTCTTCCTCTGGGCTTTGCTTCTGCTCCTTCTTTTCAGGAACATCTTCCTCTTGCCTGGGTTCATTTTCTTTCTTTTCTTCGGGCATCGGTATTCCCCTCAAGTATCTCATCCATCTTCTGTGCAAAGCTCAGCATCCTGTCGAACTCCCTGACCATCTCTGACTGCAGGTCCTCTATCGTGCTTTCCATGTCTTCTGATCTTAGATAGTATTTTCTGCCGCGCCTTATGACAAGGCCGGAGTAGATGAACCTGTTAAGATGATAGATGACTGTGCTGCGCGGCATCTCCAGCTTCTCGTTCAGCTCCTTGCTGGTTATCCCTTCTCCGTTAATGTTGCTCTCCGCAATTTCCTGGAAAAGCTGGGGCTCAACCGCCTCTGGATTGTTTGCAAGATCGAAAACCTCGCAGAACCATTCAGAGAGCACCTCGGCGTTCTCCTTTCCTGGCTTGTTTATGGCCTTGATCACGATCTTTGATGTTGCTGCCATAGTCTAACTTATAATTGAATAGATATATAAATATTTGCTTGTTTTCAACAAAAAGTTGAAAGAATGGTCTTTTGTTGTAAGATTTTCCCTTTGGCCTAAACGTATGGCTTATTAAAGTATTATGTCGTTAGGATATCAAGAGTGGTTATATGAAAAATACGCATTCGACTATAGCAGGGACGGTTCTTTCGCTGTTGTTCGTAGTCATTGGTTTTGCTGCGATATATGCGGCTGTGCTGTCAGCAGGGGGAGTCCCGGCGTCCTACACAGTCTCACTTGTAATCTTCCTTATAGTGCTGTGGCTGCTTATGCTGCTCATAATGCATGACAGGGAGAACGTAGCTGCAAGAAAGCGCAGATAAAGATGATTTAAGGCGGGGGTCTTGCCCCCACCTCTTTCTATTTTTACAATTTGTTTCTTTTCCTTTCAGCCCGCAGTTTAAGTATGATGTTTATGTAATAAGTGACGTCGGAGGGCTTCACCTTGGTGTCCTCCTGCTCCTTCCAGCTTACGGGCATGGAGAGCGGCTGCACGCCCTTCCACTCCGACCTTACAATCATCTCGGTGTCAAAGAACCAGTGGGTATCCTTTATCTCTGGAAGCAGCCCTTTTATGAAACCTGAATCCCAGAACTTGAAGCCGCACTGGTGGTCCCTTATTCTTGATCCGAGAAGGAGGAATACCAGAAAGTTGTACCAGACACTTGCAAACAGGCGCATCGGGTCTCTGCTCACCCGGGACTCCCTCTCGTAGCGCGCCCCAACAACAACCTTGTTCCCTTCTTCGACGTGGCGCATTGCGATTGGGATGTAATTAAGTGGGACTGCCAGGTCAATGTCTATGTAGCCTATAACATTGCCTCTTGCGGCCTTTATTGCGGTCTTTAGGGCTATGCCACGACCGCGCTGCTTGTGAGGAGGGGAGAGAACCCTCACGTTCCTTAACCTTGCAAACTTCTTTGCGATTTGCAGAGTGTCATCAGTTGAGCCGTTCTCAGCGATTATGATCTCCGAGTCTCCAATCCTCTTTACCTCCTCGTAGATTCTGGGGAAGTTTTTTGACAGATTCTCATGCTCGTTGTACACAGGAAGTATCAAGGTGAGCCTCATCGTATCCTGAGATATAGAACTTATATGCATATTTATTGTTTTGCGTCCAATCGATATTGCTTTGGTTGTTTCATGCTTGCTCTGGGCATAATCTTTTACATCTCAAGCATACTTTTCGGAATCAGCCTAGTAAACTACTTCTTTGGCAGGCGCATAGAGGAGATACTGGTAAAGTATGCTTTCTCCTTTCCGATTGGCTTTGCTTTCGCGACCTATCTGGTGGTGATATTCGAGGCTGTGGGAGGTTCCTTCAATGACTACTGTGTTCTGGCAGCTTCAATCATAATGCTCGCGTTCTCATACCTGCTTTATAGAGGGGCTGGGTCGCGGGAGATGTTTGATTGGAAACTCTTCAAGAAGCAGGTTAATCGTGAAACCTTATTTTATGCACTTATAACGATAGTATTCGTCCTTCTGGCGGCAATGCAGGTTGTGGGTGTTAACAACACGCCCAGGGGCATCGGAAGCGGGGGAAACTATGGCACCGACTTCCTCTTCCATGTCAGCATAGGAAACTCGCTGGTTTACAGCGGCTGGCCGCCCAGACTGCTTTACGCAAACGGCGCATCCAACGTGTTCCCATTCATCACCGACTTCTACACATCCATCCTGATGTTCAACGGGATAGGGCCTGTGACTGCGCTTTACCTAATGAACATGCTGCTTTGGTTTTCGATAGTGGTCATCACAGTTTACTTCGTCTCGCTGATAACAAAGAGGAAAGTGGCGTCCGTTTTTGGCTTCCTTCTCTTCCTTCTGTGCGGCGTGACGCTCAACGTGCTCATTCTTGCTGCCACAGGAGTAAACCTGCCGAACTCCGGGCTCGCTGGCCTGATCAGCCACTTCAATCTTTACCGGGCGCTCGGTTTTCAGCTCTTCAATTTCGCAAATCCCATAACAAACAACTTCGCCCCGCAGCACGACCTGCTGCTCGGTTTCCCGTACGCGCTGATAATATTGAGCGTCCTGTATCTGGCCTTCTTTGAAGGCGCAAAAGAGTACAAGCACACCCCTAAGGAAGGGATTGACAAGCTCTTCGTCTTGATCGGACTGATGGTCGGGCTTATGCCGCTCGTCCACCCGTTCTCCCTCGTCTTCGTGTTTATTTTCGTGGTGGTTGCTTTTATCTACTCGATGATGAAAGGCGGGAGGAAGAGCAGGCTGCTTAATCAGTGGGTGCCTTTTGGTGCTGTCGCGGTGATTGTTGGGGTGCCCGAACTGCTGTTCATTCATTCCAGCAAGTTGGCTTCCGGGTTCTACGGCCTTGTGTTGAATGGGTGGATGTGGTACTCGCCGACCACGTCGCTTCCTTCTCAAATATTACTGCATCTCTTCTTCTGGCTGGAGACGTTCGGACCGATAGTTGTTGTGGGAATTTTGGGGCTTTACTACTTCCGGAAGAGGATTGTTGTTTTCGTGCCGGCTTTCATCGCCCTGTTGGTGGTCAACCTGGTAAGATTCTCCCCGAGTTTCGGCGACTCGAACAAGATAACCATCTACTTCCTGCTGTTCATGGCCGCTGCCGCTGTCTTCCTGATGTCTGAATTGTGGAAGAGGAGCACCTCCTGGAGAGTGGTGGTCGCCTTTGCGTTCCTCATAATAATAGTTGGCGGCGTGGCCCAGGAGGTTTATGCGCTGGCGAACGGGCCTACGATAGCGGCCTCGAATGCCGAGATAAACGCGTCCAGCTGGATACTTGCGAACACTTCATCCAACTCAAGCTTTGTGGACAGTTGCTATAACACTGTGTTCGCCCTGTCCTCCTCCCTGGCGGGAAGGAGAACGCTGATGGAGATTGAGCCGTACATCGGCCTGGTGGGGCTGCAGAACTACGACATAGGCCAGGTCGACCAGCAGATCCAGAGCTTCATGATCAGGCCCAGCTGCTCGCTTGTGAGCCAGTACAATATCAGCTACGTGATGCTTGAGAACATCAGCACTTTTGCGCCCATCTGGTGCGACCAGGTGAATTATAGTGCATTCAGCAACTCAACCGACTTTACACTGGTAAAGAGTGTATACTACAACCTGCCGCCGGACAATGATAAAATACTAATCTACAAGTCTCTTTGCGGTTAAGTTCTGTGTATTATTGCTGGTTTTCTAATCTTTTTCCAATATATGGGTGATATAATCACAAGTAGTATCGCAGCACCCAAAGGTATGAGATATTGGTCATTATTTTGAGGGAGTATCAAAGGGGGTGCAGGGGGATTAAAGTTGTTAGATAGAAGTGATAAGGTGGAGGTATTTGCGACAGTTAAGTATACGTAGCCATTATGGATAGTAGCATTGACATCTGAGGTGTGCTCTCCGGTATCACCAAAAGAGTAAACAGAGGGAAAGGCGGTTATCATTGACCTATTTAAATACCATAGGCCTAAACTTGCATTAAGAGCCGCGAAGTTTGTGGAAGAACCATTAGAGTTGCCGCCAAACACAAGCTCCGAATCGTAATAGTCCGTGTGCCCGCTCTTGTATAGGGGTGTTACCAAGATGCTTGAAGAATTTGCTGTAAGATTTAGTGTGACATTGTCATAGTAAGTTAATGGTTGGGTGTAATTACCGTTCTTTATTACTTCAAAACCAAATCTTACAACAGGGTTGGTCTTATTTTCTATAGAAGTTACAAGTAAAAGGGATAGGGGGGTTGTGTAATAAGTTGCATTTAATTCATATCCGTAGTAATTGGTGTTCCCCCCATCTATCCCAAAAGAGCTGCCAGATCCGCTCAGGGTTTTATTTAGATCAACTGTTTGAGAGTAGAATGATGAGGTGTTCCATATTTCATCATCTATGAAAATTGATTGGTCTGAGGTATTGAACTCTGCTACATTTTGCAGCCAGTAAGATCTAATCCCCCCGTTTAACAATCTGATGTGGAGTTCGGCGTTCATTTGTAGGCTTGCGGGTTTTGGAGCTAGTGGGGACGTGTTGTTTTGACTAAAGATGTCAATGGTGGTTATATTTGCTAGCCCGTAAATAGTATTTGTATTTATGGTGTATGGAACAAGATTTCCTGAATAATTGAATAGACCATAACTTGCAACCCCTATTGCCTAGATGCCACTTTTCAAATCACGATATGGATTAGCCAATATTGGGGTGCTGTTAAGGTAGATTAGTGCCTCGCCATTAACCCCCGATATATTTAGAGTGTAGGTGCCAGGGTTAGCTTGTAAACCCCCGTATGTTTGGTTAGTTGAATGAGTTGATGAGCATGTAGCGTTTTGGTCAAAAATTTTGTAACATAGATTGGTTTCGTTGTTTATTTGTTTCCTGAAATAGGTCCAATAGGTTCTATCCTGTTTGATCAGTGAGACATTCGCCTGTGGATCGGTTAGCACCCACTCTAAAGTATTAATTAGACTGTAGTTTTTGAGGTCGAAGGAGAACTTTCCTGGTGTTTGTATTATTTCTCCTTTTGCCTTGGGCGATACATAAAGATAGAATGCTGAAGGGGATGTTTGGGAGTACATTACTGCTCCGTAGTTCCCTGCCGTCAAGTTAACAAGTATGATTTCTGGTCCGGATGTGTTTTTTTGGTATACTGAATTACAGACATGGCAAGATTTGTTTTCTATTTCGTAGTAATTTGAGAGGTTGTAAATGGTGATTGTGGAGGGGGTTGGAGATATTGCGTCTATTATTAATGTTGTATTTGCTGCGTTGTAAAATGTTATGTTTGTATATCCGTAAGTCTGTGGCTGGATGAAAAGATTGTGAATGGGCAAAAGAAAAAGAAGGAGAAGGAACAGGTTCATATTGTCAAACACCATTCATAAATATGTTAATGGACTCCGCGGGATTTTCCTGCGCGAAGCGCAATTCGAACCCGCAACCTCCTGCATGCCATGCAGGCGCGCTACCGTTGCGCCAGGAGCCCATTAAGTGTGATGTTCAGACCGAGGCCGGGGAGATGAAAAGTATGTTCCCGCCCCTGAGGAGTATTACCCCGAGCTTCGTCTTTGTTGAGCCGCCCTCCTCAAGCTCTTCGGAGTTTTCTAGGACTATGTTCATGTGAACGTCAAACGACTGAACCTTCCCGCGTATGTCCGTCCCGTTCTTCAAGCGTATCAGTACCTGCTGCCCTATAGCCTTGTTCAAAAGGTCGAAAGGCCTCTCGTGATTCATAGCCATTAATTCACCAACAAATGCTTTTTATTAGACGGATAAAGTCTATAAAGACAACCTACACGTATTGGGCGTTTAGCGCAGCTATCAGCTGGGTCGTCCTGGTGGCCGTGCCCGGCAGGCTGTAGGTCATCCAGATGTAGCCGACGTAGGAGCCGGGCCCGCCGCTGACAAAGCTGGCCAGGCCGTTGGGCCCGTAGCAGTACAGCGAGAAGCTCTTCGAGGTCCCGGTGAACATCTTGACGCCTGTCCCTGGGGACTGGCCGGATGGGTAAAACTGGATGGCGTTTGTGGTCTGGACGTTGCCGTATCTGGGGAGTTCCTGCGTGGTTGTCGTGTTTATGCTGGACGAGCAGGCTATCCCGTAGACGTTTATGTCGCCTCCGGTGGCCTGGACTATGGAGATGTTCATGAGCCCGTTGAAGAAGAGGAACATGGGGCCGCAGGAGAAGCCCGAGGAGGTGACGCACTGTTGCGAGAAGCCCTGGTGCGTCGAGGTGCTGATGGAGTAGATGACGACCAAAGCCACCGCTATGATGATTATGAATATGCCGTAGGAAACCATGAAGTCGAGTGCTGCCTGCGCCTTTCGGGAGTTGTTGCGGTTCCGATTCAACTACTTCGCCTTTGCTTCCGCTTCGAAATCGGAAAGCTTGTAATTAAACTCTTCATTGGACTTTATTATGCCTTTCTCTTTGAGGAACTCGCGCGCCAGGATGAAGTAGATGAGCGAAAGAGAGCGCCTTCCCTTGTTGTTGCACGGTATCACAAGGTCGACGAACTTCATCCAGTTGTCCGTGTCGCAGAGCGCGATTATCGGGATGTTCGTCTTGCTTGCCTCCTTTACCGCCTGCCGCTCGTTGCGGTTGTCGCTGATGAGTATGATCTCGGGCTCGATGAAGTCCTCCCGGTTCGGGTTGGTGAAGATGCCGGGCATCACCCGGCCCGTGATCAGCTTTGCCTTGGTTATCTCCGCAAACTTTGTTGCGGCTGTTATCGAATATATACGGGATGCGGTTACGACTATCTGCGACGGGTCGTATTTGGCGAGCATCTGCGCTGCAAGCTTGAGGCGGGCATCTATCGTCTCAAGATCAAGTGTGTACAGCCCGTCCTCGCGCACCTTTTCGATGAATCTCTTCATTCCCTGGGTCTTCACTTTCGTGCCCAGGTGTATGCCTACCTCTTTGTACAACAGTTGGTCTACCAGCATTTTATCAGTCATGTGAACACCGTCATTTCCTGCTGTAATTTATGATGTCGTCAATCAGGTCAACGTGCCCGATGAGCATGCGCCTGCAGCAGTACCTCTTCACGCCGAGCTCTTCCAGGACCTTCTTGGAGTCCTCCTTGCCCTTGTTGACGCGCTTGTCGTACTCCTCCCACTTGTCGGCAACTACCTGTCCGCATGAGAAGCATCGAATTGGTATCATCATAAAATCATCTATAGGAGGTCTGGAACCTTGCACGTGCCTTGGTGCCCAGGAACTTCTTGGGCTCTACGCGCCTGACATCGTCCACGAGCATGCTGCGGTCGTAGTCCATGTACATCTTCCTCAGGGACTCGTCTCCTGAAGAGGCTACTATTACCTTGGCAACCGCATTGCGGGCTGCCTGCGCCTGCCCGCTTATCCCTCCGCCATGGACGTCAACGATTATCTTCGATCCCGACATCAGGTTTCTGGCCGTCTTTGAAATGCGTATCGGTTCGAGTATGAGCTCGCTGATCTCCCTGGGCTTCAGGATGGTCGCGTTTATGCCGTTCACCACTACCTCACCTGCCCCGGAAACAAGCCTCGCCCTGGCGATTGCCTCCTTGCGCTTGCCCTTCTGCATCTGGACGTTCTTTCTTGCTGCGCGCTTCGGCTTGGCCGCCTTGCTGACCGCTTTCTTTGCCTGCATCCCCTTTGCGGTTTGTGGGAGACCTGCGTTAAACTCGTTTAGGGCGTTGTCCAGGTCCTTTACTCCGCGTGGTGCGCTTGGTTTTGTTTCGGCCATTTTATCCCGTGTAACCTAGCTTTGCAACTAGTTGCTTTATGGTGAATATCTTCTCGTATACCTCGTTCGCGTTCTTGAGGTGCGTAGGATCCTTTGCAGGCACCTTGATGCCCTCCGGGACGCCCATGTAGACCCTGATCCTCTTGTAGGCCGTCTTGCCCCTTGGCTGCCGGTAGGGGAGCATGCCGCGCACGATTCTCTTCACGAACATGTCGGGCCTTCTTGAGATGTAGGGTGAGTGCTCCGGGTTTGCCTTGTCCTTCAGCTCTACCTTGTTCTTGTACTTGGCGACTATGTCCTTCAGGTGGCCGCTCATGTAGATCTTCTCCGCGTTGACTATGATCACGTCGTCTCCGTTGAGCGCCTGCTTTGCGGCAAAGCTCGAGACCCTTCCGAGAATCTTCCCTTCGCCGTTTATTACATGTTCTGCCATGATGACCACTACACAATCAGCCTTACGCCGTCCTTCTTAAGCATCTCTTCCAATGAAACCACCTGGCAGCCAGCAGCCTTCAGCTGGTGGGTCGCCGATGTGGAGTACTCTATCGCCGCAACGGTGAACTTCTTGCCGAGAACCCCTGTTGCCAAGATCTTTCCGGGCACTATTATGTTTTCTGAGTCGCTCGCATACTTGTTGAGCCTGCCCAGTGTTATCGAGACTCGCTCCTTGCGGGGCTTTGAGACGAACTTCAGCGCAGCTACGGAGAGTCCCGCGTTCTTAGAGTCCTTCTTGACTGCTGAGAGCGCTGCTACCCATTTCTGCGTGCTTGTCTTTTCAATTCCGTTCATCATTATACACCGTTATATTTGCGGGGGGTGAGATTCGAACTCACGCAAACACAAAGTTACAGGAACCTCAATCCTGCGCATTTGGCCAAGCTCTGCCACCCCCGCACACCTACTTCTTGAGCTCTTTGTGTATCTCTTTGACGTTAGCTGTTATTATATCTAACGCCCTTGAGAAGATCTCCGGGGCTGGGATCTGGCCAAAAGCCTCTACATAAAACTCAAACTCCGTGCCGCTCTCGTTCGCGCTGTAGCTGGCGAGGCAGGTGGAGAACTTTGTGCTTCTTGTGCCGACCCCCAGGACCGCCTTTGCGTCTACCTTGAGGTTCTGTCCTTGTGCAAGCTTCATTATTGGGATATTTGGATTTGCCACTTCGACGTCTCCGGAGCTCTTCATGTCCTTGGAGTAGACGGTCTTTGGCCCTTCCTCTGAAAGCGAGAATAGCACTTCCTCCTTCTCGTTGAACTTCTTCGGCGTCTTCAGGGGAATGAGGCCAAGCCTATGCGCTATGTACTCGTCGAACATGGCGCTCGTGTTGTCGTAAAACGTTACATTCTCGATGGCAAAGGAGGGGATGCTGTTCATCATCACCCTGCGCAGGGAGTTCGCTATGTTGAAGGAGGCTCCGCTGAACTTTACTCGCATTGCGAGGGGTGTGCTCTCTAAGACCGTTAGCTTCATGGAACCAGCCAAAAATAGGATTTTAGCGTTGTTAATATGCACGAAAATCTATTTAAACCTATAGATTTAGTGGACACAGGGAACCGATTGCCCGGTGTCGAGCTAAACTTCCGATACTGCATAATTTGGTATAAGCTTTTTAAATACTTCAGTATAGTATATCCGTAGGCGATTACATGAAGATCTCAGAAATCTATAGGATGGATATCTACAGCGACGACGGACAGTACGTAGGAGACGTTCAGGACGTTATAGTCGATCTCGAGAAGGGAGAGATAAGCAGGCTGCTTATGACCCCCTGGAAGAATGCGAAGAGCGACGCAAGCACGATTCTCAAGAAGAAGAGCATACTCTACAAGAGCGTAAAGAACATTGGAGACGTAGTCTTGGTGGGAGGCGCAAGCACCACGAGAGAGGAGTCTGCAAGCAGGGAAGAGCTAAACGACTTGGCGAGATAGTCTCTCCTTTTTTCTTTTTAAATTTCCTTTTATTTCTTCTCCCTAGTGAGAACCTTGGGTATTCTGACGCCCTTCTGGCCGTTGTACTTCCCGCTGTAGACCTTCGAGACGGCGCTCATGGTCGAGGCGAAGATGATGTGCGAGAAGCGCACCCCTGGCGTCAGAGCGATCGCGTGGGACGTTGAGTTGAACACCTCGAGCGTTATGTTGCCCTCGAAGCCGGCATCGATGATGGTGGGAGGCAACAGTAGGCCATGGCGCGCCCAGGTGCTTCGCAGTTCAACGAAGCCCATTACGTTGTTTGGCATCTTAATGTACTCTTCGGTTGACATCAACACCTGCTCATGCGCATTTACTATCAACCTCTCGGCATTCTTCTCTATCGTGTACTCCTTTTCCACGTGCTCCTGGTTGTAGGGGTCCAATATGAAGTCCTTGCCCATTTTGGGGTTGTGGCGCGCGAGCTCGTCCGCAAGGCGGAGGTCGACACCGTTCTCGCGGATCAGGTCCTGGTTGAAGGGCTCTATCTGGAGGCGCTTGGCGCGTATCATATTTTCCAGGTCAAAATCAGAGAGTATCATTCGTTCACCAGTATCTCCATTACGGCGCTAATCCCCTTAAGGATCTCTTCTGTTATCTCCTGCGGTTTCCTGCGGGCGTTGATCTTGACCCACTTGTCCGCTCCGTAGCTCTCATTGTAGAGCTTGTCGTAGAACACTTTGATTTTCTCCTGAAACGCTATATCCCTTTCGTTCCTGTCCGCAGAAAGCTGTTTCTGCTTTTTCTTCCTTTTGGATGCCTCCTTGGGGGAGATGTCGAAGTAAAACACGAGCGTTGGCCGCGGCAGTTCCATCACGTCCCGCGCTATCATCTTTATCTTCTCGTGGTCGAAGCCGCGCGAGGACTGGTAGGCGATGGTAGAGAAACAGTACCTGTCCAGGAATACCACTTTGCCTTCTGCGAGGTCGTGCTCCAGCCGCGTCTTGTCGGCAGCCATGTCAAGGAGGAATAGGCATACCTCATCCAAAGGCGTGAGTTCTATCTTGCCTGCAAGGAACTGCTCCCGGATGATCTTGCCGTAGAACTGGTCGTGGGTAGGGTAGGAATACACGCTTGTCTTTATCCCTTCCTCATTAAGGCGCTTCGAGATGAGGGGTATCTGGGTGGACTTGCCGGAACCGTCGACCCCTTCCAAGCATACCAGAATGCCTTCCATGCCTCCACGCTTATAGATTGCTGTAACAATATTTATATTACTGAATAACGCCATATAAGAATGCGCTCCTATCGTCTAGTTCGGCCAAGGACGCGGGGCTTTCAATCCCGCAACCCGGGTTCAAATCCCGGTGGGAGCAATCTTCTTGTAGCACCCCACACAGATGTGATATTTAGTTACCTTGTTTTCTTTTGTGGGCGGTGAAAAAAGTAGCGCTCCAAACCTTGTGAGCTCCTTGCCGCACAGGTCACAGAGCGGTTTTATAGCCATATTAGCATCTATCCGAATATTGCGCCGAGTCCCTGCTCGCTGCTCTCTCTTTCTCCTTCAACTAGGCTTATGACCTTTGTCTCGGTCTCCGGATCTGCGCGGGCTACGCTCTTTAGAGAGGCTTTCAGCTTCTTGTCCGCGCCAGCCAGGAACTCGTCGCTTGCGCTTAGGTATAGATAGTACTTGCTCCTGTCCAGGCCTACTGAGATTCCGTCCTTTATGCTGTAGTCCTGCCTTGTGAATATTACGTTTGCCTGGGGGTCGTCCTTCAGAGCCGCCAGCTGGACATCGGTGAGGTTTTTGTCAAGATACGGGTCGTACTCCATGAGCTTCTTCAGGTCGTTTGCCTCAGAGGCATCGCAGGTGTAGACACGCGAGGTAATGCAATCACCCTAGAAGGCGAGCGTTGATGCTGCCTTCCCTTCCGGGCCTGTTGGTTATGACCGCCTTTCCCTCATCGGTGTCGATCACCGTGCCCTTGGTCATGATCTTCAGACGCGCAAAGTTGCGGTTGTCCTTGGATTCTAGGATTGCCTTGATCTTTACCTTCTTGTAGGCCTTCCCCACAAGCAGGTTGGCAAATGCGGCGTACTTCAGCCTGTTCTTTACGAGGGCCCCGCGTCCGCGCCCCTTGTTTATCTTGTTTGCCTCGCCAAGCCTGGTGTTGGCGAAGTTTCCTCCCATCTCAAATCTCTTCTTGTCCCTGCTCTTCTTCTTTAGTTTGCCGTTACCGTAAGACTTTCTATTCGACTTGCCGTGAAGCTGCGATCCAAATTGGCTCATGCTGACACTCTCCTAAGTATTCTTATAGTATATGTTAGATAAGGATTATAATCGTTGTGGAGCATGGACTTTCCCAAGACCAAACCGTATGCCTGCCTGGTACGCTCTGAAAGGGGTAAGGAGGAGCTATTGCATACGGCCAATGACCTATCAAAGGGCTCTACGTTCGTGCTTATCCTCAAGAATGACACAGCCGTTGCAAAACGCCTTTTCCCCGCCTTTGTATCCTCTTTTGTCAGGTACGGGGAGCGTGGGATGCGCTCCGGCAGCCTTCAGAAGGAGATTATGCTCTTTGTTGCTGGAACCATGAACATAGGCAGCGCGATAAAATCGGTGGGCGTCGTGTCCGGCGATGATTTCTTGGTATTTGCGAGCGATAGGAAGTTGTGTTCCGCTTTTCTGGAAAAAATAGATGGTAAAAAAATTAAGGACGTGGGTCTGACTCTAGACAAGCTGATTGCTTCGGAAGTGGCAACGGCCGGGATAAAGGAGAGTTAAACAGAGTTTGCCGCCGTTTCGATCTCGGAATTTAGTAGCTGGTATATCCTGGATGCCTTTTTCTTCCCGATCTTGTTAACCTCCATCAGCTCCTCTGTTGTTGCATTGGAGATGTTGCGCAGCGTCTTGAAATGTGACAGGAGATTCTTTGCGAGTGAGTTTCCAACGCCGGGCAGCGTACTCAGGATGGCAAGTTGCCATTGGTACAGGGTGAACGCCCTCTTGTTTCCCGATATCCTTGGTTCTCTGTGTTCTGTGCTTTGCTCCCTTTCCGCGACCTTTGAGAGGACGTAGGAGGTTTCTGTCGCATCCTCGGTGAGTATTACCTGGATGTTGTGGTCCACGTAAAGCGCCATTATCGCCCCAAGGATAACATTTTTGGAGAGTGAGGAGTAGTCGAATCCTCCCTCGATTATTAGCATCGGCCTTGTGTAACCCTCCTGCAACCGCTTCGCTTGCTCGAAAAGCCGCGAGTCGATTATGGAGCGCTCGAAGTCCTGCGCCGTCTTTCTCTCTACCCCAATCCGGTCTGAGATAATGTAGTCCCCGACGGGCAGGGTGGTGAAAGAGAGTTTCACGTTATTGTTTGCAAGCGAATCGATTATCTCGAGGTTACGTTCCCGATTATCAATAATCATGTGAAGTTCTTGCGCCAAGAGATCATCAGTAGGATAATGTAAAGGACCTGGTTTCTATCTCTTCGTGAATTTTTGTGATGAACTCTTCGGTGGCAATGCCAAATGTCTGCTTTCCAGACCTGCTCCGAATGGTTATCTTGCCACTTTCTTCCTCTTTCTTCCCGACCACTACCATGTAAGGAATCTTCATCAGTATTGCTTCTCGTATCTTGTTCTCTAGGGTCTTATTCCCGATGTCTATCTCTGTCCTTATCTGGTTTTTCCTAAGCTCTGTGTAGATTTTTTCTGCATAGCCATTGTTCTGTTCGGAAATTGTTATGACGCGCGCTTGTACCGGTGCCATCCAGGTGGGAAACTTGCCTTGCACATGTTCCGTGAGAACGCCTATGAAACGTTCCAGGGAACCGTAGATGACGCGGTGTATCATTACAGGGGTGTGCTCCTTGCCGTCTTCGCCCGTATATTCCAGGCCGAACCGCTGTGGCTGCTGGTAATCGAGCTGCACGGTTGCACATTGCCACTCCCTACCCATCGAGTCTTTGATGTCGAAGTCTATCTTGGGCCCGTAGAAGGCCCCCTCCTTGGGCTTTATCTCGTACTTTATGTTGTTGTGCTTGAGCGCGTGCTCCAGCGACTCTGTTGCTTTTGCCCATAGGGCCTCATCGCCAAGGTGCTTGTCCGGCATCGTGGAGAGCTTTGCCTTGTATTCAAGGTTGAACTTGGCGTACAGCTCTTTGATCATGGTCAGGAGCTTTGTTAGCTCATTTTCGACCTGCGAGTCCATAACGAAAATGTGGGCGTCGTCCTGCGTCATCTCGCGCACGCGGAAGAGGCCGGTCAGCGCGCCGCTGATCTCGTTTCGGTAAAGCTTGTCGAAATCCGCAAGCCTGAGTGGAAGGTCCCTGTAGCTCCATTTTCTTGATTTGTATATTAGGATTGTTGAAGGGCAGTTCATGGGCTTTAGCCCCATCTCCTGCCCCTCGGAGCTCAACATGAACATGTCGTCCTTGTACTTCTCTATGTGGCCGCTCACGTGCCAGAGGGCAATGTTCGCAAAGGCCGGCGTTGCTATCTCCTTGTAATCATACTCGGTAAGCTTTTCCCGGATGTATTTTATGAGCTCCTTGAATATTATCAGCCCGTTGTTGTGCCAGTAAACCATCCCGGGCGAAACTTCCTGGAAGCTGTAGAGGTCGAGGCGCTCTCCGATGGTGCGGTGGTCCGTGTCGGGCAGGCCAGCCCAGCTGCTTTTCCTGACCAGAGAGGTGTTCACGCTCATGGGTCGGACCTTCTTGTAGGTCTTCTCCTCTGCTCCTTCAGGGTAGTAGGAGCGGGATTGTTCTGCGAGCGGATGCCCTTTTATGTCAAGGCTGAGTTTTTTGTTCCAGCCAAATGGGCCCCTGAGAACCTCCACGCCTTCCGGGGCGTTTTTGCATAGATAGTTTATTATTGTGAGGGCGTCTTCGGGGGAAGCGAGGTTGTTGCTAAGGTGTGCGTAGGGATATATCACAAGACGCTTGCGCTGCAATTTCTCTAGATAGCTTGCTGTGTCCTTTGCTGCTTTCTCAGCCATCTCGAGCGTGTCCCCCTTTTCTACAGAAACCAACAGCACCAATGCCAGGTCTATGGAAACCTTCTCCTTCTTCACGTCGTCGTAGATCTTTGCCTCTGGCTTTACCGGAAGGTAGGTGATGTTGTCTACGTCTAGCTGAAGAATCTTCATTTCATTACCGCTGCGATTGAGAGTATTTTAGATTATGTTAATATATGGTTTTTGCATTTGGCACACGGCCATGGCTCCGAAACCTATAAATAGCATAATGTTATAACATTATCTAACATTGTGATGCTATGGATTCAAAGAAAATAGAGGGCAGAAGATACACCTCAATAACGATACCTGCACCGCTCTTTGTGAAGATCAAGAAGAGCATAGAGAACACGGGTTTCTCTTCCGTTTCCGACTACTGCACCTTCGTCCTGCGGGAGACGCTGGTCGAGATGAACAAGAAGAGCAAGACCAAGGGTGCGGTGATAAGGAAGCTTGAGGCGCTGGGGTATTTTGGGTGATTCCTATGAAAAACGCTTTTGATGATACTGTGAAGGCCCTCTGGAAGAACCAGAGCAAGGCCAATTGGGAGAAGCTCCGCAGGGCTCTCAAGACGGGCGGTGTGAAGTACTATGCGGTCGCGTTTGAGAAGGGGAAGCTGAACAAGACCCAGGACCTCACCAAGTCCTACGCCGAGCTTTACGATGCAAAGGAGAGGCCTGTTGGGCGCGTGCCAATCTTCATTAAGGAGGGCAAGGGGGTCCGCGGTGCAACGATCTACCTGACAGGGCTTCTGAACACAAGAAGGGCGATAGAATGATAAAACAAGAGTTAAACGGATTGGAGGAGAAGAGCATTTACATCATTAGAGAGTCCATGAACAACTTCAAGAACGTCGCGGCGCTCTGGAGCATGGGCAAGGACAGCACAACGATGCTTGCGCTTGCGAGGAAGGCATTCCTGGGCAAGGTCCCGTTCCCGGTGATACACATAGACAATGGGATCGACTTTCCCGAGACGTACGCGTTCAGGGAGGAGCTGGCGAAGAAGTGGAAGCTTGACCTGATAGTAGAGAAGAGCCACATAAAGAAGGAGATGTCCGGATTCGCATGCTGCGGGGCAAACAAGACGGTTGCACTGAAGAAGGTCATGAAGGAGCACGGCTTTGATGCGCTTATCGTCTCCATAAGGAGGGATGAGCACGGGATAAGAGCAAAGGAGAG
Organism: uncultured archaeon; assembly: GCA_963787445.1. GTDB lineage: Archaea > Micrarchaeota > Micrarchaeia > Micrarchaeales > CABMGC01 > JAJZOD01. The sequence continues at coordinate 411,074 of CAWBCT010000005.1, forward strand.
GTATGTAAGCCCGCGCGACGCTGCATTCAAGTGGAACTACAAGAACCAGCCTGCAGAGGTTTGGGGCAACTATCTCTCCAAGCTTGACAGCGGCGAGCACTTCAGGGTGCACCCGCTTCTGGACTGGAACGAGATTGACGTATGGAACTACACCAGGAGAGAAAAGGTTCCCATGAATCCACTTTACATCTCAAGGAATGGCTATAGGTATAGGAGCCTTGGATGCACGCACTGCACGGTTGCACTAAAGTCAAATGCGGGTACTATACCAGAAATAATTGATGAACTTGAGAGTACGGGTGTTGAAGAACGTTCAGGTAGGTCTCAGGATAAAGAAAAGGCCTATGTGATGTCGAAGCTCAGATCATTGGGCTATATGTAGGTGTATTCGATGGCAAAGAAAGGTATCAAGCAATCTGTTGGATGGGTTCAAAAACGTGTTGAATCAAGGAGGGGTTATACGCCTTCTATTGAAACTTTGAAAAAGATGAGTGAGGCAAAATCCGACAAAAAAAACCCGTTTTTGGGTAAACACCATTCTGAATATTCAAAAGAAAAGTTCCGGAAATCTAGAGCGGGATACAGACACTCTTTAGAAACCATTGAGAAACAACGGGTTGCTAGACTAAAATATTATAAGGAGCACCCAGAGGAAATTGGTAGAATGCGTGGTGAAAGAAATCCGATGTTTGGTAGGACGGGTGAAGCAAATCCAATGTTTGGTAAACATTTGGATCCTAATACTAGAGAGATGTTAAGCAGGATTAGGAAGAATAAATACAAGGGCGATTCTAATCCGTTCTTTGGTAAACATCACTCCGATTTAACAAGAGAGAAAATGAGGGCAAAATGGCATACTAGGTCTTTTGCACAAAAAAATAACAAATTAGAATTAAAATTACAGATCGCGCTTATGGCGAGAGGCATGGCTTTTAGTACTCACGAGAAAATTGTTGGGAGACCTGATATTTTCATCAAACCAAACATTTGCGTTTTTGTTGACGGATGTTATTGGCATGGTTGTGGATGTAAGTTTGATGAGAGGAGGGGTGGGGCGCATGTTTCATATATTAAAACTAGGATTAAACACGATGCCGAGATAAATAATAGTCTTGTGACTTTGGGCTTTGTGGTGCTTAGATTTTGGGAGCACCAAATTACAGAAAATGTTGAAAAGTGTGTGAATCAAGTGATTGAAGAATCAAATAGAATAGTCATGGTGAATAAATGAAAGTAATCAAAGTTACAATGCTTGGACATAAAGATCATGGGAAATCGACGTTGATTGGAAACCTTGCTATACTTACCGGTTCTGCTACTGAGTATAGAATAAATGAGGCAAAAAAGACGAGCGAGGAACTGGGATTGCAGTTTGAACCTGGTTTTATATTAGATAGTTTTGAGGAAGAGCGCAGGGGTGGCCTTACTATAGACACCACGCGGGCTCAGGTGAAGCACGGAAACTCGGCGTTTGAGTTCATAGACGTCCCAGGACATGAGGAGCTTACAAAAAACATGATCAGTGGGGCATCCTATGCGGACGTAGCGCTTCTGGTCGTTTCCGCGAAGCGAGACGAGGGAATAAAACCGCAAACAAAGAGGCACATCTTCATCGCGAAGATGCTGGGCATACGGAATTTCGTTGTCGCGGTGAACAAGATGGATCTTTGCGATTATGATGAAAAAGAGTTCAAGGATGTAGAGCATTCGCTTTCATCCTATCTGAAGAAGCTTGGTTTTGAAAAGAAGAATATGGCATTTATCCCGGTTTCGGCCTATACTGGAGAAAATCTGGTCAAGAAATCCGGCAAAATGGTGTGGTACACTGGACCGTGCCTCATAGACGTGCTTTCGGCGCTTTCCAAACCGGCAAAGAACACATTGAAAGGCGTTGTTGTTTCACTTCAGGGATTTGTAGGAGGCCAGCATGATCTGGTCTCTGGTGCTGTCCTTCTAGGAACGGTCAGGAAGGGTTCGACGCTTAGGTTCCTGCCTTCTGAAAGCAGCGTGAAGGTTAGCGAGATGTTCGTACGCGGGAAAAAGGTGTCAACTGGAAAGGTGGGTGAGAGCATCGCGATAAAGATGGGCAAGCCGTTGAAGGGAGAGGTTCGCGGCGGGGCACTTTTTGATGATGGAATAAAGGTAGAACCCAGAAGCAAGCTTGATGTCATCATCTTTTCCACGAGAACCCTCTCGAAGACGCCGGACCTGTTGATTAATGGCATTGGCGTGGGCTGCAAGAGCTTCGAGATAACTGCTGGCTTTGACATAACAACCGGTGAGAGATCCAAGGTTACAAAGCTTGGCCCGCTTTCGGCGGCTTACGCAACAGCGCATTTGAAAAAGGAGGTTGTTGTATTACCATTTGAGCAGGTACCTACCATGGGGCGTTTTGTCGTTTATGACAAGAATAAGTTTGCCGGGATAGGAATGGTGTTGTGAATCTATGAAAAATGTTCTTATAATGGAGTCGGGCTCGTTTAAGACATTTGGAGGGGCAGCCTATGAGGCCTATGACATCTACAAGTATCTCAAAAAAACGAGCGGCTTCCGTGTTTGGCTTTATGGCGATTTCTCCAAGATCGATCGCAACGCGGTAACCATAAGCGATGAACAGATGCTGTCGGGCGTTTACGATGTGGTGATGCTGAACTCCATAAGGGATGTTCCCATCATAGAAAACTATATTCTGAAGGACGTTGTGGGAAGGCCGCGGTTCTTCTATGTTGATCGTGGCAATGTCCTGCTTAATTTCAACAAGGCGGGGCCGAAGAGGCTTCTGCCAAAGATGATTGCAAGGCGGTACCTTATGGACCGCATGAAGAAGTGGCTTGACTGCTATGTTGCGCTGTCGGCAGAGCAGTATGAATTTGCAAAGGGTTTCTTTGGCAGCAGGACAAAGATAGTCTACCTCCCGATAGCCCCTAAGCAGGTGTTCCGCAAAACCAGCAAGAAGACGCCCAGCGGCGCCGCAATCTATGTGGGGAGACTGGATGAGAGACAGAAAAAGGTTGGAAAACTCATAAAAGGAATCAGCAGAGTAGTTGCCCAGAACCCAAAACTAAGAAGAAACCATCTACTGACACTAGTTGGAGCCGGCCCACTGGAGATGAGGTATAAGGCCTGGGTCGAGACTGCAGGGCTTAGGAAGAATATTACCTTTGGCGGGCGTGTCGGCGAGAATGAGCTGTTGAAATTGTACAACAGGGCGTCCTTCTTTGTCTCTTACTCAGAGTGGGAGGGGATGAGTGCGACATTTCTGGAGGCGATGGCCTGCGGTTTGCCGATGCTGATAAATGACAGGAACAACACCATGATCAAGAAGCGCCCAGAGAGATGGCTTGTTCAGGATAACTATAACGGCCTGGTCTTTGATTACGCCGACATGGATAGCTTTGCCGGGTGTTTTTACTCACTCTATACGAAGAGTCGGCTTCGTGGGCGTCTTTCACGAAACGCCTACAGGTTTTCCAAGAAATTCAGCAAGCGGGAGAATCTGGAGTCCTACGGAAAGATTGTCGACCACCTTGTAAGAAACGTCGCAGTACCGAACCTGGTCTTCATGTAGGGTTATCCCACTCCAAAATACTTCCTTATCAGGGGGGCAACATCCAAAACACTCATTTTCTTGCTGTTTTTTGTGCTTGGGTATTCTCCGAATATCCCCTGCCGCGTATGGTCGCCGTGTTTCGGCCCTTCTGGTTTCATGAACAGATATTTTGGCGAAAAGTTGAATATGTCAAGCATGTAACCAGATTTCGCCTCTACAAAAAGATCTGGCGCCAGGAAGGGAGGGTTTGCGCCGTAGTACTCGCTTGCATCGTAAACACCTTCTATTACGGATTTGCCGTTTGCGTTCTTCATTTTTGCTATCTTGTTAATCAGTTCCTTCTTGACCCTACCCTTTTCTCCCGCCTTTACAATGCCTTTGGAGAATCGGTGGTCATTTATCCAGATGGTTGCAACGTTAAGGTTTGAGATCGCCGCAAAGGCTGTTGTTTTGTCCATGTCGAAATCAAAAAGATGGACCCGGGTGTACTCTTCTGAGCTCGCGGACGAGAGAACCTTGCTGAGCGATGCCCGCACCACCTTCTTCGCGCCCTGCGGAAGCAGATCGTAGGCTTTCCTGAGCCCGCTTTTCATCGCCTTCTCTCTTAGGGTGTAGGCGAGTGGGTTGCTCTTGCTGCTTGTGCCTTCCGGCTTGCTCTTGAGGGTCTCATTCAATACCACATAGCCGTTGCTTACCATCCAGCCGTTGAGCAAAATTTTCTCCTTTATCGGCTGTGAGCCGTGGTCGGAAACAACGATCACCTTGCCGCTCTCCTTTTCCGCGCGCGAGACACAATAGCGCAGGAGGTCGTCCATGGCCTTGTATATTGGCAGCAGGTAGCTGTCGGCTTTGGGATGCCCCATGACGAAATGCTGTATCCTGTCGGTTTCGGTGAAACAGACGTAAACAAAATCGTACTGTTTGTTCTCCATGGCCTTCTTTGCGATCGTGATGCGGGACTCTACGCTCTTCAGGAAGTGCTTTGCGCCCTCGTCTATCGACATCTTGCCGGCCTTCATGTCCTTCTCCACGTCCGGTTCCCCGTCAAAGTCGTGCTCTTTCATCAACTTTTTCAGGTATGGGTTGTTTGTCCTTGCCTTTAGGGGAAAGCCGGTGATCATGTCTGTGTTTGGAAATGTGGGCAGGGTGATGTTGGTCGCGGGAGTTATGAGGAGGCTCTTGTATCCTGCTTTCGAGAGGTCTTTCCAGAACGGCGGTGCCTTGTCAGGATCGTAGAATACCAGGTCTGGGGCGTAGTCTTTGGTCATTACAAAAAAGTCGGGAACGCCGTGCACTCCGGGGCCGTTCCCGGTGTACATCGCCGGCCAGGCTCCACCAGTCATGGGTGGCATGGTCGATTCCATCTCCTTTAGTGTTCCCTTGGCTGCGATTTTTGAAAAGCCAGGGAGTCTGCCGCCCTTTCCAAGCTCTTTTATAAGCCAAAGCGGGGCCGCATCGATGCCTATCAGATAAAGGGTCTTACGCTCGATGAAATCTACCTTTACCTCTTCATGGTTTAAGAAGGTATTTATATCTAAACAGCGTATATTACTAGTTGTAGGTATCTCTATGGCTTCGCGTCGTCCAACTAAAAAAATAGCCCGAAAGAAACCCGTTCATAGGAAGCATGAGCGTGTGAAGGTTCATGCCAAAAGGCATGCTGCCAGGCATCAGGTCTCCAGGAAGATAATTAAACGTGTTAAGCGCGTTCCGCACCGGAAGGTTGCGAAACCCATCAAGGTGAGGAAGGAAACGGCGCGGGAGATCCGCAAGAAGCTGGAGGCGAAGGAGAGCCTTGAGGCCTCGATGAAGGCCATAGATAGGACCAGGGAGATAATTTCAGACGGTGTTTTCAAAGAGCATCTTTCAAAAAACGTTGGGGGTGGGGCGGGGGCGATAGTGAACGCCCTTCTCGAGGGGCCGCTGGCCGACGAGAAACTTTCCGAGGCTCTCGGCATAAAGCCCAACGAGACAAGGCGCGTTCTTAATGTCCTGAACAGCTACGGCATTGTGCGCTACAACATCAACAAGGACAGCAACGGCTGGCTCACGTTCATCTGGTACATCGACCACGACTCGGTCATCACAGTGAGGGATCAGCTGCAGAAGAGCATAGAGGCGAAGAGGGCCCTTCCAGAGGACTGCAACGACTTCTTCGCATGCCCAAGCTGCTCTGCAAAGCATGCTGCGGTGCTTCCGTTCACGGATGCGTTCGAGGCCCTGTTCAAGTGTTCGTGCGGCAAGAGCCTGAAAAGGGTCAGCAAGGAGGAGGCGGAGAACATTTACAACTCCCCAGTAAGCTAATCCCAGGCGTGCCGTATTTATAAGTTTAGGGTTAATTCTAGAAACATAGCGAGGTAGGGTAGCTCGGAGTGCCCGTCGGGCTCATAACCCGAAGACCGGTGGTTCAAATCCACCCCTCGCTATACCCCATGGTTCCACTAATAAAATAAGGCTGTTCCAACAAAGTATTGGAATTATTAAAAATTAATATTTTATATATTATATAAGGACCGCCGAATAGTGGAACTGCACCCCGGTGCTCATGTGAATGACGATGACATTTTAGAAAAACTTTACTCCCAACTTACGGAAGAGAGGAAGAGCGGTGAACTGGTGCCTCTACCCTCTGGATTCTATGCCAGCACGGCAAATACCACCGGCCTTAAAACCGAAGACGTAGAGAGGATAAGGTCAAACAAAGACAAGCTATTAAATACTTTAAAAACAATACGTTTACAGAAGATCCTGATCTATTTGGCGTACAACAGGCAGCTGCCAAACCAGATGCCCGAAGAGGAGGAAAAGCTTTATAAGAAACTCAAGGCAACAATAGAAGAGGAGAAAGGGATAGCCCAGGAAACGGTAACGATCCTGGCCGACCTTCCGGAAGTGATCTCTCCGGATGGGAGCAAGCTCGGCCCCTACAGGAAAGGAGAGACCATAGCAACAACACCCAACGAACTGGCATTCATACTGAAAAACAAGATAGGAGAACAAACGAGGTAATCTTATGAAGATAGCAAAAGACATAAACGCGTACTGCCCCTACTGCAACAAACACACACCGCACCTAGTGAAGAACGTACAGAAGAGCAAGCAGCGCGGACTGAGCAAGGCCACCAGGAGGCACAACCGCGCAATTCGCGGGTATGTGGGAAGCGTAGAGCTCAAGCTGCACCCGAAGAAGCTCGGCAAGCGCCAGAAGGTTCTCCTTGAGTGCAAGACCTGCAAGAAATCCGTCGAACGCGTATTTGGAAAGAGGACAAAGAAGAAGCTTGAGATAAAGCGGTGAACGCGTGATAGTAAAAAAGACGCTGCCTGCGGACAAGGAACTAGTCCTCGTTAAGATAACGAAAATCCTGCCCCACGGCGCCTACTGCACGCTTACGGACTACAACCTCGACGCATACCTGCCCATATCGGAGATAGCCTCCGGTTGGATCAAGAACATACACGAGTTCATAAAGGAGGGCCAGAAGGATGTCGCCCGCGTAATCTCTGTGGACCGCGAGAAGAACGTGGTGGACGTTTCGCTGAAGAAGGTCACCAAGAAGGAGCGGGAAGACAAGATCTCGGAGCAGAACACGGAAAAAAGGTCGGAGATGCTCTTCGAGCAGTCGCTCAAGCTTTCGAACACGCTAGAGAAAAAGGAAAAGATAAAGGAAGAGCTGCTCACAAAGGTCGAGAGCTATTCGGAACTGGTCAGCAAGGTCGCGGAGAACAAAGAGTTCCTCTCCTTCTTGAAAAACAAGCCGTTCGCCGACGCCTTTACCGAAACCGTGATCAAGAACATAAAGCCAAAGCACTACGAGGTCTCCTACCTGGTGGAGCTCAGGAGCATAAACTCCCGCTCGGGAATAACGACCATCAAAAAGATATTTGGAGAGATAGAGCAGATGGGTGTTAAGGTGCTGTACGTGGGTGCGCCGAGGTACCGCCTGAGTTCTGAAGGGTCAAGCTACCCCGATGCCGAGGAGAGGATAAAAGAGGCAAGGAAGACCCTGGACGCAAACTCAAAAAGCATTGCGTACACAATAAAAGCCGAGAAATTGCCCAACAACAACTGATTGCATGAAGAAAACAAAAATATTTTACGATAAAAAGCAGAAGCTTAAGGATCCTGTGCTGTTGGTCGGACTGCCGGGCATAGGAAACGTGGGCAGCCTTGTCGCAGAGCACATCAAGAACGAGCTTGGCGCCAAGAAGTTCGCCATACTCTATTCATCCTACTTTCCGCACCAGGCGATAATGCTGCCCAACGGCGGGCTGCGCCTGATAAGCAACAGGTTCTACCACTGCAAGAACAAGGACGGGAAGAGCATACTTCTGCTGGTTGGAGACACCCAGCCAACGACCACGACCGGCCAGTACGCGGTAAACGAGAGGGTGATCAGGTTCTTCAAGTCCATGGGCGGCAAGACAATTTACACCATAGGCGGGTACAGCGCAACAAACCAGTACGTCCATCATCCCAAGGTCTTTGGAGTGACAAACGACCCCAAGGTTAGGAAGAAGCTCGAGGATGCAGGAATAGTATTCGGCAAGGCAGGCGGAGCCATCTGGGGCGCGGCAGGACTGATCCCGGCCCTCTCCAAGCGCCAGGGGATAAGCAGCGCCTGCATAATGGGCGAGACCGGCATGATAGAGATTGACGCCAATGCGGCCAAGGTGGTCCTGGAGCACGTAAAGGGCGTGCTGAACATAGACCTGAAGATGAACAACCTTGACAAGATAAAGAAGGAGACCGAGAAGCTGCTCAAGGACATGGAGGAGGCGCAGAAGATGCAGGAAGGCCAGCCGCCCTCAAAGGACAACGTCACCTATATAAGGTAAAGGAGCCGCAGGAGCACGAAAAGCAGCAGCGAGAACAGCGCCGCGAAGCCCGCGCAGGCAACATTCGTGGTGAACTTGCTTCCGATCCCTTTATTCTCATAATACCCAAAGAGAGAATCAACCACGTCCCCAAACATACCTGCGATGATTATCAGCACTAATGCAACAATTCCTAGTCCAAAGAGGAAACCCACGCCGGCGATAAGGGCGGCACCAAGGAGACCGGCAGCAAAACCCAACACCGAGACCCCGCCAGAGACCCCCGGGCGCACCCTATCCCTGCCTATGAGCATGAAGACGTGCTTGTCAAGAATTCCTATCTCGCTTGAGAACTTGTCTGCAGTGATCGCCGCAACGCTCGCCAGGAAAGCAACCGTAAGCGCAAGGCTCCCAAAACCGTACAGCAAATAACACAGGAAGTAAAGGAAAGCGACGAAGAGCGGGACCGAGCCGTTGGCCAAAACGTTCTTCCAGCCCCTGCTCGGCTCGTACACTCCCAGGGCTGATTTTCGGTTGATTTTAACCCTTGTGACCACCGCAGAAACCACCAGGAAGAAGAGCATCCCCAGGAAAAACAACAGGGCGTTCGCTCCGCCAAAGAACAACAGCAAGATTCCGAGGACAACCGCTACCGCGACGCCCCTCCAATCAAGCGTAAAAACCGTTCTCATAAAAACCATGAATTTGAAATATTCCGCTATTTCCAAAGCTTTATAAATCTACTTTTTGTTAATAATATTACGTTTTCTATATAAGGAAGAGTATACTGGTCGCCTTGCTGGCGCACTCGCGTGTGCTAGCCTCTTCCTTATCATCAATCATCAGCCCAGCAAGCCGTTCGTATCCCATTTGCTAACTGTTTATTTATATCTTTCTTTGCCTATTACTATTGTAAACCGATTTCTGGTGATGGGATGGCAAAAGAGAAGAGCATCAAGGAGATAGAGGACCTGCCGGGGATAGGTCCCACGACCGCCGAGAAGCTCAAGGAGACCGGCCACGGCACGCTTGATGACATAGCCGCCCTCAGTCCGCACGAGCTAGCAGAACTGACAGGCATGAGCGTGGACAAGTCAAAGGAGGCCGTGGCCGCGGCAAAACAGGCCTCTGTGCTCGAATTCAGCACAGGCTCCCAGGTGTACGAGGAGCGGAAGACCGTAGGGCGCATTTCAACCGGGTCGAAGGACCTCGACGAGCTCCTTGGGGGAGGAGTGGAGGCAAAGGGCATAACAGAGGCTTACGGCAAGTTCGCCTCGGGCAAGACACAACTCGGGTTCCAGCTGTCGGTCAACGTCCAGCTCCCGGTTGGCAAGGGCGGCATGGCAGGCAAGGTGCTGTTCATAGACACAGAGGGCACCTTCCGGCCGGAGCGCATAGAGGCCATCGCAAAGGCCGCTGACCTGAACCCCGAGGAGACGCTTTCAAACATCCTTGTCGTGCGCGCCAACAACACGCAGCAGCAGATACTCTCCATAGAGAAGGCCGACAAGACAATAAGGGAGAACAACGTCAAGCTTGTTGTCATAGACTCGATGATGGCGCTGTTCCGCTCCGAGTTTCCCGGAAGGGGTGCGTTAGGGGAGAGGCAGCAGAAGCTCAACTCCCACGTTCACAAGCTCCAGCAGATAGCGGACACGCACAACCTCGCGGTTTACATAACGAACCAGGTGATGGACAATCCTGGCATCCTGTTCGGCGATCCCACGACTCCGGTAGGCGGCAACATCATCGCCCATGCGGCGACCACCCGCCTCTACTTCAGGAAGAGCAAGGAGGACAAGCGCATCATACGCCTTGTGGACTCGCCAAGCATGCCCGAGGGCGAGGCCGTGATGAAGATAACGCCTAATGGGATTAAAGATTGAAAGTTCATCTATCAATCCGCTTTGCGTACAACAGGCCGTTAGTCATCTTAAACCTCTCCACATAACAGTTTATGCTCTTTCTCGGTCCATTGTGCCAGACCTCAAAACCAGCACCCTCCAGCCATTTCTCCAGGTTCAGATACCCATAATGGTACTCCATTATTATACTCTTAAAATGGCGAAGAGTTTCAACACTGGATTTTTCTATGATACCATATTCATAACCCTCACAATCCATTTTTAATACCACATCCCCAAGATTTATTTTTTTGATGATATTGGCAAGGGTCTCAATCCTAATCTTCTCACCATTTTCAAAATTCCTTAGGTTGCTACCCCCTGTACTGTTATATTCCGGGTCCAGATTCACACTCCCTTTGTCACCACCGCAAGCCTCGTTGTAAATATCGATCTTCCCACCTAACTTATTGAGTTGTATGTTCTTCTTTGCAAGTCTATATGAGTGTGGATATGGTTCAAAGCAATACACATGCTTTGCACCCCTAAGTGCGAAATATATTGCCGTATCACCTATGTGTGCACCTATATCCAATACTGTTTCCCCTTTAACCTGAATTTTGCCATATTCATCACCAAGAAATATGGACTTGATTGCCGAGACGGCACCCAACCTTTGCATGCCTGTTTCATAATGGAGCTTCACATCATGGCCCACAAAACCGAACACAACCTCACTTTTCCCAATGCGTATGGGTGCCTTCAGTGACTTTACCAGACTCTCCTGCACCTCAGGACGTTCAAGCACAGTAAGAAGGTCGTTGAGCGTTTTAATCTTTATTTTGTAACCACTCCTGAACCTCAGCGAGAACGGCTTCTTACACCCGCCGAAGTAAAAGATCAGCACATCATACCAATTCTGCACTACGTAAAAGAACTGGGGGGCGTCTTGCGCAAGCCTGGCTATGGAAGTAATCTTATCCACCGCAGTTATATTCTCGGCTACATCAGGCAGGCTCTCCATGGATACTCCTAGTCAAAACAATATTTTATCTCTTTTTAAAATGCCTGCCCCAATTTCGACCTCTTCACGAGCCTTGGCACAACCGGCAATTCCCAATACTTGAAAGTGTATGTAAGGGCGGCGAATCCAAATGCCTCAACAAACCAGATGTTTACAATCCTGAAGAAGATTGTTATTATTGAGGCAAGCCCAAAATCTATGCCTACTCCACCAAAGAAGAGGGTAAGATAACTTATCATCGCAGCATCAGTAACACCTATGGTTGCTGGTATCCCACTCACCCATCCCAGCATCAATGAGGATGAAAACACAAATATCACCAAAGGCATAGCAGACAATGGCAGGTTGACTCCGAATGCCAGAATTACAAGGTACAATGCAATGCCATTAAGCAGTATCGCAGGCACCGTGATGATTACCGAGTAGGTGTAAGTCCATATATCTAGTCTCCCCTTATTCCGGAAGTAAAGGCGGGCGTTGTCAAAAAATGGGCGCAACCTTTTAATACCACCAAACCTTTTGCTTATAAAGTTGAACGGCCCACGGACATAAAGGAAAATGAACGGTATTGTGAGAATTATGGTTATGAAAATTGTAAGCGCAACATACTGGTTCAGGAACAATGCAGCACCTAGGCACACGATTATGAAGCCGATGAAATCAGTCAGGATGTCAACGACAATTGCAGGAAAAGTTCTGCCAAACCTTATTCCTGTCAGTTTGTTTAGCGTATATGAGACCACCCCCCTTCCCCAACGCCCTGGCGTTATTTCCATGGAATACATAGAGAGATAGATTGCCATGTTCTTTCCCATGCTTATCTTTACACCAAGTTTCTTCATGTAAAGGTCCCATTTTGGGTAACGCATCAGGTAGCTGATGAATATAACTATGAAGGAGAGACCAAAGTAAAATGGGTTTATGGAAAGCAACGAAGCAACGAACCTGTCTACACCCTCATTTAGTATTGCTAGCGCCGCTATCACCAGAAAAACAACGAAGCTTGCGGCAAAGACCCAGAGAAGTGCATTTCGCACGTTCCTTATTCTCTTCTTGTGGTGTTCAAGGTCACCTATACTGTGTTCGTCTTTCCTAACCAATCTCTCACTTCTCAAACTTTATTATCCTCGCAACAGCTGAGGCCTTATCCCTGCACAGAAGCGCGACGTAGCTGTGGTCATGGTAATCGACCACCTCATAGCCCGAAACCTCCGCAATCCTTTTGGCAAACTCGAGTATCTCCTCCTTCTTCGGGGTGTTTTCGTAGGAAAGCCCGCGCTTCTCGTTTCTTGCGCCTCCGACAAAAGAGAAGCCCTTCACCTCAACGTAATGCGGCCTGCCTATCCTGATAAGCTCTGCATAACCCTCAAAATCAGTCAGGCTAAGCCCCTTCACTAGCGTCAGCCTGAAGACCCGCCTTGTCTGAAGGCCTGAAAACACACAGAGGAACTCCAGGAAGTTCTCCCATGTCGCAGTGAGGTTCTTCGGCCGAGTTATCTTCCCGTAAAGCTCCCTGTTCGGCGCCTGTATCGAGACGTAGAGCTGCGTCGGCATGACCGTTAGGCCCTTCAGCGCATTCACGAGCGTGCCATTGGTGACGAGAAAGGTACTAATCTTGTACCTGTGGAATTCCGCGAGCAGCTCGTTCATCTTCGGGTAGAAAAGCGGCTCGCCGGTGAGGCTCAGCGCCACGTGAGCCGGGTCCCGCGACTCCTCCCACCTCTTCTGGTCGACATCGGGATTGCCGCCATAGCCGCTGACGATCTTCCTGTGCTCTTCCACAAGACCCCTGACTATCAGCTTCGGGTCGTCCCACTCGCGCATGGCGTTTATCTCGTTCCACCTGAAGCCCTCGTCCTCTGGTATTATCCTCCAGCAGAAGGTGCAGGAGAGGTTGCAGCCTATCGCGCTGGTCGCCTGGATGCAGCGCCAGCTCTTTATCCCGTAGAACTTGTGCTTGTAGCACGTAGGCCCCCCCTTGAGGCTGCCCGAAGTATAATTGCAGATCTTCGTTGCTGAGTGCCTTCCGACGAAGTGGTAGCCCTGCTTCTCCATGGTTGCTGCCAGCTCCGCGGGCACATGGGGCTTGCTCGGGAGTTTTTCCCTTTCAACAAGCAGCTCCTCCGTCTGCGCAGTAGCCATAATAAAACCTGCTTTTTATATTATAGGTAAAGGAATATAAAACAAAACTCACGGCAGATACGATGCTCGAACTACGTTATGTATCACGCAACAACCTCTACGCCGAGGACCAGTCAACCAGGGACCTGCTGAAGAAGGGTTTCTTCGGAAAGCAGGAAGGCGGAAAGCTGAAGCTTAGCATAGACGAGGCCCTGTACCTCATGGACGTGAGGAACGCAAGGTGCCTGGGCAAGGATGGCGAGGTCTCTTTCAGCGACCTCTCCTCAAAGTTCGCAAACGGGACCAAGTTCATGGCGCGCTACTTCACCTACAGGGACTGGCGGGAGCGAGGCCTTGTCATAAAGGAACCGGAATTCGCAGAAGGGGAAGCAGCAAAGCACACAACAAAGTCCTATCCTGCAGGGAAACTGCGGCTTCCGGACTATAAGCTGCACGGCACGTTCTTCAAATCCGACCTCACCTGCATAATGGAGGAAAGCGAGCACGGGAAGGAGCTGTATGAAAAGTTCTGGCTGGGACAGTACGGCTCTTACAAAGCCGCAGAACGCGGGCAACTGAACAAGCTCGATGTTTATGAAACCCTCTTCCTATTGGACAAGGGTCTGCTCACGCTAAAAGGGACCACGCGAAAAGCAGTAATCAAAGCAGCAACATCGAGACGCAAGGACTTTCTCAAATTATACGAAGTCTACAGGGACTGGCGCGAAAAGGGGTTCGTAATAAAAACCGGATTCAAGTTCGGCACAAACTTCCGCGTGTATTTCCCAGGAGCAAGGCCGATAAAAGATGACAACGACTGGGTGCACTCCAAGCACGTCATCCACGTCTTTCCAAAAGAGTCCAAGCTCCTGATCTCGGAATGGGCGCGGGCGATACGGGTCGCTCACTCGGTGCGGAAGACCTTCATACTCGCCGTGCCCGGAAATGTGCCGGAGAAGAAAATGAAGGTTGATTTCATATTATACCATAGGAGGGGCGGCGAGTCCGAGAATCCCGATAATACCCCGCCGCGCTATGCTATGCTCTCACTCAGCGAGGAGGAGTACATAGGAGGCAAGGAGTTTGCCGGAGCGATAAAGGAAGCGAAAAGCATGAAACTCGACCTCATTCTTGCAATTGCGGACAGGGAGACGGCCGTGACCTACTACAAGGTGAGGCAGATAAAACTGCCAGGCAGCGCCTCAGACTACTACGAGATAGACTGGATGCAGCCCTGACCTCCCCTAACAACCTTTATAATAATTAGATACGACAGGGATACATGCGCCAAGAAAATCCACAACCCCGGCTCCAGTCCGCAATGGAGTACCTGATGACCTATGGCTGGACCATACTTATCATCGCAATAGCCCTCGCAGCGCTATCCACGATTGGAATATTCAACAGCAACTATTTTGCACCGAAGGCGCAGCCCGGCAGCTGCAAGGTTTACAGGCCCATCGGGGCCGGCAGCACAGCTGGCATTAGTCTGGAAGGTGTCTGCGGTGGAGAACTGCCGCAGTATACGGCACAGTTCAACGGCCAGAACAGCTACATTGGCGTGGGGAACCCATCGGCATTACAGCTTCAGTACTTCACTGCGGTTGCGTGGGTTAATATGCCTATAAATTCGGGCAACGGTTTCGCATTTAGTCATGCGCCAATTGGGAGTAGCGGTTGGGGGATGGGGGTGGGGGCTGGGTCTGTTGGTTTTGATAATGCATGGGTGGCCACCGTCACAACAGCGTCAATTCCCAATGATGGAAATTGGCATCAGGTAGGCATTTTTAGAGCTAGCAACAACACCGCTGGTATTATTATTGATGGCAAAATTGTTGGAACAACGACCTACAGCACAACTTTTGGATTTGGTAATTTTTATATTGGCGACAGAGGCGGCCCGAGTGGCACTTTAGGAAACCCGCCGGGAAACTTTCCGGCACCTTTTAATGGCACAATGGCAAACCTCCAAGTCTACAACACCGTACTAGCCGCAAACAGTGTCCAGAATCTATATCAGGAAGGTATCGGCGGCGCCCCAATAAACATTCTGAACCTGGTGGCCTGGTGGCCCCTCAACGGCAATACAACTGATTACTCGGGGAACGGTAACAACGGCGTTCCAGCGAACATTGTGTTCACGGGTTCCTGGACCAACGGATACACAGCCCCTTAGGAGGATAAATCGACCGGCCCTTTAGATGGCGGATACCTGGGTGTAAATTACATTGGTCGGCACACCACTATTTCCATTACCGCTGTTATCCCTCGTATTTCCATTCAAGGGCCACCACCCAACAAGATTCTGTGAACTGATTGGCACACCTCCGATACCCTCCTGGTATAAATTCTGGACGCTGTTTGTGCTAAGTGCGGTATTGTAGATCTGGACATTGGAGATGGAACCCTGGAAATAATAACCATTTCCCCCAATGAATTCCGTATTTGAGCTTGTTTCTATGGGGTTCGAGTCGCTACAAGTCCCTTGAAGTGCTCCATTGACATAGAAGACTCCGCCGGATAAAGTATTATAGGTATAAGTCAACATATACCATGTGTTGGCCGAGAATGGAGAAGATGCGGTAACAATGCAACTGCCAGAAGCGGAATCAGTAATATATCCTCTGAACTTATTTCCAGATGGTGATTCGTCTATTTTATAAGAATTGTCTACAGAAGCAACCTTCTTTACTATTGTTGCATAGATTGACCCAGAAGAGGCGGGAAAGACCCATACAGAAATAGCAATATTAGATGTGGGATTCAAGACGGAACTATAAGGCAGTGTGACGTAGCTGCTCACGCCGTTGAACTGTGCTACGATCAGTGTGCTTGGAATTGGGGTGTCTGTGACCGGCTTAACAATAACACTGCCCTGGGCGTACTCCTGGGCGCCGCTTATGGCGTTTGTGTACTTAATGGCCAGGTTCCCTTCAAATGGCGATTCTGAGTAGTCGGAGAATGCGCTGCCGCTGGAGGTGTAGCACTGGATTGTTGCAGAGAAGCTGGAACCGTCGGGGATGTATCCCTGTGAAGGGGCCTGGAATATCATGTTTGACACGTTCTGAGAGCACCCTATTCCGGTCACGTAAATGGGTGAGGTACCCGTCCACGTAATCTTGACCTGAAGATAGCCGCTGGTGTTCATGAGGTAGCTTGTACAGCTAAATTCACTCTGTAGCACGCACTGGGATCCAGCTGCGCCTTGCGGATTGAAGACTCCCAGCTCGTAGAATGCGCCGATCAGCACGGCCAAAATGAGAATCGCCCAGCCGTAGGCTGTTAGATATTCAACAGCATTCTGCAGCTTCATCAAGACCCCTCTTTGTAATATAAAATGGCAGTTATTAAAATACACCACATTCCAGCGCTACGCTTTTTGGACGTGTTTCTGCCAAGTATTTTAGAGCTATGCCGCAAATGTCTAGTGGAGGTCTGATGGCAGTAGACATTGACAGCTATATACGAGAGCGTGCCAAGGATGTGGACGCCCAGCTACTGTTGCAGATAGACAAGGTTTCATCAGACGCGTTTCTGGAGAGGCTTCTGGGGAAAGCCCGTTACAAGTACAACATCGAGGCCCCTGAGAAGAGCATACTCGACCCTACCTGGTACTTCCTGGGTCTTGGCGGCAAGCGCTGGAGGCCGGTCCTGATGCTTCTTTTCATCGAAGCGCTTGGAAAGAACCCGGAGGAATACATAGAGTTTTCAACAATTCCAGAGATAATCCACAACTCCACGTTAATACACGATGATCTTGAGGACAACTCACTCACCAGAAGAGGATCACCAGCAATACATGTGAAGTACGGCGTCGATGTCGCAACAAACCTCGGCGACTTCCTCTTCTTCTTCCCAATGCACATACTCATGAACAGCAAGAAGCTCTCATCCTCAATGAAGAACAAGGCCTTCAACTACTACCTGCAGGAGATGACCCGCGTAACCATTGGCCAGGCAACCGACATCGCATGGCACGCGGGCATGGTTGACGGTAGCAAGATAACCGAGAAGGAGTATCTGCAAATGACAAACGACAAGACCGGCGTGCTCGCTCAGTTCGCGTGCAAGCTTGCAGGAGTACTGGCAGGCGCAAACAAGAGCACGATAAAGAAGATCGGAAGGTTTGGGGCAAGCATAGGGATCGCCTTCCAGATACAGGACGATCTGCTCAACATCTACGAAAGCAAGGTCTCCCAGAGCAAGGGCGGGATAGGGGACGACATCTCTGAAGGGAAGATAACCCTGATGGTCATACACGCGTTCAAGAAGGCGAACGAGACGGACAGGAAACGCCTCCTTGAGATCCTCTCAATGCACACCAAGGACCAGGCACTGATACGGGAGGCAATAGCGATCATAGACAAGTCGGGCGCCAAGGCCTACTCGGAGGAGGTGGCCCGGAAGATAATAACAGACGCCTGGGACGCTCTCGACCCGATCCTACCTCCCTCCGATGCAAAGGACAAGCTCAAGGCGTTCGCGGATTTTTCAGTAAGCCGCTCAAGATAGGGGCTTTCCATGGGCCCGGTGAGATTTGAACTCACGACATCTGGCTTATAAGACCAGCGCTCTGACCAGGCTGAGCTACGAGCCCATGTGAATAGAATTAAGCCGCAATAAGATAGATATACGTTATTGTCCCATTATTATCTATATACTTTTTGTAAGTGTGAAAATGGATCTGGGAGAAGGACTGCGCAAGGCCATAGCAAAGCTACAGGGCGCCACAATCATCGACGCCAAAGTCATACACGAGTTCAACAAGGAGCTGCAGCGGGCGCTCATAAGCGCCGATGTCGAGCTTAGCCTAGTCTCCCTGCTTACGAAGAAGATCGAAGACGCCGCACTCAAGGAGAAGATCCCGGACGGAGTCAGCCCGAAGGACTACATAACCAACATGGTCTACGAGGAGCTCGTCAGGCTGATGGGCAAGAGCTACGAGCCCGAGCTGAAGCCAAAGAGGATACTTCTGGTGGGAATGTACGGCGCAGGAAAGACAACGGCCACTGGGAAACTATCCAAATTCTACCAGGACAGGGGGTTCAGCGTAGGAGTGATCTGCTGCGACGTCTCAAGGCCAGCCGCCTATGAACAGCTGGAGACCCTTGCAAAGCAGACGAACGCCTCGTTCTTCGGCCTAAGAAATGAGAAGAACGTAAAAAAGATTGTCAGCGAGGGCCTTAAGGCACTGAAGGACAGGAAGATAATAATCTGCGACTCCAGCGGAAGGAGCGCTTTCGATGCGCAGCTGGTCCAGGAGCTGAAGGACATCTCCAACACCTTCAAGCCGGACGAGAAGATGCTGGTGATAAACGCCGACACCGGGCAGGTCGCCGGGAAGCAGGCGCGAGAGTTTAACGATGCAGTGAAGATCACGGGCGTAATCGTCACTAAGATGGACGGCTCAGGGAAGGGCGGCGGCGCGTTGAGCGCAGTCAGTGCCGCAAATGTCATGATCACGTTCCTTGGGGTCGGGGAGAAGATGAACGCGCTAGAGCTTTACAGCGCGGACAAGTTCGTGGGCAGGCTTCTAGGCATACCTGACATAGAATCGCTTGTCAAGAACGTGAACCAGGCAATCAAAGAGGCGCAGATCAAGCCAGAAGACCTCAACACCGAGCAGCTCAACTTCGACACTTTCTACACGCAGCTCAAGACGATGTCCAAGATGGGACCGATGAAGAACATGCTCGGCATGATGGGGATGTCGGATGTGCCAAAGAACGTCATAGAGGAAGGCGAGGGCAAGCTCAGCAAGTACAAGGTGATAATCGGGTCGATGACCCCTAAGGAGAGGCGCAGCGGAGAGTTGGTCAAGGACCACAGCAGGCTATCAAGGATAGCGAAGGGCAGCGGAACATCTGAAAAAGATGTGCGCCAGCTGCTAAGCGACTTCAACAAGATGAAGAAGTTCTATGAGATGTTCAAGAACGACAGGGGAATGAAGAAGAACCTGTCAAAGCTAATGGGTGCAGGAGCCCAATAGGTCATTGGCACAGGTTGATTGCTTATGCAAGGTCTTGAAGAAAAAATGGAGGAGCTCAAGGAGCAGTACAAGAAGACCAAGTACAACAAAGCCACCAACAAGTATCTGGGCCAGCTCAGGAAAAAGATCGCCAATATAAAGAAGGAGATAGCCTCGAAGAAGGGCCCCACCGGAACCGGCTTCGCGGTAAAGAAAAACGGCGATGCAAGCATCGCTCTTGTCGGCTTTCCAAACACCGGCAAATCCTCTTTTCTAGGTGCCGTAACCGACGCAGAGTCGAAGGTCGCAGCCTACGCCTTCACAACACTGACCGTAGTACCTGGAATGATGGAGTACAAAGGCGCCAACATACAGGTGCTGGACGTTCCCGGCCTGATAGAGGGGGCGAGCCTGGGCAAGGGCGGAGGGAAGAAGGTGGTGAGCGTTATACGAGTCGCCGATTTCATCGTGTTCATGGTCGACGTAAACAGCCCCTGGCAGCTTTACAAGCTTCTGGACGAGCTGTACGCTTTCGACATAAGGGTGAACACAGGACCGCCGCTCATCCGCGTAGAGAAGAAGAAAGCAGGAGGGACAGAGATTGAGCCAAACGGCCACAAGATTCCCGACAAGCAGAGCATAATTGCGCTCCTGAGCGAGGCTAAGATCTTCAACTCAAACATCGTGTTCTACCAGGACTCGACCATAGAGCAGTTCTGCGACATCCTCGACGACTCGATACTCTACATGAATGCGATAGTCCTGCTCAACAAGATAGACACCGTCGACCCGGCCTACACCAAAGCGGTAAAGGAGGAGCTCCAGAAGACCACCGGGATGTCCGTGACCCCGATAAGTGCAAGCAAGGAGCTGAACCTTGAGGCGGCAAAGGAGGCGATCTTCAAGAAGCTGGGCCTCATGCGAATCTACCTCAAGCCAAAGGGCGGTGTTGCGGACATGGTGAAGCCGTTCATAGTCAAGAGCCCGTGCACGGTCCTGCAGGTGGCAAGGTCATTGCACCCCAAGTCAATAAACAAGTTCCGCCACGCATTCATAACCGGCAAGAGCGCGCGCTTTGAGAACCAGAGGGTGGGCAAGGAGCACAAGCTGTCGGACGAGGACATACTCACCCTCATCTATGACAAATAGTTAAATGCCTTCAATAGAAACATGATATTATGAAATACTTCGACATTGCCGGCTACAAGGTAGACCCCTCGTTAGCCAAGCGCCTGGGCTACGCAAAGATATTTCCCAACGATGAGATCAGCCTTGAAACCAAGCCGATAAACAGAAAGACGCAGTACATACTTTACAGCTCGGATCCGAGCCAGGTCCACCGCGCCCTTAAGGACCCCCTGTGCCTGGGCCTTGCGCTCCATGACAACACTCTTGTCAAGAAGTCCATCGAGCAGCTTAATGACAATGAAAAATGCCTGTTTTTGATAACCTCCAAGCTGATAGGCTCGGAGAGCGGCTCTTCGCTAAGGTCCTTTGGCCGGGCAAGGCAGCTTCTTGCCTCTGCAAGAAGGTCAGGTGCAAAGGTGGCGCTTGTGACCATGGCCAACGATGCCGCTGATCTGCTCTCCCCGTTGCAGATGCTCGGGATCGCAAAGCTTCTTGGGGCCGACGACGAGTACGCCAAGAAGATGCTAAACGCCTGGTGCGATGAATGATAATGAAACGCAAGCTTAGGTACATACTCGTCGAGTCGTCTGAGCCTACGGGCGAGGCGGACCACAAGGAGCTCGCCCGGAAACTCGAGGGCCAGCTTGGCCTCTTCGGGCAGCTGGACGCCAATCCCAGGGTCCTGAAGCAGTTTGACGCCACCCACTTCGCCATAAGGGTCAACAGGGGCGCTGAAGGGAACGTCGTCCTGGCGCTCTGCTTCCTGAAGAGCCTCTCGGGCAGGAGGATAGGCCTGTACACCCTAAAGACCTCAGGAACCCTCAGGAGCTTCATCCCGTACCTGAGGAAGATAGGCGTCAGATAGGGTTTCTAACACAGTGTTAGACTAGGCTTCTGGAAAGGTTAATATATTTTCTGTGACTAAATGTATTGTCTTATTATCGGTGAATGGAATGAACATAAGCGAACTAAAAGCAGGAGCTACAGGCGTAGAGCTTGAAGCGGACGTGGCAGAGAAGTCAGAGCCTCGTGAAGTGATAACGAAGTACGGCAAGCGCCTGAACGTTGCAAATGCGGTCCTAAAGGACGACACGGGAAGCATAGCGATCTCCCTTTGGGGCAACGACATAGCGGCTGTCAACGTGGGAGACCATGTTAAGATAACGAACGGATACGTAAGCGAGTTCCGCGGAAACCCCCAGCTGTCGACAGGCAAGTACGGCAAGATAGAGGTAGTCGGAAAGGGTTCCGGCGCCCCAAGCAAGCCAAAGAAGGCTGCGGCAGAGGACGAAGAGAGCCTAGAAGACGAAGCTGAGATGTAATTTTCTTTTTTGACTGATGTTGTGCCCGTAAAAGGGCATAACACAAACTATTTTTACAGACTTTTAATCAGCAGCGGACGCTTTCGGCCACCGGAGGAAGACCCAGCGCTTCGAGGGTCGCCTCATCTCTCCCGGTTTTGGCAACACTGCGGAGGGCAGCCTTCAGATAAACCGATAAGGCGACATTGTGGGCCTCTTCAGATCCAAACGCGTCCGAAAGCACGCCCACCAGCGCCTCCCTCACCCGTCGATCTCCACGTCTAAAAATGTCCAAGATCACCCTGGATGTGCGCTCCGCATCCTCGCGCAACGCCTGCTCCGACCTGGGGCCAGAGCCGATCGCGAGCTCCCTCCTCAACTTAACCGAAAATTCAGCCACGACGCCTGCCGGTTCCCTTTGCAAAATACGAGCAGCCATGTTATCCCAATTAGAAGTCCACCTTCACGCTCTCCCCTACCTTTGGCATTTCAGCATCGTAGCCCTCTGCCTGCAGCCAGTTCAGGAACTCCCCGCCTGCTTCTGGATCGCCGTGAACAAGGATCACCTTCTCCGGCTCCGAGCCCTTCACATACTGGTGAAGGTCCTCCTGGCCTGCGTGCGCGGAGAAGTCGTAGAACGCGAACGGCGTCCTAACGGAGAACTTGCGGCCGTCGATGTTCAGAGGTTTCTCTTCAAGCAGCCTTCTCCCGTTCGTGTCCTCTGCCTGGTACCCGGTTAGGAAGATCATCGAGTGGCTGTTGAGCTTCTGTATGTAGTCTAGGACAGGGCCCCCGTTGAGCATCCCTGCCGTGGTTATGATTATGTTTCCGCCACGAAGCGCCTCGGCCCTGTCGCTGAGCTTGCCTATCTGCACCGTATTGCGCACGGCCTCCGCCAGCAGGTGTCCGTTCTTGACATACTGCGGATGCTTCATCACGATCTCGGTAGCCTTTCGGCACATCCCGTCCATGTAGGTGTTGCCGGAGAGCTTGTGCTTGTGCAGAAGGGCAAGAATCTCCTGAGACCTGCCGACCGCAAACGCGGGAATCAGCGCGACGCCGTTGTTCTCTATGACCTCCTTTATCGTGTTTATGAACAGCTTAACGACACCCTCCTTCTCCGGGTGCTCGCGCCCGCCGTAGGTCGACTCTATGATGAGCGTGTTGCCCTTGATTATCTCGGCGCCGTCGTGCAGCGTCTGCGGCTGGAGCTTGAAGTCGCCGGTGTAGACGATGCTCCTGTCGCTGTTCTGCTTCTCTATCTTCGTCACGGCGCTGCCCGGGATGTGCCCGGCGTCGTGGAAGCTTATGGTGTAGTCCTCGTAGTCGAAGCGGTCGTGGTACTGGTAGGTGTGGTAGTTCTGGGAGAAGAGGGTTGCCTCCTTCTTCGAGTAGTGGCTCTTGGTGCGGTTCAGCTTGTTTATCTTTATCGAGTCCTCGATGAGGAGCTCGGAGAGCCCGAGCGTCGGTTCTGTGCCGAATGCCGGAGGGACCCCGGTGCGGTAGAGTGCCGGAGCGTTGCCGCAGTGGTCCAGGTGCGCGTGGCTCAGTATAAAAGCGTCGACCTCGCCCGCAGGCAGAGGGTACTCCACATGCCCGTTTATCTTCAAACCGTAATCCAAAAGTATGTTCTTCTTGTCCTTCAGCAGGATTCCTGACCTGCCAACTTCGCTAGCCGCTCCTAAAAATCGTATTTCCACATTATCACAACAATATCTTTCTATTTAATAGTCTTTTTATTTATTCTTATAGTATAAAAGAGTGATACCATGGCGGACGAAGTTAACTTTTTGGACATTGCAGTGCTTTTGAAGATCACACCCAACACGCCCCTAGAAAAGCTCGGCAGCCTGCTCAACGCGAGCATCTTCGACGCATCCAACCTCGCAGGAACCCTGAAGCAGAAGAACCTGATAGAGTTCTCCGCCTATTATCCGGGACCGAACAGCATAACCGTGACCGAGACCGGCAAGGCCCTCATAGCAGATGCCGACGCAAAGAGCGCCCTGCCCTTCGACGCCCTCGACGACTCGATACTGAAGCAGCTCTCGGGCGGCAAGCGAGCCCCCGTGGAGCTCCAGAGCACCCTCAACCTTCACCCGAAGGACCTTGCGCTGAGGCTCTACAAGGTGAGCAAGCAGGGCTTCATAACCTACGAGCTCAAGAACGCCACTGTGGACCTCATGCTAACCGAGAAGGGCTTCCTAAGGGCGAAGGGAGGCACAGACCAGATGGCAACACCCGGCGCCCCACCGGCACCTATGGCACCACCGTCCACCGCCCCGATGCAGCAAGCGGCAACCACACCAATGCAGCCTCCACTCCAGCCGGGAACACCACAACCAGCAACCCCTCCAGTTCCGCCGGCACTGCATGGCAAGCCGATGAACAGGAAGATAATAGTCATATTCGTGGTTCTTATCGTGATCCTCGCCCTGGCCTACGTGCTTATACATTACGCCCTCTAGGAGTGAACATGCAAACGGAATATTTTAAGGGCAAGGCGCTTCTCGACAAGTACGGCATAAAGAGCATCCCAAGCTCCTATGTGGAAAGCGCGGAGTCGGCCGTAGGGTTCTCAAAGGGGCATCCGATAGTCCTGAAGGTCATCTCTGAGAAAGCACTACACAAGTCAAAGGCCGGCGTCGTTAAGGTCGGCATTGCAACGCCCGCCGAGATAAAGTCCGCCTACAGGGAGCTCGAGGCAAAGGCGCAGAAACTGAAGCCCTACAAGATACTCGCCCAGCGCCTGTCGAAAGGGGGCATCGAGATAATACTCGGCGGCAGGAGCGACCCCCAATTCGGGATGCTGGTGCTGCTAGGCCTCGGCGGGATATACGTGGAGACGTTCAGGGACTTCGCGCTGCGCACCTGCCCCATAACAAGGTATGACGCGGAGCAGATGATTGAGCAGCTCAGATCGCGCAACCTGGTGACCTACAAAGGCGCAGCCTCCAAGATGCTCGTAGAGCTTCTCCTCAAGGTGTCAAAGATGCTTAATGATAATCCAGAGATAAAGGAGCTCGACCTGAACCCGGCATTCATCCGGGAGAGCGACTACGACGTGGTCGACATAAGGATCCTGAGGTAATGCCATGGAAAAAATCCGCAAACCGCTCGATATAAGAATGATGTTCAAGCCAAGGCGCATTGCGATAATAGGCGCATCCAGGGATCCCGAAAAGGTCGGGCACATAATACTCCAGAACTACATCAATGGCGGCTATGACGGCAAGCTCTATCCTGTGAACAAGAACGCAGACAAGATAATGGGCCTGAAGGCGTACCCTAGCGTCCTTGACATAAAAGAGCAGGTTGACCTGGCGGTCATCGCCATACCCGCGCCCCTTGTTCCCGAAGCGATCGAGGAGTGCGGCAAGGCGGGGATAAAGACCGCGATAGTGATAAGCGGCGGCTTCTCCGAGATCGGCAACGTTGACCTTCAGGAGAAGATGGTTGCCGTGGCGAACAAGTACGGGATAGCCCTGTTGGGCCCCAACTGCCTCGGGGTGATGGACCCGAGGTCCAGGGTGGACACGCTGTTCCTCCCCTCCTACAAACTGAGCAGGTCGCCGGTTGGTGGAGTGAGTTTCGTGGCCCAAAGCGGCGCCGTCGGAAGCACCGTGCTCGATCTAATCTCCCAGGAAGGGTTCGGGCTCTCAAAGTTCATCTCCTACGGCAACGCCGCCCAGGTGGACGAGGTTGACATACTGCACTACCTGATGAATGACCCGGAAACAAAAGTAATCGTCATGTACATTGAGGGGATAAAGCGCGGCAAGGCATTCATAGAGCTCGCACGGCAGATAACCAGGATCAAGCCCGTGGTGGTGCTCAAGGCCGGGCGCACAGAGGCAGGCGCATCCGCGGCGCTCTCCCACACCGCCTCTCTGGCGGGCAGCTACGAGGCCTACGAAGCGGTGTTCAGGCAGTTCGGCTTCACCATAGCCAGCGACATAAGCGACCTGATATATTTCTCTAAGATATTCTCCACAGAACCGGCACCGAAGGGCAACCGGGTTGGAATAATAACAAACGGCGGCGGCACCGGGGTCCTCACCGCAGACGCGATAGCAGGCTACAGCGACTTCGTGCTCGGGGAGTTCAGCAAGTCAACGGCCGATACGCTCAGGAAGGAGATGCCTCCGCTTGTAAACATCAGGAATCCGCTTGACCTTGCCGGAGACGCCGACAGGAAGAGATACGGCGATGCACTTACAAACCTGGCAAACGACCCCAAAATAGACATACTGGTGGTGATAGTGCTCTTCCAGACCCCCGGGGCGGACTCAACGCTCGCGGCAGAGGTCATAGGCATCAAGCAAAGCCTTGACAAGCCGATGATCGTCATCAGCATGGGCTCCTCCTACACCGAGATGCACAAGATAATGATGGAGAGTGCAGGAGTGCCGGTCTTTGACTCGCCGGCGGCCGCGGCCAAGGCGCTCGACGGGCTGTACCTCTATTGGAAGTACCGCAGGGCTCACTGATCAGAAAATAGTTCCTGCAACGCGTTCTTCACCGCCGTCTCCTTCTTCTCATCAGAGCTTAGAATCTCAAACAACTTTGAGGGACCCACCCTGAGCGCGTAGCCGTCCTTCTTTATCTTATCCAAGAATATTCCCAAACCGTAATCGCGCACCGAGAGATTGCCAACCATCCCATCCTGAACCGCCTTTATCTCTGTCTTAGACACCGAATCCTCAACCTTCTCCTTTGAAATGTCGACTATCGCATCGGGGTAAACGCTCGCTGCATCTCCCAGAAAGATATCGGAGCGCCTGAACCCCTTCTTTACCTCCCCGCTCACATCAACCTTTATAACGCACCTCTCTTTTCCGCTGTTGCTTTCTATAACCGCCCTAATCTTCTTATCTATCATCTCCTTGCACTGCGCTGGTTCCATGCCGCTTATATCTATCTTCAGCAATCTGAACGGCCTTGACTTTATTTTATGGAATGCATACTTCCCAGTTTCAGTGTCAAAGACGTAGAACCCCTTTCCATCCTGCTCGCTTTCCCTCAACTGCGTAATAACAGTGCTTCCTGGTATCAGGAATGGCTTCCCATGGCAGGTGTCCTCAACCCTGCTGTGGATGTGTCCATCAACGTACAGATCAAAACCCTTCGGGAGCTCATCCATCTTCGCAAACTCCTTGCTGTAGGGGAGCAGTTCGTACAGCGTCTGGTGGAACATGAAGATGTTGAAGGCGTCTTTCTCTGGCTTGAAGTCGGTTTGTGCTATAATGTCTTTAAATCGTTCATCCGCCACGCCGCCAATCCCAAAGACCGCTACTCTCTCAACCCTGGCCCCTCTCTTTTCCACAACAGCCTTGCACCTGTTCACGCTTACGGCCAGTCCTGCCAGGGAAAGAAGGTCCACGGAGTCGACTGCGAGCTCCGAGCGCCGCTCATGTGTCCCAGGTATTACTATTATCGGTTTGTCAGTGTAGATCTGACCCTTCCCATCAAACTCGACAACCTTCCCGCCGAATTCGTGCCTGGAGAGATCCCTAAAAAGGTTTATCGCCTCCGCGATCGTTTCCGGCTTCGGATGCCTGAAATCAAAAATGTCCCCGGGAACTATGATCATGTCTGAAAGCCCCGCAGCAGTCTCTAGGGCCTCCCGTGCCTGCACGTAGGCATCTTCTATGAATCGTTCGTAGCCAAGATGGAGGTCACTCACTATCGCAACTTTCAAGACACCACGCTGCTAATAATTGCCTGCCAAGTTATTTATTCTGTGCATCTCAGTGCGCCAGGATTGAGAACAGGAGGTTTCCATAGGCGAGGGAGATGGCCAGCCCAACAAAGATAAATGCGGCAAGCGGCACGGCATTTTTGTATACTGGGATAAGTTTTCTCTCAGATTTCAGGTCCGTAAGAAGCCGGCGCGTCACGAGCCTGCCAAAGGCCTTGGATTTTTTATTGAAGTAGTTCACCTCGGATTTTTTCATGAGGTTCGTTGCGATCATGTCTCCCGGCGTGATGCTCTTCGGGAAAACCAACGCGACCATCCTGCAGTTTATTTTTCGCTCAAACACGATTAGGATTCCAGACGGGACCGCAAGGAGCAGTAGCAGGACAGTGCCGACGAGCGTCACCCCCACAAGGAGGTACAGAGCCACTATCAACAGCGCGTACAGCACGATGATCGCCATCCCCATCGCCATCTTCCTGCTTTCCAAGCAGAAGTTTTTCTCAAGCGGACTTGGCTTCACAAACACGAGGTAGTAAATCACAACGCCGATCAGCGAGGCGTAGCCCGACGCCACGAACACCGAAAGTATGAACGGCAGTGCCGGCTGTAAAGCCGCTCCAAGAAAAGGAGCCGGCTGCAACGGGATTATCAAGGTTATTATGGCTGCGAGGAAAACGTCGCCGGCGCCAAGAACGCCCGACCTGTAAAGCAGGTAGCCGCCGGCACAGATTGCAATTGCGGTGGTCACTGCAACATCAAATGCGAAACCAGAGTAGGTGAACGCTAAAAGCACAGCCAGGGCCAGGCTTGCATAGGCAAAAATGTCAGGAATCTCGCGATTGTTGAAAATGTCAAGAGCCGCGTACACAAACGCTATCGCCAGTACGGCGACAACGCGGACACTCTCCAGATCCCAAAACATGAACACACGAATACGGGTTTGTAGAAAAAGCTTAAATATCTTGTCTAGAAATGTGATAGTGATAGTAACTAGGTTCGAAGCATGCAAAACTTGAAGCTGTGGGATACGAAGAGGCACATAGCCTTGAAGGTAGCTTCCGCAATTAATAAGTTTTGCATGTATGGATTGGTTCTGCCATCTGCATAAGAGCGTAACTCTCTTTTTTTCGGTGCTCGTATGCAAGTGGCTAAACTATTAGTTAGAAGTGCAAATGTTGCTCAGCTGGAGCAGGAGCTAAGTGAGAAGGAGCTTCTCCTGCTTTCGGAGATAGGACTTGACCAGATCCCATCCGCGAGCAGCTTCGTCTCATACGTAGCCGAGCAGTACGGTCTGTCGCAGAGCGGTGTCTGGTACATACTGAAGAAACTCAAGCAGAAGAGGGTGGTGGATTTCACGGAGAAGGGTGAGGGGCAGAAACCCCTCACTCTCACAGAGTTAGGCGTCAGGGCGTTCCGTCAGCAGCGGAGCGGCCCGACCTACGCACCAGCGCCAGCCCAGCAGAGGAACGCCGTAGGGCACACGGTGCTGCCTGGATTATACTAAGGTGGGAAAAATGGAAACAAAAACAACGAGACAAAAAAGGCCGGGGAATGCAGTTGCAGCAGAACCGCGTGGTGTTACCGAAGTCTTGCGTAGGTCCATGCCTCCTAAAGGGGCGGCATCCGAAACAAACACCGAAACAATCCCGGATAGTGTGCTTATTAGTGGCTCCTTAGACTCTTCGAGCCTTTTCCTCATGCTCCGCCTGGGAAATAGATTTGGTGGTTAAAAATCAAGACTAATGGGCAATCGCAGCCTCAATACCAAGGAGCAGCCTCTTAGTAGGTATGCCGAGCCCGAAGCCCCCAATCCCACCAGACGCGACAACGCGGTGGCATGGAATCAATATTGGAAATGGGTTTGCGTGCAGGGCATTGCCTACCGCTCGCTGCGCGTTGGGTCTTCCAACATAGCGAGCCATTTGTGAGTAGGTCCAGGTCTCTCCAGGTTTTATGTCTAGGAGCGACATTATCACGTCTATCTGAAACTTTGTAAGACCTTTGGCGCGTAGAAGCCTTGCCATTGCACGCGCATACAATGTTTTATTTTTCACTCGGACACCTTACTTATTTTCTTTATAACCCTACTTAATTTATCCCTTAGCGCCTCAAGCGTGCCCGTATTTGATACCCTGTAATCCGCCTGCTTCATCACCGTCGCAAGGCCGAACTTCTCCTCGCCCTTATCCGCCATAAACCCCCTCCTGTTCCTCGCCTCAAGCCACCTAAAGTCCTCCACTGTTTTGGGATCCTCTGGCTTGTTCCTGGCCCGCATGCGTTCAAATCTAAGGCTGAGCGGCGCCGTCAAGGCAACCACGACAATTTTGTCCTTCGCGTTCTTCTTAAGGTGGTCTATCTCGTAGGTGCTTCTAACCCCCATTATGACCACCTTCTTCATCGACGGATCTATGCGCTCAAGGGCGTACCTTGCGTACACGTCCTTGCCTTCCCTAAGACGCAGTTGAAGCGTGAACTCTCTCCCGGCCTTCATGTCCTCCTTGGGAATCTTCGCCTTAACAAGCAGCTCCCTCCAGATGTCTCCCAGCTCTATTATCTGGAATCCCTCTTCGCGCAGCATATCCGCAGCCACCGCCTTCCCGCAGCCCTGCAATCCGACAACAACCAAGATCATCTCATCGCCTAGTGTATCCTGCTCCCGTTGGCGAGCTCTTTGTCGGGGCCAAGCAGGGAAAGGTTCCCCTCGTCCTCAGCGGCCAGCACCATGCCCTGCGAGGCGATGCCCGCAATGCTCTTCGGATCCAGGTTGACAACGCAGGCGATCTGCCTGCCAAGAAGCTCTTCCCGGGAGTACCTGTCCTTTATCCCAGCAACCACCGTCCTTAGGCCCACCTCGGGCCCGAAGTCTAGGGTGAGTTTGTAGAGCGGCTTCCTGGCTCCTTCCACGTCCTCCACGTTGGTTATCCTGCCCACTCTCAGTTCCAGCCTAGCAAAATCGTCAATGGTTGCCAATGAACTCCCTCCAAAACACCAAGCTTTATCCCCTAAAATCTAAATGTTGTTGCCCAAACGCGGCATCATTTCAAAACAGCCCTTACGACCCCATCCACGGTCGTTGTGTTAAGCAGCTCCCCGGGCCTGTAGATCCTGTTTTGCAGGAGCAGGTTGTAGGGCATCCCTGTCTTTGTGTCGATCACCACGTGCCTTAGGTTGGTCCCGAAGAGGTCAACCTCCGTAATCTTGCAGGGGATAATGCCGTGAACGTACTCCACAAAGCGGAGCAGCTCCTTGTGTCCGTTCTGCAGGCCGATGGCACGCAGCTCCAGGTTGTGCTTTCTGCTGCTCGGGAAGAGCTTCTGGAGGGAGGTGCGCAGGCTCTTCGGCATGACGTCCTTCACCCTGACGGCAGCGATCGCAGGCGAGTTTACATCATAAATTGTCAGAAGAAGGTCAAAGGCGAGGTTCTTCACCGCCAGGTATCTGGACTGCTCGGAATATCCCTGGAAGAGCTGCTCGCCGGGCTGCACCCAGGCGTTCCTGCCCTCTATGCTCGCGAGCGAGCAGTTGTGCCTCTCCCCGCTGCTCAGCCTGAGCTCCTGCAGGCCCAGATTGGCATGCAAAAGCTCCTTTTGGAAGGTGTTCCAGAGGTCCATGATTACACGACAAACAAGCGACAATACGATTGCCCTCAAAAGCTTAATATATCTTGATATCCATAAGTAATACAGAGAATAAGAGCACCGCAAGGCGTTCCAAAACTTCTTTTAATTACGGTGTTGAATTGACAACTTTTGAAGAGATGGGCCTAAATGAGCCCTTGATAAGGGTACTTAAGAGCCTGAACATAAACTCACCCACAGAGGTGCAGGAGAAAGCGGTTCCGCTTCTCATGTCCGACAAGGATTTGATAGTAAAATCAAAGACTGGCAGCGGGAAGACGCTGGCATTCCTGATCCCCATGTTAAACAAGGCCTACGCGGGCAAGCACCACACCACTCTGGTCCTGGCGCCCACTCGCGAATTGGCGCTGCAGACAAGCTCCGTGGCCCAGAAGCTCAAGCCAAGGGACTACGGCATCGCAACCATATACGGCGGCGCATCCATGAACATACAGATAGACGCGCTGGCAAGAAACCCACGCCTCATAATCGGGACGCCGGGCAGGATAATAGACCTGATGAAGAGGAACGCGCTCCATCTTGACGTAGTAAAGACGATAGTCATAGACGAAGCGGACACCATGCTCGACATGGGCTTCATAGAGGACGTTGAGTACATCCTCACCTCCGCCCCAAGAACGCGCCAGACAATCCTTTTGTCTGCCACGATGCCGGAAAAGATCATCGGGATCTCAAGAAACTTCATGACCAACCCGACCCTACTCAAGATAGGCGACGAGGACGAGGTCACAGTGCGCAAGATAAAGCACTTCTATTTCGTAGCTGACGGCGCTCGCAAGCTCGAGGCGCTTTTGGCCTACATAAACACGCACAACCCGAAGAAGGTGATAGTCTTCCTCAGAACAAAGCACGAGGCAGACCTGATCCACAACTTCCTGAAGAGCCAGAACCTGGATGCGGTTCTGATGCACGGCGGCTTGACGCAGTCAAAGCGAGAGCACTCGTTGCACGGCTTCAGAAAAGGCGTCCGCTTCCTCATTGCAACAAACGTTGCAGCAAGGGGCATAGACGTTGACGACATCTCGGACATAATAAACTTCGACATTCCCGAGGATCCCCTGATCTACGTTCACAGAGTCGGCAGATCAGCCCGTATGGGCAAGGAAGGAAAGGCCTTCAGCCTAATCGGCAACAGGCAGCGCAACATGATTGAGGACATTCAGTACATGGCCAAGATAAAGATGGAACCCATCCGCCTTGAAACCTTCCAGTACAAGGAGCTCGTAAGCAAGTTCCTAGCAGAGAACCGCGGAAGAAGGTTCAGGGACAGCGACAACGAGCGGCCAGGCGGCTTCAGAGGTCATGGCTCAGGCCGACCAACCTTCCATCGTGAAGGAAGCAGCGGAGGCTATCGTGATCGTCGCGGTGGTGGCTCCGGCGGCGGTTATGGCGGAAGCCATCGTGGAAACCGCTATGGCGGAAAGCGAGACAACCGCGAAAACCGCGACACGTCAAGGAGGTTCAGGCCTTTCCATTAATTCACCTGCGGCCTTCTTTTATCCGATTATCCCCTAGCTTCGCAAAACAATATAAGATTATAACGAGAAGGGAAAGCGGAGGCAATGGACAGTGAACCTAACCCAGAGCAGAAGCCGCCTGTAGCGCACCCTTCTATACTAAAAGTTATAGACCAGCGTAAGCGCGTGAAGGAACGACTCTCCGGGATAAAGAACAAGGTCGGAGTTTACAGCGCAAAAGGCGGCGTTGGAAAGACAACGACCGCAGTTAATCTGGCATTCACCCTAAAATCAATGGGCTATTCTGTAGGTCTTCTTGACGCCGACATAGACTGCCCGAATGTTGCAATGTTTATCGGCATAGACAAGATGGCTGACGACTCCTATCCCCTCAAACCCATAGACAAAGATGGCGTAAAGATAATCTCAACGGCGATGTTTGTAGATGACAACAAAAAGCCGATAATTTGGAGAGGGCCGATGATTGGAAAGATGATTGCGGACTTTTTGGAGAACACAGAATGGGGAAATCTTGATTACCTAATAATAGATCTTCCTCCAGGAACGAGCGATGCACCACTGTCGATAATACAGCTGCTTGACCTCAAGGGTTTCGTTCTCGTCACAACCCCGCAGCACATTCCTGCGATAAACGCGATAAGATCTGGGATGATGGCGAAACGCCTCGGCGTCCCTCTAATCGGGGTGGTAGAGAATATGTCAACCGGCTTACCAAGGGGCGGAACCGAGGTCGCAACAACGCTTGGCTGCGACCTGCTGGGAGTTATAAAAAACAACCCAACCCTGTCAGAAGCCAGCGACGCCGGAAAGATCGCCGTAATTGAAGATAAACAGATAAGGGAGGAATATTTAAGTATAGCAAAGAAAATTATACAGTGATAGCATGGCAGAGCCGTTTGCGGATTTATTCAAGGATTCAGCGATATTCGCAAACCGCGAAGTGCTTTCACCACACTACCTGCCGAATAATCTGCTTTTCAGGGACAAGCAAATCCACGAGATAGAGAAGTCATTGACTCCTTCCCTACGAGGCGAGCGCGGAAGGAACGTTTTCATCTACGGAAAGACCGGCACCGGAAAGACCTCGTGTGTCAAGCATGTAGTCGAAAAAGTGAAGGTTCTCCCAATACTCAAGGCGAAGATCTCCTATGTGAACTGCAGAATATACAACTCCAGGTACCGCGTGCTGGGGAAGATAGCGAGCGACCACATACCCCTCTACGCGAAGCGCGGCTACGGCGTAATCGACATATACGAAAGGATAATCAACTGGATCGAGGAGGACAGCAAGGTCCTCGTAGTCGTGCTGGACGAGGTCGACATAGTCCGGGACCTTGACGACCTTATTTACACGCTCACCAGGGCGAACAGCGACATCAAGGCAGGCGGGATAACGATTGTCGGAGTGTCAAACAAGATCTCCTTCAAGGAAGTGCTGGACCCGCGCAGCCTCTCAACCCTTTACGAGAACGAACTCGTATTCCCTCCATACAACTCATCGGAACTCGCATCTATACTGACCCAACGTGTCGCCCAGGGATTCAAACCAAACGTCGTAGATCCCGCGTCCGTGAACCTGGCTGCGGCAATAGCGGCAAAAGAGAGCGGAGATGCAAGACTTGCACTAAAGATCATCTCAAAGGCCGGAGAGATAGCCGATGAAGGAGGATTGAAGTCAATTACGCCAAAAGAAGTGAACGAGGCGGCGCACCTTGCCGAAGAGGAGATCGCCTACGAGCTCATTGGCACCCTGCCGGAGCACCAGCGCCTGATAATATACGCCATAGCGCTCATGTCACTGAGCGGCGGCAAGTACCGAAAGCTGACGAGCAACCAGGAGGACGAGGCCTTCCTGCTCAGCGGGGAGATCTACGACAGGTACGTCTCCATCGCCCGCTCGCTCAACAAGGAGCCCAAGAGCTCGCGCTTCTACAGGCGCTACATAGTCGACCTGGAGATGCAGGGCATAATAACCACCTACACTTCCGGCAAGGGGGTTCGGGGCCACACCCGGCTAATCCGCCTGAGCTACCTGCCGGACAAGATCAAACTCATGATAGAAAAGGGGCTGTTCAAGGAGAACGAGGCCGAGGAAGTGTCGAAACCGGCCTGACGACATACCTTTCTCAAAAGCTTTCAGTAAGCTATATAAGCCTATTATACGCATATATAACAAAGTCTTTTTATCCCATTAAAAAACGAAAAAAGGTTCTATTATGTACCCAAACGTGCAAGCATACGACCGCGGCGTGATGTTCAATCCAGACGGAAGGCTATTTCAGGTAGAGTACGCCAAGGAGGCAGTCCGAAAGGGCGCCACCTCCATCGGCATAATAGCGAAGGATGGAGTGGTCTTCGTAGCCCACAAGAACTTCACCGAGCCCCTTGCAATCTCCTCAACCATACAAAAGGTATTCAGGGTTGACTCGCACATCGGCGCAACCTACAGCGGAATGGTGGCAGACGGACTGCACATAATCGACGTCGCGCGCACAAGGACCCAGAACCACCGACTAATATACGATGACATCAAGTCCGTAGAGTCGCTCGCAAAGGACACCTCTGCCTACATGATGCAGGCAACCCAGTACGGCGGCCTAAGACCTTACGCAGTTTCAGTTCTCGTCGGAGGAATCGACGACCAACCAAGACTATTCGAGATAGAGCCCGGCGCATCCTTCCTTGGCTACAAGGCAGACGCAATAGGGGCCGGAAAGAAAGTGGCAACCGAGATACTCGTGAAGGAGTACAAGGATAACATGAGCATAGAAGATGCAATCATGCTCGGAGTCAAGATCCTCAAGAAGATAAGCGAGGAGAAGCTAAGCAAGGACAGCCTTGACATCGGCTACATACAGCAGGGTTCCGAATATCGCCTCCTGACCCAGGACGAGATCGTAAAGTACCTGTAATCCTAATCAAGTGGACAACATGTCTAAGACAGTAACAGCCAAGTATACCCATATGGGCGAGACGTTTGAGATCCTTGTGGATTCAGACCAGGCCTACGATTACATAACCGGCAAGCAGAAGAACCCGCTCGCGCCGCTCCAGGCGGAAGAGATCTTCAAGGATGCGAACAAAGGGGAGAAGCAGTCACAGGACAAGATAAAGAAGGTATTCAACACGGTCGACCTGGCCCAGGTTGTCGACATCATACTGAAGAAAGGACAGCTCCCGATAACAACGGAGCAGCGGCACAAGATGGTGCAGGAGAAGCGCAAGCAGATAGTCAACATAATCGCGGTCAA
Organism: uncultured archaeon; assembly: GCA_963787445.1. Classification (GTDB taxonomy): domain Archaea; phylum Micrarchaeota; class Micrarchaeia; order Micrarchaeales; family CABMGC01; genus JAJZOD01. Next base: position 446,893 of record CAWBCT010000005.1, read on the forward strand.
CTCGATCGACCCAAGGACAGGCGCGCCGCACCCGGCGCAGAGAATAGACAAGGCCCTTGACGACGCAAAGATAAACATCGATCCGTTCAAGAACGCAAACGAGCAGGTAGAGGAGATACTTAAGAAAATAAACATGGTGCTCCCGCTGAAGTTCGCAACCGCGAAGCTGGAGGTGCTGATTCCTGCCGCCTATGCGGGCAGGTGCTTCAACACGCTGAAGCAGTACGGGGCGAAGTCGGAGGAGTGGCAGTCAAACGGCTCGCTGAAGGCAAGGCTGGAGTTTCCGGCAGGCCTTCGCGACGAGCTGTACGACAAGTTAAACAGTCTTACAAAAGGAGAAGTTCAAATTAAAAACGAGGCGTAAAAATGAGAAAAGTAGTAGTGCCTGGAGAGATGGTTGAAGATAAACCCCTGCATCTCCTTGACACAATAATCGAAGACAACAAGACGTACGCAACAGTCATCAGCGTATACGATGACGAGAAGAAGACCCTGGTTCCACTGGAGGGGCTGTGGTACCCCGACCGGGACGAGATGGTGATCGGAGTAATCGAGGAAGCCAAGCTAAACACCTACACGGTGAAGCTCAACGCGCCCTACAAGGGACTGATAATCTCCAAGTATGCAGAGAGCACCATGGCCAACGGCGACATAATCGAGGCCTACGTGAAGGAGCTAGACAAGACCGGCACGGTCATACTTTCAAGGCCGCGCGTCCTGCCAGGAGGCAAGGTGATAACGGTGAAGCCGGCAAAGATCCGCAGGCTACTCGGGAAGGCGGACACGATGATAAAGCAGATAACCAACGGCACCGGAACCCAGATAGCAGCCGGGATGAACGGACTGGTCTGGCTAAAGGGAGGCAACATAGACAAGGCCCTAGAGGCGATCATCCAGATACAGGAGGAGGCCCACGTATCCGGGCTGACCGAGCGCATCGGAAAGATGTTCGGGAACGCCGCCGCACCACAGCAACCAAGAGCGTGATAGCATGAAGTCAGACACAATAAAGCTAATAGAAAATGGAAAGAGGCTAGACGGCAGGATGCCGGGAGACCTGCGCGCCATCTCGATAGTCGCAAATGTCGTTCCAAACGCAGCCGGATCAGCCATGATAACCTGGGGCAACAACAAGATCATCGCCGCGGTAAGCGGGCCCACAGAGGCGCTGCCTAGGCACACGGCCAATCCGGACAAGGCAGTAATAAAGTGCAGGTACATGATGGCCCCGTTCTCCTCCTTGGAAGAGCACGGAAGAGTCGGAATGAACCGCAGGGCAACCGAGATCTCAAAGGTTACGGCAGAGGTATTCGAGAACGTGATACTCGTAGACCAGTTCCCCGGAACCGAGATAAGCATCTATGTTGAAGTCCTGCAGAGCGATGGCGGAACAAGGGCCGCAGGAATAACCTGTGCGTCAGTCGCCCTGGCAATGTCAGGAATACCTATGCGCGACCTTCCCTACGCCGTCTCAGCCGGAAAGGCAGGAGACGAGATACTGCTTGACCTCAACAAGATAGAAGACAACTATTCCGAGGCGGACATGCCCGTGGCCGTACTTCCAAGAACTGGTGCGATAACGCTTTTGCAAATGGACGGCTCGCTGACAAAGGAGCAGTACACGAAGGCGATGCAGCTGATAGTTGAGTCAGGAAAGGTTATCTCAAAGATCCAACAGGACGCGATAAAGGCGCCCTACCTGAAGGCAGAGGAAAAATACAGGTGATCCCATGGACAAAATAACAAACGAGTACATACGTGAAAGACTTGCAAAGGGCCTAAGAGACGACAACCGGGGCCACCTGTCCTACCGCAACATTAATCTGTGGGTCAACCCGATGCCAAACGCTGAAGGTTCTGCAATAGCCCAGATCGGCAACACAAAGGTTCTTGCTGGAGTAAAGATCGACATCGGCGAGCCGATGCGCGACACCCCGAACGACGGGAGCATAGCGACCAACGCTGAACTGCTCGCAATGGCGGCTGATCAGTACGAGTCAGGACCTCCGTCACCGGAATCTGTGGAGTTTGCACGAGTGGTAGACCGCGGAATACGCGCGGCCGGGATGATCGATACCGCAAAGCTCTTCATTGAGGAAGGAAAGGTGTGGAGCGTCTACATCGACCTCTATGTCCTGAACTTCGATGGAAATATCTTCGATGCAGGCACTCTCGCAGGCGTAGCTGCGCTTACGAGCGCAAGGATGCCGAAGTATGAAGACAGCAAGGTCATACGCGAAGGCAACCTGGCAAAGCTTGGGGTGGCAAACCTGGCGACTTCCTGCACATTCGCCAAGGTGGGCGACACGCTGCTGCTTGATCCGAACGGCGCAGAGGAGTCGGTGATGAGGACCCGCCTTACCATAGCCAACGACGAGAATGTCATAAGGGCCATGCAAAAGGGGCTCAGCGGCTCGCTGACGCAGAAGGAGATAGACAGCCTTATAGATGTCACCTTCGATAAATCTAGGGAGCTTAGGAATATAGTCAAAAAAGCAACAGGTGTGTGAATGGCAAACAAGAGTATTAGATACGGAGTCACCCTTCGAAAGAAGGAAGCCGCAGTCCTAAAGCAGAAGAACGCCAAGTACAAGTGCGACATGTGCGGCAAGCAGGCCGTACATAGGATAAGCGTGGCAATTTGGAAGTGCGAGTACTGCGGAGCGACTTTCGCAGGCGGTGCCTACACCATGAAGACTGCCGCCGGAGAGACAATAAACAGGATATTAAGCAGGTCTGAATAAGCTGATTAGATGGTAAAAGTAAGCTACTCCCCTATAAAAGAGCTCATCGTGCATGAGGTCATAGAGGTAGAGAAGGAGGACCTGCTCCGCGAGAGGGTCACCCCGCAGGGTACCATGCCTCTGTACTGGTGCAACGGGATACTCTTCAGCTTCTCATCCCTTCCCATGTCGGACGAGATAGTGAAGGATTACATGCAGGGCAAGATACACTGGCTTGAGATACATTTCGCAAAGGATCCCAAGTACACCCCGGTAATGGCACTCAGCGAGGAGGAGTACAAGACAGCGATGAACGTAAGGATAATTGATACCACAAAGTCCTCTCTGCACAGAGAGGTGGCCAAGTGGCTGAAGACGGTTAAGACGGAAAACTAAACACGTGATTTTATGGCATATGTTTGCATGCACTGCGGAAAGGAGATGAAGGCGATAGAGAAGAACACGGTTAGGTGCCCATACTGCGGCTACAGGGTAATAGCCAAGAAGCGCTCATCCATAGCCAAGGAAGTATCCACTGACTGATTTTAAGGCACCAATTTTTATATTCCTTCAAGCCCAGAACCGATACCCTGAGAGTCCCCTGTGTCCCTTCCAAGCACCGATGAGCCAGACACACCCGTGAAGATCGCTATTACCTCCGCCTTTCCCTGGTATTCTGGGTCGAGCCTTGCGCCCCAGGTCACGCTGGCGTTGGTGTCGACGCTTTCGGTGAGCATCTCCCCTATCTTGTTGCACTCGCCCAGCGTCAGGTCAGGGCCGCCGGTGATGTGCATCAGCACTCCCTTGGCATTCGTGTAATCTACATCAAGCAGCTTGTTCGTCAGGGTGTTCTTTACCACATCCTCGACCTTGTTGTGCCCGCTTCCGGTTCCGACGCTGATCATCGACAATCCGCCGCCGGTCATTATGTTGCGCAGGTCGGCGTAGTCCAGGTTGATCATGCTCGGCTGGGTTATGGTCTCCGTTATGCCGCGCACAGCCTTTGCGGTTATCTCGTCTGCAAGCTTGAACGTCTGCTCTATGGGCAGGTTCGGGTAAAGCTGCACGAGCCTCTGGTTGTCTATGACTATGAGCGTGTCTATGTTCTGGCGCAGCTTGGCGATGCCCTTCCTGGCAGTCTCAAGCCTTACCCTTTCAAGCGAGAAAGGCAGGGTGACTATCCCGACCACGATGGCGCCCGCCTCCTTGGCTATCCTTGCGATAACCGGCGCAGCGCCTGTTCCAGTCCCTCCGCCCATTCCAGCGGTCAGGAAGATCAGGTTCTTGTCATTAAGCGCCATCTCTATCTCTGCACGCGAAAGGTCAGCGGCCTTCTCACCCATCTCGGGGAATCCGCCCGCTCCCAACCCGTTGGTGAGCTGCCTGCCCAGCATAATTCTGTTTATGTTCTGGTTGAGCATCCCCAGCTGCTTGCCGTCCGTGTTGAATGCATAAAGTCCGGCACCCTTGATGTCCATGACACTTAGTCTCTGGATGGTGTTGTTTCCGCCCCCTCCAACCCCAACCACTGAAATTCTTGGCTTGAAGGCTTCAAACTCGTCCACGCTGAAGTTGCTGTTGCTCTTTGCTGGCTTTTCCTCAAAACCGAATCCCGGGTACATAAAGACACCTCTACATATAGACGGATAATTACCCCTAAAATACTTTCCTATAAAAGAAAGAAGGGGAGCACACCGCCAATTAGGAGAGAAGGCCGTCAAATTGGCTGGAGATAGACGACAACTGGAAGTCATCAGATTTAGAAATTTCATTTACCAGAACCGTCGCGTAGGAGCCCGACGGGATCTTGAAGTCAAGTTTTACCGTCTTTTCATCAAGTCTGCAACTCATCTCCTTTGCGGGCGCCATCAAAACCCGGTAGGCGCCCTTCATGCTGAGCTCCGGCATGGTCTTTATCTTGAACTGGTCCTGCGTTACCCCTATCTTCTCCAATGCGCTCTTCGCGTAGCTGCTGATTCTTTCAGGAGGAGTCTCATAACCCACCAACGGCGCAACCGCAAAATCAGAAGGTTCCGAAGAAATCAGGTCCAGGTTTGGGAAACCATAGGCATCCCGCTGGCATCTCCGCTCCGTCTCAAGCTCGCCGCTTCTCATCCGCAGCTCAAGCTCCGCATTGAAGATTCCTGACTCAACCGAGTGGACAAACAGGAGCGAGATCCCGCGCGGCAGCTTCCGCAACGCGTTTGCAGGGTTATCGTACCTGCTCATGTACTCAATGACCGTACGTTCGTAGCCCATACGTTTTGGGAAGTACTCGAGCGCAGCCTTGAACTCCTGCTCCTCCATCAGCTTCTTGCGCGCAAAACGTGTCTCCTCATCATCTTCGCTGCCCGGATCAGTGAGAAAGCCCATTATTGCCTCCCTGAACTCTCCCCTTAGTATGTGCATCCCCACCTTGAAGTTGTTCATCCTGTATCCAAACCTTTGCCTGTCAAAGTAGTTCGGGAAAACGCCGCCCAACTCTCCTATTATCTTCTCCGCCTGCTCCGGATTCTCTGTTTCGCGCAGTGTAATCTCAAATTCATTGCCCAGGTTGCTCCCAAGCTCCACTGGTTCGCCGGCCCAGGCCCCGTTTATCCACATCTCGTTGAACTTCAGACTCATGACCCGTTCCGGAGTAACGCCGTATAGGCTTGCGAGCTGGGTTGAGACAGAGACCTTGTCCTTTGCGCCCGAGTAGCCTATCGACTTGCGTCCCCTCCCCAGTATCTTAGCGATTGTAAGGAGCGCCCTAACCGTATCCCAGTTCCTCTTTTGGAGCACGAAACGCGTGCACGGGGTTGCGGTGCCCTCCTGCTCCCCCAACTCTGCCGCAGAATAGGGTTTTGAGGGCTCCAAAACCATGCCCGAAGCGAGTATTTCCTTTACAATAAAGTCTTCGGGGGTGCTTTTTATGCGGCCCTTTGTGCCCCTGCTTTTCGACAAGAATAGCATCAAATCTAGGTTAATAAGCTTTCTCTTCCTATATAAATCTGTGGTCGGATGGCTGAGGAATCCTTGGTAGAAAAGATGCTTTACCGCCTGATCAAAAAACACATCGCAGGCACCACCATGAGCTCCGCCCTCGCGAAGGCCGAGGAGCTTAATTCGCGCAAGATTCCAGCATCCATAACCTTCCTTAGCGGCCCGGTTGACAGCAAGTCCAAGGCGCGCTACATAACCATAACCTACATGGAGCTGATAAGGCGCATCTCCAGGCTGGGGCTCAAGGCCAGCATACACGTGGCCGAAGAGCAGCTTGGCGCGCAGCTCGACCCATTGAATGCACTCAAAAACGCCAACGAGATAGTCGCAACGGGCAACCGGTGCGGCGTCTTTGTCTGGGTGGAGGTGCAGAACCCGGACAGCGCCATGCTGAAGCTCAATGGGGCGAAGGGCTACGGCCTGGCCTTCTCCGGGAATGACGCCCGGCGCTTCCTGTTGGGGCATGCGAAGCCCCGCGCAGCCAAGCTGATGTTCGACGAGAAGGGCAGCTCCACAAAGGCTGAGATAAAGGACCTGAAGGAGCTGCTGAAAGGGATGAACAATGTGGTGCTCGCCTCGCCTCCCGAGGCACTCCTGAAGAAGTCTGCAGGAACGCTGCTGAAGAACTCGCCGATAGTTCTGGAGTTCAAGCTGGGCTACAGCGCGAGCAAGCTCACAAAGTCTGCGAAGAAGGGCGCAATGGTGAGCGTGAGCGTGCCTTTCGGCAAGGACTGGACCGACTTCGCCATGAACCGCGTCCCGGAGAGCCACATGCGCTTCCTTGCCAACAACCTGCTCAACGAGAAGCCAGGAGTGAAGGGATCCTAATGCCAACCAAAACCCCAAAACGCCACGTAAAGAGGCCTGCAAAGGAGACGGTCCTGGTCACCGGCGCCACCGGCAGGCTTGGCCACAGGCTTTCAAGAGAGCTCCTGAAGAGCGGCGTCACCGTGAGAGCGCTCATAAACCTCCATGAACACGCTACAAGGCTCCCACCCGGCACCATCCCATTCGTAGGCGATATAACGGACCAGGGCACGCTCCGCACCGCCTGCGAGGGCGTTGACACCATATACCATTTCGCCGCCATAGTCAGCCAGCACAAGTTTGGCCCGAAGGAGATAATGCGCGTCAACTCGCTCGGCACCACCCACGTACTGGAGGCCGCGGAGCATGCCGGCGCAAGGCACCTGATCTTCCCGAGCTCGGTAGATGTGTACGGCTCAAACAGAAGCGAGGTGCTCACCGAGGATGCGCCGCTGAAGCCAAACGACATGTACGGCCACAGCAAGATGGTCGCGGAGAGGCAGATAGTGGAGTTCGGAGGGACAACCGGCTACACGATCTTCAGGACCGCCACAATTTATGGGAAGGGCTTTGAGAACTCTTTCTTCAAGGTGTTCAAGCTCATAAAGTCGGGCAAGGGGTACCTCATAGGCAGCGCGAAGAACAACCTTGCACTGATTCACATTGACGATGTCGTGCGCGCCATGCTTCTTGCAAAGGACGCGAAACCGAGGCAGAGCATCTACAACCTTGCGGACGGGAGGCCCCACACCCAGGAGTCGCTCATGCAGATGGCCGCGGAGCTGCTTGGCGCGCCCATCCCCCGCAAGCACGTAAGCACCGTTGTGGTGAGGCTGCTGGCACGGCAGATCGGCCTTGACGCGGACGAGCTGCGCTTCGTGACGAGCAACAGGCTTATCGACATAGCCAGGATACGCAAGGAGCTCGGATTCAACCCGCGCGTAACGGTGAGAAGCGGGGCCAAGGAGCTTGCGGATGAATTCTTAAAGCATTATAAAAACATGGCATGATCTTATGGCAAACAAAGCTGTGAATAGGAAGACCGAGAGATACATCAACGAGAGCCTGGACGAGAGAGGCGCGCTTCTCTTCACCGTGGTGGATCCGGTGGACTACCACTCTCCCGAGATCGCGATAAAGACCGCGATAAGCGCTGCAAAAGGCGGTTCAGACCTGATCCTGATCGGCGGGAGCATAGGGGCCCAGGGAGAGCTGCTGGATGACGTTACAAAGAGCATAAAGGAGAAGGTCGATGTGCCGGTGGTGCTGTTTCCTGGAAACATAGCCACCATCACCAAGTATGCTGACGCGCTTTACTTCATGTCGCTACTGAACGCCAGAAACCCCTACTGGATAACCCAGGCGCAGATGCTTTCCGCACCCCTGATAAAGAGGATGGGCGTCGAGCCGCTACCTGTGGGTTACATAGTGGTCTCGCCGGGAGGCACGGTGGGCTGGGTCGGCGACGTAAACCTGGTGCCCCGCGAGAAGCCCTCCATAGCGGCGGCGCTCGCGCTCGCCGGAGAGTATCTGGGCAACCGCTTCATAATAACCGACGTGGGCTCGAACCCGCAGATGCAGGGCTACTCCGCAGTACCCTTGGAGATGATAAAGGCGGTGAGCAGCGTTGTAAGCGTGCCCTACATAGTCGCGGGGGGCATAAGAGACGAAGCCACGGTACGCCAGTCGCTCAAGGCCGGGGCAGACATAGTGCAGATCGGGACCGCGATAGAGCAGTCGAAGGCGGCGAGCGCGAAGTCCCAGTTCTTCGCCAAGATAGTCAAGGAAGAGGGGGCCAAGAAGCTCCGCTAATGGTTTTGGCAATGCGAGACATCACAGCACTAGAGATAAGCGCTGTGGTAACCGAGCTGAAGGGGAGCATAGAGGGCGCCTGGCTGAAGAAGTTCTACGATCTGGGAGATGAGGCCTTCAAGTTTGCATTCCACAAGGACGGAGTAACATCAATCCTGTACATCAAGCTGCGGCAGACTATGAACCTCACGAAGTACACCGAAAAGGCAGAAGAGGCGATGGGTTTCTCCATGGGCATGCGCAAGAGGCTCGAGAACCAGATGCTCGGGAAGGTGGAGCAGGTCGCAAATGACCGCATAGTAGCGTTTGAATTTGCACGGGGCGCCTACAGGCTGGTCGTCGAGATGTTCGGAAAGGGCAACATGATACTCACCAACGGCGATGGCGTCGTGGAAGTCTGTTACCGGAGGATAGACCAGAAGGAGCGAATAGTAAAGCCAGGGATAAAATACGTCCCGCCCCACGATAACGAGACGCTGCCGGTGGAAAAGATAACGAAGTCCACTGCCGCATCGCTCGTCAATGGGATGACCATAGAGAAAGGAGCCATCTCCTCCCTCGCGCTGAAGCTCAACCTGGGCCCAGTCTACCTGGAGGACCTTCTCCTCCGTTCTGGAATCGAGCCGAAAGAGCCGGAGCTTGACGACGACCAGAAAGAAAAGCTGGCCAACGAGATACTTGAACTGAGGCACAGGCTTGATTCAGAGAAGCCAAGGGCGTATCTAAATGGCAAGACCGTTCAGGATTACTCACTTTTCCAGCTTAGGAAGTATGAAGGATTAGAAACCAAGGAGTTCAAGAGCGTATCCGAGATGCTCGACTACGTCCACATTGTAGAAAGGTCCTCGATGAAAGACACGGCAAAGGCGGAACGGATAAGGGAGCTCACGCTGAATATCCAAAAGCAGCAGGAGCTGGTGGACACCCTGGAGAAACAGACCACGGATTACGCCAAGTACGGCCATGCGCTGCTCCTCCACATGCAGCCGATAAACGAGCTAGAGAGATATCTCGAAGCCAACAGGAAGGCAACCCTGAAGGAAGTGCAAGAGCGATTTCCGGCGCTGAAGATAATAGGCCTCGACCTAAAGAATAAAACAGTTAAGATAGAAGTAGATGCGTGAGAACTTGATTGACATAACCTTCCTGGGAACTTCTGGCGCCTCGCCGACCAAGGAGCGCAGCCTGCCATCCATAGCCCTTTCCTACGATGGCAACCTCTTCCTGCTCGACTGCGGAGAGGGCACCCAGTTCCAGCTCCTGAAGTACGGGATCAGCCCGCAGCGCCTAAAAGCCATATTCATAACCCACATCCACGGCGACCACACCATTGGCATAGCCGGTCTTGTCCGCACGCTGGCGCTCAACAAGCGCAGGGAGGAGCTGAAGATCTTCGTGCCCAAGGGATTCGAAAACCAGATAAAGAACCTGCTAAACTTTGACAAGCCGCTTCTTGGCTATGAGATACGCGTCATCGGGATAACCTCCGGCCCTGTGTACAGCGGCAAGAACTTTCAGATCTCTGCGTTCAGGTTAAATCACAACGTTCCCACCTACGGCTACTCATTCAAGGAGAACGACAAGATCAATTTCATCCCGGGAAAGGCAAAGAAGCTGGGAATAAAGGGCACGATGTTCTCCGAACTCACAAGGAAAGGGCACCTGAATGTGAATGGGAGAAGGATAAGCCTTTCAAGCATAACAACCCTGACTCCGGGAAAGAAGGTTGTCTACGCCACAGATACGCGGCCAACGGCAGAAGTCATCAAGAACGCGAGCGGCGCCGACCTGCTAATACACGAATCCTCATTCGGAGAGGAGCACAAGCTCCTCGCGCTCCAAAGGAAGCATGCGACCGCCATCGAGGCAGCAACGCTTGCAAAGAAGGCTAAGGCGAAGAGGCTGGTACTCACACACTTCAGCGCAAGATACCGCGATACGAAGCAGCTGGTGAAGGAAGCAAGATCGGTTTTTATGAATACAACCGCGGCAACAGACGGTTATAAATTACATATTTAACATAGACTTATCCGCGGGGGTATCGTCTAGTGGTAGGACGGCAGATTGACATTCTGCAAGCAGGAGTTCAATTCTCCTTACCCCCACTTCGGCACTAGGGCGTGTTAGGGAACGAGTTGGAGGTCGAGGCCTTTACTACGATGGTGCCCACCGTTGACTCCTGCACCTGTGTGCTAACCAGGTAGTTCACCAAAGTGTAGTTTATCACTATGGACCCGTTGTACACTCCTCCCAAGTTCGTTGAGAATAGCGAGTTTGATGTTGTGTAGCACTGAACCGTGAAATTTCGCTGCGACCCAACCGGCATGTAAAGCTTATTCGAAGGAGGATTGTAGGGCGCCCGTACGTTCCTATAGGCCAGACTCTGGTAGCAACCTATTCCCGTAACGTTTATCGGGTTGCTCGTATCCTGCAGCATGGTCAGTCGGACAATCCCATTCACATTCATCGCATAGGTCACGCATTCGAAGCCCGTTGGCGCCACGCACTGCTGCGGCGCGCTGTTCAGGCTGCCGAATACACCCAGGCTGTAGAGCCCAACGAGTGCTATCGCGGTTACCATTATCACCCAGCCGTAGGTGACCAGGTACTCCATGGCGCTCTGCAGTTTCACCGGTGTGCGAAAAGACCGCATGCTATCTCATTGGACGATTGATTTTAAATACGCATTAGCTTAAGCCGAAGCCGTGCGAAAATTAGCCCTCACTTCAGGACAACATTGCCCTGCGAGTCGGTCGTCTTCTTGAGGTTCTTTTTGTTGCTTTCAATCTTGTCCATCAGCGCCTTCTGCAGGTCGGTGTTCGGGCACTTAACCTGCATCAGCTCCAGAAGATAGTGCATGACGTCCGCAAACTCCTCCGCGATTATCTTTTCCTCCTCTTTCTTTAGCACGGACTGCCCAAGCTCGCCTACCTCTATGTTAAGTGCGCTGAAAAGCCAGAGCCAGTCCCTGTTCCATCCCTTGAACCTGTAAAGCTCGTCTATGTTCGTCCTGAGCTGGTCCAGGCTAAGTTTTTCCATGCCCGCCGCCGCTCACTTGGCCTTCTTCGGTGCGGAATGCGGCTCACGCTCCTTTATCTCAAGGAACGTGTCCAGCTCCTGCTTGTTGCCCAGGTCTATCTTCTGGTTAAGGAACTCCAGGTGCTTAACGTTGCACTTCCTGTCCTTCGGCCTCGAGACGCTCCTCACATGGACGAAGTTCTTGTCCACGACCTTCGTTATCACTGCCCTATTCCCTGCATCCCTTCCCAGCTTCTTCACACATACGCGTCCTACTTCTAACAATGGCATAAATTACACCTTTTTAGCATGCTCCTTTATGATGATCTCCGCGACCTCCTCCGGGGTCCGCTTATCCGTCTCTATGACGAGGTTAAATGGGGAGGTATCATTCCCAAGATTAATATGGTAAAGTTCCATATATAGCTTGTGGTTCTCCCTGTCCCTCTCGCTGACCACCTGCTTTGACTCCTTCATGTCCGTGTCGTCCCTCTTCGCCATGCGCTCTGCCCTGGTGGTTGTTGAAGCGTTTAACCACACTTTGAAGCCCTCCTTGAACAGCCAGGGCACGGCCCAGCTCGTGATGACAATATTACCCCTTTTTATCTTTTCATGCAGCCTCCTGTCGGTCTCCCTGTCAAAATCCGGGTTGGTCTCCCTCTCCTTCAGGAACTTCAGGCCCTCCGGCATGTCCCACCAATCACTGCCGCCTGGCCGGTAGCCTCTTTCCACGGCCATCTCCTTGAGAATGTCCCCTCCGCCGACCAGCGGGACCTTCAAGCGCTCGGCTAGAATCTTTGAAACGCTGGTCTTTCCAGATGCTGCCATGCCCGAGATGATTATCGCGTCCATGGCCAAGCCCTAGGGATTAATGCGAAATCATCTGCAAGACGTAGGAACGCTGCCTTATGCTTATGTCGCCCAGCTTCATCTCCCCCTGCTCGATCCTGCTGGCGGACTTTATCACGCCGCTCGCGCAGGTGGCGCACAGGACGCCGCCGAAGAGCCTTGAGTTGGTCCTCCTGCTCCTTCCGCCGCTCCTGGAGAGCGTTATCCCGTTCAGCTCGGCCTTGCAGATGGCGCAGTGGGGAAGGCTGTTCTTCTTCCTCTCATAGTGAATAGTATTCCTCCCTGAGGGGGTGACCCTCGAGAGTCTCCTCATGCTCCTTGATCTATGCATTGGTTTTGGCACATTAACACCGTTCTTTAAGTATAGAGTAGATATGGTTATTGCTCAATAAAGCTATTTATCTATTGTGGCTGGGCCGGCTGAACCGGCTGCTGGGACTCCTGCTGCGGCTCCTTGTGGGACGGCTGTATCAGCCCGAAGTTGTACTTGTCCTTGAGCCTCCTGCGGTCAAAAATCGAGAGGGCTATCGAGAGGACTATTCCCGCCACGAATATGACTACGAAGAAGGTGAGCTGGTATCCAAGCGTGAAACCCAGGAGGTTTACGCTGAAGTTCGTGCCCGCAAACACGTTCGGAAGTATCAGGTACTCGATTACGGCAAGGACCGGCAGTATCACTATCATCGGCTTCATCTGGTTCTTCATGCTCTGCATGCTCAGCTCGGTCAGCTCGCGCTGCTTTGCGCTGAGCTTCTCCGGTGCCTCCTTGTTCTTGGACATGGCTATGAGCTCCTTGGTCTTGTGGTTCATGTGGGCGCGTATCTCGTACATCTTGTCGACGCCGGCGAGCTTGCGCTGCATGAGTATCGAGAAGCCAGCATAGGCTAAGCCTCCTACCACGATTCCTGCTGTCAAGATGTCGATCATCCAATCACTACTTTTACGCTAGAGCCTCCCTTATCGCCTGCTGTACCTCCTTTGTGGCCTCTTCCACCATGTTTCTCTTGTTTTGTATGATATATAATGCTGCGCCGAGCTCCTGGGCGTAGTAGGTTGCGAGGCTGATGTTGACGTCCCGCTGCTCGTCTATCTCGTCCGCGGTCTCGTCCTCCCTCTTCCTCGTCGTGTCCCTAATGCGCCTGAGTAGGATCTCCACCGCAGAGGCGTCCAGGTAGATTATCGCCCGTACGTCCTTCAGCATGGCCAGGTCCTCTTTTGAGAGGCCGGCGATGTACCTGTTGCCCCTCCTCACGGAGGTGTGGGTGTCTATGATCACATGCCCCTTGATATCGTTTATGTCGTCGAAGACGGTCTTCCTCATCTCGACTATCTCCTCCTTCTTCAGGGCCCTTATGTTGTCGCGCCCGATCTTCTTGTTTGTGTGCTTGAGCATCTCTGTGCCCATATTGAAGACCCTGATGTTCTTCAGCTTCGAGATGATCGTGGTCTTGCCGCAACCCGGCGTCCCCGTTATTATTATTTTACCCATCGAACTCTTCTCCTAACACTTACGATAATACACGCAAAAATAAAAGGATTCGCAAAACAACAAACGCGAACCAAAACTAACCGGTCTGGCTCATTAATCGTCCAGGTGTCCGCCCATCCCTCCCGGCATGCCGCCTCCGCCTGCAGGTGCCCTGCCCTTGGAGCTGATCATGTCGTCTATGCGCAGGATCGATGAGGAGGCCTCTGTCGCGCTTGACATCGCCTGAAGCTTTACCTTCAGCGGCTCAATCACGCCGAGCTTCTCCATGTCCGCCATCTTGTTGTTGTAGACGTCGATACCGAAGTCCCTGCCGTCCTTGCCCTTGTGCTTGCTGCGCAGTGCGACGAGCGTGTCTATGGCATCCATGCCGGCACTGTCTGCCAGGGTCTTTGGCACAACCTCGAGAGCGTCAGCGAACGCCTGTATCGCGAGCTGTTCCCTTCCGCCTACGTCTGTGGCGTACTCGCGCACCTTCATCGAGACATCTATCTCGGTGCTGCCGCCTCCTGTGACATACTTGCCTGATTCAACGGCGCTTGCAAGCGCTCCCAGGACGTCCGTCATCGCACGTTCTACTTCGTCGACAGCCTGCTTTGTGCCGCCGCGTATGAACAGCGTTACGCTCTTGGGATCCTTGCACTTCTCCACGAAGATCATCTGCTCTCCTGAGATCTTTCTCTCCTCGACCATTCCTGCAAAGCCTAGGTCCTTCTGGCTCAGGTCGTCAAGGCTTGTTACCAGCCTTGCCCCTGTTGCCTTTGCGAGCTTCTCCATGTCGCTCTTCTTGACCCTCCTGACGGCGATTATGCCGTTCTTGGAGAGGAAGTGCTGCGCCACGTCGTCTATCCCCTTCTGCACGAAGACCACGCTCGCCTTGCTCTTGACGATCTTCTCGACCATGTTCTTTATCATCTTCTCTTCCTGTTCAAGGAAGGCCTGCATCTGCTCCGGTGAGGTTATCTCGATGCGTGCATCCGTCTCGGTCTTCTCTATCTCAAGTGCAACGTCGAGCAGCGCAATGGCCGCATTCTTCATGAGCCTCGGCATGCCCTGATGGGCTATCTCCTTGTCGATGACAACCCCGTTTATGAAGCTTGTGTCCTCGATGCTCCCGCCCTCCTTCTTCTCCAGCTTTATGAAGTCGCGGTCGATGGTCACTTTCGAGCCCTCCTTTATCGAGACCTGCTGCAGCGCCTGCAGCAGAAGGGAGGCGAGGTGCTTCTTCGTTATGTCGCTGCCTATATTCTTCGAACCCATCGAGATCATGGCGATGCGCTCAAGCTTGTCCTTGTCGTTTATCGTTATGTTCCTGGCCATGCTGTCGAGAGCGTCCACCGCCTTGATGCGGGCCATCTCATAGCCCTTGATTATCGCTGCGGGAGGGATTCCCTGATCAAGCAGTCCGCCAGCGTTCTTCAGCAGCTCGCCTGCGATTATCACTGCCGTGGTTGTGCCGTCCCCGACCTCTTTGTCCTGGGTCTTGGCTATCTCCACCATGATCTTCGCGACCGGGTGCTCCACGTTCATCTCTTCGAGGATTGTGGCCCCGTCGTTGGTTATGATTATGTCCCCGAGCTCGCTTACGAGCATCTTGTCCATGCCCTTGGGACCGAGCGTGGTCCTCACGATGCTTGCTACCGCATAGCCCACCGCTATGTTGGTGCGCTGTGCCTCCTTTCCTATAAGGCGGCTTGCGCCCTCAGGCAATATTAGATACTGCTGTCCCCCTAGTTGATTGTCTGCCATTATATCACATTTATTTAGTATAAATCGCCCTACCTGGAAAAAGCCTGAATGAGAGTAAGGATAACAGTAACTTATAATGACAAAAAACTATTTATAGGTTTGTTTTGACCCAGGATACGATGGCCGTAATAACGCATATATATCTGAAAAGGCGGTGTTTATAGTGTGATATGATGCCTGAAGTCAAGAGAGCTAAAACAGTAAGGACAGTCATGACAACCACGGCAGCCGCAGCGTTTCTTCTAGTTGCTCGACCTGCTGATGCCTGGCAAAGGAGTGCCGGAGGCGCAGCACCGCGGGCAAACGTTCAGCAAACCCACAATGTTGTAAACAATGGGAGGGGCAATGTGGGCACTTTCAACAGGAACTTTTCACTTAATACTCGCGTAAACAACGGATTTAGAGGAAACCTCGGAGTTGCACGCACATTTGGAAACAACAGCGCAACTCGTGTCAGATAACAGAGTGAACTCACACCTAGCAGGCAACAATTTCAGGCCGAACAGGGGTATAGGTGGGAACACAGATTTTAGACTAGGCCACCGTGGAAATAATGGTATCTTTTTTGGAGGAATTAACTACGGATTCGGGCAACGCTATCATCGCGCCTACGGCAGGGGCTGGGGCGGCTGGGGCTGCTACGGCGGCGGATGCTGGCTACCGGAGTACGTCGATAACCTGATGTGGGGCTGGAACGGCTGGCCTGTGATCTTTGCCGGTGGCGTAGAGTACGCTACCGCAGTTTACTCACCATACATTGTAAATGGAGCCCAGGTCGTAGTGGAAGGAAACCCAATGGTTACCTACGCCTATGACGTTCCAGGCCGGGGAGCAGTTAATGTTATAGGCCCTCAGCCACAGGTTGTCGATGACCAATCAACTTCTCAGATAAACACTTTAACTGCAACCCAGAATGCACAGGAAAGAAAGATAGATGTACTGGCAGCCACACAGGTAGCTGATGAAAGAAAGTTCGGGAATGCGATAACCACATTGGCAGAAAATCAGGCAAAACAAGGTAAAGGGTTCCAGAACGAGATTGAGTCCATAACAAAAACCCTGAAGCGCACCGCCGATGTGATCGGTGCCACTACCGAAAAGGTCAAGGACGACTGCAGATCAGGTTAAGGAACTAGAGAACTCAGATGAATCAGAAGCCAGCATGGAAGATCTGAAAACCACTCAACGAAGAGTTCTGGCTGCTCTGATTGGCATCTCTGCCTACGCTCTTGGTGCTACCTTAGTCTCTTTGGGTCTCCACTTTAGGAAGCCTAAAAAGGCAAACACAGAAGCAGGCCAACCGGCAGGCTGATGCGGGTTTATAAAAGTTGCTGTGACAATAGTATCTGAATACCATGGCCAAATCAAAGGGTAGAATGAGGACCTACGCCTCGCGCAAGATAAACCCCCAGATAAAAGTGCAAAACATCGTGGTCAGCGCAGACCTTCACGCCAACATCGACCTGTTTTCTCTCTCAAAGAACGTCCGCGAGGTGGACTACGAGCCCGAGCAGTTCCCCGGCGCAATCTTCCGCATAAAGGAGCCCAAGGGCGTGATCATACTTTTCAAGAACGGCAAGCTTATCTGCACCGGCTCCAACACCACGAAGAACATAAAGATCGTGCTCGAGCGCGCCGCCAAGGTAATCTCAAAGTACACGATAGACGTTTAGACGCTCTTTTTCTTCGTCTCTTCCAGCAGCCTGTCGAACTTCCTGAAGAATATCTCCCAGGAGTAGGTGCTCTCAACTCTTTTCCTTGCCTCGTGTCCCATCCTCTCAGTGAGCGAGGCATTTCCTGACAGCTGAAGCATCCTTTCGGCCATCTCCTTCTCCGAGCCCACAAGGAAGCCCGTCTTCCCGTCCACCACTATGTCCCGCGGGCCACCCTCATTCACCGATATTACTGGCTTGCCGCTTGCCATGCCCTCCAGCAGCGAGATCCCGTGCTCCTCGTTCTGCCCGGAGAAGAGCATCGCAGTCGCGGAAGCGTGCAGCCTCCTTATCTCTTTGTCGGAGACGTTGGTCTTCATCTCCACCTTCAGCCCATGCGCGAGCTTCTTGAGCTTGTTGTAGTAGGCCTGGTGCTCTGGGTCCTTCGACAATGTTCCTGCAAGGACCAGCGAGTAGTTCTTCTTGCTCCTTGCTGAGAACTGCCTGAATGCGTTTATCACGTACTCCTGGCGCTTGTTGACCACGAAACGGGAGGGGTAGAAAAAGTATTTGTCATAGGCCTCATTGTTAAACTCCGAGGGCTCCACCCCTGGATATATTATTGTTGAATCGCGCCCATAGAACTTCTTAACATTTGACTGGGTCTTGGCGCTGTTCGCGGCGATGACCTCAATGTTCTTTATCACCCGGTTGGCTATCAGCTTGTACATCTTCGTCATGGAGGAGTAGAGGAACTTCTGCCTGCTCGACCTGTGCTTCATCCTGGTCTCGTACAGGTCGTACACCTCTCTTGGAGGGGTGTGGCAGTACCACAGCACCCGCGCATTCTTGTGGCGGATCCACTCGCTCGGCGAGATGTGCGCATTTATCACGTCGTAATCCTCCTTTAGCTTGAGGTTGTAGAAGTTGTAGCCGTACCTCAGCCCCTGCGAGGCCCTGTAGGGCAGCATCTCGGCGAAGGGGACGTCCTTCCCGACTATCTTCACATCAACATCCTTGAACTCCGGGAAGGTGTCCTTCGGGGTGTACTCCAGCGTGTAGATGGGGGCGTCGTAGTGCTGCGCTATCTTCAGGAACACCCTCTCCGCTCCGCCCTTGAGATTTATGTACGGTTGGGCAATAATCAGCTTCATCATATCAGCAACGAATGGCGAACCTAGGAATATATACGTTCAGCCAGGTATCGAGTAGTTGTTGTTCACGTAGCTCGGCTTGGGCACAACCACAGGCAGCGTGCCCGTGAAGTTGTTGAGCTTGAATATCATTATCTGGTTCGTGTCGTTCAGGTTCAACCCCTTGAAGCTCTCAGGGTACACCAGGGTGAAGCCCGGCAGCTTTCCGAAGAAGAAGCCGCGGTAGTAGTTCGAGTTGTAGAAGTCTGAAGGGGCATTCGTAACCGTGTCGTTGGGCCCGTTGGGCAGGTAAAGGGCCATGAAGTTTATGTAGAGCGGGCCTCCCTGGGTGAACTGGCGTTCTCCATTATAGAAGAGCTGGCCGGGCGAGATCACGATGTTCGTAAGCGTCCCGTTGGGCGTGTAAACCGGAAGCAGGCCCTGGGCATTGGCCGTTGTCTGGACGCAGTAGGTCTGGTTCACCAGCTGGGGTATCACCTCGCCCACGGTCAGCACAGCCTTTATCGCAGTTACGGAGGCGTTTGAGAAGCTGCAGTAGTCGGATATCTGCGGGCTTGCGGGTATGTTGATGTCCACCGGATCGTGGGAGATCTCGCACTGGGAGGTGCCCGTCAGGAACGGCTGGCCGTAGAGCTGCCCCTGCGCACTCGCGTAGGCCTGGCTTGTCTGGTTTACGTTTACGCAGGCGAGGAAGTCAAGGGCCGACCACTTTGGTATCAGCTGATCGTCGAACAGCACGTAGCCCGCCTGAACCGAGTCCATGAACGTGCCCAGGTCCTTGGGCCCGTAGCTGTCGTTCACGCCCAGCACGTAATGGGCGGCGACCTTGTAGTCCAGCGTTGCCACAGAGTTGTCGCCCCTTATGACCGCGTTGCTGTTGCCGAACCAGTTGATCCAGTCGCCGTAGTCCCACCAGGAGAGTATTCTGGGCGCATAGGGCCCCACATTGGCGCTCATCCAGGCGGTCGCATAGAGCCAGGCCTGGGGCACGGTGTTGCAGTAAAGGTTCAGCCCTAGGACGTTCGTGTTGTTCGCGTTGGAGAGCGCACTGCAGCTCGGGTTTGCAGCGGCCGCGAACACGCTGACGAGCGACATGGCCTCCAGTAGCACGACAAGCACGAAGAAGCCGTAGAGCGCGTAGGTGTACCTAATGTCCGTAGCATGGTTCTTCTTGATGTAAAGCGCCGCCTCGCCGACGAGTATGCCGATTGCAAGTATGTACGCAACCCCGAAGTGCGGCAGGTACTTCACCTCGCTAAGCCCTGCCAATGCGAGCAGGCCGATTATGACCAGGTTCAGCACGCCCGTCTTCGAGTCGTTCTTTATGATGGTGTACAGCGAAACTCCGCCAAAGAGTATCAGCACCAGGAATATTATGAGTGGAAGGCCGAAGGTGCTCGCCCCAATTATGCCAAAACCGTTGCTTCCGAAGTTGAAGGTAATTCCTGTTATCGCATACTCCTGCACTGTCATGAACAGCGGTATGGACGGGGTGGTGAAGTGCACGCTGAGGCTATAGTAGTCCTTGACCGGCTTCCCCAGCGGGGTGAAGAGTATGAGCAGTATCACAAGGAGTGCCAGCACGCCGAGCCATTCATAATAGGTTATCTTTTCAACCTTCTTTATTATGCCGTACTTCTTTGCCAGCGTCGGCACGTACTCAAAGACCGCGACTATGAGGAGCGCAAAGAGCGGGAACGCCACGATCGTAGGTATGCCCACCACCGACGGGATGCTGTCCGTTATCGCAGTCGTGTAGGGGCTGTAGAGTATGTAGAAGAGCACAATGACGCCTATGACTATGGCGTTCATCTTGTAGAATGAGAGGCTGTTCTTGTTTCTCAGCACGTCGATGAGGCCCTGGACCACTATGTACAGGGCAAGTATTCCCGCATCGACGGTGTAGTAGTGGGATCCGAGGAAGGTCGAGACGAATGCTATGCCGGCAAGTATCGCATAGCGCTTCTCGTCCGGGTTTCTCACCGCCAGAAGGTATGTGGCGAAGAAGAAGAACAGCGCAAAGATGCCCCAGGGCTCGAGCAGCTGCTCTCCAGCGATGAACGTTGAGATGAGCGTGGGCATGGCCGCAGCGAGCGCGGCGGCTATGAGCGCAGGATACTCGCCGTACTCGTGATAAACGTACATGAACACCACGAAGACCAGCAGCGCAGCGGTTATGGGAGGGTAGACGCTGCTGGTGGTGCTGAGCAGCGAGGTGCTGATCTGCGCTGTTCCCGGCGCGCCCGCAGCTATCTGGTACCAGTAGGCCTCAAGGTAGGGCACTATGGGCTGTATGCTTTGAATCGTCCCGTTCACCAGGGTCGGCCAGGCCGAGTGGCTGTAGACCAGCTGGTAACCGTAGGTAAGTATGTACTGGGTGCTGATCATGTCGAAGTAGGGGTCGAACTCGAAGAAGTGCGTGACCGAGCTCGGCACCGAGAGGTTCACTACGCGCGAGGCGAAAGAGACCAGCATCAGCAGGAGAAGCAGCATCCAGACGATGGGCATGTTCGACTTCTTCGTGTCCTCCCTGGAGATGAGCCCGTACTCCTCGCGCTCATGCTCCTCGTACAGCCTGCGCTCCTGCCCGGCGTGGGTCTTCTTGACACTCTCGATCTCCTCAGAGCCGGCCCCGCTCTCCCTCAGGAGCCTCATCTCATTTTCATGGCCTTCCGCCAGCGTCTTCTCCTCCCTCTCGTGCTCGCGGAGTATCTTCATGTCAACTCCGAGGTGGGAGATCTTCGCGCGCAGTTCAGAGACCCGCTGCCTGTAATCCGCGCTCGTGCTCCTGTACTCCTTTCCGGAGCCGTTGCGCCTGATTAGCGAGGACCAGTAGGCCGGGTCAAGGGCGCCCTGCCAGTAGCATAGGATGAGCCCTATTATCGTAAGTATGATGACGTTGATGTTGTAGAGGCCCGCTGAGAAGCTGAAGAAGCTGCTTACGGGTATGAGGTAGGCCTCTGCCCAGATCATCGTTGGCGGGAAGATCAGGCCGAAGATGAAGCCGAGAATCCCGATCTCGATTATGTGCATGTTTGTTTTCTTAAGAAGCGCAAGAGCTAGGAAGAAGCCCGGAACCATTATCGCCAGGAAGGCTATTATAATGTCTAATATCATACAAACTCCACAGTTTGTCTGGATTCACGCGTTAGCTATATGTATAAAACGTTTAAATACCTATAATTCTGCGGGAAAGTTTGAGATTAGTATGCTGTAAGTATAATTAAATATTTGCCTATTATTTGTGGTTTACCATGGACTCTGAAGTTGTAGTGATCGGCGCCGGAACAGCGGGACTAATAGCGGCGAAGCGGCTGGGCGGCTACGGGATAAGCACCACCGTATATGAGCGCAAGGCGGTCCCAGGCATCCCGGTGCGCGCATCCGGCATACTTTCGTTAAGCGGACTTGCCTCGCTCGGAATATCCTACAGGAGCACCGTCACCAACACGCTGACCGGAGCGATAATACACGCAGGGAGCGCCTCCCTCAATGTAGATGCGAAGGAGCCCATAGCCGTGGCGCTCGACCGCAGGAAGCTGAGCGAGGTCTGCCTTGACGAGGCGAAACGCGCAGGGGCAACAATAAAGGTAAACAGCAGGGAGAGCGTCTCCTCATTCGCAGAGTCGGGCAAGATAATAGTCGGGGCCGACGGGGCGGTGTCGGACGTTGCAAAGCATTTCAAGATGGGGGCCATAGGCAAGTACGCGCTGACCTACAAGGCGACATTCGCAAAGGATTGCACAGGAAACCACATGGTAGAGCTGTTCTTTGACAACAAGGTGGTTCCTGGCCTGTTTGGCTGGCTCTGCCCAAACAGCAAGGATGAATTGGAGGTCGGGATAGGCATAGAAAGCGGGAAGGGCAACGCAAAGGGCGCCTATGACCTATTCCTGAAGAAGAAAGAGGTCAGCGAGGCGATAGCCGGGGCAAAGCTGCTGGAGGGGCACGCCAGCGTGATACCGATGCGCCTGCGTGAACACCTTGTTGATGAGAGACACAAAGTCCTGCTCGTTGGCGATGCCGCGGGGCAGGTTAAGCCCTCAACAGGGGGCGGCATAATATTCGGAGGCAACGGCGCCATTCTTGCTGCAGATACGATAAATAACCATCTGAAGAAAGGGACCCCGCTTTCCACCTACGAAAAGGCCTACTTGAGAAAGTACGGAAAGGAGACAAAGCTTCATTCCATCGCGAACAAGCTGTACGGCAGGATGGGAGAGAGGAGCGCCACCAGCCTGATAACTGCGATGAATGTGCTTGGAGTGGGCAAACTGCTGGGGAGAATTGGCGAGATGGACATGCCAAGCCAGATGCTGAGGAACCTGATAAAAGGCCGACCGAAGCCAACTCCGGCCTAGGAAGCCCGAACCTATCTATAAAAAATCAACGGTCGATATATCTTCGGGCTGTTTATGACTACTCGTGTGGACTCTAGGATCAAGAACCTGATAGAACGAGACAAAAAAGTGATGCTCACAACCACCCGCTCCTCTTATCCCTTCGTCCCCGTCAAGGGCTCCGGAGACACCGTGACCGACATCTCCGGAAACAAGTTCATCGACTTCTCCAGCTTCATCGCAGTATATACCCTGGGCGTGAACACAAATGCATCGGTGCACGCTGCGGTCAAAAAACAGGTCGATAAGCTTTCACATGCCGCATTCACGGACTTTTACGGAGAGTTGCCCGTGGAATTCGCGGAAAATTTAGTTAAGATGTTTCCAAAAGGTTTCGGCAAGGTATTTTTCTCAAACTCCGGAACAGAAGCCAATGAGGCTGCGATAAAGTTTTCAAGATTATTTACCAAGAGGCAGTACACTCTCTCATTCTACAACTCGTTCCATGGCCGTACTCTTGGATCTTTGTCGCTTACGGCGTCGCGCATAGTCCAACGCGAGCACTTCGGACCATTCAACAGCACAATACACGTCCCCTATGCCTACTGTTACCGGTGCCCGTTCGGCAAGGAGTACCCCTCCTGTGGTATGGCCTGCGTTGATTACATAAAGAAATACCCGCTTCGCGAAGAGGTTCCTCCAAAAGAGGTTAGTGCGGTGTTCATTGAACCGATACAAGGCGAAGGTGGCTACATCGTTCCTCCAAAGGAGTTTGTAAAAGAGATAAAGAAGATCACCACTGACAACGGGATGCTTCTAGTGGCCGATGAAATACAAACAGGATACCTGCGAACAGGAAAGTTCCTAGCGCTGGATCATTTTGGAGTCGAGGCCGACATATACACGATGGCAAAAGGGCTCGGCGGAGGTCTCCCGATAGGTGCGACCATAACGAGAAGCTCGCTCGGCGACATTCCAAGGGGGGCACATGCAAACACATTTGGCGGGAACCTGGTCTCTGTCGCAGCGGCGAATGCCTCACTGTCCTATCTGAACAAGAACAAGGCAATGTTGGTAAATGCGGTGAACAGGAACTCAAAAATAATCTTCAAGCGCCTTGAGAATATGAAGGAGGAGTACGAGATAATCGGCGATGTGCGCGGAATCGGGATGATGATAGGCATAGAGCTTGTGAAAAGCAAGAAAACAAAGGAGCCAGCGATAGACGAGCGAGAGACGATAGTAAAGCAGGCATTCAACAACGGCCTGATCCTTCTGACGGCCGGAATATCCGTAATACGCGTTATACCACCCATAACGATCTCGGCAGAGAATCTTGAGAAAGGGCTGAACATACTTGAGGAAGCGATAAAGACGGCCAATGCTTCTCTAAAAACTAAATGAACCTACTTAGGTTGAACTGCCCCGTGGTGGCAGTGCCATCATCCTGCATTATGAATGTAGAGTCAATCTCATCCTTCACCAGCGCGAGCCTCTGCCTTATGTAGGCATCGAGCTCGTAGCGGTCTGCCAGGTTTATCGCCATGTTGAGATATTTCTCTATGCCACCCTTGGATATCGTCAGCAGAAGTTTGCCGCCGTCGCGCGTGCACTTTCCTGCAAGAGGCACCCTCCTGTATTTTGCATTGCACGAGGCGCAGCGGAACTGCTGCCTTGAAAATGAGTGGAGGTTTCCTATGAGGTCCGGAATGAAGTGGCTGGTTATGACTCTCCTCGCAGCATCCTTCTTGTTCACTGCGTAAATCTTGTTCATCAGCGAGAACTCTGCGTCAACCTTCTCCTGCATCGTCTTGAGCTGGGTGTAAAGCGTCCTCTTCGGCGCATCGGCAATGGCATTCGCAGAGCTTGCATGCGTGAACCAGATATTCTGGGACGAGGTTGCCGTCTTCAGCTTGTTTCCAACAAGATCAAGCTTAACTTCAGAAGGAGAAGCGTAAACATAGCTCTTCTCATAGAGCTCCATCGGATACTCCTTCATCGCTTCCATCTCATGGACCTCGTCGTCAATCTCATCCACATGCACATTAAGCGTCAATATCAGCGGGGTGTCCATCGTCCCTCCAACCGTGAGAGGCAGGAACTCCTTTGAGAAGTTTATCAGTGCATCAAGCAGAAGCATCGTGGTGTCTTCGTCGCCGTCGCAGTTCCTTCTCCTCGCGCAGATCGTGTAAGGGTGGGCGAATCCTATGTTTGCATCCGTGAAACCGATTATCCTGCCCAGCACTGCGCAGGAAGTGTGCGGCGCAAGCGTTATGACCAGCGTGCCCACGAGGTCGCCGATGCTCATCGCATTGTAGTAGCGTCCCATCCCGTAAAGGCCCTCAAGCATCTGGTCAACGAAGCGCGAGACCTTCAGCATATAATCTGCACCCCTCCGGTTTAGTATCACGTCCTGATGCCTAAGCTCAACTAATTGCTCCTCGTTTGTCAGCTCGTTGCCCTCAAAATCCCTCTCATAACCCAGTGCCCTTAGCTTTTCCACAGGGACGCCAATCTCCTTGGGATAGAAGTGCGTTATTGGGACGTCAGTGGCATCAAAACGCGCTGTCCCGTCCTTGAATATGTAAACCCCGTTCTGCGTTCTCAGTATGCCTTTCTCGAGGTGCTCTGCAACCTTGTTCTTGTTCGATAGCCCCTGCACACCCTTTATCACGTCGGGTATCTTGTTTATCCCCAGTCTCTTCATGCTGTGTCCGACTACACTGTGCAAATCAATGCTCCTTTCAGAAGCACCCATCGTATCCGTGTTGCACCTTGGGCATTTTGTGCCCACCGTAACTGTAAAGCACTTCGGGCACTTGCGTTCCAATGCGGCCCGGGCATCGCAGTCATAGCAATACTGCGTGTCTATCGTTCGCAGGCACTTCGGGCACTTGTAGTTTGCTATCTCGGCAGTAAGTCCCGACTTGAGTTTCCGCGAGTCCAGGTTGTAGGCCTTGGTTATGTTCCTGTCCTTGCTGGCATGGGAGCCAACCGGGAAAAGCACATTGACTGCGGGTTTCATCAATCGCTCCTTTGACTTCTCCGGCCTTCCTATCCTCCCGCCAAGGAAGGTTGAGCGCTTCATTAGCTTTACGGAAGAGACCGCATTGAGCATCGCTATCTGGTCCTGGGTAATATCATATTTTGCCGGGACTCCAGCCGGCATCGCCATGACACCGTCTGCGCCTGCAAAGCCCAGAGAGACAAGAAGGCTTCTGGCATGGTCCCTACTGATTACTATATGGCTCTGTTCTATTTTGTGTGGGACATTAATGAGTTCAAGGGAGCGTTTAATTATCGGCTCGTTTGTAAGCACAATCTTTTCCACTTCCGAAAGTTTTCCTTTCCTGAGTTCTTCCGAAATAGAGATTATCGATGCAAGGTCTTGAAGTTCCGTAGAACCAATCGCCTGGAACTCGTACAAGTATCTAGGGTGCAGTGGCACTCCGTGCTTCAAAGATAATTCATAGGCTTCATCAAAACCAAGCTCCCTGTTCTTCTGGACAACACCGGCCTTCTCGAGCTGGGCCTCCCAGATCTCCTCAACATAGCTGCTTGGCTGGAGGTGGGTGTTGGTCTTCTTGAAGTCGCCGTAGGTTATCAGTATATCACCCAGCGAAAGTATCTCTTCCACCTCGCCCTTAACCTCCCTCGCCATCTTCGCATCATTTATGCGCAGGGCTTCTCCGGACCGCAGCCTAACGAATGGGCCTTCAATGCTGTCAACAGGCATTGCCACGCAGCCCTTTCCAGGAAGCTCCACCTTGAGCTGGGTCCCGCTGGCTATGAATCCGTCGCAGATGAGCATCGTAGCCGGGCTGAAGCCCTTCGCGGCTATCCCTGTAAATCTGCTTCTCCCGTAACGCAGTCTTAGTCCGCCAACATATCCCGGATATGCAATCACCGGCCTTCCCGCAACAAGCTCCTCCAAAAATACCGCAACGCCCTTCTTCTTCTCCGAAGGATCCTTCTTCACGTCCGTTTTTATAACTCCGGCAAGCCAGCCCCAGTCCAATCCGGCCTCTTTCGTCTCCTTAACCATCTTCTTTGCCTTCTGCGCTATGCCCTCACAGGTTACCAGCGCGATCCCTCCCCTGACCTTGTTTGTTATCGGCGTTGTCTTCCCGTCCTTGTCAAGCCTGGAGAGATTTGCATGCACACCAACCTCTATCTGCTCTGTCGGGACCCCGTCTATGCAAACCTGGCAGTTCTTCAGCACTGTCCTTATGTCATCATCGCTTGGTCTGTACTGCAACCTTGCGCAGCGCGTGTGATAAAGTTCTATCTCCTCCACGCACCTCTCCACTTCATCGTTGGTCGCCTTATACGGCCCAATGTTGAGAAGCTTTCTCGAGAAATCTGCCAAAGCAACCGAGAGTGCTGCTCCAGTTCCACCTGCACCACGTATCGGCCCGGCATAGACCACTGCGATGTATTCTGTCCCATCGGGGTTTCTATACACGTTAACCGTGCTTATCCCTTCCGTAGGCGCCACCAGCACGCCCTCTGTTATTATCGCCGTGCCGATCTTCACAGCAAGCTCTACGCGTCTTACTTTTTCATAATTCGAAAACGACTCTTCAGTGCAGATCTCCTTCGCTACCGCAAAAGCAAGCGCACTCCTGGTCTTGCCCTCCTGCTTCTTGCGTATGAGGTCCGCTATGCCTTTTATGTCAATGAGTCCCTCAACCCTTCCCGCAAGATCCTGCGCAGGAATAACCTCAACGTAGTCTTTTGGATCAAAACCCTTTGACCTGGCGTTCTTTGCCACCCCGTAAACTTTCTCGAACTGCTCTGAAAGTGCTGAAAAATAAGTTTCGGTGTCCATTCTGATCACATATTGAAGTCTACCCCGACCATCGTACCTTTCTTCATCTGGTATATTGGAAGAATGCACGGGGTCGGCATGTGACCCAGCTTTGTCTGGTACTCTGTCTTTGACTGCCAGGTGCCGCTGTTCACTATCTGCGTCCCGTGATACTCCGCGCTCCCATTCTTGTGCACGTGGCCCATGTGAAGGATATCTGGGGCCTCGGTCATCACAAGCCCGTCGCTTTTGCTTGGCGTTATCGACTTCATCCCGTAGATTGGCGAGATGTGCCTGCGCTTCAGCATCTCTATCATCGCGGTCTCGGGCCGGCTGTAGCTGCATCCGGCTATCCCGTGTATGACCGAGTCGAGCGAGGTGCCGTGGTAGGAGAGCACCTTCAGCCCGTCCAGCGTGACGTAGGAAGGGCTTGAGAGCATATGCACGTTGCTCCTCCTGAACTCCTTAATTATGTCCTTGCTCAAAACGGGCTGCGGGTCCGCAAGCTGCACTGCGTCGTGGTTTCCGGGTATCACAAACGTCTGTATGTAATCGGGAACATCCTCCAGGAACTTGAAGAAGTAGGAGTACTGGTCATAGATGTCAAGTATCGTGAGCTCTTTGTCCTGCTCCGGATACACCCCTATCCCGTCCACCAGGTCCCCGCCAATCATCAGGTACTTTATCTTTCCCGCAAGCTCCCTGTCCTTGTCGACCCTGCCGTTGAGCCAGTCTATGAACTGCTTGAACTGCTTTTCCATGAACAGCTTGCTGCCTACGTGGATGTCGGAGGTGAAGGCTATCGCGAGATCATCAACACTTTGCTTTCTTGTGTGGACGGGAACGTCCGGCCAGATGAGGCTGCTTGCGATTATGAACGGCGAGACTATCTTGCCCTTAACGGCTATGACCTCGTCCGTCACTATCTTTGACGCGGAATCAAACAGCGCGATCATCTCCTTGCTGTTCCTGATGTCAGCCTTGCTGAAGATTATCTTTGCCGTGCCGTTCTCATCCTCTATGTTAAGCATCAGGTTGCCCTTCTTGGTTATGAACTTCTCATAGACCATCCCTATGACCGTGACCTCCTTGCCGTCGGTGTACTGGGAGATCTTGTCCGTGCCTATGACCAGGCCGAGATTCCTTGTGTAGGTGAGTATCTCCCTGAGTTTCTTGTACCGGTCGTTGAAGTAGGCGGTAAAATCTGCAACCGTGCCCCCTATCTTGTCTGCCTCAATATTCCTTATCTTGAAGTCAGGCTCGAGCTCCTTCGCCAGCGGCTTGAAGTCTGAGGATTTTATGACCACCACCGTCTCCTTTTCTTGCGGTGCCCTTGCCTCCCTGATTTTTTGCAGCGCTTTCCTGTCCAGCAGCTTCATCCCCTCCTTTCCAGAGAAGAAAGCACGTATCTCCGCGCAAAGCGCATCAAGCGACTCGCCCTCCAGGTCCTTCTCGGTGAGCCCCGTCGCCACCATTATCTGCCCGTCAAGCTTTTTGTTGAGCCCAGAAATAGTTATGTTCGCCAGCGTACTCACCAAATGCAAAAAGCAGTAGAGATTATGCTAGCGCAATAATTTATAGACTCTGCAAGTGAGCGTATCTTTAAGGTAGCGAGTGGCAGTAAAAATCGAAACTGCCTCCTTCTTATCTTATGTAAATTTGAGATTTTTCCTAGGTCTAATGATGAGGCTGTAGAAGGTTAACCCTATTGCCCTCGGTATCAAAAAACGATAAAAATAGTCCAATATCTGGCATATCCATTATCTTGCCAGAGATCTTCCCCCCAGCTTTAATGATCTTCTCCCTGTAGGCTTTGATATCATCAACTTGTATGGTCACGGTTGTCGTCTGTGCTACGTTCCCGGTCTTCTGGTAGAAACCGCCATTTATTGTGCCAGGCTTCTTCGGCATGTCATTTTCAGATTCTGTCGTATTGACAGTGACAAAACTGCCCATCTCTGGCCCAAGCTGTTTTGTCTCCCACCCGAATGTTTTTGAATAAAAGGCTATCATGCGCTTTCGGTCTTCTGCCGGCATCTCAAAGTGTACCACGGGGTCCATTCTATCACGCTATAAATCTAGAGTTGGGTTAGAGAAGCTAGTCCTTCACCGATTCCAGCGAGCTCAGGATGTTCCAGATCACCGTGCGCGCATAGGGCGGCAGGTTTATGTCGTTGCTGACCTCGTCTATCTTGTAGGTAGCCCCGGAAGCCCTCACAGAATAGCTTTCCTTCGTCTGGTCCAGAGACTTCTTCGCCTCTTCCAGCGCAGCCTTCACGTTCCTCGGGACGCTGTTGTCGTTTATCAGCATCTCGATCTGCTGCCTGATTTGTGCAATGCTTTCGTCAATTTTCTTATCTTCTGCCATACTAACACACCTTTATTCGGGCCCGGCGGGATTTTCAAAACTTTTTTGAACCCGCGATCCTCAGATTAGAAGTCTGTCGCTCTATCCAAGCTGAGCTACGGGCCCTCTCACAATATTAGACCGAAGTAGTCTTTAAGGGTTTCTATTATCTTAAAACCCACATCCTCTGGGGTCATCTCCTTAAAAGCCGCAATCCTTTCTACCGTCTTCCTGACATCTGAGGGGAACTTGCCCACCGCTGGCGCGTCAGTCTCGGTCACCAGGCTTTCAATGCCAACGGCCTTCACAACGCGCTTCAGCCTGCTTGATTCTATCGGCGGTATCGACATGAGGTAGCCCCTCTTCTCAAGCATCAGCGCATCCTCCTCGTTCCCGCTGAAGAAGTGGAACATCGCCTTCTGGATCGAGTTCTCCTCAAGCATCGTAACCACATCCGCGAGCGTTCCCCTGGAGTGTATGACCACGGGCATGTTCAGGTCGGCAGCGAGCCCCAGCTGGTTTGAGAAGAGCTCCTTCTGCACATCCATCCCTTTCCTTTCCATCGCCCTGCTGTCAAGCCCTATCTCGCCGATCCCAACGATCTTTCTGTTGCCTTTCACCAGCGACCTGAGCTCCTCAACGAACTCGCTTCCCGGCACCGCTTCTTCGGGATGTATCCCAAGGACTCCAAAAACACCGTCGAAACGAAGGAGCCCGGCAATCCTGCGGTTGCTCTCCATGGTGGTTCCCGCGGTGAGCATCGCAACCACGCCATCTTTTCTGGAAGAGGCTATGGTCTCCTCGACATTCTCGTACATTTCAAGGTGGCAATGGGCATCGGACAAAGGATATCCTGCAACCGTCGCGCCATCCATTAGAACACCAAACCGAATAAACAGCCCACTCTTTATATTACTTCTTTCCTAATATAAACCCGATAGAATGCCACGCAGAGCACCAGCAAAAACCGGCAACGCAAAGGCACTGAAGATAGCCTATGCGGCCCTTGCGCTGAGCATCGTTGCCGTAGTTGTATCTGCGATCGGCTACACACACATCAACACGATCTACATAAACAACACGAAGACGGTATACGTTACCAACACCGTGAACGGCACGAAGGCCGTAAACCTGACCGCCTACGTCCTAAACAACGTAACAACGCTGGTGCCTCTCCATTACCTGCCCGGCTACCCGGTCATAAACTCCTCCCAAGCCCCCGGAGGCACGCTCAATGGCATCAACTCCCCGTTGAACAGCACCAACCTGGCAGTAATAAACAACAGCTCAGACTCCTACTTTGAGCAGGCGGGCCTGATGTACCTAAACGGCAACCTGGTCAACGAGCTCGGCACCACGGTTAACAAGGTGCCCGTGTTCACCGTGAACGGGAAGCCCTCTGTGATATATCTCGGCTCGATAACGTGCATCTTCTGTGGAGAGAACCGCTGGGCCATGGATCTTGCGCTCTCCCGCTTCGGCAACTTCTCTACGCTATTCAACGGATACAGCTCCATCGGCGACGGCGACGTTCCCACGCTCTACTGGTCGCCCGCGACCTACAACCTATCTGCCGTGGACCTGGGCTCGTTCTACCAGAGCAGATACCTCAACTTCATAGTCTTTGAGGACACCGCCCCAATCTCAGGCGGCTTTGCCCTGCAGACTGTCTCGCAGATCTCGCAGGAGGTGAACGCCTCTGGAAATCCAGCCTACATAGACGCGTTCAAGTACATAATCCAGATCAACAACTTCGCCGGCACGCCATATACTATTTGGGGCATGAATCAGGTTAACGGGGCCGATGCGGTTGACTTTGGAAACAACACCCAGACCGCCCCAGCGCCGCTCAACCTCTGGACCCATGCCCAGGTGTTCTCGCAGCTAGCGAACCCGAACAATCAGTTTGCGTGGACCGAGTACGCCGCAGCAGACCTGTACATAGCGATGGTCTGCCCATCTCTCAACAGCACCGCACCTCCAATCTGCCAGCTGCCAGCGATAAAGGCCATAGAAGCGAAGAACGGCTATTAGAGGAACTTTCCTGTCTTGCCCTTTGCCAGGTCCCTGTAGATGAGGTCTATCATGTCCTGGAAAGCAGGATCTCTCCTGCGTCTCGGCCGCTTTATCTTGATCTCCCGCGTGGCAATGACGCGCGACGGCTTGTCCGACAGGACCACCACCTTATCCGAGAGCTCCACCGCCTCCTCCACATTGTGGGTCACCATTATCACCGTCTTTACGGACGTGTTATTGCCCTTCAGCAGGGCGAGCACGTCCTTCCTCAGCACGTCCGCCGTGAGCTCGTCGAGCGAGCTGAACGGCTCGTCCATGAGCAGCACCCTGGGGTTCGAGACCAGGGCGCGTGCTATCCCTATTCTCTGCTTCATCCCGCCGCTCAGTATGTTCGGATAGGAGTCCTCGAACTTGGAGAGCCCGAAGCTGTTCAGCATCTTCGCCGCATTCCTCTCCTTAGACCCGTCGCTCACATCCTGCCTCGACTCTCCCAGCTCCACGTTCTCCAGGTTCGTCAGCCACGGCAGCAGGGCAAAGTCCTGGAATACGAACGAGAGGCCGTCGGATGGGCCGTCTATGGGCTTTCCGTCATAGAGCACGCTGCCCTTGCTGGCATCTATGAGCCCAGCTATTATCCTGAGCATGGTGCTCTTGCCGCACCCGCTCGGCCCTATGAGCGAGACGAACTCGTCATTCCCGCAGTCGAACGACGCCTCCTTTATTATGGTAGAGTCGCCGAATGAGAAACCCAACTTTTTGACCTCGATTATGCCCATCAGACTACCTATAAACGTCGGAGACCCTCTTGTATAGTCTCTTCCACACGAACGTATTTATTATGATTATCATCACGACCATGTTGACTATCGCTATTCCCATCAGGATCAGGTTGCCCTGCGAAAGAGAGACGTCGAGGAGCTTGCCGATGCCTATGTTTACCTGGGTGCCGGTGAAATACTCGGCGACTATGCTTGCATTCCATTCGGCAGCTATGGCGGTTATGCTTCCCGTGATTATGCCGGGCAGGAGCGCCATCAGGTAGATCCTCCGCCAGGCCTCCTTGCCCTTCACGCCCCACAGCTTCCTCACCTCGAATATCTCGGGCATGATCGCCTTTGAGGAGCTCATCATGCTGAAGATGAGGTACCAGATGCCGCTGAGCACGTAGATGAGGAACGCGGTTATCTCCCCTGCTCCCGGGGTTCCCTGGACGGCTATCACTATGGCCGGCAGAAGTATCGTTGCAGGTATGGAAGCCAGCACCTGGAAAAGGACGGTATATCCGTTCGAGTGCTTGGAAAAGAAGACCAGGTACACACAGAGCAGCACCGATATTACTAGTGACACCACAAAAGCGGCCCATACCCGGATGAACGAGTAGGAGAGTGCCTGTACTATCTGCAGTTCGTAGGGCACGAGATTGAATGCCAGGAGCAGTGCGCCAAAAATAACGAAGAACACGACCAGGGCGATGTATTTCAGCCTGGGGCTAAGCGGCTCGCCCGGTGCGTGCCTGATCTTCCCTGGCGGCCTCTTGACAAAGCCGCTGAAGACCCGCCCCTCGGCCTTCCAGTAGTGCAGAAGATGCCTTTCGAGGAAGGAGCTGTGTATTGCCTTCCTGGTGCGGATGTGCTTCTTTATGCGGTACTTGTTGGTGTACTTTTCAAGGGGTCCGAAGAAGAGGAACCTGGTGATCACCACGGCGACGATGAACAGGGCAACGCCGAGCACGTAGCCCAGCGTGTTTCCTGCCTGCGCCAGGGACGTAAGCGCGACCCCGATTCCATAGGTAACCTTGTAGTTTGCGCTCCCGGTGGAGAAGATCTCGCTTGTGACCAGGTAGAACAGGCCTATCGCCCAGGAGAGCTTCGACTGCTCGACCACCGAGGGCAGGCAGGCGGGGATGAAGATCTTCCTCAGCCTTCCCCAAAAGCCCATCTTGCACAGCCTGCCCAGCTCGAGCAGCTCGTTGGGTATGAGCTTTATCGACTCGTACACCCCGAAAATTATGTTCCAGAGCATGCTGGTTATGATGAGCATGACCACTGCCGCATTGATCCCGATGAACCCGGGCAGTATCACGACCACCACGTATATCGCGAAGGGGAAGAAGGCCAGTATGGGCAGCGTCTGGAGCACGTCGACCACGGGCAGAATAATCCTCTCGGCTCTCCCGGAGACGGCGGCCCACAGCCCTATGATTATGGCCAGGATTACGGAGATGAAAAGGGCAACGAACATCCTGCCCCACGAGGCAATGATGTTTATGACAAGATAGCCGACAAGACCCAGAACATCTGTTGCCATGATATGAAAGAGCAACCAACCCTTAAAAGCTTTTCAGCAATCACTTTTCAAGCACAAAGTAGTTTTAAAGCATAAATATCTGAAAAATGTAGGAATTTGTACGTGTAGAACAACTTACATGTTCTGATGGAGTGCCTGAAATAAACTTCAAAAATCCAAAACTCAGAGATGCCATAAGCAGCAGCCGAAGCACAATTTTAAGGGGGGCTATTGTTTGTATGCCAGAAGTAAGAACTATATGGGCTGGTGCTTTTGATAAAGAAGAAAGCATTGAAGCAAGAGTGAAATGTTCAGAAGAAGTAAGGGAAATATTCAGAGGTTTCGTCTCCATCGGGACCCCCAACCTGCTTAAGACAATCAGAGATGCCGATTTGGGATGGGTTTTTGAGGTTCCATGCCCTGAGGTACAGAATAAATTGACAAATAAATCTCAAAACGGACTTCAGATCTTCAGGGGTGGCGAGGTAATACTGGGCGTTGTCCCAGTTGGTGGCATACTTTTTGGTGCCATGGTATATGAAAATTTGGTAGGTCTAGGGACCAAGCCTCCCGAAGTCGTATTTGTCGGGTGCTGCAGGAGTTGGACTATGAGCCCAACGACATTCGGAGATGGCACACGAATGGAACCCAAGAAACTTTACATATCAGATCATGATACCAACATTCTACGCGATGCCGTGAGAACCGACAAGAAGCTTTTGCTTGTAGACGATGCTATTGCCGGCGGCTACACGCTACATATTCTAGAGAATCAGTTGAGGAAGTTTAAGCTTAAAATTTACAAGACGGCCGGAAACAAAGCAAAAAGCTGGTACGATTTCCCCTGGCTGCATCGGAAATTTACTGAGAACCTCATATATCTATGAATACATGAAAAGAAGCTATTTACGAGAGGTATTCCTTATTCTTTATCTTCTCTCTTATGTACTCGCCCACGAAGGTAAGCCTTGGCCCCTGTAGCGCGTCCTGTTCGAGCTTTATCTTGGACTTTATCATCCTCTCCAGCTCGCCCTTCCAGTCGTCGTGGCGCTTTATCCACTCGTAGTCAAGCATCTCCTGTGCCCTCTTCAGGTCGACTTCGGAGGCCTTTATCGTAAGCTTGTTCAGGAACGCGTACTTGTCCAGGTCCGACATGGTCACTCCTATGAACCTTGCCTCCGGCGTCGCAACCTCTCCGCCAATGTAAGCCAGGTTTATGCTGCCCGTCTTGATTGTCCAGTAAATGTACCATCCCCAGGCATCTGAGTCGGTGAAAACGTAGATCGGAAGCCCCATGTCCGCAAGCTTGCGTATGAGCCTCCTGGTCCCCCTCGCCGCCTGCCCCTGCGGGGTCATAAGTATGCAGTTCTCCTTCTGCCAGAACCGGTCCTCATTGAGCCTCTGCCAGAGCGCGTCCTTCTCCACCACGATTACGTACTTCGCCTTCACTTCGAACTCTATGTCGTTGTCTACGTCGCTCGGGATCGTCCAGCCGCTCCTGCCCTGCTTGCTGCAGTCTATGGTTATCTCATCGTTGTTCGAGCGGTCTATCACCTTCATGTTGCCCGCGAGCACTCCCTTCCTGTTCGCGTTCAGGTTCAGTCCTTCGCGCTTCACGTTCAGCGCCACCTCTATGTCTTCTATGAGCGGGTTCGACTCGGCCTGCTCGTTGAACACATTCTCGTCCACGTCCTCTCCCATCGAGAACTTCAGCTGGTAGAACAGGCCCCTTATGGTTGTGTGCAGCCCCTGCTTGACGAAGCTGTGGCACTTTGCCGCTATCGCTATGGTCTGCATGAAACGCCGTGACTGTGCGACATTGATGAAGTTCCTCTCCTCCTTTGCGTCGCCGAGCTTGAGCAGCCCCTTCTTCGTATCAAAGATTATGTTGGAGCGGGTCCTTGTGGTGGTCACGAAGCGCGGGTTGTTCCCAAGGCCTATGTCGTGTACTATCTCCTTCCCGAGCGCCTCTATCTTCTCGTCCGGCTTGGCCTGTTTCGCTGGTTTCATCTCTTTTTCCTTTGCCATTCCTGCACCTACTCTTTCTCCTTTATGTCCAGCGGAGCACGTTCCCTAGAATCGCTCGTTATGTACTGCCTGAGCTTCCTTACCATCTTGTCCCTTCTGGCGCTCCTCTTGAGCGCGTACTGAAGGACGTCTGCGATGTTCTTCACCGGGATGATCTTTATCTTCTTGAGCACCCTCTTTTCAATGTATATGTCCTTGGCGTTGCTTTCAGGTATAATTACGAACTTCATCCCCGCCTCTATGGCGGCGATTATCTTGTTGCTGATTCCCCCTACTGGGAGGACCTCTCCTCTCACCGAGAGCGAGCCCGTCATCGCGGTCTCCTCGTTAACCGGGATTCCCTCCATCGCGGATATCACCGCCACTGCCACGGAGATGCTCGCGCTGTCCCCCTCAACGCCTTCGTAGGTCTGGAGGAACTGGACGTGTATGTCGTAATTCGTCATGTCCGTGCCCATGTGGCGCTTTATTATGGCGCTTATGTTCTTGACCGCCTCCTGGGCTATCTTGCCCAGCTTGCCGGTTGGGATGAACTTGCCCTCGGTTCTCGAGCTTGCCGGTGTGACCTCGGCGACTATGGGCAGCACTATTCCTGCTGACAGGTAGGAGGATCCCACCACGGCCAGGCCGTTCACCCGCCCTATCTGGTAGCCCTTTGTCTTGAAGATCTTGTAGTCCTTCCTGTACTCAAGGCTTTGCGCCACGTACTGGGCCTCTATCGGCCTTGCAAGGGTCATGGCCGCAGAGACGTCCGCCGCTGTGACCACTTTCTTGTTGTTCTCGACTGCGATGTCCCCGGCTGCACGTATAAGTCCCCCAAGGTCCCTCAATATGAGCGTAAGCCTCTCCTTCCTTCCGCTTCGTCTCCGAGCATCCTCCACTATCGCCATGCAGGCCTCGTAGTCGAAAGGCGGGATCTTCTTGTCCTTCTTGATCTCCTGGGCTATGAACTTTATCAGCTTCTCCCTGTTTGCTTCTGTGTCTGGCATCGAGTCCTCCATGTAGACCTCGTAGCCGTAGCCCCTGATCCTCGACCGGAGTGCGGGGTGCATCTTGTTGATGTCCTGAAGGTTTCCTGCTGCCACAAGAAGGAAGTCGCAGGGGACCGGCTCGGTCCTTATGAGCGCTCCGGAGCTCATCTCGCTCTGTCCTGTTATGGAATACCTCTTCTCCTGCATCGCCGTGAGCAGCTCCTGCTGGGACTTGGGCTCTATATCGGCTATCTCGTCTATGAAGAGCACTCCCTTGTTCGCCCTGTGTATCGCGCCACTCTCGACCCTGAGATGGGGCGGCGTGCCGAGCCCTCCCGACTGCAGGGGATCGTGGCGCACATCTCCGAATAGCGCGCCCGCCCTGGAACCTGTTGCGTCGACAAAAGGGGCATGGGTGAGGCCCGTGTTGTCTATTATCAGCTTGGGCTCATTTGTCTCAAACATGCCTGGCATTATCCCGCCCACGCGCTTGAAGCTTCCCACAAAGAGCCACATCGAGCCGAAGATGAAGACCCCGAGTATGACCGCAGCAACCACCAGTATCTCATAGCCCTGGATGTAGTTGGAGAAGCTCACTATGAGCAACACGGCTACTATAATCAGAATTATTGGGACTATGTTTGTCTTGCCCTTCGAGACGTCCGCCTTCCCGCGCATCCTCTCCTTCTGGACCATGATGCGCCCCTGTCCGTCCCCGAGTGGTTTCCCTTCCTCCGGCTTCTGAGGATATGTCTTGACGCTCTTTATCACCGGCCTGTTCTCGTCGTTGGGGTTCTTGAATACAAGCACGTCCTCGAGGTCGGCATTGGGCAGGAGTTCTGCTATGCCCTGGGCAAGCATCGTCTTTCCTGTCCCTGGCTGCCCTATGAGGAGCACATTGCGGTGCTGTTTTGCCGCCTTTCTCGTTATCTCCACCGCCCTGTCCTGGCCTATCACCTGGTCGATGACCTTGTCCGAGACTTTTATATCGTCCGTTGTCTTGAAACGTTTCATGCTGGCACTCGTAGAATGGGTAGTATAATCTACTAAGGTATTAAAGTATTTATATTCAAGCCCGGCGTTTAGGTATTTTCTTCAGGCTTCTTCCTGGCCGCTTTTCGCTTTGCCGGTGCGTCTTTTTTCGGCTTAGCTTCAGCTTTTGTCCCCTTAGATTTCACCTTCCCCTCTGCCGCCTTCTTTAGTTCTATGGCCTTCACTACTGCAGGACCCTCCTCGGTCTTCGCCTTCGAGTTCCAGTCCTTCTTGCTTTCACAGTTGGGATCGAGGCACATCTCGAAGACCTTTCCCTTGCTGAAGACCTTGATCTTCGGCGACTTGCAGAGCTCGCACACCTTGTTGAGCGGCACGACCTTTGCATACTGCGGCAGGGGGTAGCCGTTGCTGCACTTCGGCCAATTGCTGCATCCGACAAACTGCTTGCCGATCCTCGACTTCCTTATTGAAAGGTTTCCGCCGCACTTAGGGCACAAGCCAAGGATATCCGCTTTCTCGCTGTCTTGGAGACCTTTGCCAAGCGCCTGGCCTATCTCCTTGCCGTTTACCGCGAACTCCTTTATTATTTTTGTAAGTATCTCTTTGCCCTCCTCAACTACCTTCTCCTTCTTTATCTTGCCTTTAGTAATCTCCTCAAGGTCGTCTTCGAGCTTCTTTGTCATCTCCTCTTCGGTTATCTCCGGGCAGTATTTTGATAATGCCTCATAGACGCTCATCCCGAAGCTCGTCACCTCCAGTTTTGAGTTCTGAATATACCCCCTGTTGAGCAGGGTGTCTATTATTGCTGCACGCGTGGCTTTGGTCCCAAGGTTCTTCTTCTCGAGCAGGCCAATGAGTGCTGCCTTTGTGTAACGCTTCGGAGGCTCTGTCTTGCCCTCCTTCATGTAGGCATCGTCTATCTTTATCGGAGCACCCTTTGCAAATCTCGGGATCTCAAGCTCCTTCGGCTTGTAATACTGCTCGTAGAACTTCAGCCAGCCCTTCTCCGTTATCGTCTCCCCAGTGGCATAGTACTCCTCGCCGTTCACCCCTATCGTTGCGCTGCGCCTCTGCCCCTTTGCATACTCTGCAAAGCAGGAGAGGAACCGCTTTACTATAAGGTCGTAGATCTTCGCCTCCTCCGTGCTCATCGTCTTCGGCTTCTCTCCGGTAGGGTAGATTGCCGGATGGGCCTCGTCAACCTTTATTCCTTCATGAGGCCTGAACCTTGACTTTGCAATAAGTTCCTTCGCGAGCTCCGAATAGCTCTCAGACTCACCCAACATCGTTATCACCCGCTTCAGGTTCAGTGTAGGTGGCAGCTTCTGGGACGAGGTTCTTGGGTATGAGATGTACGATCTCTCGTAAAGCGCCTGGGCGATCGCCAGAGTCCTCGACGGGTCTATCCTGAAAGCCCTGCTCGCCTCAAGTTGAAGAGAGGTCAGATCAAACGGAGGAAACGGCGCATGCATCTCCTCTTTCTCATCAAAAGCTGTTACTACCCCTTTTCCTGACTTTGTTTTTTCTAAACTCTCTTCCGCTACCTCCTTTTTCTCTATGTTGCCTTTCCTATTCTCAAATTCTGTGCCTTCGATCTTTGCGAAGAGCTTCCAGAACGGCGCCGAGACGAAGTTCCTTATCTCCACATCGCGCTTCGCAAGAATTCCCAGCGTTGGTCCCTGAACCCTGCCTATGCTCATGACTTTCTTCATGCCATTCGCATAAAGCGCATTCATCAGGGCTCTGCTCATGTTTATTCCCCACATCCAGTCTAGCTCGTGCCTCGCCTCTCCAGCATCGAAGTTGCTGAAGTCGAACTCCACCATGTTCTCATAAGCGTATTCGAGGTCGGGCTTGGTCGTTGTTGAGAACCGCATTCTTCCCAGCTGGCCTGACTTCAGCTCCGTATTCACGTCCTTGTTCACAACGGTCTTTATGATGTTTGTGCCGATGACACTGCCCTCAAGGTCATAGTCACAGGCATTGATGAAGAATGTGCAGCGTTTCGCTATCTGTTCTATGGTGTCCAGATACCTCTTTGTGAAGTACGCATCCTTGTTCACCTTGTAGGATGGGATCCATTCGATATCGAATATCGGCAAGGTGTTTTTCGTCTTGTCCCGCTGGTGCAGGGTGAAGAGGTGGCCTGCCGCCGCCACGATGAACAAGACATCGTTTCCCTTTTGCACCTCAAAGTAACCCACCTCGTTGACGTTAAACCTTTTAGGCTGCGAGTCTCCCAATGATAGAGCTAATCGCAGCGCTACGCTAGGTTTCTCTGCTATGACCAACTTGTTCACGGTCTCACCTCTTCGACTTCTTGCCTTTTGCTGTTCTGTTCGCGAGCTTGGCCTCCCTTGAGATTCTGTAGGATGTGTACACTCCGGCTATCAGCGCCAGTACCGCCACGAGATAGAACAAAGGACTGCCACCCGTAAATATGAATGAGATGAATGCAACAATGGTAAGTGCTATCACTGCAGCGGACGCCATTACCGATATGCGCTCATGTTCCTCCATTCCTATCCTGCTCTGGTATTCTAGATATTCTCAAAAACTATAAATGTATTGGGGTGGATCCGGCTGCTTGCACGGGCACCATGCAAACCTGACCGCCACATCAGCCTTTTATTAATTCCCTTCACATATCTCGCAGTAGGTTGATGCATTGCTTAATGAGCTTGAGATACTCGTGGCGAGTTTCATCTCCGCCGGTTTGGTTGGCGTCTCGCAGTACCTGATGAAGAAACACATAGGCAAGCTAAAGCCAAGCCTGAAGGGCATGGTTAGCCTGCTTCACAACAAGGGCGTACTGATCGGCCTGGCCACCCTCTTCTGCGGCGCGCTCTTCTATCTGCTGGCGCTGAGCTCCGGCGACCTCGATTTCGTCTATCCGATATCGGAAAGCGCCTTCATCTTCGTGCTCATAATCTCTGCGGTGATGTTCAAGGAGCGCATCAGCAAGAAGCGCATTCTCGGCGTACTGCTAATACTTCTTGGAATTACCATCATAGCGCTTACCTTCTAGTGAGAACATGGACTACGAAACAAAAGCATTTCTCGTCTTCGCCCTTATCGTGAGTTCACTCTTTGCCTCTGTCGGGCAACTCTTCTTCAAACTCGGATTTGAAAACACCATAATAACCTTCTTAATCTACATAGCAATCGGCATAATCTTCTACGGTGTCTCTACGTTGATCTACCTATTCGTGCTTGGCCGCGCCCACCTGAGCTGGGTGTACAGCTTCGGCGGACTGAGCTACATCTTCACCAGCTTCTTCGCCATCTTCTTCCTGAGCGAGCCGATGAGTCTGGGCCGCTGGGTCGGGGTAATCCTCATAATCATAGGTTCTGTGCTGATAAGCCTGAGCTGACCCGCCAGGCTTTTATTGGTTCTCTGCATATACACCTTGGGCTGTTCTTTTGTTTGGCGAAGTTGAGATCATAGCACTTACCTTGGTTGCCGCAGCTCTTGCCGCAACTTCACAGTATTTCATGAAGAAGTACGTCCACAAGTTTCAGTTTGACATAAAAGGCGCCCTAACACTGCTAAAGAACAGGGGCATACTGGTCAGCATCGGCCTCTACTTTTTCAGTGCGGTGTTCTATCTGCTTGCACTCAATTCCGGTGAGCTGGACTTTGTGTACCCGATCTTCGCAAGTACCTTCATCTTCGTGCTCATAATCTCCGCGGTGATGTTCAGGGAGCACATCGGCAAGAAGCGCCTTCTCGGCGTCCTGCTTGTGGTATTCGGAATAGTGATAATAGCGATGACTTATTAGTGATTGGATGGATAGGGAAACCAAAACATTTTTCGTGTGCATGCTGATGGTAGGTCTGCTCTTCGGGGCAACAGGCCAGCTCCTATTGAAGCTCGGCCTTCTGAATACAACTCCTCTTCTAGAGCTGTTCATACTTCTCGGCGTTGCGCTATACGGGCTATCAACAGTTATCTACCTCTATATTCTCAGCCGCACTCACCTGAGCTGGGTCTACAGCCTAGGCGGCCTTAGCTACGTCTTCGCAACCATACTCGCCGTGTTCGTTCTGGATGAACC
This sequence comes from uncultured archaeon, assembly GCA_963787445.1. GTDB lineage: Archaea > Micrarchaeota > Micrarchaeia > Micrarchaeales > CABMGC01 > JAJZOD01. Next base: position 488,978 of record CAWBCT010000005.1, read on the forward strand.
GACAAGCCTGGCACGCTGGCTAGGGGTCGCAGTGATAGCAATAGGCTGCATCCTAATAGGGCTTAGCTGATCTTATTTGAGATTAACCGGTTTACTCCTCCCTGCGCTTGACCTTCCTGCCCTTCGGCGAATCAATCGTGTTCATGTAGTCTATCACAGACCCGTATATTGCTGACTTGAGGTCCGCTCTCCCCTTGAACTCGGATTCCAGATGCACAGTTATGACATAAATCTCGTTATGGAGGTACTCAATGTCAATCTTGAACCAGCGTATCTTCTTCGCCTTGAGCTCCCTAGAGATTATGACCTTTAGCTTATCATAAGGAACCTTTGTGTTGATATCAAACTGCATTTTTATTATGTTCTCCTTGGCTCTCCTGTAGTTTATCACCAACGCCTGAACAACGACATTGTTCGGAACATAAACAGGCATCGCCTCGTCGTTTTCGAGCTCGGTGTAGAGAAGGCCTATGGTCTTTATCACTCCGGTGAAGCCCGGAATAAACTTGTCATGCGGATAGCTCTGCGGCTGCAGGGTATACTGCCAGGTATGTATCGTAACCCTGTCACCCGGCTCAAAGACCCCGCTTGTGAGCAGATACACCCCGGCTATAAAGTTGGAGAGCGTAGACTGCGCCGCAAGACCAAACACTATGCCCAAGAATCCCGCGCTCACAAGCAGGCCCGTAATGTCCACGTTGAGCTTGTAGAAGATGAAAACGATCAGGATTATGTACGCGAGCACCCTGAACAGAGTCCTAATGGTCTTCGATTCAACCTTGTTCGCACCCATCCCAACAAAGCGCTGCACGGCTATGCCTACTATCTCAATAATTATTATTCCCGCGAAAATTTGAAGCACTATCGATTCCGCAGCATTTCCTGACGCCACTCCAAGATAGATGAGGCCAGCGTAGAATGCCGCTAGGAGCAGAACCACTACGATGCCAATCTCAACATTCCTCAGAGTTTTTGCAGTTTCCTTTCCCATAAACCTATTCCTCTATCCGAGCGTATTTATATATTCAGCCCTCGGGGTGTTCTATATACAAGTAAAATGGTATTACCTACATCTTTATAAACTTGTATGTACAAAACTGTTCCATGCGTTTAGAGTAATCTACTTATATCCCCACCCTCTAAACGCTATTTTTTAAATTAAGATATTAGCGAAGCGGATTCGCAGTCAGGAAAAATCTGAGATGCTCTTCTGCGCCTTGGGCTCCTTCAGCTTCTTTTTCCCGCCACCAATTTCTATCACTCCGTACTCCCCATCAAAGCCGGGCTTCACCGGAAGCCTCCCCTCCCGGCTCAAAAGGATAAGGTTTACTAGCCCCGCGTCAATCTCTGCGTCAAGCAGTTGTTGCTTGGAAACGTTGAGTAGGATGTTCAGCTCATTACCAAACTTCTTGACCAACGGTTCGTAAGCCGCGGCCACCTTCTTGCTCGCCATTGAAGTTCCCATGTTAAACGCGAGCATCTCATGGAGCGGAATCAGTTTGTAATACGGTTTCGCGTTCTTGGGCTTGTACCCTTCGGGCTGCTTCGCCAGCTCCTCAATGCGGTACTCAACGCCTATGGTAAGTGGCTTTTTGCAGATTGGACAGATTCCATTGAGCTTGCGAGTTTCTGCTGGAGAGCAAGAGAAGCCGCACACCCTGTGCCCGTCAAAATGATACTTGCCGTACTCTGGCGGCGTCTCGATGGTTGCTTTAAGGCCGACTCCTGTTCTAATTGCGTTCATTATGGCTGTGTATGAAAGCTCCTGAACATCAAAGATTGTTGCCTCGCGCCCCAGCCTCCACGGCCAGAAGCTATGAGCGTCCGAGAAACTAACAACATTTACTCCCTGGTCCATCCTCCAGATCATGCCCGGATCTGCCGACATGCCCGACTCAACCGCATGAATGTGTTTGGTCTGCTCCTCGAAGCATTCCTTGATGCTGTCAAATCCGCTCCCGCTGCCAAACAGTCCGAACCACGGGGTCATGCAGTTATGGACAGCAGCAGAAGGTGTGACAAAGGAATGACTTCCCTCAATCTGTAAATCGTATACTTTGCCTTCGTAGTCAGAATATTCTATTGTTTTAATAGGTAAATAAACGTAGTTGTCATCAATCCATCCGTGTCTCCGAGAAAGTTTTGTATTAAATCGTTTGAACTCCGGTTGTGTCATTAGATTAAACTCATCTTTAAAGAAGGCCAGGGTACGAAACGTGAAGCAATCGTGATTTACTATTATTTTTCTACCACCAATACTTCTCTTGTACTTTTTGCTCGTCTCTTTTTTAACAATGTAAATAGAAGGGATTACGCCAATTCTTAAGCAAATTGCTTTCATCTGTTGGGCTAAAGTCTCAGAAACAGTGACTCCCGCATCTCCTCTCCACCAACCTCTAAATAGTTCAACTTGTTTAACTTTAGGTAAATAGAGCATCCACTGTGGAATTAGCTTTGTGTTGGCCCTGAAAATATCACCTCTTTCATAAAATAGAATACTAAATAACTCGGCAACGACCTTGGAGTAGAAATAGAGTTCATAACCATGGTTTTTCCTAATTTTAGAGATCTCTATTCCAAAGACGCTTTTCATTAATTGCACAACCTCACTTATATAATCTGATTCATGTTCGGCGAAGGCGAATTGTATACAATTATTTTTCCTAACGATGTATCCCTCTGCAAGGTAGTAACCAACTAGTCTACAAAATTCTGGGGTAATCTGAATTATGTTACTAATTGGTCTATCCTGTCTACCAGAAATAGGAAGTACCTTATTATCTTTCAATCTGTATTCCCCCATTTCGATAACTTCAGATAACCTAATCACTTCTAGGTCTTTTTCTTGTTTGATTTTAGGGTATACTAGAACATCATTAACTTCTAGATTCTCAGCAAGCGTCCAACCTGGTTTATAATTCTCATAGTGTTTTTTCTTGCATTTGTGTTTACCCTTAGCTATACTGTTTGGTTTACATAAGCCTCCCACATATTGACAATTTTTAGTTGTCTTAATACTAAAGAGAGGGTGTTCTGGAGTGGTTTGTATACCCTCTGCAAAATAATAAGGTTGTAATCTAAGAATTTTGCCTTTATATTGTCTTGATAGAACATTTGAAACCGGCTTAAATTCTCCAGTGTGAGTAAGTACCTTATCTCCGTTAGAGATCACACTTATATTTTTGACACCCGGATTGCATATAATCTTCTCGCTTGGTAATAAACAATGTGCTGGTATAATCTCTATCAGATCATCGATCTTCTTCAGATCGGCAACTAGCTGCTTGCACGTGATGCCGAATATCGGCCTTCCATCGTAATCAAGCCGGCCCTTGCTTCCTAGGTAAGATGTTATTGCGTCAGCAATTTTCGTATTGGGCGCAAAAAGCAGAAGGTGCACCGCACGCCGTTTCCCTCCCTGCGAAAACATGAGGCTCACCTCGGTCTGCCAGATGAACGGGAACTTTGTGTCGCTCCACAGTACCCCATTTTTGTCCTCCTTCAGGTAGTTATCAATCTCTTTCCTGTGAAGGGGGTGCTGAAAATCGCCGGTGCCGAGCAAGTCTAGGCCTTTTATACGCGCATATTCCTCAAGTTTCTGTAGACTCAATGCTGTTGATGTCGCTCTTGCGTATTTGCTGTGAATCTGAAGATCCGCGATGATGTCCATTTATTATCTCACTTCTTGTAGCCTATGTCTCTCAAAAACTTCCTCCTTGCCGCTCTGTCTGCCTGTTTCTCCACGCCTTTTGAGTCTGAACCGTCAACCACACCTACAATCCCACGGCCCTGCCTAGTTTCAACAACTAAAACTTCCACAGGGTTTGCAGTTGCGCAGAAGATCCGAGCGACTTCAGGCACCTGTTTTATCGCATTGGCAATGTTGATTGGAAAGGCACCTTTGAACATTATTAGGAATGAGTGACCCGCGGCTATCTTCTGCATGTTTTTTCCTGCTGAACTCTCGAGAGGACCATCGTTGCCCTCGGTTCTTATCAGACCAGGTCCACTGGCCTCGGCAAACGCGATACCAAACTTTATGCCAGGTACAGCTCCGACCATACACTCGTATAAGTCCTCAGCTGTCTTTATGAAGCCTGCGTGCCCTAAAATGATCTGCTCATCATCGTTTTTCACAATTTTTACTATCTCAATCTCCGCCATACTCTCACCATGCGGCTCTATTCTATGAAGAGAAAGCCACATTACGTACTTAGAGGAAAAGGTCTATAATATATATGAAAATGGGAAGAACGCCTCACTTCGTAAGCGTTATCTCTATGGAGCTTACCTTGGAGATTGTCCCGTCCTCGTTGGAGAGCTCCTCCGAGTTTATCTCTATCTGGCCGACATGCGTGTCCGTCACGAACCTGTGCCTTGAGATCTCCGCAACATCGACTGCGCGTGAGATTGCATTGCCCCTTGCACGCACTTTTACGCTCTTTGCGCCGCCGTTGAATTGCGTAACCACCGCAAGCACATAGTTCATCGCTGGCTTCTTGCCTATAAGCACTACATTTTCTCCAATCGTCGTTGTTTCCATTTCTTCAGCCATAGTCTCACCATCGTATTGTCAGCATGATATCTGATGCGAAGCCCTTGCTAATGGGTTATTCCGTAAAAATATATTAAGCTTTCACTGACTTTTCGGAACCTGTCTGAACCCCGGAGCCTTTCCTGGCAAAAACAAGGTAAGCAGTGTGCAGAAGCCCCTTTGTTGAAGGCCGAACGCCCTCCTTTCTCACAAGCATCTCCCTGACTATGACCTCTATGGAGTGTATGTCGTAGAAGCCCATCTTCTCAAGCTTCATCACGAAGGCCTTCATCTGCTCGGTGTGGGGCAGGTAGGCAGCAACTATGCCGTCGTTTTTTAGCGCCTTCTTAACCGTCCTGACTGCCTTCTCCGCGTTTGGCAGGTCCAGCGTAAATATGTCAACCTCTTTTTCATCAACACCCTTTGAGACGTCCCCGTTCTTGAAAACAATATTGCTGAGACCCAAGATCTCCTTATTCTTCTCTGCTATTCTGGTGAACTCCTCGCGCAGATCGTAGCTGTACACCTGCTTGCACACTCTTGCCAGGCTCACCGCAAGCCACCCGCTCCCCGTTCCTGCATCAACGCAAACGCTCTCCTTGCTTGCGCAGGTGTAGGCGAGGATGATACCGATGTCCTTCGGCAGTATCACCTGCGGCCCGCGCTTCAGCTTCCTGTAAATTTTTGGGTAGATGAACAAGTTATCACATTCATTAAACGATTGTTGTTGTGGCAAACGTGGTGCTCACTGATGAAACAAAGGAAACCTTCGAAAGCACCCTGCCAGTGGTTGAATAGGCGAAACCCGTGGTGGTGTCCAGGTAGTTTAGGTACAGATTCCCTGAAAACAGCGTATTTAAGTTTCCCGCGAAGGCGCCCGAGCTGCCATAACATCGGATCGTGATATTATACGTGGCGCCCTCTGTGAGGATTACCTGGTTTGCAGTGGTGAATGTACTCATGTGCTCGTTTGTCGCGTTTGAAGAGCACCCTACACCGGTCATGTTCACCGCTACGAACTTGGACTGCTGGATGGAGATGGTCAGCAGGCCGTTCTCTGATAGGCGTGCATTGTTGCAAAGGAAGACCTGGTTGATGAAGCAGGACTGGCCCGTTGCGGCCTGGGGGCTAAGAAAGCCGAAGTACGAAATCGCAGCGATGGCAAGCGCGAGTATCAAGAATGCCCATCCGTAGGTCGTAAGATACTCAATTGCACTTTGCATGCGTCTTTTTTCCATCTTTTTCCCAGAATCTATATGAATATAACTCTTCATAATAAAAGCTTATCACAGAACAGGGAAAGTCATGGCTTATAATCTTGGCGCTGTAGGCTTCGGCCACTGGTTTGAGCGGCTCTACGCCGGAATGGTCAAGACGAACCAGATCACGCTCGCAAAGGTCATCGGAGTAAGCGGGATAGAGGGCAAGGCGGAACGTCTCCGCGCGGCAGGACTGAAACCAGAAAACTACTATAAAATGGATCCGGAGGCCCCGCTCCCCGAGGCGTTCTTCGAAGGCCTTGACATAGTGCACATCTCGGACCCGAACAAGTACCATGCACAACAGACAATGCAGTCCTTAGGCAAGGGAAAGATAACGATAACCGAGAAGACCTGGGGTATCAACAAGGCGGAGTTCTACAAAGTCCTTGATTATGCGAAGAAGAACAACCAGGAGGCTATGCTATACCTCCACCTGCATTACCTCCACAAACTACTTACCATGGAACTGCCCGGGTTGCTCCGAAACTTCACCCAGGAGCACGGGAAGGTCTCCAAGATTGCCATGACCTTTTTTGAGCAGTCCAGGGAGGAGGACCTCCGCAGGAGCGGGTGGCTCTTCGCCATGGAGAATGGCGGCCTTTTCATGGACTGGATACATCCTTTTGAGATACTCTATGCAGGGGCCAAGGCAAGCAAGGCAGAACTCACAGATGTCATGCTCTACGCCACCAAGCCAGAGTACGACCTAAAGAACCCCACGGGAATACACGCCACGGTCTCGTTGTCCGGAGAGTTCTTCGAGGACGGTGCTATAGGCGACATACGCGTGGCGAAGGGGATGGAGTTAAACAAGAAGGCAGTTCGGATCACGTTCGAAGACGCCGCCCATCTCGAGCTTGCCTACATGGACTCCGACAAGGAAGCCTCGACCGGGATGCGCGGCTCCTGGGTGCTCAACGACCATGGGAGCACGATAGAGTCCTGCGCCAGGGGTCCGGAGACCTCCGAGTTTTTCGTTTCCGATATCCTGCGCATTTGCACGGGAGAGCAGGCGGGCCCCAAGATTGAGCTTTTGGAGAAGATCTTCAGCGCCCAGTGGGCCTACCAGGAGATGCAGAAGGGGAAGCCCCTGCACAGCTCAAAGGATGAGGTAGCCCTGTTTCAGGAAGAGGGCGTGACGCTTTTCTAGATCCTGGAAAGCCCCTTTGGCTTGTCCTTTAGCGTATTTATCAGCTCATTCGCTCCGGCTTCCTCCAAAGCCTGCTTTCTGTCCTTTTCGCCCTGCACTACTCCTATCGAATAAAGCCCCAGCTCCTTGGCGGCGGTCACGAACTGCGGTATTGAAGTGACCATGAATCCCCTGTTGGTCTCCAGTCCAAACTCACCGGTCACCTTGTCCAGCGCCTTTCCGACAATCTCCCTTGCCGAGTATCCAGCCTCTGCGTAGGCGCCGAACTCGAAGTACTCGGAAAGCCCCACCTTGTCGAGCCTCATCTTGGTGACCCGCTCGGGCTCGCCGGTGACTATGCCGATCTTTGCCTCCTTCCTCTTCACGGTGTCGAGAATCTGCTTTGCGCCGTCGAGCAGTACCACCTTGTCGCTCCAGGCCACATTATAGTAGGAATAGGGAAGATCCTCGAGATACCTGTCCAGGCGGGCCTTTATCTCGGCATTGTCCAGGCCGTAATTTCTTAGGACCGCATCGGCCACCTCCTTTGAGGTCATCCCACGGTAGTTGTCAAGCTTGACCTCAACGATTATCCCGTAGATGTTCCGAATGGACTCGGCAACGTAATCGGAGATATCCTTAACGTCCCTGACCATGGTAGCATTTGTATCAAACAGCGCGAAGCTTTCCAAAATAACACCCAGGCTGTAGTGTAACAGGTATAGATTAATGCAACAGATATTTAGGCTTTCACACAGGGTAATCCTATGGCTAAAATGGTGCCCTAATGCATAACGACAAGAAGCTCGAAAGGGAGGTGGGACTTGCACGGATAGGCGTGCTGTTCAGGCTGGCCGCCGTCCGGACCGGCAAGGGCACCCCGGAAGACAAGAGGCTAGCCAAGCGCTACCTCAGGCTGGCAGGCCAGATAAGCAGGCACTACAAGATACCCCTGCCCAAGGTCGCCGACTCCCAGGTGTGCAAGAAGTGCGGCAATCTGCTGGTCCCGGGGCGGAACTGCACGGTGCGCGTTTCCAGCTCCGGGTTCCTTGCCTACCTATGCGAATGCGGCAGCACCACAAAGCTGTTCATACCGGCAAAACAGAAAAGCAGAACCCTGTAACGGAACAGCCCGATGTATTTATAATATACAAAGCCACCATATCAATACCAGCTGTGTAGATTGATGCAATGCCGTCGAAAATCAACCGTGATATACTGATGCGCCTGCTCACAGTGCTCACCTTCAGCCTGCTCACCTCCTTCGGCATAATTTTCTTCCTTTACCTCTTCTTCACCGCCAGCAGCTTTTACACGTACATTTTGGCGTTTGCCTACATGGCACTGATACTGTTCTCGGGCTTCTTTAACATCTTCACCTCCTACTCCTACTACCGCTCCTACTTCTACGATGAGTACCTTAGGAAGATAAAGGAAAAGCTGCTCCCCGTAACTGAAAAGCCCACCGTGGCCATAGTGATGACCACCTTCAACGAAAACACGGCAGTGGTGAAGAGGAACCTGCTCCAGCTGATGAGGCTCAAGTATCCAAGGCAGCAGCTCCGCTTCTACCTGCTCGATGACTCGACGGACAAGGAGAAGGCGTCCGAGATGGAGCTCTTCAGCAAGCAGAAAAGGATAACCTACATACACCGGGACGACCGGAAGGACTACAAGGCGGGCGCGCTCAACAACATGCTAAAGTATTCAAGGGAGAAGTTCATCGCGATCTTCGACTACGATGAGCACCTGGTCAACTTCAACTTCCTCAACGATCTTCTTCCCTACTTCAGCGACCCGAAGCTCTCCTACATACAGACCGAGAAGCAGTACTCCAAGGGCAACTTCTTCTCCGACACGGTGAACCTGTTCGATGCATTCTTCTTCAAGTTCATCCAGCCTTCCCGCGCGCTCAACAACACCGCGATCTTCGCAGGCTCGTGCGGGATGATACGCAGGGAGCACCTGAACTCGATAGGCGGGTTCCCGAGCTACGTTACTGAGGACACCTTCTTCAGCTTCGAGTCCGATGTTAAGGGCTTCAAGAGCCTCTACATCCCGGCCGTATACGCGCTGGGCAAGCCGATAATGACCTTCACCGAGCTGGTGAAGCAGCAGTGGCGCTACAACTATGGCGACACACAGTTCATCGGCTACTTCTTCAACCACCTGAGGAAGAAGGACAAGAGGAAGCAGCTCTCGCCCCTTTCGAGGATCGACTACTTCACCCACGGGATGGGGCTGAACTACATCTCGGTGATAATCATAGTCTTCACCGTGCTCTCCATACTCATAACCTTCTCACAATTCCCGATAACAAACCTCAAGATAACCGACCTGCTCCAGGCAAGGTACGTCAGCTTCGACCTTGAGGTGATAGGGCTTGCGGCGCTGGTCCTCTCCATAGCCACCCCCATGTTCCTTGCAAAGATGTACTTCAACTCCTTCAGGAAGGGCTTCATGATGTTCCTGCTCAACTTCGCTCTTGCATTCATCCGCGCCAAGGCCGCGCTATCCGCAATCTTCAACAGCAGCCAGAAGATAATCTGGGACCACATCCAGCCGACCAAGGGCTACGGCCGATTGATATACGCGGTAAGGAACTCCGTCATGGAATCCTCCTTCTCGGTACTTTTGATAATACTCGGCCTCTCCGCCGTGGCGCTGGACAACGCCTTTGGCGCGTTCTGGCTGCTCTGGTACGGCGTGCTGTACATCTCAACCCTGTTCATGTTCTACAAGTATGGGTGACCACGATGCTCTACTTCAAGAAGCACGAAACGGAAAGGGGCGACATGCTCGCCCTGTGCGACGAGGAGCTGATCGGAAAGGTGCACAAGGACGGCTCCGGCACCATTCTTGACCTGGTGATGTACGCGGATTTCTACAAGGGAGAGCTGCTTGAGTACGAGAAGGCAAAGCAGGCCTTCATCGAGTCCGAGCTCTACACCGCAAACATCGTGGGAGAAGACAGCGTCAAGATTGCAATCGAGCTAGGAATCGCCGACGAAAGCAACGTAAAGAATCTCGGCGGTGTGCCGTCTGTGCAGATCTTCAGAATGATCTAACTAATAGGGTTATTTACCGTCAGGGTAAATGAACATCTCATCCTTCACTTTTCTTGCACCATCCTTATTCACATCTATGATAAGAATTCCAGTATTTCGTGTGTGAAGGCGAATAAGCTCTTCTATGGGAATATTTAGATAAATAGAAAGGAAACATCTTGCGACAAAACCATGGGTTGATATCAAAAGTGTATTATTTCCATATCTTTCGTATAATCCTTTTGTGAATTTTTCAATTCTACCAAGAAATTCCCACCAACTTTCCCCTCTCTCTGGCTTAAACTCCATAAAAGATACATTAGAAGCGGATTCAGCAGCCCATAATTTGTCTTGAGGTCCGCCTTCAAAGACCCCACCATGTTTCTCACGAAGTTCTTTAGTATAATAAATAGGCACCTTATGAAACTTCGCTATCTCCTTAGTTGTATCAACAGCCCTCTTTAGATCACTGGAGAAGATGAAATCTATTTTCTCATTCTTTAGCTTCAGAGCGAGGGTCTCTACCTGATGTCTGCCCTCCTCAGTCAACGTTCCATGAACGGTATTTCCTTGATATATGCGTTTGGCATTCTCCTCTGTAATTCCATGTCGGACAATTATCAACCGCATCTTATTCTCCTGTCAGTGCTAGTATAGCTTCTGCCATGTTTCCCCGCGCCTCCTCAAGGGCTTTTCTCGCTGCTTCCTCACTGGCACCCGTTTTCTCCATCACCGTTTGAACATCTTCCTTGTCAACCTCTATCTGTGCGGTGCTGACCTCCCTCTGGCTCCCGCCGGACACGCTGAAGGTCTTGTTTCCCTGAACTTCAACTAGAGTGACCTCGGGGTTGTCTATGATTATCTCCTTGCCGTCGCACTTGATTATCACCTGGCTTGCCTCCACGGGCGTGTTCTTCATGCCCATGCTCTCCATCATTCGCTTTAGCTGGCGCGGGTCGATGTTCGGCATCATAGAATCGGTTAAAACATTGTAATCAAAGTATAAATATATTCTTTCAATATAGAAAGCGTGGAAGGCCAGGCGTCTTATAAGGTTCCGGGAGGCAAGCTGCTTAACGCAAAGGTCAGCTTTGACAAAAAGATCAAAAAAGTGCAGCTGACCGGAGACTTTTTTGCCTACCCGGAGGAAGGGATACTCTGGATCGAATCTGCCCTGGTTGGCATCGACTCTGACGGAAAGCAGATCCTGCAGAAGGCCTCGGAAGCGATAGGCGCCGGCAAGATTGAGCTGATAGGCATAGATGCGGCTGCCATAGCCCGGGTCGTAAAAGAGGCGATGAAAGCATGAGATGGAGGGTACTCCCGCTGGAACAGCACGATGCCTTCACCAACATGGCCCTGGACGAGGCGATAATGGAGTGCATGGCGAGCGGAGACGCAGAGCCCACGATCCGCTTCTACACCTGGAAGCCCAGTGCCGTGTCCATAGGCCGATTCCAGAGCCTGAACGACGAGATAAATGTGGACCAGTGCAAGGAGTTGGGTGTTGATTTTGTTCGGCGGCTGACAGGCGGCGGCGCGGTCTATCACGATGAGGAAGGAGAGATAACCTACAGCATCATAGCTCCTGAGAAACTCTTTCCCAAGGGCATACACGAAAGCTACGGGGAGATATGCGGCTACGTGATTGACGGGCTTGCCGAACTGGGAATAAATGCCTCATTTGCGCCGATAAACGATATACTTCTGAACGGGAAGAAGATCTCTGGAAACGCGCAAACGAGGAAGCAGGGGGTGCTGCTGCAGCACGGCACCATACTCTACCGGACAAACGTTGCAAAGATGTTCTCCCTACTTCAGGTGAGCAAGGAGAAGCTCTCGGACAAGATGATAAAGAGCGCCGAGGAGCGCGTTACCTCTGTCACGGCAAGCAAAGATGTCAGCCTGTGCGAGCTTTATACCGCGCTCCTCCACGGGTTCACGAAGGGCAAGAAGTTTGAGTTCGGCGTTCTTAGCTACAAAGAGGTTGAGATGATTAAAACTCTGCACGAAAGATACCGCAGCAGCTCCTGGAACTTCATGCGTTGAGCGTGCAAAGCCAGGACACAACGTTTTTATACCAGATGGGGCAACAACATAATTCCGTGATTAGATGAAACTATCTACGCTAAAAGGAAACGAAAAACAGCCTCCTAGAGAAAATGCAGCCGCAACTGCCTGGACGTTTTCCCGCACCTCCCTTACGGGAAATAGCATTAGAGTTGAGATACACCCAGTCCCTAAACAACCGCTAGCGGGGTTGATACGCCCTCTAACTCCCTCCCATTAAGCATCGTCTTTGCGAACGCCTCCCCCGCCAGGTAAGAGCTCCTGACGAAAGGGCCCGCCGCAACGTATAGGAAGCCTTTCTGAAGTGCAATCTCCTTTAGTCTTCCAAATTTCTCCGGCTTCACATACTCCTTTACCTCTGCATGTGCCTGACTTGGTCTCAGGTACTGTCCAAGAGCAAGGAAATCGACGCCGGAGGTCCGTAAATCGACAAAAGCCGACTCCAGCTCCTCTTCTGTCTCGCCAAGCCCGAGCATCATTGCAGACTTTGTATAAATCGACTGGTCAAGCGACTTAATCTTTCTTAGGACCTCCAAAGACTGGCGATAGCCTGCGCGCCTGTCCCTTATCTCTGGATTCAACCTTTCCACACTCTCAATATTATGTCCCACAACATCAGGTCTCGCTTCCGCTATCTTTCTTAGGCACTCATCCTCATCCCTGAAGTCCGGGATAAGCACTTCTATCTTTGTGGCTGGGCTATGTCTCTTTATCGCAGCAACGCAATTCGCAAAATGGCCTGCTCCCTGATCCGGAAGGTCATCCCTGCAAACCGAGGTTATCACTATGTAACCAAGCCCCCACTTCTGCACAAGCTTTCCGAGCTTCTCAGGCTCCTGGGTGTCAACTTCGCCACCCTTAGCCCGTTTCTGAACCGCACAGAACTTGCAGCCCCTTGTGCATAGGTCCCCAAGAACCATGAAGGTGGCGGTTCCTGCGCTCCAGCACTCCGCCAGGTTGGGGCAGTGAGCCTCCACACAGACGGTGTGAAGTCCAGATTCGTTTATCTGCTCCTTTATGTTCGAATAGGTCTTAGTGGAAGCAGGACGGATAGAGAGCCAGTCGGGCAGCATATGCTCGGTAGTAAGGTCTACCGTTGAAAATAAATACTATAGCTTCAGATACTCTTCAGGCTATTGCACCCTAAATCCATATCATGCTAGCGAACTTTTCCATGACATCTCTTTTCACGTCCGAATAGCTGGGTGGAGACCTAACGTATGCTCCTATAGAATCCCACACGGGCTGGATGTTATCAACACTCTCGCCGAACTCCTTTACCGAAAAGCGCCTCTTTATAAACTTGAATTTCAGGGCTATGAGCCCAGGATCAACACCGATGCCCTTGCTCAGTAGGAAATGCAGGTCGTAGAGATCCCTGGCCTTCGTCGCGTTTCTGCTCACAATGGCCCTCACTTTCTCGGCAAGTATCTCCCTCTCGTCCATTACGTGCAGTATGTACGGCTGGGGATCCCCGTAAACGGGTTTCACTATGTGCGCCCTTGTTTTGATTACTGTTTGCTCTTCCACAACGTCCACCCTAATGCTTTGAATGGTCGCCGGCCCGCGGACCATCAGCCTGAATGTTGCCAAACCACGGGCTGTAGTACGATCCTCATCAACATTGTTAACTATCTCGCAAAAGTTTGACGCGTTGTCTATGCCATCATCAACCTCCACCATCGCGTCTCCCGCGCCGATGCTGAAATCCAGGTCCTCCGAGAACCTATCCAGCCCGTAAATCTTCTGCAACGCAGTCCCACCTTTGAAAACCACACCGCTGCCAATCTTCTCCGAAAGCCCCTTGAGCACCAGATGCTGCAGATAGTCCTTTTCTATCTGTTCTGCAGTCTGGAAAGTTTTATGTGAAAATAAGGCGTCCCTGTTGAGCATCACAATCACGTAGGGAAGGCAAGCCACCGTTTCTCATAAAGGACACGCCATTCCGCATCCTTCAGATCCGCCTTTGCGGAGAGCTTTGTCCAGTTGTAGGGCCTGTATCTTTTAAGCGCCCGCGCGTCAAACTTGAATAGCTTGAGCAAAAATCCAACTCTTGCCGCAAGCGCCATGCTATCCATCTCTATTGTAAGGTTTATGAGCGCCTCTATATTAATTTTCTTGCGGCCCAAGGCGCTCCCGAATGCCTCCATGCACTCGCCGAATCCCACGCCCAGGTACAATGAATCTATTATGGCCTTTTCTACGCTTGCCACCACAACGCCGTTCGCCGTAACATATCCGAACAGCCTTTTTCTCTCCACACTCAAAAACCTTATGGTATACCCGCCGATTCGCATCGCCTTGTGTCTCCTGCTCGATGCGACAGTTATGACATTTGGAATCTGAGTCGTGAGGTTGTGCAGCCTGAAGGCGGTTTCAAGGTCGAGGTAAGACGGCGAAAGCACGTGCGACGCAATCTCGTATATGCCGGTCCCGTCAATGTAGTACTTGCCCCGTTCAAGCCGCCGCACGCCCTTGGCCCTTGAAAGGAAGAGCGAAGCGTATTTCGGGCTCTTTCCCATAAGTTTGCCTGCATCCTTGACGGTAAACACGCGCATGCCGTTTTCGGCCAAAAGTGCCACAAGGCTTTCGGCTTTCATGATCCCATTACCACGCCAAGATATATAAATCTTATTCTATGCTCTTTTATCCATCTTAATATAGATATAAAGACATCAAATACTAATAATAGTGTAGTTTTATCATAAATTCGGGTAGCGCGCCCAACGCACATTGTGTGTAGTCCTGAAACTATTATCTGCTCCTTTATGCCGGAGTAGGCCTGGGTGGAAGCGGGGCGTATAGAGAGCCATTCGGGTAGCATGCTCTCACTTCAGACGAAGCGTCCCGTGGTCTGCACTGGCATGACGCCGCCGGGCGGAAGTATCCTCGTACGCACCCACTCGGTGTTTAATGTGGCGCCAAACGTAGTTGAGCCACTCAGGGACCCTTGGTAGAGACCCAGGTACGCGTATTCGCTGTTACCGTAAGTGCCCGAGACGCTTGCAGTGTTGTAATTCAGATAAGCGTAGATTGTTGTGCTCGACATGGCCGAACCGACAATATAATACTGATTTGACGTGAAGCTTCCAATATTGTACGCATTCCATAGGTTGTACGCAGTTCCGCCGTTATCGTTTGCCCATTCACCAACATATGATGTTTCGAATAAGGAAAGTACTACGTTGTTGTCGCCTCCGTTGCTGCTCATAAGGCCCTGTGCATTCGCCTGCGACAGACCAGAAACGACTATGGAGCTGCTCGACGCGGATTGGTAGGCCTCTAGCACGTTGCCGACAGAATAAAATAGCGGGGAGTTCGAATATAATGCGCCGGCGCTTATTGCGAGGCCGTTGTTCACGGTGTAGCTCGCCCCGCTGGAAGCGGCCCAGGTCGATCTCAGGATCCCGCCCTTAAAGTCGTCGTAGAAGTTGAACACTTTTGCGCCGTTGTCGTTCTGCCCATAGATCAAAGAAAGCTGCGGCGCCTCGCCCATCGGCCCGCCATTCGACATCACGCTGTAGGGCATGAAGTTCATGAAGATCGTGATGCTAGAGCTCGCCGGTATGCCACCCGGCAGGTTCACCCAAACGACTGTGTTGGTAGAGGTGGTTAATGCGCCGGACTCTATCCACGCCTGGAGCACGTTTCCGCTCCCGCCGCTTCCCGTGCTAAACTCCACATTGGACCAGTTTGCAGCTATGTACGGGGCGTAGGACAGGGCGTTCGCAGTGATCATCTGCTGGAAGTTGCTGCCTGTTCCGGTACTTTGCGAGTTTGTCAGAGTTATCGGAACGTAATAGACCAGGCCACCCACAGTCACGTTCACAGGTATAACATAATTAGACACGCCATACGTTTGGTTTATTGCCACATTCTCAAGATATGACACAGAGAAACGGAACGGCCCCTGCTGTGCCACCTTGAGGTTCGTCTCGTTTACCGATACCAAACCTGTGTTGCTGAAGTTAGACAACAGCAACGAATTATATTTCTGAAAGTTCAGTGAACCCATGGCCTTACTAAAGTAGTCACTGGCTGCGGTTCCGGTCCCGAAAGGCGCAAACGCCATGCCATAGGGTCGGTTAAACCCGGCCCATGCAATCGAGCCCACTACCGAACTTGAGGAGGTGTTTACTATGACCACGTTGCTGGAGCCATAGTTCGTAATGTACGCATAGGCTCCGGAAGGCGCGAACGCGATTCCAACGGGCCCGTTAAGCCCGGCCGTGAATGAACCTGTTATTGTTTTTGTCGAAGTGTTGACTATAACCACGTTGCTGGCACCGTATTCCGCCATGTACGCATAGGCTCCGGAAGGCGCGAACGCAATGCCGTAAACACCACCGACCCCTATCGATCCCACTACGCCATTTGTTGCCGTGTTGACTATAACTACGTTGCCACTGCCGAGGTTTGAAACATACGCGTAAGTCCCGGAAGGCGCGAACGCAACACCGACAGGTGCGTTAATGCCGTTCGTGATCGCACCCGCCACTGTGCTCGTCGCAGTGTTTATTATGGCCACATTACTGGAGCCATAGTTCGTAACGTATGCGTAAGACCCGGATGGCGCAAACGCGTCTAGATATGGATTCGGAGCCGTGTCTGTAATCGAGCCCACCCCGGTGCCTGTTGCCGTGTTGACTACGACCACGTTACTCGCAACGTGGTTTATTATGTATGCATATGCCCCAGAAGGCGCAAATGCAACCCCAATGGGCGTCGACCCGCCTACGATCGAGCCCACAACAGTGCCTGTTGCCGTGTTGACTATGATCACGTTGCTGCCACCGTAGTTCGCAATGTATGCGTATTGCCCATAACCTGAGATGGTACCGTTCGTAATCAGGGAGGCGATGTAACCGCCCAGGTTTATGTTGAAGAGCGTGTTTGTCCCGCTGAGCGAGGTGTTGTAGGCATAGTAGCTGATTGCCGTAGCGGCGGTCTGGGCGCTTGCATTCGCAAACGCAAAAGAGCTCTGCCTAAGGACCCCGGCGAGGGTCACCGAGGCCGACGCAGGGCCGATGCGCGCGGCTATCTGGTTATACTGTATGTTTATCACGGCGAAGATGAACATCACCGCAAACACGAGGATGAAGATGAGGAGCACGGTCATCGTCATCAGCTGCGCCTTGAATACTGTCCTGTTAACTCCTTTCATCGCCATGTGTAAACACCGACCGAGTAGAGCCTAGGGGTGTAGGAGTACACCGCATTTGAGCTGTAAAGCGAAGCGTACTTGCTGAAAGGCAGCAGGGTTCCTGCGCGGGAGACGCTGTAGGAGTTAGTAAAGCCCGCCGGAATGTAATTTCCGTTAAAGTATACGACGTTTGAAGGTATGCCTGTATTGCCAAATCCGCTGTAGTCTTTCGAATCACCCTCAAGCAGCCACCAGCCTACGTTGCCTGCACCAGAAATTGGAGGTGCCGCTAAGCCCTCTTGGTATAACGCAGAGATTTGGGTTGATGTGAGCGAGGTGTTGTAGATCTGGACATCTGCAATTGAACCTGGGAAGAAGTAGCCGTAGTTTGATTCACCCCCAATTATTAAATCCTGAGTGGTAGCCCACGAACCAGTTCCCGAAGTAGTTGAATTTCTCATCACCCCATCAACCCATATGCTCCAAGTCGAGCCGCTTCTCATACCCACCACATAATGCCAATTACCATCATTAATCATGTTTGTGGTTCCGCTTGTCTGATATGTGGTTCCAGGTGCCGCTCTGCCAGCAAAATTAATCCTGCCGTTATTTAGTACTAATTCCCAACCTAGACCGGCACCATACTTTGCTGATGCAACAACAAGACTGTTCGTATTGAATCTTAACCATTCTGAGACAACGATATTTCCAGGAACATTCAACAACGCCCCATTTCCCGCATCAATATAGCTGTTCTGCCCATTCAAATAGGCAGTATTCAAGGCAGGCCCATATGCGCCGCTTGCGCCGTATCCATTCGGCAAGCTTGGGGAGATGTAGTTGTTTTGTGCAAACATTATGCTATTTGTGGATCCTTGGTTGTTGTTTCCACTGTAATCCGCTGTATCACCTTCAAGTGGCCACCAACCCGCGTTGCCTGCGTTGCTTAATGGTGCACCTGTAAGGCCTTCCTGATACAGCGAGGCGACCTGTCCGCTAGGAAGCGCGGTGTCATAAAACTGGACATTTGCTATCGAACCGGTGTAGTACCCTCCGCAGGTGCTTGGGGGACCATCGCACTGCACGCCGATCTGATTGGTTAGCGTGCTGCCTGTGTTGAACGTTGCACTACCACTCGTTGCCAGCACCCCATCAACGTAAATATAAATAGTTGATCCAGGCCCCCATACTGCTACGACATTATGCCACGCCCCGTCATTTATTACCTTTGATGATGCCAGCGAACCCGTGCCGCTTGACCATACCGCAGCAACCGAATTCTCGTAAACCTGAAGCCCGTGGCCATTACCGTCCCATGTGGAGAAAAGTATACCATAGGTGGTGGTTGACTTCATCCACAAGCTTACGGTGACTGTGCTGGGTGGATTGTCGATGGGAGCCGAATTAGGTATGACTACCCAGCTCTGCCCATTGAACTGTGCAACCGGAGGCGCACTTATTCCATTTATGAATACGCCGTAGTTACTACTTGGATTAACTGTGTCCAGCAGGTAGGTTGCGCAGCTGCCGCTTCCGTTAAGATAATATTGAACGGCTGCCTGCAGCACTGTCGCCCCAGACATCGGGTTGCACTGCGCGAGCGCGCCGAAGGAAGCGGCCGAGAGGCTGCCTACTTTTATCGTGCTCAGCAGGTTGAGTATCGACTGTGCCTGGCCCGATGCAAGCGTGTAGGGGCTTCCGGTGGCGTAGTTGAAGTAGACGACTATGGAGATTGCGGCGCCGACTATCACCAACGCGAAGATCGCGTCGGTGGTAAAGATCATTCCTTTCATGCGCTGCGCCCGGAGATAAGAACAATCTTTATATTTATAAACTTGCGCTACTTCCCTCACCCCCGCATCCGCAGCACGCCTTTGCCTCGGCACACGCGGCTTCTTTTATGCGACTCGCACAAAATCTCGAAATGCTTTAAATAACTTATTGTAAAATAAACACCATGCCGACAAGGTACATTGTTATATTGGGCTCAGTGATGAGTGGGCTTGGCAAGGGCGTCGTCACCTCCTCCCTCCTCAAGACCCTTGATTTCTACGACACCACGTCGTTGCCGATAAAGTTCGACGGTTATCTCAATTATGACTGCGGCACGATGAACCCCTACCGCCACGGAGAGGTGTTCGTCCTGGATGACAGGAGCGAGGTCGACATGGACTTCGGGATCTACGAACGCTTCCTGAACAAGAGCATGTCCGGCGATCAATCCATAACCGGAGGCAAGCTGTTCGGCTCGGTGCTCGAGAAGGAGCGCAGGGGCGAGTACCTCGGAGAGGATGTCCAGATAATCCCACATCTCACGAACCGCGCCATCGAGATGATAGAGAAGGTCTCGAAAAGCGAAAAGCCCGATGTGGTTGTCATAGAGGTGGGCGGCACTGTTGGAGACATAGAAAACAGCTATTTCATCGAGGCCGTAAGGCAGCTAGCTCTCAAGGAGTCGGCCACGTTCGTCAACCTCACCTATGCACCCAGGATGGAGGTGGTGGGCGAGCAGAAGACAAAACCCGCCCAGCTGGGTTTCAGAAACCTTCTTGCAGCCGGTGTGCCTCCCCGCTTCGTAATATGCAGGAGCAACACCCGCCTGTCCGAGAAGACCAAGGAGAAGCTTGCGCTGTTCGCAAACGTGGCGAAGGAGAAGGTGATCGACGACTCCGACCTTCCAAGCATCTACGCGCTGCCGCTTCACTTCATCGAGCAGGGATTTGACAAGAAGCTGATGGAGGAGTTAGGATTTGACCGGAAGCTCAATAAAGCAAAACTCGAGAGATGGAAGCGCAGTGTAGATGAGATCTGCAATCCAAAGGGCACCGTAGAGATTGCGATAGTGGGCAAGTATACCGAACTGGTTGACGCTTATGCAAGCCTGAAGGAGGCGATCTCGCACGCAGGCGGCTCAGTCTCTGCTAAGCCAAAGATTCGCTGGGTCGAGTCCACGACCCTCGAAGGCGGCGACATGGACAAGCTCAAGGGGATAGACGCGATGATAGTTCCCGGCGGCTTCGGCAGCCGTGGGATAGAAGGGATGATAAACGCGATCCGCTACGCAAGAGAAAACAAGATTCCATACCTTGGCATCTGCCTTGGGATGCAGCTCATGGCGGTGGAGTACGCCCGCAATGTCTGCGGCCTGGAGGGCGCGAACTCCTCTGAGTTCGACCCGAAGACCAAGAATCCAATCATCCATTTGATGGAGAGCCAGAAGTTCCTCAAGCAAAAGGGCGGGACGATGAGGTTGGGGCTGTGGGAGTGCAAGCTCGCGAAGGGCAGCCAGGTGCACAGGGCCTACGGCGCCGAGAGGATAGGCGAGCGCCACAGGCACCGCTACGAGTTCAACAACGAGTACCGCAGGCAGCTGGAGAAGAAGGGCCTTGTGGTGAGCGGGACCTCGCTTGACAACAGCCTGGTCGAGTTCATAGAGTGGGCGGACGGCTTTGGGGTCGCCACCCAGGCACATCCGGAGCTGAAGTCCAGGCTCGAGGCGCCGGCGCCGCTCTTTGTGGCGCTGCTGAAAGCTGCGACGGCGCGATAGTCACTCCCAAAAGCACTTAGCTCACCTGCCCCTACTCAGGCGGCAAAAATCTGGTGGTGTAGCCGAGCAGATATCCAAACACGGGCCCAAGCACCGGCATGGTGCTGCTTGCGCCCTTCAGGAGCTCCAGGTCGCTCCTCTCCACGCCGTGCAGCAGTGCCGCCACTACCGGGTAGATGATTAGGTACAGCACGATGCCCACTGCGATCGTCAGGGCGTAGGACACCACACCCAGGAACGGGGAAGCCAGGCTCAGCACCAGGGCGACAATTCCCGCCACAACCAGGTTCGCGAGCAGCAGCTGCAGGATCTTGCGGAACCGTATCTTTGCCTCCGCCGATCCGGTCTTCCACAGGTAGTTGACGTACAGCGCGGCCAGGATGAAGTTGCCCAGGTAAAACACGGCGGCTATCATGCCCACGACGCCGAAGTAGTAGGTGAGGGAGATCATGGCAATCAGCTCCAGAACCCCAGATATTATCGCGTACTTGAGCACCTTCCTGGTGTTGCCCTCCCCGATCAGGAGGTTAGGTCCGAAGTTTGCCACAACAATGATCAGCAGGCTCACAGCTATGAGCTGCAGGTACGGGGTGGCCCCAAGATAGGCGGCGCCGAAGAAGAGCAGGATAAGCGGCTGCGCGAAGATCACGACCAGCATTATCGCCGGGGTCGCAAAGACGAGGCTGAAGTAGACCGAGTAGTAGAACAGCCTCTCCACATTTATCCCTGACCGCCTGCGCCCGAAGGCCTCGGAGAACATCGGTATCAGGGCAAGCGCAATCGAGGCCCCGAACAGGTCCAAGGAGGCGCCGATCTTCTGGGCTATCCCGTAAAAGCCTATGATTGAGGGGATCTCGAAGAAACCCAGGTAGATGACCGAGAAGTACAGGAGCACGGTGCTTATCATGCCGGAAAGCGTGAGGTGCTTGGCAAAGTTTATCGTCTCCTTCATGCGCTTGAACATCCCATTGAACTTGAACTTCAGCGGGTACTTCCTGTGCACCAGGTAGAGCTGGAGCAGGAAGCTCACGGCGAGGCCCGCGGAGAACCCGAGCAGCGCGCCGATCACTCCGTAGCCCAGCAGGATGAGGCCGATGCTGACCAGCGCCTGGACTACCGAGTGGACGACCGCCGCGCCGGCAGCCTTCTCGCTGTGGTTTATGCTTATAAGCGCATCGCTGAACGTGTTGAAGGAGAGGTTGAACACTATTGCTATGAGCCCTATGTCGAGCGCGTAGATGTAGAGGGTCGTGTTCAGGAAGTAGGTTGAGATCTGGTTTCCGAGCGCGATACAAAGAACAACCAGTCCGCCACCCAGAAGGACTGACAGCAGCAGCGCATCGCCCATGGCCACGCCGATCTCATCCGTCTTATTCTTCGCCTTGAGGCGGGGAATGTGCTCCTTGAGGAACGGCCCTATGTTCGGGTTTCCCAGGGTCGTTATGAATGCTACCACGCTCGTGATAAGCACGTATATGCCGTAATTGTGCGGAGCCAGCAGCCGCGCTACCACCACGAACATCGCCGCGCTGATTATCAGTGCCAGCACTCGTCCCGAGATAAGAAATGAGGCGGCCTTTGCGGTCCTGAGGCCCAGCTCCTCGGTCGCGCTCTGCTTGTCAAGAACCATGGGAGACACCCTCGTGCGGAAGGAAGCGCTGCGTATATGCGCAGAACCAGGCCATTATCCCTCCGAATATCCTTATCCTGGCCGAGTACTCGACAAGCATCCTGAGGTCCTTGCTCTCCACCAGCTTCAGGAGGCCGAGCATCGCGGGATACACCGCGGCCAGTATGATGATTCCCGCGATGAGCTCCAGCACCGATGAGCCCAGGAGCAAAGCCGCTGCCAATGGGATCGCGAGCACCAGGTTCACGACTGTTATCTTGGCCATCTTCCAGTACTCAAGGTGCGCCTTCAGTTCGTCCTTTGCGAGTTTTATGAGGAAGAGGTCAGTCGCGACATTTCCTATGAGGAAGATTGCGACTATGCTACCAACCACCGTAAAGGTGGGCGTCAGGGCCACCAGCGCCACAAGCTCAATTATCGTCGCCGCAAAGTTGTAGAGAAGGAATTTTCTGGTCAGTCCGCGCGCCGCTATAAGGCTGCCCAGGAAGTAGCCTATCATGCTGATTGCGGTTCCGAATGCGATGAGCGTAAGATAGAGCGGTGCAGCGGCGTAGCTCGCGGAGAAGAAGAGCGTGATCTCCGGCCGCGCCAGCACCCCCACGTAGATTATGAGCGGCAGCGTGAGTGTCAGCGAGTATAGCATGATCTTGTTGTAGGTCTGCTGAAGGTGCTTCTTCTTCCCTGCCGCTTCCGCGGCCGCGAAGGTGGGCACAAGGACGTTGCTCATGGTTGAGTAAAGCACAGCCATCAGGCTTATCCCCTTCAATGCCACCCCATAGTTTCCCAATATCGTAGTGCTTACAAAAAAACCAAGAAACAAGATGGAAAAGTTCTGCGTTGCGACATTAAGCACGCTGTTGGCACCCAACGGGGCGGCAAAGTTGAACGCCTCGCAAAACTCCTGCCAGGACGGAAGCCTGGCCCTGAAGCCCGAGAACGCCCGCGCAGCCTTGAACATGTATGCCACTGCGACGATGGTCCCTACCACATACCCGATAAGCATTGCCACTATCGCGCCGTTGAGCCCGTATCCTGCCAGCAGCAGCGTGACTATCAGGACCAGCTGCACAATGTCTATCAGTATCGTTGTCAATGCGGCTTCAAATGGCTTGGAGAAGCCGATGAGGCCTCCAACCGTGCTGTTCTGCACCATCAGGAAGAAGATGGTCAGGGAGGCGAGAACCAAGCTGGTAGTCGTAATTCCCACGCTTGTGAACAAGACCGTCGCTGCGTAGCCGCTCAAGACCACTGCGACCAGCGTAAGTATGACAGCCATCACGAGCAGAACGCCATAGCCTGATGCTATCGTCCGCGTTATGCCTTTTGCATCCTTGTTATAGGCGTACTTTGAGAGGTTCTTCCCGAACCAGGAGGCTATCCCGAAGTTGCCCGAAGCGCTCAGCAGCCCGGAGAAGCCGAATGCGAACACAAAAAGGCCGTAGGTGCCGGGCCCGAGCATGCGCGTGAGCACAACGAAGCTGCCAACGGTTATCAGGATGTTGAACAGCTGGCCCACGTAAAGCAGCGAGAGCGAGCGTGCGGTTGTGCTCCCAAGCCTTTGCCCACCAGCTCTTTTACGGTCCATCGATCCACGCATTAACGCCGAACATCTCGCTATCTTTTTATTCTTTATCATGCACAACTATTTATAAAGTTGCACTGTCACTTTTGGCTGTTCAAATGAAGCTTGACCTAAACTCCGCCCGCGCCTTTGTGCATAAGCACAGGGAGTACTTCATCGCCTCGGCGATCTACCTGGTCATAGCACTGATAATGTTCTGGAACATCACCGCGAACATCGCCGGCAGCGTGGTCAACGGCGGCGGAGACGTGTACCAGAGCCTCTGGGGGCTGTGGTGGGTGCCCTTCTCCACGTTCGTCCTCCACCAGTCCGCCTACTTTACCAGTTATATACTGTATCCTGTGGGCGCAAACCTCGTCAGCCAGACCATGGTGCCCCTGGCCGGCATCCTCACGGCACCGCTGCAGGTCGCGGGACTGGCCTTCACCTACAACTTCCTTCTCTTCACCAGCTTCATGCTCTCCGGACTGTTCATGTACATGTTGGCAAAGTACCTTACCAAGAACATGTACGCCGCCTTCATAGCAGGACTGATCTTCGCCTTCAGCCCCATGCACATAGCCCAGTCCTACTCCCACCTGCAGTGGACGATAATAGAGTTCATCCCACTCTTCACCCTCTTCTTCCTGATGGCGCTCCGGGAGCACAGGAAGAGATACGCGATACTCGCAGGAATCAGCTTCGTGCTGCTGACCTTTGCAGGCGACATAGAACAGGGGATCATGATGGTCTTCTTTGTACTGGTCAGCCTCGTCCTACTCCTGATACTTGACCGGAAGGAGGTGCTCAACAGAAAGTCAATCAAAAACCTTGTAATAATGGCGGGCGTTGCCATCGTGCTGAGCCTCCCGTTCCTGCTCCCGATACTGAGCAGCTTCACCTCCTCAACCCTGAACAACGCCAACCAGCTCACCGACACGGCCCACAACCTACTCTACAGCGCAAACATCTACTCCTTCCTCCTCCCAAGCTACTACAACGGCCTCTTCCACGGGCTCTCCCTGGGCTACTACAACCAGACCTACGGCCTGGTCTACCTGGGCAGCCAGTACTCGCCCGACGCCACCGAGAAGATAGCGTATCTGGGCTACAGCGTCCTTATCCTTGGCATCATCGGTCTTTTTGCCTGCCTAAAGAAGAACAGGAAGCAGGCAATCTTCTGGTCTGCGATATTCGTGATATTCGTCCTCATGGCACTCGGCCCGCTGATCCAGCTCTCGGGCACCGCCGTATCAGGAATACCCTCCCTGTACGCGCTTTACAAGAACATACCCCTCTTCAACCTTATCCGCGAGCCCGGGCGGTTTGATGTGATAGTGACCCTGGCCCTCGCGATCTTCGCGGCCCTGGGGGTAGAGAAGCTCTACGAGTCAAACCACGCGAACAAGAACTGGATGCTCTACGTCGCGGCCATCGCCATAATAATCCTTATAGAGTACAACGGGATGCCGCTCTCCGCCAGCTTCGCAAACTCGCTGACCGCCCCGGCAACCATCCCGCTCGCCTACTCGCAAATAGGCAAGGTCAATACAAACTTCACGATCCTGAACCTGCCGGCCCTGCCCAACGCGACCGGAAGCTATCTCTATCCGGGAGTGTCGATGTTCTACGGGACCGCGGCGCGGAAACCAGTTGTAGGAGGCTATGCGACGCGCATGAACGCAACGCAGGAGGCGAGCCTGGAGAACATACCCCTGATAGTCTCGTCAAGCTACCTGCAGGACGGGCAGGGCCTGGTCTTCCCGTACCCTATACACGAGAACTACACGGCCCTCACCACCCTCTGGCTCACGGAGTACAACGTGGGCTTCGTCTCTGTCCTAAAGAGCGCCTACACCCCTACCGAGTTTGGCCTCCTTGAGAGCTACCTGGACAGCTTCCTGGGCAGCCCGATCTACCAGGACAACAACGTCACCATCTTCTCCACGACAGCCGCCTCCGCCGGCGCGGGCAAGACACTAACCTCCTATGCGGTCGGCACCTGGCTGCCAGGATACACGTTCTGCTCAGGCTCGTCCTACTGCAACCCACAGCTGGGCACCGCCTGGTGGGGAGACAACCTGCGCGCCGTCACCATCTTCTCACCGCAGGCACAGAACGTGACCATGCAGCTGGTAGGGCTTTCCTACTACCCTCTTGCACCGGTCTCCGTGTACGACAACGGCAAGCTTCTGACCACGCTGAACTTCACCAACGAGACCGCCACGAACGCGACCTACAGCCTCAACGTGGGCCTTGCCTACGGCTTCAACCAGGTCGAGTTCTACGAGTCAAACCAGACCCTTTACCAGCAGAACCCCTACTATGCCGAGAACCCCTACATCAACTACGGCATAAGGAACATAACCTTCCTCAAAACCGGCTAAAGGTCAAGGAGCCAGGCCGATGGCCCAATACCCAATTTGATACCGCTTTTTGTACCTTACCTGGTTTTACTCTCGGAAAAAGATACCAGAAGCGTCCGAATTAACAGAGAACCTTTAAATAGTTTTCTAACCTGTGTTCTAATTGGGGAAGACCATGGGGATAGAAGAACTAGTGGAAGGGAAGATGTATGACCTGCACCTTGACGCAAGGAACCCGAAAGGGGAAGGGATCGGCCACATAAATGATGTGGTCGTACTGGTGCGGAACGCAAATGCGCGCATAGGCAAGACGCACAAGGTGCGCATTACCAAGTTGCACCGCACATTCGCCTACGCCGAGCTGGACGACTCGGCGCCGGGCAGCAAGTATTTTATAGGTAATGGTAGCTTATTAGTATAAGGCAATTTGTTTTTTCGCTTTTTGCCATTTTTTGATTTAGCCGAGGGAGCCTGAAGGGATTCCAAAGGCTGGTTTACAAAAAGTTGCTCAAAAGATTTTATAAAAACACAATTTTCGCGTTTAAAAATGACCAGTTGATTTTATGAGTTCTACAAACTACAGCAAAGAGATCTCAGATGCTATAAAGCACGGAACCACGACCATCGCCCTGGTCTGCAACGACGGCGTTGTGCTGGGCTCGGACTTCCGCGCATCAGGCGGCACCTATATTTTCAGCTCAGAAGCGGTAAAGATACACAAGATAGACGAGCACCTGGGCATGACCATAGCAGGCGGCGTGGGAGACGCGGAGTACCTGGTCAAGGTGCTCAAGATGCAGAGCGAGATCTACAAGATGGACGAGAACAAGCCGATGTCGCCAAGGTCTGCAACATCAGTTCTTGCCCTAATCATGCAGGAGAACAAGATGTTCCCCTATTACGTTGAACTGATAGTCGGAGGCCTGAACAAGGGCGTGCCGGAGATATTCAGCATAGACCCTGTGGGAGGCTATCTAAAGGAGTCAAAGTTCACGGCGACCGGCAGCGGGTCCATTGCGGCTATAGGTTACATAGAAGGCGCGTACCAGGAAGGGATGAGCACGGCAGAGGGTGCAAAGCACGTTGCAAAGGGACTGAAGATAGCGATGAAGCGCGACTCAGCAACCGGGGACGGCGTAAGATTAGTTGCGATAACGAAGAAGGGATACAAGGAGTACGCAAAGGATGACATAGAGAAGCTCCTGAAGTAACTCCAAAGCGACCATAATCGGATAGCATAATTACATGCAGAATTAATTCTAAGTGATACAATTGGATAGCGAGATTCCGGAAAGAAAAGACACCAAGGAGAAGATAAAGGAGCTCATGCCGCACGAGGCAGAGCTTTCTGAGATAGAGTTCGAAGGGCCCGACGTGGCGGTCTACGTGAGGAACATAGCCCATGTCTACGCGGACGAGAGCATAATAAAGAACATCTCGGCGGCGATAAAGAAGAGACTCATAGTGCGCAGCGACCCGCGCGACCTGACCGACGAGGAGACAGCGCTGAAGAAGATAATCGCGATAATACCCCCTGATGCCGGCGTGACAGAGGAGGGGATACACTTCGATAAGGAGTTCTCGCAGGTTGTAATAGAGGCGATGAAGCCCGGCCTCGTAATCGGCAAGGGCGGCTCGACGCTGATAAAGATAATATCGGAGACCAACTGGGTCCCGAAAGTGCTCCGCATCCCGACCATGTCCAGCGACGTGATAAAGGGAGTAAGACAGCTCATGCTCCGTGAGAGCGAGTTCCGAAAGAAGTTTTTGGTGGGGGTGGGCAAGAAGATCAACCAGCCCATGGTGAAGAGCGAGTGGCTGAAGGCCACGGCGCTTGGAGGCTTCAGAGAAGTAGGAAGAAGCTGCCTATTGCTTGAAACCAACCATTCAAAGATACTGGTTGACTGCGGCATTAGCCCAGAGCCGGGGGTAAAAGGCATGGATCAGGCTGCCGGAGAAAACAAGGCCTTCCCGTACCTTGACAGCGCAAACCTTACAATTAACGACCTTGATGCGGTGGTTCTGACCCACGCACACATGGACCACATCGGTTTCGTCCCATACCTGTTCAAGTTCGGATACAAGGGGCCGGTCTACTGCACACCGCCATCACGTGATCTCGCAGCACTGCTTCTTTACGATTACACAAAGCTGGTGATGCGAACAGGAGGTACGCCGCTTTACGGAGAGAAGGACATCAAGACAATGCTCATGCACATGGTTACCCGCGACTACGGTGAGGTAACCAACATAACCGATGAGATCAAGCTTACTTACCACAATGCGGGCCACGTCCTGGGCAGCGGCATAGTACACCTGCACGTTGGAGAGGGAATGTACAACATCGTTCACACAGGCGATATGAAGTACGGCTTCACAAGATTGTTTGACCAGGCCGACACAAGATATCCCCGCATTGACGCCCTATTCATGGAGAGCACCTATGGGGGACCCCGCGACATAGGCCACGAAAGACAGAGCACAGAAACCGAGCTGATGGAGCTTGTGAAGCGCACAACAGACAATGGAGGAAAGGTCCTCATACCCCTATTTGCGGTAGGCCGTGCCCAGGAGATGCAGCTGGTGATGGAGCAGTACATGTCCAACAACAAGAGCTACAAGGTGGAGGCACCGGTCTTCCTGGACGGAATGATACTCGAGGCGAGCGCCATACACACCGCCTATCCCGAGTACCTGAAGATGAGCCTCAGGCACCGCATACTTAACAACAACTCCCCGTTCGAGAGCGAGATCTTCGAGATAGCCAAGGGAGAGCGCAGCGAGATAATGGAGAAGGGACCGGCCGTAATACTCGCCAGCGGCGGCATGATGAACGGCGGAGTCAGCCTGGAATACTTCAAGGCCCTTGCAGAGGACCCGAAGAACCTCCTTGTCTTCGTAGGTTTCAACAGCGCCGGCTCTTTCGGAAGGCGCCTGCAGAACGGCCTTGCCGAGACTGCACTTCCAGGACCGGATGGAAAACTTGAGCAGATCAAGATTAACATGCAGATAAAGACGATAGACGGCTTCTCGGGCCACAGCGACCGGGTCCAGTTGCTCAAGTTCGTGGAGAACCTGCGGCCTTCTGTGCGAAAGATATACACCATGCACGGGGAGGAGAGCAAGTGCGATGACCTGGCGCGCACGCTGAGCAACCGATTCAGATTAGAGGCCCGTTCTCCAATGGACCTTGACAGCATACGGTTTAAGTAATGGCTAATCGCGGAAGTGCAGTTCTGTGTGGTTTCTTAGGCCGGCAAGCTCCTGTTCTGTAAGATGAGCCTCCCAGCGCGCCAGGCCTGCAAGGTCAGAACTGGATGGTTGTTTCCGCATGCTCCCAAGGAAGGGATCCAGGGATGGCCTAACGACTTCTTTCGGTTTTGATACTTTCTCTTTAGGAGCAACATTGCCCATAATTTCACCGAGAATCCTTATCTCCCTTCGGATTTTTAAAAGTTATGTACGGAAGGCGTTACCTCTGCACTCACTTTCCCCAGAAGCAGCGGATCGTGTCGCTTGTGCCGTTGCGGCCGGCGTGCCCGAAGACGATCATGTAGGACTTGACCTCCAACTTCTTCGCCTTCTCGGCTACGAAAGTGTCTATCTGCTTCTCCTTCCTGAATGCGGGCATGTCCACGCCCTTTATCCCGTAATGCAACGCCATCGAGCGGCGGAGCTCCGGAACATTCGAGAGAACAATTATCGCAGACCTTGGCCTGAGGCCTGAAAGGGTCTTTGCCGTGTTGCCCGTCCAGGTGGGTATGAAGATGCAGTCCATGGCGCAGCTGAACGAGATGCTCGCGGCAGCCACCGCCATCCCGTCGTGGCCTATTATCTCCTCCCTGGGCTCGAGCTCCGGGTTCGAGATCTTCCCCTGGGTGTAAGCGGCGATGCTCGAAAGGGCCTGCACCGCGTCCAGCGGATATGCTCCGACAGAGGTCTCATCGCTGAGCATCAAACAGTCAACCCGTGTCCTAACCGCGTTTGAGATGTCCGTCATCTCGGCACGGGTGGGCGTTTGATTCCTTGTCATGCTATCCAGCATCTGCGTCGCCACTATGACTGGCGTGTGCGTCTTCCTGCAGACGTTTATTATGTCATCCTGCACAATGGGGACCTGCTGGAAGTCGATGCTTAGCGCCATATCCCCGCGCGCTATCATCACGCCGTCCGAGGCCCTGGCTATGTTCTCTATGTCATCTATGGCCTCTTTGCGCTCTATCTTTGAGATAATCCCCAGTTTGCCCGACGCCTTCCTTGTCTTCCTGACGTCCTGGGCAGAGCTTACGAAAGAGAGCGCCACGAAATCCAGCCTGTTCTTCCTTGCAAACCTTATGAACCTTAGGTCCTCTTTCGTAGGTGGTTCTGCATGAACGGTCGCGCCCTTTACGTTTATCCCCTTCCTGCTCCCAATCCTGCCGTCCTGCAAGGCCTCGCATACGATCTTGCCGTTTCTCAACCTCTTGACAATCAAGGTAGGGTTGCCGTCCCCTATGGAGATCTCAGCGCCGACCTTCATCCCCTTGTAAATGTCAATCTCTATGGGAATGTCGCTGCCCGCCGCCCTATTCTCTTTGGCGAAGATAACCGTGTCGCCCTTGTTTATGTTGATATCCGCATCCAGCTTCGCAACCCGGACCTTCGGCCCCGGCAGGTCGCCGATTATGGCGATGTCCTTATCCAGCCTCTTTGCGACCTTGCGGATCTTCTTTATCGCCGCCAGCTTTTCGGCAAGGACGCCGTGGGAGAAGTTGAGCCTGACTATGTCCACGTACTTCAGGACCTCCACCAGCTTCTTTTCATCGTCTATGCTCGGCCCGTAGGTTGCGATAATCTTAGTTCTAAGCACCAAATCGTATAACTGCTTGTTTGGATGCTTATAGCCTTTTCTACAGACTCGTCATTAGACTTACATCTGAGTTCTGCAGTTGAAAGCTGTGAAAGGAAAAGTTAAAAAAGAAAATAAAAGAAAAAATAATCGAAAATCAGCGTTTACGCCCTAGCTTTACAGCTTCTCTCCTATCGCGAAGCGTGCGCGTACTTCGGTAATCTTGACCTTGACGGTGTCGCCCTGCTTCGCATCCTTCACGAAGATGACGTATCCGTCTTTCTTTGCGATGCCGTCTCCCTTCGAAGCTGTTGCCTCTATGGTGAGATCCATCTCATCGCCTACCTTTACCGGCTTAGGCAGGAAGTAATTCGGCTTCATGCTTGAGCCACGGTCTCCTCGATCGCGTCCGCCGCCTGAGCCTCTGTCTCCTCCATACCTGTCTTCTCTTCCGCTACTTCTTCCAAATCCTTCTTCTTCTGACATGTTGTTCACTTTTGTAGAATAAGCTGTTCGCTTTACTCTGATATCATTTATGTGTTTATCCTTTATAATCCTATCGGTTTGTCGTCTTTAACGGGAAGATGCAAAGCTACGCTCATGCGTAGCCTGCACCGTCAGTTCGAGCTTCAATTATCCGAATAAGCTCGCCAGTCCGCCTGCCGCTTGCTCTTCGCTGACCTTCTCCTCAACGACTACCTCCTTCTTTGCCTCAGCCTTGCCGGCTGCTGCTGGAGCTGCGACTGCTACCTGAGCTGTCTGGGCGTGCTTTATCACATCCTTGATGTTCACACCCTTCAGGGAGCTGACTACTGCCTTGGCCATCGCTTTGTCAACCTCGATGCCAGCAGCCTTGACGATGCCTTCGAGGCTCGCCTCACTTATCTCTTTTCCTGCCGAATCGAGCAGGAGAGCGGCGTATATGTATTCCATTTTATCACTTCAGTATGAATTTATGATGCCGGTGCGGCTGGCTCCTCCTTCTTTACCATTCCATCCAGGCTCTTCGCTCCCAGCGCTGCCATCTCTATCAGCTTCTGGGTTACCTCCCCTTCCGGTATCTTGGCCTCTACGCCAACCGCCAGCGCGCCCCTGAAGGCGCGGCCTATGAAGGTCTCTATGTTGTACTTTGTAACATAATTCATTGCAAGGCTCAGCTCCAAAGCGCTCCTGAAGCTCTTTGCGAGCTCCTCCTGCACGAACGGCCCGTTGATCTTGAATACCTGCTCCGTGAAGACCAGTCCCGTCTCATCCACCAGGGAGACCAGCTTGCCCTTCGCCTCGAAAGGCGCGATGTCGAGCATCTTGAGCGCCTTCGAGACCTGGGTGCTTATCTTCGCGCCCTTGGCCACGAGTGTCTTGCCCTTTGAGATTATTACCTTCCCTTTCTGTATCTGAACGTCAATTCCTGCAGCCTTCATGTCCGTGACAGCCTGCCCCGGGGCAATGCTCGTCTCTCCCGACTCTATCTTGATGTCCTCAGGCGAGATCTGGTTCGGCTTCGCCAGCAGCCTTAGCTTGTTTGAACTTATGTGGTTGTAAAGGTCCATCGGGTCCTTGTTCGAGAGCACTATCGCGACGCTTCCCGTTATGTACGGCTGCAGCTTCTTGAGGGGCTCTGTGTCGGTTATCCTCATGAGCAGGGTCTTCCTTCCGGTTATGACCATCGTGTCCGGCTTCAACCCGTTCCTGATCTTCTGGACGAGCCGGTCTGGAAGGGCGTCAATGGGCATGACACCGGCGATCTTGTACTTCTTCGCCTCCTTGTGCATCTTTTTGACGTATTCAATCTTTTCAGCCTTGATCATAATGACACCTACATCAGCCTTACCGGCTTCGACATGGTCAGCTTAACATACACCGACTTGATGTTGTTCGCCCCTACCTTCTTCTTTATGCTCTCCATGATCTCGTTGACGTTGTTAAGTATCTTGTCGGCATCCATGTCCTCAGTTCCCACCACCGCGTGGACCGTGGGGAGGTACTTGCCCTTGCTCCTTATCATGACCCTCTTGCTCACGTCGCTGGCTATGGCTGTGAGCGAGTTGCCCGGCAGAAGCGGCCTTGGCATCTTGTTGCGGGGTCCTAGGAACTGACCCATGGACTTCGCTATCGTGGGCATCAGGTTAGGCTGCGCGAATATCTCGTACTGAAGAAGGCCGTTCAGGCGCTTTGCGTCTCCCGCGACGGCGTCTATCTGGTTGCCCTCTACAATCTCGACGCCGTTCTTCCTGGCGTCCTCCATTATGACCTTGTCGTTTGCGAATACGAGCAGCTTCTTTACCTTGCCCTTGCCGTTGGGGAGCATGACCTCGAGGTTCAGCCTGTTGTCCTGCTTGTTGAAGTCTATCCCCTTGAAATTAACCGCAAGCTCTACCGTCTGCTTGAACTTTCGCTTGCCCTTATTCTCAGCGAGATACTTGCTAAACTCCTCTAATGTTACAGCCATTGAAACCCCTCCTGCAGATTGCAGTGCGTACGGGAAAACACGTAATGTGTGCTATTAGTACGCCGATAATATTTATATAGCTTGCTGATGGGTCCCACAGGCGTATTGAGATTGTTTATATTATTGTCCATCCATTCCTTAAGAAGCATTTAAATATCTTTATATTCAATTTATACTAGTTTAAGATTAAACCATGGTGCTATTATCGCAACTCACGCCCTTGACATCGATGTGAAAGGCCTATCCAAGAGCTTCAAGGACTTCAAGGCCGTTGACAACATAAGCTTCAACGTCATCTCCGGCGAGGTGTTCGGGCTGCTGGGCCCCAACGGCGCAGGAAAGACAACCACGATAAAGATGCTGACAACGCTCCTGAAGCCCACCTCTGGCGGCGCCAAGGTTGCCGGTTTTGACATCGCAAATCAGAAAAATGAGGTCCGCAAGAACATCGGGATAGTATTCCAGGACCCCTCGCTGGACGACCAGCTGACCGGCCGCGAGAATCTGATGTTTCATGCGATGCTGTATCACATAGACAACGCCTCTGCCAAGGAGCAGATAGCCCAGGTGATAAAACTGGTCGAGCTGGAGGACAAGGCAGACATCCTGGTGATGAACTACTCCGGCGGGATGAAAAGGCGCCTTGAGATAGCGCGCGGGCTCATACACGAGCCAAAGGTACTCTTCCTTGACGAGCCCACCGTCGGCCTGGACCCGCAGACGCGCAGAAAGATCTGGGACTACATAGTGGACCTGAACAAGAAGCACAAGACCACGGTCATACTTACGACCCACTACATAGAGGAAGCCGACTTCCTGTGCCAAAGGGTCGCTTTCGTTGACCACGGAAAGATCGTGGCGCTTGACACCCCCAAGAAACTGAAGAGCGACCTGGGAGGCGACATAATAACACTCCGAGTGGACAAGGACGCCGACAAGAGCGTCTTCAGCAAGAAGGAGAGCTGGATAAAGGGCGTGGAAAAGCCGGAGCCAAACACCTTCAAGCTCACGGTCGAGGATGGGGAGAAGCGGATCCCTGCCCTTGTTGACATTTGTGAGGAACACAAGCTAGTGGTTGAGTCCGTGAACCTCCACAAGCCCAGCCTGGAAGACGTTTTCATACACTTCACCGGCAAGAGCATCCGCGAAGAGTCGGGCGAAGGCGGAAAGGGCATGATGCGCCAGTTCGCAAAGACGAGGTAATTTTCATGATAGACACAAAAGCGATATATACGATCTGGCTCAGGGAGATAAAGAGATTCCTGAGGGCAAAGTCGAGGATAATCGGACTCATAGTGATGCCGCTGCTCTTCCTGGTCGGCCTTGGCTACGGCCTGAACAGCTTCGTGCAACTTTCCAACGGGGTCAGCTACTTCACCTTCCTCGTGCCGGGCATAATCGGGATGACACTCCTGTTCACGAGCATACAGGGCGGGGTTTCAGTGCTCTGGGACAGGCAGTTTGGCTTCCTGAAGGAGATAATGGTGACGCCCAACTCGCGCGTCTCGATAGTTTTAGGACGAGTAGCAGGAGGCACCACAACCACATTCATACAGGGCATAATAGTGCTGATAATCGCCCTGCTGTTGGGCTTCCACTTTAACATAACTGCGGTTGCGCTCCTCTCGCTGGTATTCATGCTGCTTATAGGGATAACCTTCCTGAGCCTGGGCCTCGCTCTGGGATCATTCATGCGCGACTTCCAGGGCTTTGGAATAGTCATGATGTTCGTATCGTACCCTCTCTTCTTCCTCTCCGGCGCGCTGGTGCCCCTCACAGGACTGCCAGCTGCAGTCCAGGACATTGCCTACGCAAACCCGCTTACCTACGGGGTCGACGGGCTGCGCGGCGCGCTGCTCGGCATCTCTAGCTTCCCGATGGCCGTGGACCTCGGGGTGATGGTTGTCGCGGCCCTAGTCGCGCTTGCCGTCTGCACCTGGGCCTTCAGGTTCAATGAGGCAGGCTAATAATCGGCAATCTCAGAAACCAAGCTTCTCCTTCACTAGGATTACGGTGACCTTTCGCTGCATGAACGCCGGCTCCTTAAACAGTATTAGCAGCTTCGCGTACATGGTGCCTCCCATCCCAGCAGCCTTCATGCGCTTATCCTCAAGCGGGACACTGTACTCCTTTATGCGCTGCATGGCGTCATCCATGCTTTTAACTATCTTCTGAGTGCCAACGACCAACACTAGGTTGTGTGAACTGAATGCGTAGCCTGGCAGCTGGCTGCCCGATGCGCTCGCAGTAAGAAGCTCGCCATTTTCGGTTATCGCGTGCACGCTACCCAGCATGAAAGGGGCGGAAACGCTCCTTAATCGCAGCTCGTGCTGCTTTTGCGGATCCTTCTCCTTCACAATCTCCTCCTTCAGGTTCATCCACTTGTGGTTTCCGGATTTCAGCAGATCTGTGAATCCAATCTCGCTCAGCGTAGTCGAACCGGCTGTCATTACCTCGGCTCCCTCCGGGACCAGCTTTGTGGCCTCCTCCAGCGCAGCCCTTCTGTCGTTAACTATGACCACATTGAAGCCATTCGCCTTCAGCGCCGCCGCTGCTTTTCCAACACTCTCCTCATTCGCAGGTTTTGACCAGTCCATATCATCACATTATTAAGTATAAAAAGAAAAAACAAAAATAAAAGCTAGTTGTTTTTCTTCAGCTGCTCTATCCGCTCCTGTACGGCCTTTGTCTCCTGCTCGAGCTCCTTCTTGTAGTCCGTCAGGGCGTCTATCTTCTCTTCCCTTGTCAGGAAGTTTCTCATTCCGCTTCCGCAACCTTCGTTTCCACAATACATTTCCACACCTGTCCAATATAGGACATCTTATATTGTGATATGCAAAGTATTTAAATATATAGGCTATCCTATATATACTCATGGAAAGGAGCGGCTGCGACATGAGAGGTATGCTCTCATTCCAGATCTTGTGGCTGTTATCGAAGAAGCCGATGCACGGGGAGGCGTTAGCCGAGGAGATAGAGAAGAGGAGGGGCGACAAGCCGAAGGCTGGCACAATCTATCCCGCATTAAAGGAACTAAGCACCACAAAACTGATAAAAGGAAAGAAGTCCGGCAAGATAATTGTCTATACGATAACTCCTGACGGAAAAACTGTGCTTAAACGGTCGGTGCGCTACTTCTGCAACTCATTTAGGGACGTGTTCGAGGATGAAGAGAGATGAAGTCATCCGATTTCCATTCCATTGCCAATAGCCAGTCCTGGAAGAAAGGGTTAGCCCATCTCAGGAAAAGCGACCCTGTCCTGAGCAGACTAATAACTCGGCATAAAATTCCTCCGATAGAACTGAGAAAGGACCTCTACGGTGCACTTATAAGGTCAATAATATTTCAGCAGATCTCCGGCAAGGCTGGCGCCTCAATACTCAAGAAGTTCAAGGGGCTTTACGGCAATTCGATCCCGACCCCTAAAGAGTTCCTGAGCACTCCAGAAAAGAAGGTCAAATCAGCAGGGATCTCCCCACAAAAATACTCCTATCTTGTTGATTTATCCGAACGCATACTTGATGGACGACTCGAGCTTAAGAAGTTTCACAGGATGGACAACGACTCTGTTGTGACCGAACTAGACGAAGTTCGTGGAATAGGCAGGTGGACTGCGGAGATGTTTCTGATGTTCGTGCTGGGAAGAACTGATGTGCTTCCCGTGGATGATCTTGGCCTGCAGAAAGGGCTCAGGAAGGTGTACGGCCTCAGGACTCTTCCATCAGAAGAGCGCTTCCGCAAGATAGCCAGCAGGTGGCACCCGTACTGCACCATAGCCTGCCTTTACCTGTGGAGAAGCATGGATGCGCCGGAACCCGAGAAGCCCAAAACCAAAGAGGATAGCTGGGCCTAGTCATCTGAACAGCTGGACCACTCCTATTACCAGCTCTATCACTATCAGCAGTATCACGACATACTCCAAAAGCACGTCGTAGTCGAAGTTTATCAGGTCTGCGACGAACGCGCGCTCGTCGTTTATCACGTCCAGGTCCTTCTCGAGCGAGCCCTTTATCTCTTCGAGCTTCAGGACCCTCTCAAACAGGGAGTAAACCCTTGAGAGGTACCACTCGCCAGTTCCGAAGACGGTGTCACTCACCTTGTTTATCACCGCCATGGTGTTATCGTAAAGAGTGCCCAGTTCGGAGTTAAGCGCCTTGGGTTCGTTGCTTCCAAGCCTACTGATGATTCTCTGCTTGCTCACCCTCTCGAGCACCTTCCCAGAGTTGTCTATGCGCTCCGACAGCAGTTCATGATAGATACGCATCTCAAGGAGCTGCAGGTTGGCTATCTCCGCCATGAGCAGCTCGTACTCGTGGGCATACTCCTTGTCGAACATTATCGCGCTCTCCCAGCCCACGTAGAAGAGATTTGTCTTGTCATAGGCGATTGTATTGCTCAGCACCGAGGCCACATAGCCGTCATCCAGCTGGTCGGGCTCCTCCTCGTCTATGAGGAGGCCGGCTATCTGCTTTTTCTGGCT
This sequence comes from uncultured archaeon, assembly GCA_963787445.1. GTDB lineage: Archaea > Micrarchaeota > Micrarchaeia > Micrarchaeales > CABMGC01 > JAJZOD01. The sequence goes on from CAWBCT010000005.1 coordinate 527,025, forward strand.
CGCCGAGATCTTCTCCTTCTCGTACTCAATGTAGTAGAAGCGATAGGTCTCTCTTGTGGCGCTGGGCTGGATCTTTGCCACCTTCGAAAGGTCTGACTCAACCTTCTTTCTTGCCTTCAGAACAACATCATTAACAAACTCGGTGATCTTCTTGTCGAATGTCACCCGGTAGAGGTGGCTGTAGGATGCGTCGTTCAACTGGTATCTTACTCTGATGGACATCCCACCAAACGTGTAAAGCGCGACCTGCACCTTGAACAGGTGTTTCATCGCCTCCGTAGCAAGCGTTACGTTGTTTAGATTGAAGATTGCCGGGACGTTGAATGTGGAGATCTCTTCTGGTGAGGGCTTGTCGAACTCGTGCTTGGAGAAGTCCTCAGGGTTCTTCAGCAGCCCGTTAAGCTCCTCCTCAGTGAAGTGGACGCCCAGGTCGTACAGGAAGAGGTACACTATCTCGCTGTTCATAATCATCAATGCGCTAGGTTATCTTGGCTAGGCAAAATATCTATATCTTTTCATCCCCTATTAGGAGTGGTGCATACTTGGAACTGCTCAGGGAGATCTCCGACCAAAGCTTTGGCCTGAAGCCGAGGAACACGAGATACGTAATCAGGAGAGCGGCGCGGGCGATAGTCCTCAACGGCGAGGGCAGCATGGCGCTGATGCACGCAACAAAGCTGAACTACTACAAGCTGCCTGGCGGGGGAATAGAAGGCCGGGAGACGATACAGGCCGCTCTCCACAGGGAGGTGAAGGAGGAGACCGGCTGCCAGATAAAGGAGATCTGCCCCATCGGAGTCATAATAGAGTACCGGAGCCGGCTGAAGTTCATGCCCTTCTCCTATTGTTTCATTGCAAAAGTGATAGGAGCTCCTGAAAAGCCAAAGCTTACTGAAAGAGAGGAGGGCAACGGATTCGTCGTTGAGTGGTTCACCGTTGCCCAGGCCGTTCAGCTTCTGATCAAGCAGCGCCAGAGAATCACGAACTATGCCGGCAGGTTCATGAGCGAACGGGACCTCCTCTTCACCGAGAAAGCCGCGTCCTGGCTCCGAAGCCATCCGTCTAATCTGTAGTTAACTCTTCAGGATCTTAAAGGCGTGGTTCCAGCTGTTGTTCTTGAAACCGTAGGTTACCCACAGGACGCACAAAGGCTCCATAATCCTTGACTGCTCGATTCCCCCAAGGTCGGTTATGTTCTTCCACCCAAAATCGCGTAGGATCTTCTCAACCGCCTTTTTCGCCGCTTCGTTGTTTCCGCAGAGTAGCATGTCCGGCTCTCCCTCCTTGAACTTTGGATTGATCATGCCGGCGTTGCCTATTATGTTCAGGGTCTTCACCACATTCGCCTTTGGCAAAGCCCTCTGGGTTATCTCGCCTGCCGAATTGTTGAACCCTACAGAGAGCTTTGGCGGCATCCCGCCAGAAAAGTCAAGCGGGTTGGTCACATCGATGACAGTCTTTCCAGCAAAATTGGCAGGCCCCGCTAGCTTTACTGCTTCTTCTATGATCTCGCCCTTTACCGCTATGACTATCACTTCGCCAAACTTCGCAGTCTCCTGGAAAGTGCCGACAGAGGTCTTCTTGCCCGCCGTCTTCTTCAGCCAGGCCCTAATTTTCTCATTATTCGTGTCCCGCGTGCCTATCTTAACCTCATGCCCGAGGTTCGCAAAACCCGCTCCTATGACCTGACCCACGTCTCCTGAACCTATAATTCCAACCTTCATAAACTCACCAATTTAAACAAGCGTTTCTGAACAGTTTTATATTGAAAATGTAAAGCTTTATAGCCATTCTATCCTTAATCTGATTTATGAAAAACACGGCAACAACGCCCAAAAGTAACTCTGCCAGACACGCTGGCTATCTCTTCCTGATAAGCTCCGTGCTTTTCATACTCGCAATGGTTGTTGTGCAGCTCGCCTTCCCCTGCAATGCGCACGGATGCTACAATCTTGGGACAAATCCGATTAGCGACCTGGGAAACACCGTGCTTTCAGTGCTGTGGCCCGTCTTCAACTACTCAATAATACTGTTCGGAGCCCTGCTCTTCGGAGGACTGGTGCTACTGCTTGAATCATTTCCCAAGGACTGGATTGGAAAGCTTGGAATATTATTCCTGATGCTGAGCGCCTTCGGCGCAGCCGGCGTGGGAACCGTGCCGGAGAATACTACACTGGCGATACATTCCACTTTTGCTGCTATCTCATTTGTTGCTGGAGGTGCTGGGGTTCTGCTGATCGGCATTGCATTATTAAGAAGAAGAGGGATTGGCTGGTATTCCGGATATTCGATCCTTTCCGGTGCCATAACTCTAATCGTCTTCTTCGCCTTCACACTTCCCCTTGGGATCTTCCCATCTCTTGCCTACTACGGGCCTGGCCTTGGATTCGGATTCGTTGAGAGGATAATCGCCTTCCCAGTGATCCTGTGGGTATTTGTGACTGGAATTCTGCTGTCAAAGAAAAATAGCGTGTAAACCTAACTGTCTAGCCTGTACACCGCACTTCCTTCGGCGACGGGATGGTTTACCTTTATTCCTATAGACTCATCCTCCTGCGCCTCCCCAACATCCTCGCGGTCTATCTGCATGCTTGAGATCCTCTGCCGTATTGCCTCGTCTTCGCTCCCTATCTCTATCAGATCACCGACCTTCAGCGCCCCCGTAAGCTTTATCGCAGCCACGCTGATCTTCTCAAAGTACTGTTCCACGCTGCCCACCTGTGTCCTTCCCCTGCTGCTCTCCTGCGGCTTGCTGTTCCTCCTATTCCTCTCCTCAAAGGCGTTAACCACGTCCATTGCGCTGTCTAGGTCGTCCAAGCTATCATTAACAATCTGATTTGCACAATTATATAAGCATTTCAGTTAATCGTAAACCTCCTTTCTATGCTCAAATCGCAAAAGAATCAGACTGTCACCCTCTTTTTTGTAAATCAATCTATAAGGATTAATGCGAATCGTTCTTTCACCCTTCAAGGTGTATCCCAAAGGTTTTCCCACTTCGGGGTTTTCGCACAACCTTTTTACCTCAGAATCTATCCTCTTGTTAATGGCCCTATTTCTTAACTTCTTTACGTCCTTCTCGAACTTATCTGTTACAATTATCTTATCGATAATTACCATTTCGCCAACTCCTCAGAAAAAGATTTCTTGGAGTATATCTTGTATCTACCCTGCTCTATGTCTTTCCAAGCTTCCTCGACGCCCACCAATGTCTTTAGGTCTCGTTCGTCTATGCCTGAACCTACCTTTTTCATTACTATCATCCCATTTTTAGACGTAACAAAGAATAGGTTACCTGTTTTGACCTTTAGTCTTTTCCTAATGTCTGTTGGAATAACAATCTGCCCTTTTGAGCTTGCTCTTGTTATCTCAATCATCTCACTTTTTCCCATAATAGTAAGATAATCTTACTCATATATAAGTCTTATGTTTAAAAAGCACGCGCCCGAAGAAGGGATCGAACCTTCGACCTTGCGGTTAACAGCCGCACGCTCTACCACTGAGCTATTCGGGCATAAGGAGTGCATATATCATTGCTCTTAAGGTATTAAAATGTTATTGCGATGACGTCTTGAAGAAGACGGGCTTCTCGGCCAGGTTTATTATCTTCAGGTAAAGGTAGGCGTGGTCGCCGACGCTGTCCGTGAAGCCCACCGCGCCGCTCTTGTAATCATACCTGGCGAAGCTCATCGGCTGCTGGGCTGCGGTCTTCGCGTAGTACAGTGTAGTGTCCTCGCCGTGCATGCCCTCCACCAGGTCCAGGCCGTAGAGAACCGTCTCCTTCCCGTCCCTGAACGAGCAGAGATGCCTTATTCCCTCACCTTTTCCGCTGTTTATCGCCAATTTTATCAGGTCCTCCGCGCTCCCCAGCCTCACGCTGCGCAGCTTCGGACTCTTGAGCTTGCCGGGCTTCTGAAATTCCACCAGCTCCATCCTCAATATGCTTGTCGCCTTGTTCTCCTGTCCCGCGCCCAGAACCACAAACTTCACCTCCTCGCCCTCAGAGTTCTCCGGGGGCTTGTACAGAAGCCCCTTTGGCTTCTCCTCCGTCCTGGTGAAGTACACGACGCCCTTGTCCCCTATCCTCTCCCCGAAAATGTACAGGTAGTGGGGTTTCACCGCCTCTTCTAGAAAGATGTTGTCGTATGTGAAGTCGAAGTTGTAGGCATACCTGGCTACGTCCGTGAGCGAGAGCACACGCAGAGGTATGAGTGACATGGTTTTGGGTTTTTCTTTCTTTGGCATTACGGCACCTTAGGCCCTGACAGCAAGTCCGTACAGGTAGGAGACCAGCGACATCAGGGCGTAGGCCGGCTCCAGGATTATCGGCGAGAGCACTGCGCCCTGGTCTATCGCCTTATAGTCGTTGTAGAGGCTCTCGTTCACGTCAAAGGTTATCGGGTAGGACTGCCTTATCAGCGGGCTCGTCGAAGAGCTCACGGTGAGGTTGAAGTTGTAGGCGCCGGGCTCGCTCAGGAAGATCGGGTAGGTGAAGGTGTTGGTCCTTGAATGGAGCGAGATCACCTGGTCGGTTATGTTCCAGGCAGGAAGGCTGTGGGCGCTTATGACGAACGGGTCGTCCGAGATCCCGGTGTTGTTTATGGTCACGTAGAGCTCTGTGGGCTGCCCTATGCCCGCGTAGATCCTGAGCGGGTTCACGTTAAGGTTGAAAACGTTCGTGGTCACGTTCATGTAAACCGTTGCGGTAAGGTTTCCTATCCTAGAGTAGTTCTGCACGTTCAGGGCCTTTATCTGGAACGAGTAGGCCCCGTTGGGCGTGTAGGAGGCCACCGTCACCTTCATCTTCATCGGGTTCTCGTAGAGAGGCGAGGCCTGCGCAGACCATCCCGCCGGAAGGTTGTTGGCCGTGAGCGTGTCCCACCCTATCGGGCCGACGTAGCTGCCCGAGGCGTTAACGGTTGCGGAGCCTGCGGAGATGTAGAAGCTCTCGCCCGGTCCCACCTTTCCAAGATAAACGCTGCCCCCATTGTAAAGCGTTGCGTTTAGGGGCGCCTGAACAGCCAGGTAGGTCGAGCTGGCGTAGGCAACAGCCATGGAAAGGATGGCAAGCAGTAGGGCTGTCCTCAAAAACTTCATGATATAGATAACGGCATAACATCTTTATAAGATTATCTGATTTTATTCTATATGATGTGTCTATGGCAACTCCTCAGTATCTCTGGTTTGATGGCAAGTTTATCCCATTCGCAGAAGCGAAGGTTCACGTGCTAACCCACTCATTGCAGTACGGCAGCGGGATCTTTGAAGGCATGCGGGCCTACGAGACCGACCGCGGCCCATCGATCTTCCGCCTCAAGGACCACATGCAGCGCTTCATCAACACCGCAAAGGTGTACCAGATGGACCTGGGAGCCACAAAGTCGCAGCTGGAGGCAGCCGCACTAGAGCTGGTCAGAAAGAACAAGCTGGGAAGCTGCTACCTACGCCCCTACGCTTTCTACAACGACCAAAGAATAGGGATCAGTGTTACGGGCAAGAAGGTCAGCACCATGATAGCCGCTGAAGAGCTCGGTTCCTACTACAAGTCAAAGGACAAGGGGATAAGCTGCAAGGTCTCCTCCTGGAGGCGCATAAACTCAAACATACTCCCTCCCCAGGCCAAGGCCAGCGGCAACTACCTCAACTCAATCCTTGCATCCCAGGAAGCACACTCCTGCGGTGCAGACGAGGCGATCCTTCTTTCCACCTCAGGCTACGTGGCCGAGGGTCCGGCAGACAACATCTTCCTAGTTAGAGACGGCAAGCTCCTCACCCCTTCAGTCGAATCCGACATATTAATGGGAATAACGCGCGACACCGTGATCAAGATCGCGCGCTCCAAGGGAATCGAGGTTGAAGAGCGCCAGATTCATAGGGAAGAGCTCTACGCTGCAGATGAGATCTTCTTCACCGGCACGGCTGCCGAGATAGCCCACATTGTGCGTGTTGATTCAAAGACCGTGGGCGATGGAAAAGCGGGCCCGATCGGCAAGCTAATCACCGATGCCTACAAGAAAGTGGTGACCGGAAAGACCAAGATGGGCAAGGACTGGCTTAACTACGCCTGATCACTTGGTCAGCAGCGTGTAGCCGTCCTTCTCCACTATCAGCTCCTTCTCAGCCTGCGCCACAAGGCCTCCCTTCTCCTCTACGAGCACCGGGAAGGTCTCGAGCACCTCCATGTTCACGAGCTCCTGGATTCCCTTGCGTATCCCGAAGCCGCTCAGGTTAGGAAGGGCCTTCTCTAGCCATCTTATGGCAAAGGGATAGGTCAGGTATCGCTCATCGACTATGGAGAGTATCTGCCTTGCCTCCTGGGATCTCGGAATCGCGTACTGGACCTTCTGGAAGATCTGTATCTCATCGCTGTCCTGGACGTAGCCTGCGCCATCGGTAACGAACGGCTCTATGGAGATGACCTGGCCTTCTAGGAGCCTAGTCGTATCTCCGTTGTCAAAGTTTGCTATGAAGACGTCAGCGTGCAGCTCCTCTGAAGTTATCCCATGCCCGCCGAGATTCCTTACTGGGAAGACACCCTTCTCAGTAACCACCCTTTCTATGGCCTTTCCTATCTCTCTTAATTGAACCCCGGCCTTCACTACGCCTAAAGCAGCCTCTAGCGATTCCTCTGCAGCTTCAACGAGCGAGGTGTTATTCCCTGAAATGTCAACAGTTACCGCGCAGTCTCCCAAGCAGGTTCCCTTCCTTGCTCCAACATCCACCTTCACCAGGTCTCCGGATTTGAAAACGGTGTCATCCTCCTTTGAGGGGGTATAGTGGGCGGCCTTGCTGTTTACGGAGATGTTTACCGGGAACGAGAGCCCGAAACCCTTCTTCTCTATGAATGACTCTATGCTCTCAGCAACGTCAAAGAGCTTCGCACCCTCCTTGACCAGGCCTCTGGCATGCTGAAGTGCCTCGTACGAGGCCTTTCCTACCTCAAGATGTTCCTTATGGTCCATGTTATTACATCGCAGGACGTTATTTTATTATCTTGTGCTTGATCAGGGCAACCTTCACGATCCTGAAGATAAGCTCATGGCCTTCCTCATTCGGATGCAGGCCATCCGCAAGGAGTTTGTGGTAGTTTGCCTTCTCGAACTCTGTCCGTATCTTGATTATTGGGACATTTTCCTGCCAGCAGATGCTGGCCAGTATGTCGTTCAGCGCGTTTATGTCTTTGTTTCTGTAGAATATTTCCGAATTCCAGGGCACAGGGGTGACCTTTGGCTCCGAAACCGGCAATAAATCCAAGAAAAATATATTTTTTGTGTACTCCTTTGCGAGTTCTATCAACTTGTTGATATTCGATGAAAATTCCCTGTTAGTTACAGTGCGTTTCTTCCTCGTAGAAGCATCGTTACCTCCAACCGAAAATATTATGGCGAAGTTTTCCTTATACTCGGCAGCTTCCCTAAACCGAGCTCCGCATTCAATCTTGAACCTTTTCATGATCTCTTTGCTTGTGTCACCAGAGATTCCAAGGTTGTAGACCATGTCTCCATCATCTTTTGAGTCAATGTACTTTCTGAGCCTGTTTACCCACCCTCCCTGCTCTCTATCCAATGCGCCATATGTGTCGCTGTCTCCGAATACACAGATTACTGTCATAATTTCACACCAATCTCTTTTGAGATCCCAATCCCTGCAATTCCTCTTCAGTAACACCAAGTTCCTTGAGAATCTTAAGCGTTGCGGGTATTATCTGGTGATTTATGTAATAGTCCGCATCGTAATCCTTTGCGAACTCCTCCAACTCTGCCTTATCGGAGATGCTGCTGCCCGTCTTGGTCACCACATAGCTGATTGTGCTGCCCTCCATCTCCTTCTTGACCTTCTGCCCGCGCGCTATCGCCTTCTTCACAGCAGCGAGCTCCGGCGATTTGTTGTCATAGCTGTCGATTTTTTTCCTCAACTGGGTCTGTATCACCAGCTCCTTGATGTCCGCCTTGCCTTCCCTAAGCCTCTTTACCACATCCTTGACTATGGCTATCGCGCTCTCCTTGGTCCCTGCGTGAAGTATATTCTCCAATACGGCCCTCTGCGTATTTCTGGAGACGGCCGACCAATCCCTTCTAACAAGTTCAAATCCGCGTATCTTTATCCTTCCTGACTCTGAAAGCAGCGCATACTTCTTCTTTGCACCGGCGTCTACCGCTCCCCTCTTGCCTACAAAGACCCCGCTGGTGTAAAAATCTTCGAGTTCAAGTTCCATAGAATCCGGAAGTGATTTGTTTACATCGTCAAGGAACTTCTTCGCATCTTCCTTTGTCTTCTCTCCCCTAAGAAGCATAATCGAATCCGTGTCCCCATAGATCACCCTGAATCCGTGCTTCTCCGCACTCTCCATCGTCCTGTTTATGTACTCTCTGCCGAAAGCCGTGACGCTCTCAGCGCATTCGCGGGAGTACCAGCGAGACCTCGCATACCCGAGGTAGCCGTAGAACGAGTTCGCTATGATCTTGAGTCCTGTCGAACGGGCTGCAAGAGACTTGTTGTCCGGATCCTTCTTGAACGCCTTCTTTATCTCTGATCTCTCCTTAAGCATCAATCTCAGGACGTTGGGGACTATGCCGAGCGGCTTCTTCCTGAACTTTGCCTTGGTTGGTGATTCAAATACCTCTTCCTTATCGCTGCCCTTGTAAAGAGTTGAAGGGTCAATATTGTATGCGATTATTATGGATGGGTACAGGCTCCTGAAGTCAAAGACCACTATGTCCTTGTATATTCCCGCATCCGGCGTCTTTACGTAGGCACCCTCGATAGGGTTGTCGTTCCTCCAGTTGATGTCCCTGTCGTTTGGCTTGTTCGGTATGAACTCGTTGTTATTATGCGCATAGCGCATCAAAAGATGCTCCACAAGCTGCCCCGTGGTTGAGATGCACGCCTCGCCCAGCGTTGTCCCTACTATCTTCGAGATTTCCTGCTCCAGCGGCACGAAGAACTTGTAAAGCTCCTCCAGCGCGAACGAGTCTGCCAGAGAGTAGTCTGCAAGCTCCTCCCTGTCCTTGTCTCCGCCGTCCCAGATCTGCCAGATGTTAAGCCTGTCAACCATCTTCTTCTTGTCTCCTGTTATTGCTGCGTAGACCTCGCTAAGCTTGAGGTTGCTCGCCTTTATCAGGTTCTCCGAAGCCCCAACTATGGAGACGAACTTCGCCACGTTGTAAACGTCCACGTTGACCCTGCCAGGTATCTTCACCATCTGCACAAGCCCGTGGTTCTGCTGCTCCGGCGCGTCCCCATATCTTCCGATGTCGAAGCCGGCCCTGCTCACATTTCCGCGCTTCACCATGTAGGGAATATCGAAATTAGAGGAGTTGTAGCCCGCAATCGCGTCAAACTGGCCGTTGTTCACGTACTCCACGAAGTTGCTGATCATCGCCTTCTCGCTCTCGAACACCTTGACGAACGGTCTCTTGATCTTCTTCGTTGTAAGCACCGCAGACTCCTTCCCGTCGGTGTAGCTTACCATGATTACCGGATCGACCTCTGGCCTGGGCGTCCCTTGGGGGTTGTAGGTCTCAATATCAAAGCAGAGGTGGGTGATCTCCTCCTTCACTGCAGCCGCCGCTGGCCTGATCTCATCTATGCGGAGCTTCCCGTTCTCTTCATGCGCCGTAACTTCGATGCCGAACAGCGGCGAGAGCTTGTGATCAATCAGATATCTCTTCCAGAAAAGGATGTCGTACTCGTACCGCTCTCCGAACTCGGCCATCAGCTCGCTGAGCCTGGGAACCTGCCTCGTGCTCTGCACATAAATCCTGAACGCCCTTGTTGGCGTGCCTTTTAGCGAGAGTTTTTTCTCTTCAACAAGGAAGGGTTTGATTCCGCCCTCCTGGTCGGTCAGCTCCACCTTCTCCAGCGCCTCCTTTGTTATGCTCTCGCTGGAGGGTATTATGTAAAAATAAGGCCTAAAATTAAAATCAAAAAGCTGGTAGGCCTTCCCGCCAGCTTTCAGAGTAAGTCTTATGATGCTTCGTTCACCAACGGGCACGTAGTCTGCGTCAAGCAGGATACCGCTCAGTTTTACGCTGGCATCATGCTCCATAAGCTCCCCTAGGGGCTCACTGCGCCCTTGCGTTAGGGGTGTTTTCCTGCAGCTTGGCCCTTGAGATCGGGAGCGGTGCAGGGAAGCCCATCGAGTAGGCTACCAGAGTTCCGCGAGCACCGCACTCAAAGTTGAGCAGGTTTATCACGTCCTCTGCAAACTTTAGAGGCAAGGTCTTCTTGCTCTTCCAGACAGACTCTATCTCCTCAGCATCCTTCTTTGACTCCTTTGCGAGTATGTCACCCTGAAGTGTAAGCTCGCCAACCTTTGCCGACTTGGTGCCTTCGTACACTGCCACGAACGTGAAACCCACTGTGACGTTCTCCTGCGAGACCTTCACATTCTCGAAGTTTATGTTAAACTTCATGTTTCCAATCAGTTCGCCGTTCGGCTCACGCTTAGCTTCTACTTTCTGCATATCCACTCCTGTTATCATACACTCACGTCTAATATTTTCAAGATATATATCGTGCGTTTACTATAAAATACTTGTTATTTGGAACGTTTAATCGCCAAAAACTTTTACTTGATAGTGCAATTGGCTAGCGTAAGGTTTAAGAACTATCTATCTTCAATATGAAATATGCGCAGCATGGGGTTGGTGGCATTCCAGGCAAGGCTATAGTCAACAACTGCGTCCATTTTATTTCAGAAGTCAAACGCATCTCCAGCAAGACAGAACTCTCCCAGCAGGAATCTGAAATAAAGGAAACAGCCTGGGTCGTCGCCTCACTATCCTCTAACCATTCCTGGAAAACCTACAAGTACCTGCACCATGATGGCGAGTTTGACAATGAGGCGTTTGTTGGTGAGACCGGATATGCCCTGAAGGAAGGCTGGAAAAATATAAGTGAGTCCGACTACGCCGAAGTTAAAAACAAACTTCCCAAGGATCATCTGCTCAACCGCTGGAAGCAGTATGCTCTTGACGAAAAACACCGCAATAGGTTCAGCCAGTTATACAACAAGTTCCAAAAGGAGCAGGCCTACGAGCTCCAGCCGGAGACGCAGCGGTAGTCTTCTACTCTTATTATTCCTTTGTTTCCCAATAACTACTACGGCCAAGGGCATGTGGCGTAACTTGGATAGCGCATCGGGCTTCGGACCCGAGGGTTGCGGGTTCAAATCCCGCCATGCCCAGTCATCATTCAGATTGGTTTTATAATTATTCTACAATTTCTACTACCACAACTGCACTTCATAGAATCTCCAGGCACCATTGTTTCTGAATAGTTTGCAGTTATCTCCTCACCCTTCTTGATATTTCTGTTTGCAACATCACAGAAATCATCTGCATGCGTATTTGCACTGCACGAATGGTTAACGTATCTCTCTGGAGAACCCATCACAATGTTCTTTCCTTGATAACAAATAACATGACGCTTAGCCTCATCAGATAACAAGTTTAATTCTGCATTGGTCAGTTGCTTAGATGTGTGCCATCTAGTAACAATTTCCCCTTCCTTAAAATCTCTAGCTGCAAATAACCCCTTCCCTTCTATTTTAGATTTTTTAACCGCAAAAGATTGATCGCCTGACTCTTCGCGTAACTTTAGCCTAATCGGCTTGGACATCCTACTTATTTCATCGTCCATTGATTTCTTGTATTCAGGATCAGTCTTGCTAAGTCTCCTGAGATGCCCATTCTCAAGGAATTTGGGATCAACATAGCGCGTCTTCCCGTGCACCGTTATCTCACCATCTTCAGAAAATGAGAACTCCAGGGGACCTCCAGCCCTGTCTAGCATGACGTTAAGCTTGGCATCTCCAGCCTTCCTGAGAAAGGCTGTGATTTCCTCATCTGTACCATACATACCATCGTGCGTTATGATACCCGTACTCGCTGCGTACCTCAGCGCCTCACCAAGAAGATGATATCTCAACATATGCTCTGGCGCTGCCCAGTTCTTGATCTGGAAGTCTAGGTACATCCTCCCAAAGGCCTTCGCTGCTGCTTTTGAATCGAAGACAATTTCACCATTGTAAACCTTTAGGGAATTGAGGCACAGCTTTACCTCTTCGCGGTACCTCATAAGTCCCTCCCTGAGGGTATAATCCACTCTGTCGCCGCAAAGATCCGGCGAAGGCCTTTCCAGTAATCCATATTTGCCGCTCGACTCAGCAGTGCTTATCTCATGTACATCGAAACCGTTCCTGCTTATAATCTTTCCAAGCTCTGAATTCTTTATGTATTGCTCAAGGTTCTTGTCCTGGTAGTCACTCTTTCTCGGGTCGCCGAACGCCCAGTCAACCGTGTGCGAGAAAGCGGTGTGAGAGGCGTCGTGTATAAGTCCTGCAATTTGCTCTGCAAATGGCGCACCGAGCCTCCTGAGCAGCAGCATCACTCCCACACTGTGCTCGTATCTTGAGAAATTCATTGTGTTTTCAGTTTTCGTATTGGGCAGGAGGCCATGCTGAAACACACCCTTCAGTCTTTGCATGGGTGCAGAGTTTATCAGCTCCACTAGAACCTTCTCGTTTACCTCAACGGAACCGTAAACTTCATCTTTAATTAACAAGAGATCACCACTGCCTGCTGCCTTAAGTATAAAATTTATGAAGAGAGCATCCTGTTCAGCGCCGGGTAGCTGTCGAACATGTGCTCCTGCTCAAGCTGCTGGTACACCCCGTACATTATTCCCGCAGTCAGGAGGATTCCCATCCCGTTTCCGATCGCGCCGCTCAGTGTTGCGAACGCCGCAAGCAGACCCACGAAGATGCTGCCAAGCACCGTAACTGTTGGCAGGTACTTGTCTAGCACGCTCTGGATCATCCTCGGGTCGCGCCTGAAGCCGGGTATCTGCCACCCTACGTCCTGAAGCTGCTCAGAGACCGCCTTCGAGTTCTGCCCGGTCATCTCGACCCAGAACTTTCCGAAGACGATACAAAGTATGACCAGTATTATAGCATATATTATAAAGTGCACCCACTCCGGTATCAAGAGCGGAGCTCCGCCCCAGGGCGGATACAACGGCGAGGTCTGGCTCTCCAGGACATAGATGTAGTTGCTGTAGCCGCCCACCCCATTGTATTTGGTGGAGTAAGGGAGATAGCCCAGCGGCTGCATGAGGTAGACAACGCCTCCGGTGAGGATCTGGCTGGTGCCGCCGGTTGAGGAGGTCTGGTTGGTGTAATAGGCGAAGAAGCTCACGATGTTGCCTGCGGCGCCACCGTGCACCGTGGCAAAGATCCTGAGCCAGACGCTGAGGCTTACCGTAAGCGAGGTGGCCAGGATGACCGGGAGCACGCTCACATACAGGAACGGGATGGGCAGCCGGCCTCCCACGCCCCTGAACTGGCTGAACACGAGGGGAAGCTCAATCTTCATGTCAAGCACATAGATGCTGATCAGGAAGACGATCATGGCGAAGAAGAGCGGGCCGAAGTCAAGGATCATCTGCGGAATTGCTGTTGCCCCGCCCGATGCGAGCGAGGTCAAGGCCTCCGGGATGAGTATGTTGCCTGTTCCCGCGACTATGGCGTAGGCGACCCCGCCGGCTATGAACAGGTTTATTCCAGAGGTGATGCCGTACTTGGTCATCATCTCGTCAAGGTAGATGATTATTATCGCACTTACCGCAAGCTGGGCTGCGACCACTCCGAAGTACGCGGGGCTTGTGAGGACCACGGTGGTCGATGTGAAGATCGTCGCCTCAATGATGGCGATGACTATCGCCGCAAGCTTCTGGATGCTCTGCATCCTGGACTTCTGGGCCGGGTCGTTCATGTCTATCTTCAGGACGCCCGCCCCCTGGAGCATCTGGAGTATGATGCTCGATAGCACAATCGGCCCGATACCGACAGTCACCAACGTGCCTATGCGTGCCGCGAAGATAGTGTTTATTACTGCGAACAGCGGGCTGTTGAGCGCCGCAATGTTCACTCCGAACGCCGGAGTGCTGAACATAACGAAATAGACCGCTATGACGATTGCCGTCCACTTCAGCTTCTCCCTGAACGTAAGCGGCCCAAGGGGGCTCTTAATGTTCGGTATGAAGTTCAGGATCGTGTCAAGTATCGACATGAAGGCTCACTACTATCTTGGTTTCAGGCTGAACGAAACGGCGTATGCACCATTGGCTGTCCGCTTTATCTCCACAGCAGACTTCTCATACTCCCTGCACAGGTATCCTGTGAAGGCCGGAAGCGTCAACTCGACGTACGGTGACGTGGAGTTATACAGCGTATATGTTATTGTGACAGACTTTTTAGCCTTTGTGTTTTTTGTGAAGACCGCTTTGATCCCAAGGAACCTGCCCATGTTCTCCAGCATCTCGGCCTCTTCCTTCCTGTCGGACGCCTCTGGCAGGGCCTTTGCCGCGAGGTAAAGCAGCGCTGAGATGCCGTTGGCAACCCCTCCGTTCAGCAGGGGATCCAGGGCGAGCATGGTGTAGGGATCCGCATGCGCCTTCTCTTCGCCTGCCAGGGCCATCATCTCCGCCAGGCCCTTCACCACCGCGTTCACGTTTACCCTGGGCTGCGGCTCCTGCTCAACCGCGGCTCCCGAGACGAAGGCGCACGAGGTGGAGCCGTCAAGCCGGCACTGAAGCTCGGACGTTGTTATGGAGTTCTTAGTGTAAGCGGAGAAGTAGCCGGCTATGATCCCGCACTCGTAGTGGTGCGCCCTGCTGCCTAGGTTTGGGTGTTTCCTCTTTGTTGTGGAGTGTATGTGCGATACGTCGGCCGAAGGCGTGTAGAGCACCTCCCCCAGCCCGCTCCTTTCCAAAAGAGTCAACATGTTTTGAACGCCGCCGTAGCGCATCTGGAGCAGCTTCCCGATGCTAAAGCCGTACCGGTAGGCAAGCCTGTGCATCGACGGGGTTGAGTTGTAAAGCAGCGTGTGCAGGCCTGTCGCCTCCTGCGTTTTGGGCGACTCTATTGCGTGCTTTAGGAGCAGTTCAACCGCATCAAGCGGCGTGCTGGTCCCGGATTCTGCCCAGCTCCTTCTTACTGAAGGGATCTTCCGAGTCCTGGGTCTGGACCTCTTCGCCTTTACCACACCCTTTGCAGGCATTGATGCACCAAGTATCATAGCGTGTTATGTTTTATAACTGTTTGGTGTTTCTTTCTCGTCACTTCTTTAGGGCATAAAGGGTGGTCTCCTGTCTGTTGCTTGGCAGGGTCCTTACGCCAACTATCTCGTACTCCTTTCCGAGCAGTTCTTCGGACTTCTTGATTATTTTAGAGAGGGCCCGCGTTATGCACTTGATAGTTATTATTAGGGCCGCCCCTTTCTTCAGGCAGTCGGAGAACTGCAGGACCGCCTGGATCGCCTCGCCCGCCTCGATGTTCATGTCGCTGGCGATGAGATCCACATCCCTGAGCGTCGCTGCAACATTCTGAAAATTGGACCGTACGTGAAGTATGTCGTATCTGCCGACAAAGCCCCCAACCTCCGAAGTATTGTCTATGGACTTTACGGTCAGGCCCATCGCGCTCAGCTTCTCGTAGTTCAGGGCCCCGTTGTCCACCGCCACCACCTTGAAATCCTTCCTGGCCAGGTAGGCGCTCCATCCTCCTGGCGCAGCGCCAAGATCGATCGCGACCCCGCCGCCTGTTTTTATCCTGAACTCGTCGAACGCCTCGATCAACTTGAGCTCCGCCCTGCTGATCCCCGTGGCAAGCGCCTGATAATGCCTTACGGGATTCAGGAAAAGCGCCGGGTCGTAGGGGACGAAGCCAACATAGCAGTGCATGTCAACTATTACGAGGTAGGCAAGCACGGCCGGATCCTCAAGGGTTACCGCATAACCCTCCTTTTCCAGCCTTTTTCCCAGCGCCACCTCTATATCTTTCGCAGAATAGCCCCTTTTGGAGTTCATGTCAAAGCACTCCAGCCTTATCCTGCCTTCGGGTAGCTTTGCAGCCACTAGAACTCGGTGCAGGTCCTCAAGATAGGTGCCCTCGCTGATCTTATCGTGCGCGTAGAGCTTCAGCAATCTATAAAGCAGCACCGGATTTTCCCTTTTGAATGCCTTTTCTATGTCCACATCTTCTGCGTCAAGAACAAATGCGTTAACGAACTGGTGCCGGACAGAGAACTTTCCCAGGACCCTGCCCAGCTCATCCATATCGCTGGTGGGGAAGAAGCTGGACATGTAGGCAAAGTACTCCAGAAAATCACTGAAGCTCCTTTAGGAGCCCGTCCAGGCTCCTGTATATGTAGTCTGGCTCTGCGGACTCAAGTTTTGAGTAGTGCTCAAGGCCGTCGCCGACCAGGCAGGAGTCGATCCCGGCGAACTTTGCCGCTATGGCATCCGAGGCGGTGTCGCCAAAGTAGATGCACCTCTCCTTCGGCACGCGGTACTTCGAGATTATTGCCAACAGGCCCGTCGGATCCGGCTTGTACCTGCCTATGGTGCTCGCGCTCAGGATGAAATCGAAATAGTCAAGGGCCTTTAGAAGGCGCAGTTCGCTTGTAAGTCTGTAGCTCTTGGAATCGCTGAACAGGGCAATCTTTTTCCCAGAGCCTTTGATCTTTTTAAGAATCTCGGGCGCATCTTTCTTCATGTGCGGGGGCCACACCGCCACATATGCATCGTAGATGCCTGCCAGAAACCGGCTTTTCGTCTCGCGTATCTCAACGTCGGCCACCTCCCTCCTGTATTTTTCTTCATGCCTCTTCACGTACTGCGGGTCGTAGCGCCTTTGGAACAGCCTGGAGACCGCAACAATCAGAGTTGAGGTGGTGATCGTGCCATCCCAGTCAAAGATAAAGAGGTCATAGTCCTTCAGAAGTGACATAGGGTTAATAATGTTGGCAACAAATAAAAGCATGTGTGATGACACAGGTGATCGCTGAGCTCTGTGCAATGACGATTGGTAGGCGGTCTGAAAAGTGTCAATAAAACAGTGAATGAATGCCTGGAGAAAGGATCACCGCACTCGCCCGGCTTAACAAGCCGAACTCCAGCATCAGTGTAAAGAATATCGCAAGCCAGAAATGGTGCGAAAAGCAGATGGAACTGTACATGAAGGTTCCGTACAGCACGCCAGCCATGCAAAGCGGCGCCGCTGTGCACACAACAATGCAGGAAAAGGTCTACGTGAAGCTGGTCGCAGAACCGGTCACGTGGCAGGACAGGCAGTACAAGTGGGCCTACGAGAACTACGCCGGCCTCTCAAAGATGTCCGATGACAGGTACTGCAGGGAGATAAGGATCTACGGCTCGATAGACGGGTTCAAGATCTCCGGGCAGATAGACGAGCTTCTTCTTAGTGACGGAAAGGTAATGATTGCAGAGGACAAAACCATACTCGGCGAGCCGGGCAAGGTCAGCCTCAGGTTTGAGTCAGACAAGGTCCAGTCTTTCATATACAAGCGGCTTGTGGATGACATCAGGGAGGGCAGATATACCTACGCGACCTTTGCAAAGCAGCATGACATACTCGGCAGATCCCTCTCGCCAGCATTCAAGAAAGCGATTAACGAACTTGGAGTGAAGCCAGAGCTGCAGACGCTTGAAGGCATATACACCAAACTCTTCGAAAAACTGGTTTCTCTTCCCGAAACGAGCGACAAGATAGAACTGAGGTATCTTGACCGCGACTCAAAGGAACTTCTGACCGATCTGTACCTTCCATTTGAGTCGAAACAACTTGAAGAGTACCTAAACGACGCGATGAAATACTGGCACGGTGAGAGAGAAGCACAGCCAGTTCCTGAAAAGGAACAGTGGAAGTGCAAGATGTGCAAATTCTTCGGCAAGGAGTGCAAAGTCTGGTGGACAGAGCCGCAGAAAAGCCTCTGACATCATCTTTAATATATCCTGCTAAATATACTAAAAATGACACGGTGCAATTATGCTTAAGGGAGTCTCACTCAACAAAAAAGAGCTGAGAAAGGAGTTTGCCAAGGACTACAAATCTTATTATACTACTAGCGTGTTTGAGAATGAAGGCTTCAAGCGGCATGTGTGCAAGGCCTGCGGAAAGGGCTTCTGGAGCATAATGGACAGGGAGATCTGCGACGACTCGGAGCACACGCCCTACTCATTTTTCAAGGAGAAGCCGAAGCAGATGGGCTACGTTGAGCTCTGGAGGAAGTTCTCCAAGTTCTTCGAGGAGAACGGTCATGCCTCAATACCGCGCTATCCTGTGGTGAGTAGATGGCGCCAGGATCTTTACTTCACGATTGCCAGCATACAGGACTTCCAGCGTCTAGAGAATGGCGCGATGAACTTCGAGTACAGCGCAAATCCTCTGGTTGTTCCGCAGATCTGCCTAAGGTTTCCAGATATTGAGAACGTCGGGGTGACGGGCAGGCACCTCACAAGCTTCATGATGGCCGGGCAGCACGCATTTAACTATCCCAAGGAGGGCTACTGGATCGACAAGACGATTGACCTGAACTACCGATTCCTTACCGAGCACCTCGGCGTGAAGAAGGAGAAGCTGATTTACAATGAAGACGTATGGGCGATGGGTGACTTCTCCGAGTTCGGGCCCTCCCTTGAGTCCTTCTCCGGCGGCGTAGAGCTCGCAAACAGCGTTTTCACCCAGTTCGAAAGCGTAAACGGCCAGGTCCACGAGCTTCCGGGCAAGGTTGTGGACGTAGGCTGGGGCTTCGAAAGACTACTCTGGTTCTACACCGGCCATGACAACATATACGAGGCCGTATTCAGCGACGCCATCTCGAAGATCAGGAAGAAGCTGCCTTTCGAGCTTGAGACCAAGCTGTTCCACACCTTTGCGGAGTACGCAGGCGAACTTGACGTGACAGAGACAGACACCTACAAGGAGAAGCTCCACGCCGCGCTCAAGAAGGCGGGGATTAGCGAGAAGGAGTACGCAATCAAGATAAAGCCGATGCAGGCATTCTACGCAACGCTCGACCATACGCGCACACTGCTTTTTGCAATGGCGGACGGTGCGCTGCCTTCAAACATGGGCGGCGGATACAACCTGCGCGTGATACTCCGCAGGGCACTGGGTTTCATAGGCGAGCACAACCTCGGAATCGACATGATGGAGATTGCGGAGCTGCAGGCCTCAGAGCTGAAGGGACTTTATCCTGAACTGAAGCAGAATCTGGACATACTCTCGAAGGTCATAGACGTCGAGTCAAAGCGCTACACCAAGACCATCGAGAACTCAAGCAAGATGATAAACACACTGCTTCACAAGAGCCAGCAGATAAGCAAGCAGGAGCTGCGCACACTCTACGAGAGCCATGGAGTAACGCCTGAATTGATTGCATCTGTTGCAGCAAAAGAAAATCTCAAGATAACACTGCCCGACGGTGCCTATGGGGGAATAATGAAAGGCGACTTCGCAGCCAAGGAGAAGGTGAAGAAGCTAGACCTTGAGATAAAGGAGAAGTTGCCAGGCACGGAACAGCTTTACTACGCTTTCGAGTCCGAGTCAAACTCGAAAGTGCTCTATGTCAACGACAAGTACGTTGTCCTTGACCGAACGCCATTTTATCCTGAAGGGGGAGGGCAGGCAGCCGATCATGGCACGATAAACGACCAGGAAGTAGTCGATGTTCAGAAGTTGGGCAACCTCATAGTCCACGTCATGAAAGTCTCGCCGAACAGCTCCATCACAAAAGGCTGGGTCGGAAAATGCAAGGTTGATACCGACAGGAGGGACAGACTGATGGCCCACCACACTGCGACACACCTGATAAGCGCGGCTGCAAGATACGTTCTGGGCAAGCACGCATGGCAGGAGGGTGCGCACAAGGATGCGGACAAGGCGCACATTGACATTGCACACTTCGACAAGCTAAGCGACCAGGATGTCGACGCCATCGAGCATCATGCAAATCACCTTCTGCTCAAGGGGATAAACGTCGAAGTCAAGGAGATGGACCGCGGCGATGCCGAAAAGGATTATGGATTCAGCATCTATCAGGGCCACGGAGTTCCTGCAAAGCGCATGAGAATAGTAGTGATAACCGGAAAGGATGGCAAGCTGATAGACGCGGAGGCCTGCGGTGGGATGCACGTGGTCGCAAGGGAGAGCGGCATCGGCCTGATAAAGATAATCAACAGCTCAAGAATACACGACGGCGTCGACAGGATAGAGTTCGTTGCCGGAAAGGCGGCCCTGGATTACTTCCAGAAAGAGCACAAGGAGCTTACGCTAGACGGAGAACTCACCAATGGGGATAGATTTGATGTCCACTCAAAGATAGAAAAACTGCGCTCAGATTACTCACAGCTTAACAAGTCTGTTCAAGAGAAAGATGAGCTACTGGCGCGCGTAATCGCCGGTGAATTAATTGCCGAAGCCGGCAAGTCCACCGAGTTCAAGGTCGAAAGGAGCGAAGATCGTGCTGTACTTCGCAAGGCGCTCTCAATAGCAGTTCAAGAAAAACCGCACCTGACAATCCTGGCTCACAACAAGAAAGGCGAGGTTGTGTGTATGTCTGGCACTTCTTCCAAGGTTAGCGCAATAGAGTTTGTTAAGAAGACTCTCGGCAAGGACTTCAAAGGCGGAGGCTCCAAGGTCATCGCAGAGGGAATAAGCAAGTAGTTGATTGATTGGACTTTTACGCTATTCTTTTTTCAGTAATAATCTTTCCCATAATCTACATCTTTCCTGCCTATGTCGCCAACGGGGCGCCTGTGATCTTCGGTGGGGGAACTCCTGTAGACTTCAACCGGAAGTTCAGGGGCAAACCGATATTCGGCAAGCACAAGACGATGCGAGGGCTTGTATTCGGAATAGCTTCGGGAGTAGTGATAGGTGCTGCAGAGTCTCTAGCCCCAGGATATTCTTACATGCTAATAATAGGGGTAGCTCTAAGCATAGGCACCCTCTTCGGCGACATGGTCGGCAGCTTCATCAAGCGCCGCCTGGGCCACAAGGAGGGCGCCAACATCTTCCTCATGGACCAGTACCTATTCCTGGTATTTGCGCTGCTTTTTGCCTACCCCCTTGGCAACTTTCCTAGCATCTACGGCATACTCTTCATAGTTGCCCTGACTGGGGTGCTGCATGTAGCCACAAACCGCCTGGCCCACAAGGCCAAGATAAAGGAAGTGCCCTGGTAGATAGAATAACATCGGCGCTTTGAAGAAAGGAATATATACCTTTCAGGGCAATCTATACCTACAAACAGTTAGTGGTATGGAGTACAATAATCAGAATATTGTTCTCCATGAGCTGATTGGCCTCAAGGCAAGGGTCTTAAAGTCCCTTGACAAGAAGCAACGTGGCGTCTCCGGCATAGTTGTCGATGAGACGAAGAACACCCTCGTGCTTGAGACACGGGAAGGCAAAAAGTCGGTAATAAAGAAAACTTCGATTTTCAGGTTTTACGCCGGCAAAAATGCCTTCAACGTCGATGGCAGAGAGATAAGCTTCAGGCCGTATGAGCGCATTGAGAAAGGTCTCAAGTACTACAGGAAAAGAGCTACGCTGTGCTAAAACAGCCATATAACGGTGCGAATGTGGAATGCAAGGATGTGAAATGCCCTATTCATGGCGCTCTCTCGACGAGAGGAGCCAAGCTTTCGGGCAAGGTGGTCAGCGCCCGCGCAAAGAAGACCGCCATAGTCGAGATCGACTACACCCGTTTTATCTACAAATACGAACGTTACCTGAGGAAGCGTTCACGTATTCCTGCCTACAACCCTGAGTGCATCAGCGCCAAGGAAGGAGACCTGGTCAACATCGAGGAGACAAGGCGTCTGAGCAAGACGAAGTCCTTCGTGGTGACCGGCCTGGTGAAGTGATATTATGCGAGGAATCCCGTCAAGAACAATGAAAACGCTCGTCCCGGGCGCAGTGCTAGTGTGCGCGGACAACAGCGGGGCCTACGAATTCCGCATGATACACATAATCGGCAAGGGAGGCGGCGGACGTCACGGAAAGCTCGCCGCAGCCGGCATCGGAGACATTATTTCAGCAAGCGTCCGAAAGGGCACTGCAACATACCTGAAGAAGCCTGTACGCGTAGTCGTTGTCAGGCAGAGAGCGGCACTCAGACGTGCAAACGGGATGAGGATCCGCTTCGAGGACAATGCAGGAATCATGATAACAGACGAGAACCTGCCCATCGGCACAGAGGTAAAGGGTGCGATAGCGCGCGAGGTAGTCGAGCGCTTCGTGAAGGTCGCGGGAATCGCGGCCAGGATTGTGTGATATTTATGCTGCAGAGCGCGCAAAGGAGGAAGCAGAGGCTGTACAGGTTCACTGCCCCTATGCACGTTCGCCAGAAGTTCACCCATTCCCATATTTCAAAGGATCTTGCCAAGAAGCTAGGCATAAAGAGGAGGAGCGCGCAGACGCACAAGGGCGACACGGTCATCGTGATGGCCGGCGCAAACAAGGGCAAGACCGGAAAGATAAATCTGGTAAACACAAGGACAGGAATCATATTCATTGACGGGATAATGCGCAAGAACGCGAAGGGCAAGGAGCAGCCCATCCCGATAAAGGCTTCAGCAGTTTACATAACCGAGATGGACCTGGCGGACAAGTACCGCAAGGAGAAGCTCGGAATAAAGTCCTGATACCATGGCAAACAAAGGAGGAAGAAGGCACATCTTGAGGCTCGCTTCGAGCAAGTACATGAAGCTAGCCAGGAAGTCCGCGCCCTACGTGATGAAGCCCAAGCCGGGCCGCCACACCCTAGACTCAAGCATCTCCATTTCAACAGTCCTGAGAGAAAAGCTCCACGTCGCCCAGAACCTCCGAGAGGCGGAACTCATGATGCGCGCCGGCTCTGTCAAGGTAAACGGCAAGGTGATCAAGTCAGCCAACTACCCTGTCGGGTTCGGAGACGCAATAGAGCTCGTCCCAACCAAGGAGCAGTATCACGTTTCAGTGATGAAGGCGGGCGCATTCGCCCTCACGAAGAGCAAGGAGCACCAGCACTTCAAGATAATCAGAAAGTATGTCACAAAGGGAAGCAAACTTATGATCCAGCTGCATGACGGCACCGTGCTTCCGGGCACCAAGGAGATGCGCGTGAACGACACGGTGAGCCTGAAGTCGGGCAAGGCCGAGCACGTGATCCACATGGAGAACGGCAAGGAGTGCTTCGTCATGAAGGGAACCCACGCTTCAGAAACAGGAACAATCAAGCAGATAAACCTCGGAACATCGCAGAAGTCGGCTCTCGTTAAAATCGAGGGCAGCTCTGGTGAGTTCGAGACGCTGCTCGATAACATAATGGTTGTTGGTTAAAATGGCAGATAATCCGATGCTTCAAATATATCTTGACAAGGTAGTCATCAACATAGGCATAGGCCAGAACGAGAACCAGCTCGAGAACGCAAAGGCGCTGATAAAGAAGCTGACAAACCGCGACGCCGGCACCACCGTGTCGAAGCGCAGGGACCCGGAACTCAAGCTGAGGAAGGGCCAGCACATAGGCGCGGTCTCGACGCTGAGAAAGGACGAGGCAAAGGATCTGCTTAAGAGGGCTCTGGACGCAAACAACAACCTGATAACGAGAAATGCTATTGCGGGCAACTCTGTGAATTTCGGGGTAAAAGAGTACATCTACTTCACAGGAGTCAAGTACGATCCCAAGATCGGAATTCTCGGAATGAACATAAACGCCGCATTCGCCAGGAAGGGCGGACGAACAGCGCACAGGAAGCGCCGGGCGAGCACCCCGGGAGTGCACCACAGCAGGATAAAGCGCGAGGAGATCCTCAAGTACCTTGAGGACAACTTCAAGGTGAAGGTTCAGGAATAGTGATATTTATGCAGGTAAGTTTTGACGATAAACTCAAGGGCCGCGGCAACAGGAAGTGCAGGCTGTGCGGAACCTCCCGAGGGCTCATACGCAGCTACAACCTGAGAATATGCAGGCGCTGTTTCCGTGAGGCCGCGAGGGACCTGGGCTTCGAGAAGTATTAGTGGTTATAATGGACATTCTATCAGACGTATTGAACCAGATAAAGGTCGCCGAGATCTACGGTGCATATGAGTGCACGGTGCCGTCGACCAAGCTGATACGATCCGTGCTCGAGACCATGAAGAAGCACAAGTACATCGAGGACTTCACCCCGCTCAAGGAGGGCAAGTTCGACAAGCTGAAGGTAAAGCTTTCAAAGAAGATCAACGACCTGGGCACAATCAAGCCTCGCTACGCCGTAGGGGCGCGCGATTTCACTAAGTTCGAGATGAGATACATCCCGAGCAAGGATTTCGGCATCCTGATCGTCTCGACGCCCCAGGGCATAATGACGAACCACGAGGCCATGGCCGCGAAGACGGGCGGCAGGCTGATAGCCTACATGTACTGACTGATTAACATGCACGAACTTACCATACCAACTGGTGTCCAGGTCGGAATCAACGAGAACGTTGTCTCCATCAAGGGCAAGCTTGGCTCCACCTCAAAGGCGTTCAACACGAGGCTGGTGGTAATCAAGATGGACGCAGGGAAGCTCTCCATAACCGAGGGGCCCAACAAGAAGCTGGTCAAGCGCGCAGGATACGCAACAAAGGCATTCGCTTCAGAGCTTCAGACCGCGATGGAAGGAGTCCAGGCGGGAATCACAAGAAAGATGGTAATATTCTACGCTCACTTCCCGATGACCATTGAGGTCAAGGGCAAGAAGATCTTCATAAAGAACATCTTCGGAGAGAAGACCGCGCGTGAAACCAGCATAGTCGGCGACACGACGGTAGAGATCAAGGGTGCAGACATCACCGTCAAGGGTGTGGACCGCTACGACGTGGGCCAGACCATCGGCAACATAAGGAAGGCATGCTTCGCAAGGGGCAACGACACGAGGGTGTTCCAGGACGGGGCATACGTCGCAAAGGAGGAATAAAATGAACGTTAAAAGAAAGGTAAGGTTTGTAGTGCCCAATCTGGGTGCAAAGTCACGCAAGGGCGTCAAGGACAGATGGCGCCACCAGAGGGGCATCGACAACCACAAGCGCGAGAAGCGCGGCGGCTACGGCGAGATGCCACGAATAGGTTGGAAGAACACCCGCGAACAGCGCAACCTCGGAGCGGACGGGAGAGCGCGCATACTCGTACACAACCGGGCGGAGCTGATGGAAGCGGTAAAGATGCCCAATGTTTCAATAATATTCTCAAAGACGCTTTCAGCAAGGTCAAGAATTGCACTTCAGTCAGATGCGGACAAGCACGGCGCAAAGGTAGCCAATAGGGTGAAACAATGACGATTAAATTTGCAAGGCGCGTAGCAGCAGAGATCACAAAGAGGGGAGTGAACTCGATACGCATAGCGCCCACAAAGATGGAGGACGTCAAGAAGGCGATGACCCGGGACGACGTCCGCAAACTGATCAAGGACGGATCCATAGTGGCGGTACTTCCAAAGCACAACGTCAGCCAGAACTCAAAGGACCTTAAGATAAGAAGGAGCAAGGGAAGGGGCAGAGGGCCCGGACACAGAAAGGGAACGTTCAAGGCCAGGCAGGGAGACACGCTCTGGATAAAGAAGGCGCGCTCGCAGAGGATGCTCCTGAAGAAGCTCCGCTCGATGGGCAAGATAGACCGGCAGACCTTCAATTCATACTACATGAGGATAAAGGGAAACAGCTTCTCGGACAAGGCCTCCCTGCTTCTCCACCTGAAGGAGAATGGGTTTGCGGTAAGCGAGGCGGAGCTTGCCGAGATAAAGGCGTTCGTGAAGGAGCAGTACAACAAGTGATGATATGGTAGTTAGAAAGAACATAGGATTCAAGAGGCGACGCCAGGCGCTCACGAACTACCGCAAGAGGCTTGCACTGGTCAAGAGCAACGTCGAGAGGATTGCGCTCCGCAGGTCAAACAGGAGGATAATCGCAGAGGTCATCAGGTACGAGCCAACAGGGGACAAGATAGTTGCCTATGTTGACTCAAACCAGCTCGCCGCATTCAGCTGGCCTGCGCGCAGCAACCGCTCGACAGCCTACCTAACAGGACTTCTGCTCGCGAAGACGCTGGCGAAGAAGCAGCTGAACAGGAACGATTACATACTTGACATAGGATTGAGCTCACCGGTGAAGAACTCGACGCCTTTCACCTTCGCAAAGGGGTGCATAGACGGCGGGATAAAGCTGCGCTCTGGGGTGGAGGTGGACGAGAAGGTCTACGGACTGGTCAGCGCCTACTCAACCCAGCTGAAGAAAGACGACGATGCAACCTACAAGAAGCAGTTCAGCGCTTACCTAAAGGACGGCATCGCGCCGGAGACGCTCGAGCATCTCTTTAAGCAGACCAAGGAAAAAATAATGAAGTCGTGATATTTTGGCAATGGAAATGGATGAGTATTCAGACGAGCAGGCATGGAACCCCAAGACAAAGGTAGGAAAGCTAGTGCAGGGGGGCCAGATACGCAGCATCGAGGAGATCTCGGCCAGCGGGAAGACCATCAAGGAGGTGGGCATAGTCGATGCGCTCATCCCCAAACTTGAGGACAAGGTGCTTGAGATCGCCTCAGTCCAGAGAATGACGAAGAACAAGAGAAGGCAGAAGTTCAGGGTCACCGTGGTGGTCGGGGACAGGAACGGCCACGTGGGAATCGGAGTGGGCAAGGACCTGGAAGTCAAGCCCGCCATCGAGACCGCGATCAAGGACGCAAAGAGGAATATCATTTCAATAACCTTGGGCTGCGGCTCCTGGGAGTGCAACTGCGGGACAAACCACACCCTGCCGCTCACCAGGTCTGCAAAGTGCGGCAGCGTCGCCGTCACGCTTAAGCCTGCTCCAAGGGGAGTCGGCATAGTCGCCGCGGAGACGATGAAGTCGGTGCTCGAGCTCGCGGGAGTGAAGGACGTCTGGACCTATTCCAGGGGCAGGACGAGAAACATCTACAACATCTCCATGGCCACCTACGAGGCGCTGAAGAGCGTCGCCGGGATAAAGAACTCGGAAACCCTCAAAGCCCTCCAGTAATTCTGATCTGCGCCGCTGAGGATAATCTTATAAATCAGCTTCGCGTATTACTCCTTGAAGTGCCTCAGTGGTGTAGCGGCAGCATAAGGGGTTGTGGACCCCTAGGTCCGGGTTCGACCCCCGGCTAAGGCCTTCTCTCACTCAATCTTAAAAACCTTCCCATTCTATTAGATATGTGATAAAATGGCAAAGAAGACTAAAGAAGTAGCGCCCAAGCGCCCCTGGCTTTCATTCGCTTTCACCTTCGTTGGTAGCGTCATCTTTCTAGGAGTAGTGTCCATGAGCAGCCTGCTGCTCAACGGCTCCACGAGCCTATGGCAACCTCTGCTTTATTCTGCGGCGATAATCGGCTCACTTGTGGTCTTTGTAGGAAACATCGTAAACCTGGCCTGCCCGGGCTCCTTCCCGGGAAGGAAGCTCGCAAAGGTCGGGCTGGTCACCGGCTTCAGCCTTATTGCGCTGACCTTCGCGCTGGCAAACCCGACTGTCTTCTCGCTCTCTGTCCTGGGCTTCCTCCTGGTGTTCTTTGGAAGCTCGATGGCTTCGCGCTGCGGTTGTGAATGCGGCTGCTGCGAGTAAGTTCCGAGTCGCCTGTCTTTTTGACCTCTTCCAGCTAGTTTTACCAAAGCCATAAAAATCTAAACTGTAATGCAGTACCATGGCATTGTTCCTCCTTTCCCTAGGCGCCGTTGATGCGCTGGCTCCAGTGCTGGTCATCATCGTTCTCATAGGCGCCGCAGCGGGGATCACGCGGGGCTTCAGCTTCCTGGACCTGTTCGGGATAAGCACACTGGCCAACATCATGGGGCGGAAGACCAAGGCCTCGTTCGCAAAGGGTACGTTCAGCAAGGACATAGTGCAGGCGCCGTTTGGAGGCCCAAGGGGAGGCAAAAAATTTAGCGTCCCTTTGAATAAAGGCGCGGCCCAGATTGGAGGCGCCCAGGCTCCAAAGGGAGGCAAAAAAGCAACAAAGTTTAGCCCTGTTAAAAACCTTCTTATGCCCAGCCCGGTGGTGAGCGGCATACCTGGATATCTTTTCACCAAGTCCAAAGCAACCGGCACGAACGTCAAAACAGCCTATAGCAGGACCAAGCAGGCAAGGAAAGCAGCCGGCAAGCGGGTCTCCACCGCGTACAAGAGCGCCCCGGGCATGTTCGTCAACCGGCGCGGCAGGGCAGCCTTCAGCGAGGCCTACAACAAGGCAAGCAAGACGACCGCAACCGCAGCGGGCAAGATGGCCTACGATAGGGCAACCCGCATAGCCAAGAGTCCGCACCCTGCAAAGTTGGCCACGCGCTATGCAAGGCGCGCAATATACAAGAGCGGTTTCAGGCGCCCCGGGTTCACCGAGCGGGTTGTGCGACGCGGTGTCCACCAAACCAAGCAGAAGGTCGCACAGAAGGCCGGTGAATACCACGCCGGCTACGTAAATTACGCGAAAAGAAACGCAACCCCACCAAAGCTGAAACCCCACCAGCGCGTAACGCTTAACCAGATCCGGCAAAGGAGCCCGGCCAAATCCTCCGCATCCCCCTCTCCGCCGCCATACCTTGAGCCACCGCCGGCTACCCCGCTAGCGGCTGCGGCGGTAACTGCAGGGGCCGCCGTAGCTGGGGCTCCAAAGCCAGACTGGAAGAACTACGAAGCCTACTTCCAGGGGTCTGATGGAATTGCCACACCACAAGCTCCGGGAATCAGCACCCAGGAGATGGTGGGTGCGCTTTGCGCCAGTAAAGAGAACTTTGAGAATCTTTACGCTGGGAAGCAGTTTATACAATTTGGAAGCCCTACCACCGGCGACGCCGAGGGCGGGTTCAAGGTGCACATCCGTGTAAGCGATAGTG
Organism: uncultured archaeon; assembly: GCA_963787445.1. Classification (GTDB taxonomy): domain Archaea; phylum Micrarchaeota; class Micrarchaeia; order Micrarchaeales; family CABMGC01; genus JAJZOD01. The sequence continues at coordinate 555,742 of CAWBCT010000005.1, forward strand.
ATTACGAAAAATTTGCCATGGAGTACCTGCCCAGCCTCGCCCAGCAGGCAGAGAAGAACAAGATAGATTTCAAGATAGTTGGATCCAAAGGCGAGAAGGCCTTCTCTGTGGACAACTGCCTTGAGCAGGCAGAGGCAGGCGGCAGGGAGGTATCCTCACAGGTCGGAAAGATGATAACCATATACGTGCCTGAGAACAAGAGCGAGTTGGTTGCTGACATAGTCAACAACGCAGAGAAGGCGGCCCAGAGGATAAAGCCAAAGTCAACGCTCCAGGAACTGCGCGACAAGGGCGTAAAGGACCCGAACTCCGTGATGAAGGAGGTTCTGTTGGGCCAGAGCAACATTGTTTCGGTAAGATGGTCATCTGATTTCTACGGAAGAGACCACGCGCTTGATGTCAAGGAGAGAAAGGCGGATGCGGCAGACGTGATAAACGCAGATCCCAAGCGCAAGCAGATGTTTGACTCGATAAAGAACAAGATAAAGTAACCGTCGGCTCTGCAACTAGCACGACAGCTTGCATACATTTATATCAATAACGCAGTAAATACTTTCATGCAAAGAAGCGCAGTAATTAGTGCACTGTTTCTGATGGCTCTTCTTTCCGTAAGCGTGCTGCACGCCCAGTCCTGCCCGCCACCCGCCGCTTCCACCTACGCAACCGCATTGTCCAGCTCCACTTCCGGCATCGCGGTCGCAGCCTCGGCCATCGCGCTTATGGTCTCCTTCGCGGTGGTGGGCACGGGGTACATCGTAAGCAAGCTCTTTCCATCTGCAGGCCTCAGCCGCTGGCTGCAGAACGAGTACAAGGAGATTGCCAAGACGGCGATCCTGATAGTCGTCATATTCTCCGTGATAGCCATAGTAAGCAACGTGGCGCTTCTGCTTACCGGCGCGCAGGGAGGGACGAGCTATGTCTCAAACCTGGGCGCGCTTACAACCCAATCCGAGCAGTATCTCTGCACCGTAAATGCCAATGTCATCAGCGGACTGACAGCCATGACGGACCTGGAACTGGGCTACGGGCTTCTCAACAGCATAAGCATAACCTACTCTGGGTTTCCCATCCCTCCAGTGCCGCTTCCCCCTGCATTCTTCTGGGTGCCTGTTTTTAAGTCCGGAGCCTCGTTCACACTTCTAAAGAACGACTTTCTGAACGTGCTCACTGCGCCAGGTCAACCGCCCTCACTGATGACGGATATCATAACCCTGATATACTTCCCGGTTGTCAACCTGTACACCGTGCAGATAACTTTGCTGCCGTTCCTAATATGGATAGGCATAGTAGTGCTAATTCCCATGGGCCTGGTGCTGCGTGCCTTGCCGTTGGTTCGCGGCCTCGGCGGGACCCTGGTGGCGTTGGGGCTGCTGTTTGCCCTGATCTGGCCGTCTATCCTGGTTCTTTTCAATGCACCAATCACCAATTATTTCTACAATGTGCTCAATTTGCAAATCGTGACCCCGCATGCGGCCTGCACCTCGTTCGGGAGCTCGATCTTCGCTCCAATCTGCACGGGCCTTAGCTCGTTTTTCACCTCGTTCGGAGGATTCCTTACCCCGGTCACCAATGCTGCCGGCACCGCCGTCGCTTCCGAAGCCATCTCGCTCTCCACCCTATTCTCGATATACCCGGCGCTCAACTACATCCTCGCCTGGACGATCTACCCCATCTTCCTTCTTTTCTTCCTATTAATATTTGACCTGCTGATAGCGTACACGATAACCGACAACATCGCCAGGCTGCTGGGCGGCTCGGTGCGTCTCTCCATAGGCAAACTCAAGCTGATATGATGGATCTAACCCTCCTCTTCCAAACGGTGCAGGCCTGTTCCCCCTCGGCACTGAACGTGAACAACTGGATAGGCATAAACGTGCTCGTTGTGCTTGCGTTTCTGGGAGTCGCCTCATTCATCTACGCGACCAGCAACCTGATGTCGAACACCTACCGCGAGCGGGTCCGCAAGATACTGCGCGGCGAGTACACCGAGTGCATGATAAGCATCTTCCTCATAACCTCGCTCATAACGATCAGCTACGCCTCGTGCAACATCGGCGCCAGCCTCTCCGGCCTCGGTAGCAACTACCAGAACGTCTTCCAGGCGGACAACTACTACATCGGCACGCTCCTGTTCTCAAAAGGCACCGGCATAGTCTCCGGGCTGATAACCCAGGGGCTCTTCCTCTCCATTGACGGCCTGATCGCAAATCAGGTGCTTTCCTCGTATAACGCCTACATCAACAACCAGCTCCCTAATGAGGGGACCATAGCAGGCACACCCAATCCGCAGGTGGGACAGCCGGCCTACGCGATTGAGGCCGAATACGATGGCGATATCTACACCGTATACAACTCCTACGCCGATGTATACACCACCTATGCTGGGTTCATAGTCCTGGGCTTCGGGGTGCTCTTCGTCCTCTTCTTCATGCTCCCCATAATAAGTTCCACCGCTCTTGTCCTGCTCGTTCCTGTCGCGATAATAATGCGTTCCCTGGCATTCTCCGGGCCCAAGCTCCGCGAGGCCGCGAACGCGCTTCTGGCCCTCTCCATCGCGCTTTACTTTGTCTTTCCACTGGCAATCTCCATGAACGGGTACGTAGTGAGCTGGGTGTACTGCACCCAGAGCCCCTACCAGTTGTCTGTGGCGAATGCCCCGTCCGCGCCGTCGACCTCGTGCAACCCATACCCCCAGTACGTAAGCGCCTACGCAATCAACAGCATACCGATCTCGACGTTCTTCGCGCAAAACGCGATCTCGGAGTACAACTCCGGCGCGCTCCAGAGCAACTTCCTCGGCGCCGCAAACCTGGGGACCGGAAACATAGTGAATACGGTCACAACCCTTGTACAGGGGCTTGTCGGACTGCCCTCCCTGATCTCCAATTACACCAACCAGGTTGCCGAGTACCTGTTTGAGTGCGTGGTGCTTGTCGCGCTGGACTTCGCGATAACCATGGGCTTTGCCCAAAGTCTTTATAAGGGCCTGAACTCCATCTCAGGAGTGCTCGGCGCGGGTTCGTTCTGGTGATATGACAATGCAAAAGAGCTTCCTCATTGTGCTGGCTGCGCTCCTCGTGGTGAGCGTCTCGGCCCAGACCTACCCGATCGCAACAAACATCTCCTACTTCACGCAGTGGCTTCCCGTGGTCGTCCTGGCGGTCATGCTCAGCATAGGGATAGTCGTAGGATACTACCTGCTCGGGATGCTGCTGAACAACAGCCAGATGCGTTCCGGGGCCATCAACGAGTTCAGCAATGTGATATTCACAATTGTGATTGTGGTCATAATCCTGGCTATATTCAACTTCATTGGCAACGCCGCCTACGCCACCGCGGTCATCCCCAGGTCTGTTCCCCAGTCCATCTGCAATACGCTCCAGAACGCGAACCTCAACTTCATAAGCACGAGCACCCAGTACAACTCGCCGGCCGAGCAGATCTGCGCCTCCCTGATAAACAACAATGCCGGGGCAGGCCTCACCCCAAACATAGACTACCCTCTCGCATCCACCTACCTGATCATTGCCAACCTCACCAACCAGAGCGTCACCAACCTGAATGCGGTGTATGTCTTTGGCAGTTACATAAACTTTCTGGGGAGCTTCGTTGCGACGGACAGCATCTGCGTGCCCAATGAGACCTGCCTTTTGGGAACCTTTGGATCAGAGGCTGTGGGCTTTACGGCGATTGTCAGCTTTTCCCCATTTGCAGGAGAGACAAGCGTCGCCTACACCATGCGCGCGTTCACTACCCAGTCCACGCTCATCTTCACCTCCTTCATGCTGCAGCTGATCGGCATAATCGTGATGCTTTTCATGTGGCCGTACCTGCTTGCTGCTGGGATCATACTGCGCTCCACCTTCCTGACGCGCAGGCTGGGCGGCCTCCTCATCGCCATCTGCATAGGCGGCCTGCTGGTTTTCCCGCTGGTCTTCCTTGCCCAGTACGCCGGGCTGACAAACGCCAACCTGGTGCCCATAGGCTCAAACACCTTCAACTCCATGAACTCAAACGCGATACCCATCCTGGCCATCAACGGCTTGGACAACAACGGCAATCTCGTAGTCTACAACTCCAACTCGATCAACTTCTACGTCTTCCCCCGCGCAGATTACGCCATCCACGCCGCCGGATGCTGGCCCCATGTCGACCTGCTCACCCAGGAGCTTGCAATCGTCACCACCTACATAGCTCCGGGCTACGGCCTAGCCGTTGGGCTGTCGAATTTGGCCGGCAGCCTTGGGAGCTTTACCACAACTGCCCTGCTGCCCACCAGCTGCAACACTGCAGCCTCGATAAACTCGCTTTACGCCCTTGCAAACATCTACGGCATCATGTCCATAATAGGAATATTCTTCCCCCTGATGGACCTGCTGATCGGGATCTCCGCAATCATCGGGATCTCGGACCTGATCGGAGGCTCCACCTCGCTGATCGGCTTGGAAAGGTTGTTATGATATGAAAAAACAATTGGTCGCCTTTGTCTTTCTGTTCCTTCTTCTGGGTAGCATCTATGCCCAGAACATCCCAGTTACCACCTCCGCGCCCTCCGGCACCACCTCTTCCAGCACATCTCAACCTTATTGCACAGACCTCTTTACAAACTCGAACAGCCTCGTCAGCAATGCCCTGTACAACCCGTCCACCTACGGCAACCTAAACATCCCGGGCAGCCTCATGGCGATCTCGTTCCTTATAATCATGGCGGTGCTCCTCACGATCTCCCTGGTATACGGGATAGGGATAGGCTTCGGCATAGACTCCTTCGTGAGGTTCGCACGAAGCGAGTACCTCGAATCGTTCTTCAATATCATCATCCTGCTGCTCATAATAGGCGGCATAGTGTTCGCCAACTGGCTGCCCACCTTCTTTAACGACATCACGTCCGTGAGTCTGCCTGCCGCGGCAGCCCTGCCTACGACAACTGCGGGCAGCACCAACTCCGTATCGGCGGGCGTGTACACCGCGATATGCAACAACATCATCTCGAACCAGGTAATTCCCTCGCTTGGCGTATTTGTCTTGTCCACAACAATCGAAAATACGTACAAGGCCGTAGCCAGCCTATCCATCGTGATTATTCCTCCGACATTTCTGCCGTCATTCTCAATCAAACCTTTCTCAGGCCTCTCCGCAAACCTGGCCTTTGTCTCTGAGCAGGTGGGCGTAATCTTCGTCGTGCTGGGCATTGACGCATCCGTGATCTTCCTGCTGTTCATAATCTACTTCCTGTTTCCAATCTACCTTTATCTCGGAATAGTCCTCCGCTCCTTCCCGTGGACTAGGGCGGCGGGCGGCACCTTCATCGCCATCTTCATCGCATTTTACATAGTCTTCCCGGCGATACTGTACCCATTCACAACGGCCACCAGAAGCACAAGCACCGGCTCCGGCCTATGCCAAACCGGCGCCAGCAGCGGCACAAACTACTGCCTGACTCCTGTCACCAGCCTCTCCTCCTTCATCACCACCGCCTTCTCCGTGCTCAATAACCAGGGAGGCGGCACGGTCTCGGGAGGGGCTTCAACACTGATCCAAAGCTTTGGTCTCACCGGCACAATCGCCATATACACTGCGGCGATTGCATTCTTTGTCGAGACGCTGGCGGGGATATTCATCGCCTACCTTGTCTCCTACGAACTGCTTGAGATGCTCGGCGACGTGCTGGGAGCGCCGTCTCTAAATGCCAACAGTCTCATAAGGGGGATAATATGATCTTCTTCGCAAGCATAATACCGGCGCTCGTCTTCCTCCAGACCAGCTGCGTGAGCAGCATCAGCAGCTTCCTCACCGCGCCCTACACGAGCTGGTTTCCGATCGCAGCGCTTGCGGTGCTCGCCTTCACCGGCATCGTCCTGGTAATCTACATGCTCGGCCCGCTTCTCGGAGACAGCGGAAACATAAGGGCCTGGTCGCGCATGAAGTTCTACGAGCTCATCACCTCACTCATCCTGATAATCATCTTCGCAGCCATGGCCACCAGCATCTGCACCGTAGACCCCACGAGCGCGCTCGGCAGCGTAGGATTAATCTCCTCATCGTGCTCATCGGGCACGGGCAACAACATATACTCGATCTCGCTTTGCGACCTCTACACCTTCAACACCTACGTGCTGAACTTCAATGAGCTCCTGTACCTTGTGCAGGTGCGGTTCAGCACCTCGCTCTCATACACCTACACCTTTAAGTTCAATGTCGGCGGAAACCTCAACCAGAAAAGCAGCGTCAGCTTAGGTCCGATCGGCTTCGGCCCGTCGGTCGGCCTCGCAGTCGGCGGAGGCGGCGGCCTGGGAGACTTCGGGCTGTACGCGGTGCCCATAATATACACATTCATCCTGCTGAACCAGCTCCAGCTTCTCCTGCTCGCGGTAGCGCCGCTGATCTTCGCCGTCTTCATGGCGATAGGTCTCATCTCGCGCGCCTTCGGCTTCGCCCGCTCCTTCGGAGGCGCGATGATCGCCTTCGGGCTCGGGATAGGCCTGATCTATCCCCTTCTGATAGCCGTGAACTACGGCTTCCTGGATTACGCGCTGGAGCACGTCTCCGCCCTCGGGACCGCGGCGCTCGCCCCGATCATAGCCTATCCGGTTGCCACCTACGTGGCGATGGCCGTACAGTACTTCACCGGCGCATCGCTCCTTTCATTCATCCCGGAGTACCTCTTCGCCTACATCGGCCTGATATTCATCGGCATAGTCTTTATGGATGTTTTTAACCTTGTGATACTTGACACGTTTGTAACGGAGTTCTCCCAGGCGATTGGGGACCGCATCAGCTTCCTCTCGCTGCTCGAGAACGTGCTATGAGTTGAACCTATGAAACTGCTTGCTGTTTTGATCGCGCTCGCCTCGCTCGGGCTGTTCACGGTAGGCGCCCAGAGCAGCAGCATCTGCAGCTCTACGAGCAGCAGCGTAATCTACCAGTACGCCCCCTGGTACTGCAGCCAGGCGAACCAGGCGATCGCGAACTACTGGGTCCAGTACGAGCCCATCGCCTTCCTGGCCATCCTCCTCTCGTTCTCGGTCGCGGTGCTGCTCTTTGCGATCAGCGCCTTCCTGCGGAGTGAGAGGCTGAGGAACTTCGCTGTTGGTGAATTTTACGAAGCCGCCGCGACCACCCTGATAGTCGTCGCCTTCCTCTTCGTCACTGCCGTCATCGTTGGCCTCCTGCCCTCCCTCATACTCGCCAATACGAACCCATACGTCAGCTCGCTCAACTACATAAGCGGAACCATAACCTCCACCCAGGGTCTCATCACCCAGATGCTCCAGATCACCATAGCCGACAAGTACTACGCGAGCCTCAACCTTCAACTGTGCTCCCCCATAGTGTCGGACACCACCTGCATCAGCAACCTCCTGGGCTACCTCACTCCCGCAATAACCGTATGGTTCGTGGTGCCGGCGCAGACCATAAGCGCCCTGATGTTTGACGGTGTGATGCTCCTCTACGGCGAGTTCTACCTTATAATGATCATGATGTACGCCGCAATCCCGGTCTTCCTCATACCAGGGATAATCTTCCGCGCGATACTACCGCTCCGCAACCTCGGAGGGATGATGATCGCCATAGCGATCGGTGGCTTCGTGATCATGCCCACCCTCTTCTCCGTGGCCTTCTACTTCACCAACACCGCCCTGCAGGGCCAGATCGCATCCACCACGGCGTCGCTCGCCAGGTACGGAACCGGGAGCGGTGCCCAGCTGAATGCAATCTCGCAGCAGTCGCCGCTGGTGCAGACGCTCGGGCAGATAAACACCAGCCTCAGCGCGTTCTGGATGTCCGTCCTTTTCTATCCTTCGCTGATCTTCGCGCTGACCTACATTTTCATAACCGAAACCGCCAAGTTTATAGGGGGTGCCACGAAGTTCTCCGGAAGGCTCAGGATTGTTTGAGCCACTCGCCATAGCTAAAAAGATTAGTGTTGTATCCATATAGGTGCTCCTCTGGCTCTTAAAACGCAGATGCTGTTGTTTCTCATACTCGCCAGCGCCTCGCTGGTCTGCGCCATAGTTCCATTCGTAATAAGCAACTTCGCCATCGACTTCTTTCTCGCGCTGCTCGCATTGCTGCTTGCGATAATCGCCTTCTCCACCAAATACTACACCTACCTTTACATCCCCGCGACCAGGATGAAGAACCGGAACATCGTCGTAAGTTCGGCAGAGCCCTACTTCGTCTCGCCTTCGGGAACCTCCATAGTGATAAGGGATGAGAACGGCACCTACGCCACCTCGTTTGTAAACATCCCGATGTACCGCTCCGGCACCGAGATGACCGCCGCCGAGAAGCTGGACATCGCAAGGATGTTCAGCCGGATGCTTACGGTGACCAAGAGCACTGTCAAGTTCTCCTCCGAGCTCTACATGGTCAGCAAGGACGAGTACATAGCCCAGATTAGAAAGAGGCTCGAGCAGGCGGAGGAGCGCCTGCACAATCTCACTCCCTCCGACCCCAAGCAGCGCTCGCCGCAGGCCGATCGGGTGAAGGGAGAGACCCAGATGTGGCACAACCTGCTGAACAGCATAAGCGGCTCAAAATCCGAGTCGCTGATGTCCTACGCGATGGTGAGCGCCTTCGGCGGGAACGAGGAGGAGGCCTCCAACATAGCCTACCAGCGCGCCGAGGAGCTCGCCGCCGGAATAAGCTCCGTGTTCGGGATCTCAGCCTATGTGATCAAGGGTGATGAGATGCTCAAGCTGATCGAGCCGGAGTACATGATCCCTGTCGAGACCGTGAACGAGATGATCAGGCAGAAGAGCATAGAGGAAGGAATATAGTGATTCCATGGATGAACAAACCGTAATGTATCTTGCATTCTCTGCAATCTCGATACTGATAATCCTGCTGGGTCTCGCGAACTACGGCCCCCTTGGCTCTGTTGTGGCTCTGCTCGCCGTAATAGCACTCGTATTTATCCTGCTGCTCAACTACGCCGACTTCCTGATCTTTCCCGCGGTGACGCGCATTCTTGGGGTAACCATAACCCTTTCAAAGGGCAACACGGCGCCCAAGGAGCAGAATAGGGTGGTGAAGTACGCGAACGGGCTGTACTACGCCACCGGCTACCTCACGGCGAACATCTACAACTACGTATTCCGCCAGGAGTCCATACTCCAGCAGGACGACCAGATGATGGCCTCTGCGCCTGACAAATGGGAGCGGATAGTCATGAACGTCGACTTCCCCTTCAAGTTCAGCATGATCTCCAATCCGCAGGACATACAGAAGTACAGGGAGGACCTGGAGGGCGACCGGGGCTACTACGAGTTCCAGCTCTCGAAGCTGGCGGGCTCCAGCGCGCCGAGCCAGATGCAGATGGACAGCCTGCAGCGCCAGATAAACATAGTGCAGGCGCGAATCGACCGCATCTCCGGCGGCGAGCTGCCGATAAACGCGCTTATGTACATCGAGACCACGGCTGTGGGAGTGAGCGACAAGGCCGCCGCAGACGCGCTGACCAACCAGCTCAACAAGCTCCAGACCGTGTTCAACGCCTTTGACCTGAACATAATCCGCATCGTCGGAAGGGAGGTGCACACGCTGCACAAGCTGAACTACTTCCTCTTCGACCCGACGGACATGCAGAAGCTGTTCAACATGCAGAAGTAACCCGCTTGAAGATTTTTAAGCTTATACGTCATTGTATAATCATGACGCTAGTGCGCATCCAAACTCTGATGAGCAACGAGGCCGCTAAGCGCCTCTTCCTCACAAGGCCCCCGGAGCCTCCGTTCGAGTTTCTGCTTAACGACCCGACCAACTCGATCTTCATAGGCGTGACCAAGCTGTTCAAGGTGCCGTTCACCTGGTCCTCATCGCAGCTCACGAACCCGCATATCTCGGTGGTGGGAATAACCGGATCGGGAAAGAGCTTCTTCGTAAAGACCTTCCTGACCAGGGCGAGCTACGTCTGGAACACCAACGCGATAATAATCGACTGGGCGGGAGAGTATCTCTCCTGGGTAAAGCAGAGCGGCGGTGTGGTCGTCTCCTTCTCCCGCGGGGACTACATGAATATAATGGACCTGTCGGGCATGAAGCCGATTGACCGCGCAAAGCAGATCATGAACTCGCTGGACATACTCACGGACATCGCCGACTTTCCTGAACAGCGAAGACTCACTGCCGAGGCGATAGAGCAGGCCTACGTGAACACCGGCTTTGCCCTGGCTGCGGTGCCTGCGCCCAACCGCGAGGCCCCAACGCTGAAGGAAGTAACGCACCTGCTTGAGGAGAAACTGCAGGAAGGCACCTACGCCTATCCCGCCGAGCTCGAAAATACGATCTACCGCCTAAGGCAGTTCTCAAGGGAGGGGGAGGACTACTTTGCCAACAAGAGCACCATCGACATAGGCAAGCTCTCAACGTCGGGCCTTGTGGACCTTGACCTTTCCGGCCTGCCCGACGAGCGTTTCCGCGCCATGGCAGCCCTGTTCATACTCCAGACACTCAAGGAGAAGATGAGGATGGAGGGCTGGAGCGCCACGGCTGGCATCAAGACCTTCGTCGTCCTTGACGAGGCCTGGAAGGTCGCGAGCGACGAGCGCAGCGACGCGGTCACGATAATCAGGGAGGGCCGCAAGTACCAGTTCGGCCTCATTGTCGCCTCTCAGAACCCGACAGACGTAAACGAGGCGATCTTCTCCAACGTCGGCACGACCTTCATGCTCCGCATCCGCTTCGAGAAGTTCATGAATTATCTCCAGGGCTCGCTAAACTTCTCGGACTTCATACGCGGAGAGATAGGCAAGTTCGGAGTGGGCCAGGCGGCTGTCGACATGGCATTCAACACCAGCGTCAGGTTTCCAAACGTCTTCATACTGGAGCGGGTTGTGGGCGAGCTGCCGCTCGATACCTACATAATCTTCCTCACCGAGGTCCTTGACCAGAAGGAGCTTCAGGACCCCGCCGTTGTCAAGGAGTACTCGTTCGACAAGATAAACCTGAGCTCAAAGATGATCGAGAGCGGGATCGGCTCCGAGATAATAACAAAGTCGCTCGAAGCCATAACGACCGGCGGAAAGACCATAGACGTGAAGAACTTCGTAAAGTTGCTGACCGGGCTGGGCGTGAGCAACGAAACGATCGTAAACCTGCTGCGCAGCATAGGGCTGCTGGACCCGCTGATAACCCGCATCCTGGGCCAAATGTGATGAGATGGCGCAATCAACCAACAACGTATCCGTCAAGAAGCTGGACCTCAAGAAGATGGTCACCTCGCTCGGGATAAGCGACGCGAGCACCGAGTCCCTGCTTGCCCGCCTGGACAAGATGCACAAGCACGTGGACGCGGTGAGCTTTGTCGGAATGCTGGAGAAGCTCGGCATAAAGCAGAAGGACATCGCAAACATACTCAGGCGGATAGGCCTGAACGACACCTCCATAGTCGAGATATTCAACATGCTGGACGAGGAGAAGATTGAGGAGACCTTTGGCAAGATAATGCACCTGAGGGTGGAATGATGAAACAAAAAAACGTTTGCGTAGTTTGCGGCAAGGAGAAGAACGGGCTGGAGGTAAAGACGGACAACGTGATAAGGACGATACGCTACATCAAGCTCAAGCTGTTCCGCAAGGTCAGCAACAACCGCCTGGTGGTGTGCAAGGAGTGCTACGAGAATTACAAGAAGTACAGGAAGAAGTATATCGGAAGGCAGAGATTGTACGTGGCACTGGGCGTGCTCTTCCTGATCTTCGGTATGCTGCTGAACCCCTCCTTCGTTGCGCTGTTTGTGGGAATTTTCATAACCGTCGTCATGTACCTGCTGTCCCTGCTAAGCTACCTCCCGGAGATTGACCTGGGCAAGGCGCAGAAGAAGTAAGTGATGCAGTGGTATTTGCAAAAAAGGTCCACCACAATGATAACGAGTTGTTGACGAAGATAGAGAACATATTTATTGAAAACAAAAGCAAGAGGGTAGCTGTTGTAGGGACGACCTGCACCGGAAAGTCAACCCTAATCCGACAATTAAGAGAGAGGGGAATAATCGTCCATGACATGGACGACCTTGTTTTTCCAAAACTCACGAAGCAGGAAGCAAACGAGGTCAATGCAACTCCCTGGACGGAAGAGATAGGCAAGTTGATGGACAAGCTCGCGAAGAAGTATGTAAAGGTTGTGGCCGGAGAGCCGGTGTTCGGTACAATCGTATTCGACTCCGATCTTATAGTACACCTGAAAATAGGTGATCAGAAACTCAAAGAGAGGGTCGCATCAAGAAATGTTAGTTTTGAGAATGCGAAGAACATGCAAAAGCAGATAGAGGAGCAGATTAAGAAATCAAAGATAGACACTATTGAAATTATTGTCTAGCGCTAACACATCTAGTAAGGTCTAGGGACGCTGGGTGGCCTTGCGAGTATGTAGAAGCGAGTTTCGCCCTTCAGTTCAATAAGCACCCTATCGGTAAGAAGCTTGACCGGATCCTGTAGCAATGAAACACGCTGCCCTATGTCCGCAAAGCTTTCGAATGGCTTCTCCTCTCGCGCATCGAGTATCGCCGCAAGGTGCTTCTTTCCTATCCCTGGCAGAAGCTCAAGCACGTGCATTCGTATGTTGAGCGGGGAGGCGTTGTTGAAGAAGTCGACGAACTTCTTTTCGTTCCTCTTTATCACTCCGTGTATCGCGTTCGGGAGCTCGTTCTTCGCGCCCTCGGTCAGGTTGTTGTAGGTAAGCCTGGTCTTGATGAGCGCAATCTTGTCACGCTCGCCCTTTCCGATGTACAGGCGCTCCGCAACCTTTATGTCCGGGTTCTTCGGCACCGCTTCAAGTAGCGTGAATCTTGTCTCGCCCAGCAGCTGCGCCACCGGCTCTGACCTCACAGAAAAAGACTTGCCCGTTGGGAGATAGTCTAGGACTACTGCGTACTCTTCAAGCTCTTCCTTCCGTAGTTCAGCTTCTGGCATGCAAACTCCCCTCCCACTTATTTACCTCTGTGCTTCTCCACTATCGCCATGGCCTTGTCCGCGACCTCCTGCTCTACGGTCTTCTTCTCGTTTGCGAGTATCTGCTTTAATTGGATCATCTCCGCCGGCATGGTGTCGACTATGGAGATGGCGCCCTTCTGGCTGATTCCTAGCGATTCAAGTTCCTGAACGAGCTTCGCGCCCACCTTGGGCTCCAGCTTTGCGAACTTCTTAGCGTAATCATAGGACAGCTGCTGCTCGTAACCCAACTCCCCATCCTTCTTCCTTGTCTCCAGTATGTCTAGAACGTGCGCTATCGTGACCTGCTTACTAACTCTCTCGCTGTTTGCCATCCATACACCTCCAGCAGTAATATGGGATAGGTATATTATAAAGCTTTTGTTCGATGTATTTATGGTTTTTAGATGGATGCCAACGTTGTCTACAAGGAGATCCTTGAGGAGATGAGGAAGCACATCTCCGGCAAGATCGAGACCATCCAGCTAATGGTGATAGCCGTGGTGGCGAACGGCCACGCCCTGCTTGAAGGGGTGCCCGGCGTAGCCAAGACAACCATGACCAAGGCGCTCGCAGACACCATCCAGGCCGATTTCAAGCGTATCCAAGGCACGCCGGACCTCACGCCCACGGACATAGTCGGGGCCACCTACGAGGACGTGGACAAGAGCATAAAGTTCAGGAAGGGGCCAGTCTTCACCAACATCTTCCTCATAGACGAGCTCAACAGGATGCAGCCGCGAACGATGAGCGCGCTGCTCGAGACGCTTGAGGAGCGCCAGGTCTCAGCCGGCGGCGCCGACCTGAAGCTGCCCAGCCCCTTCATCGGCTTCGCGACCCAGAACCCGCTCAACATAGAGGGCACCACGCCGCTGCCCAAGGTCCTGGCAGACCGGTTCATAATGAAGATAGACGTCGACTACCCCTCTGCCACCGAGGAGATCGTGATGCTCAGGATAAAGGAGAAGGAGGAGCAGACAGTGGTAAAGAAGATAATCGACACGGCAGCCATAACCGAGCTCCAGGAGATGGCAAAGAGCATAATCCTGCCTGACGACGTCGCCGCCTACATAACGCAGATAGTCGGCGCCACCAGGGTCGACATGCACGTGGTCATGGGGGCCAGCCCGAGGGCCGACATAGCCTTCATGAAGTGCGCAAAGGCAAAGGCCCTGCTTGAGGGGCGAAAGGAGATAACCCGGGATGACATCCGCTTCCTGGCAAGGCCGGTGCTCAGCCACAGGCTCTCGGTGAGATCCACCGGAGGCATAGGCGTCCACGGCATAATCGACGGAATCATAATGTCAAACACCTGAGCTGGAAACTTTTTGTCCGGTCGTCCTCGCTTTCCTGGCTGTTTACGAGAGCTAAGAGCATAGAAACGTATTTAAATGTTGATAGTTACTAGTATCTATCGAATAAGGTCGTGTATATGAAACATAATGACTCATCTAGGCTAAGACTGCTGGTATTCTTTGGTCTGCTCACAGGCGTATTGGGCAGCTTGGTTGTGCCTTACGCATTCGCGCAGAACACAAGCGCTCTGACAAATGCGCTCTGCGGCATCGTAAACGGCATAGGAACTGTGCTGAGCATCCTGGCACTGCTTATGTTCATATTGGGCGGCACGCTGTACGCATTCGCGCACTTCCTTCCTGCGACTGGTAACTTCAGGGGAAATATGCAGGGCTGGGGAATGGGTATGCTGATGGGCGGGATAATCGCACTTGTGCTGTACATAATCGCTCCGTTCATAGTCGGGCAGATTATAGGCATAAACAACGCAAACAACAACAACGGCATTAACACTGGCACTGGAAACAATGCATCAGTCAATGGCCTCAGCAATGCCACATGCGCAGGCGTAACAGGCACCAGCTAGTGTGATTTAAAATCATCGGCGCGTTTATCTGGTTTTTTTCTTTTATTTTTATTTGACTTAAATTTAAATTTGTTTGAGGGTGTTGCTTAATGGGAAACGTTTTATCGGACTCCTGGGAAGCATACCGCACAAACCGCAACCTAGTCCTTCTTTTCTCCATACCCTTCGTGATAGCATTCTTCATACCCCTACTGGCAACCTTCCCTACCTACGTCAGCTCCGGTGCAATCTTCATAAGGAGCGCAAGCATCTTCACAGACCTTAACTTTGCCACGGTCGCGGTGATAATAGCCGCCCTTTTCTTTTCGCTTCTCTTCATGAGCTTCGCCTTCGTTGCGATAAGCCTCGTGGTCAAGTCCAAGAAGACCAGCGTCGCTGTGTCCAAACGTGTCCTGCTTGAGATAGAGAAGTACATCGGCAAGGTCTTTGTTGTCCTTGTCCTTTACACTGCACTTCTGCTAATAGCGAACGTCGTCGGCTACATATTTGGCATCCAGGCGCTTCTGACAAGCCTCGCAGGTTTCTTTGGCTTCCTCTTCATCTTCTACGCGCCCAGCGCGATAGTGGTCGACAACAAGGGCATACTCCGCTCCATGAAGAACAGCCTCCTTCTGGTCGTAAAGAGCCCGCTCTACTTCATACAGTGGCTTGTCCTGATAACTGTCATCATCTCGGTCCTCGACGCAATCCTGATAGGGCTGACGGGCTTCTACGCGAGCTACATCCTGCTGCTCATAATCTCCCTCATAGTGCTCCCTTACTTCGTCATCTTCCAAGCGGAGGCGTACATGCGGAGGTTCGCTCTGCTACGACACTGACTGATATAAATATTTTAAGCAACATCTTTTTCATACCCTATGGCGGGGTAGCTCAGCCTGGTTAGAGCGCTAGACTCATATGCAAAGCACTATGAGTGAAGAGCAATTATTGCGATGACTGCTAAGAAATCTAGAGGTCGCGGGTTCAAATCCCGCCTCCGCCAAATCCAGCATATAAAGACATTTAGAATGTCAAGTGCAGTTATAGCTGATTTTAGATGAAATTTAACATCAAAACCAGGCTATTCCCTATTTTCTACCTTGCATTAATCGTTGGCTCATTCTTCTTCATTTTTTCAAGCGTGTATCCCGGATATGCAACAACAATCGCCTGCTCGGCAGCCTTTGTAGCATTGGCAGGGTCGGTAATACTCGGCAGGGCAGAGATAAGGCGCGCGCTGGGCGGCCACATAAACAAGTACTCAGTTATTGCCTTGCTTGCAATCATTGCGTTCTTTGTAGTATTCTCAATATTCTTTTTGAAAAAGACCGAGCTGATCTTCTTCGATGAGCAGATATACGAGAGCATAGCCGTGAACATTGTAAACCACGGGAACGCGCTCTCATGCGCGTTTGGCACAGCCCAGCTTAAGAGCTGTTATCTAACCTCCATGGGCTTTGACCCTGGTGGGTGGCCGTTCCTGATTGCGATAGCATTTGAACTGCTCGGGGCCGGGATATCGACCGCCTACAATCTGGAGCTCTTCTTCGGCGCGGTTTCCATAGTCTCTGTTTTCTTGCTCTCCAGCCTCTTGACTGACAAAAAGGAGATTCCGGTGCTCTCCGCACTCACATTTACGCTCATACCGGAGCTCTTCATATGGTCCAGGACGATTACAAACCCAAACATACCCTTTTTGTTCCTCGCCACAATGGCTGTCTTCTTCTCTGTATTATTTGCCAGAAAACCGACAAAATCAACGCTTGCCATGTTCTTGTCAAGCCTAGTGTTGGCCTCCTACATAAGGGTAGAAGCCCTACTGCTAATTCCTATTTTCATCATAATTTTCTTCACTTTTGGGGAGCAAAGCATCTCAAAGAGCCTTGCTTCAAGGGTCAAAGCAGTGCGAAATAAAACTACATTTTCCAAGGCACTGCCATTGCTGCTAGTATTTTCAATATTAATGCTTCCGGAGATTTATGCCATACTTGCCACGCAAAGTATACTGCTCGTAAATGCACTGCCTTTCCTGAACTCAAATAGCCAGATCTTCGCCATCTCTTACCTCCCAAACAACATACTACAGAATGCCTTGTTTTTGAGTGGCGGCGTTGCCACCTATCCGATAATCTTCTTACCTGAAATAGGCATATTTGCAATGCTCGGTGTTGCATACCTCACACTACACAAAGAGCAAAAGGGCAATAGCGTTTTGTTGATGCTTTTGTGCTTATTTTTTGGCTATCTCATATTCTACTGCCTTTATTTCTCTGGATCCGCATTGCTCGGTGGGTCAGTAAGGTTCCTTTTAATACTATATCCGGCCCTTTCCATATTGGCTGCCTTCGGGGTTTACGGGACGAGCAAACTAATCTCCTCGCTTTTTGATAAAAGTCCCAAGAATAAAAAGTTGGTGTTCCAAAAGCCCACAATAACTGTGCTGGTGATACTATTTTTCATAACGCCATTCTTCTACGCGATCCCATTTCTAACACACCCTAATTATCTGTATTCCGATTTCCCCACGATACCAAATACCACGTCACAGAGCAATCCATACTCAATGATGTACGCCAATCGTTCACTGACATTCATCAATGAAAATTACAATCTAATCCCTTCAAGTTGCCTAGTACTCTCGCCCTCACCATACTTATGGTATGGACTAAATCGCAGTGCAGCCTATGTAAATTTATACAATTCTTCGGATCCGCAGCTTAAGAACTACGGCTGTTTCGTTCTTGATTACAGCTACTTCTGTGGAAACCCATTCAACAATACCTCGTGCAACACAATATTGGCTAAGTACAAGTTGAAGGTTCTAGCAACCGAGAGCGGCGACATGAGCACAAACTTCTCTCTATACCAGATAATGAATTATACCCCTTCCTAGCCCCTTGAAATCTTGTATATCCTGCTGTCGCTGTTGTTGAAGACCAGCGTCAGCGTGTAGTTTCCCATGCTGCACGACGTGCAGTTGAGCAGTTCGATGTAGACTGTGCTGTCTAGGCCCGGCGGCGTGTAGTTGCCCTGCAGGTAATAGGTGCTGCCGTAGCCGCCCTCGATGGAGATGGCCAGGCTCTCTTCCTGCCATATCCCCCTGAAGAAGAGGTACGTCGGCAGGCCCTGCGGCAGGGAAGAGAGGTAGCTTGAGTTGGTGCTCTGACCGAAGACCCAGCGCGCGAAGGCGTAGGTTCTAGTCGCATTGAGGCTGCCAACCGTGTCCATCCAAACCGTCCGGTTGGCCACCGACTCTATCACCGAGCCATCTGGCCAGAGGCTGACGATCAGGCTGTTGCTGGGCGTGTGCGAGCCCAGCCAGGCGGAAGCGTTGATAAAATTGCCGTTTATGTAATCTGCCGGGCGCCGTATTCCAAAGGGAAGCAACCGTGAATACCGGCAGCAGGATGATGAGCATGCCAAAAAAGTAGCGCATGTATCTCCTTAGCCTCCTGTCCTTCTTTCTTTCATCAAAGGTCTTCAGCACGACGAATGCGCTAAGGAGCCCAAGCGGGACCACTAGCAGCGTGGCAAACCGAATCACCGACATCGAAAGGTAAAGCGTGACCGAGAACCATCCGAAAAGCAGGATGACTGCCTGGCTCTTGAAATATTTCCTCATGAAATACAGGGAGGCCAGGACTAAAACCGCCCAGAGCCCTAGAATCACCGGAATGAATGGGGCAGCAGCGTTCCCACCATCATCCCCCAACCGATTGGCGTCATGAACATCAGCGAGCCGAGCGAATTGATGTAGGTAATCTGGTTGGGCGGCTGCAGCTCAGAGATGGTGCTGAAGAGAAGCGTATTCGGAGTGAACCCGTTTCCCACCACTATGTACTGCAAAAGGTCTGATTGCACAAAAACCAGGAGACCAAAAACGACAACACAAACGGCGTAAAAAACCAGCTTGTTCTTTGGTTTGCCATAAAAGATGGCCGTAAGCGACGCCATCCCTAAAAATATTATGACCGACACGACTGCCCCGTCGAGGGCATGGGCACGATCCATCCTGCCGCAGCAAGAACTATGGAGAGTATTGCAAATGGCAGATACGCAATCGGAAAAGACCACATCCTGACCTTCTTCCCCTTGTAAAACAGGAGGAAAAGTGCGAATGCCACGAAGAACGCAAAAATACCAAACTGGCCGCCTCCCCAGAAAAGCTCGGCGAGCGCAAAGCTTACTCCCGCAGCGCAGGCAAAAAGATACCACCTTTCCGAATTCAGGGAATAATAGAGTGCTATGAAGGCAATGAGAATCCAGAGGGAGACAAAACCGTCTCCGCGATAGGTGCCCAACGCCGTCCTGGCTATGGACGCAACTGCAATGAAAACGAAGAAGAGCCCAAGGAGCAGGAACTGCCTGTCGTTCCAGATTAACCTTATGAATATAATTGCAAAAATGAATTCCAAAGCGTAGAAAATAAAAGGAGTGATGAGGATTGACACCATGGCGCTAAATCCGAACGCCATCAGGAAGCAACGGAGTGAAGGTAAAGCCCAACAGGCTCCGGAATTATCGTGGCAGGATAACCGGACGTGCTTAGATATTGTGGCACATGCCCCATAGCAATGGCTGTCCTGACGACTTCATAATGGTAGTAGACGTCCGGCTCGAAGAAAAAGCCGCTAGTGTAGAAATACTATCCTTAAAACAGGCCCGCTACAAAGATGATGGCAACTAAAAGCAGCAGTTTCTGATTCTTGTCCAAACTTGTCACCAACCCTACAGATTAATTGCGGGCAAGAATTAAAAGATGACCAAAACATCTTAATTCCCACCCGAGATAATCGCACTTATTATTTTGGAACCTTTTGCGCGACAGCTCCATGAATCAAGGATCCACCCTGTAGGTTTCTAACGGCTATATCGTCCGACAACATGTCGTCGAGACCAAACATCACCGAAAGGTTTAAATATCTTATGTCCAAATATTAATATACTCTTTTTAGAAAGATTTAAAAGCTATTCCAAATTTCACAAGGTTACGATCAATATTCGGTGATAGATATGGCAAAAACCCACAAACAGCCAAAAGAAGCAGCAATCAGGTCCAAAGCCCCTCATGCACAGAACAGCAGGCCTACAACACCCACGATGGTCACGTTCCGAGCAGCATAGGAGCGAAGGAGCTCCCGAGCATGGGACGTGACATAAAGAGATGCCCGAGCTGCGGCAACACGGAGATCATTTTTGACAACGAGCGCGGAGAGTACATCTGCAACAACTGCGGACTCGTAATAGAGGAGAACGTCACGGACGAAGGTCCTGAGTGGCGAGCATTCGACTCTGACCAGCGCAATGCCCGCGCAAGGACAGGCGCCCCGATCAAGTACATGAAGCCGAACAAGGGCCTCGTCACAGAAATCGACATGTACAACAAGGACATCAAGGGCACGAAGCTCTCCTCAAAGCGCCAGGCGCAGCTGTACAGGATGCGCAAGTGGCACAAGAGGGCAAGCATCGCAAGCTCAAGCGAGCGCAATTATCTTGTCGCTCTGCCGGAGCTGAACCGCGTCTCAAGCTATCTCGGCCTGCCGGACAACATCCGCGAGCAGGCTGCACTTCTCTACAGGCAGTGCGTGAAGAACAACCTGATCCGCGGAAGGCCTATCGAGACTGTGGTCAATGCGGCACTCTATGCAACCTGCAGGAGCGCGGGCATGCCCAGGACTCTCGACGAGATCTCGCAGATATCCAACGTTTCAAAGAAGGAGATCGGCAGGACGTACCGCATAATCGCGCACGAACTTAACCTGAAGATCCCCCTGACAGACCCGTCGGCCTACGTGCCGAGGTATGTGGCTGCATTTGAAGCTCAGCGGTGAGGCGCAGGAGCGATCGCTCCAGCTGCTCAAGCAGGCGATGAAGAAGGGACTGATAAGCGGAAGGAGCCCGACAGGGGTCTCTGCCGCCGCGGTATACATCGCAGGCGCGCTGGTAAGCGAGCGCCGCACCCAAAAGGAGGTCGCGGACGTTGCCGGCGTGACCGAGGTAACCATACGAAACAGGTACAGGGAACTCAAGCAGGAGCTCAAGATAGACGTTAATCTCTAGGTAGGGCCATGAAGGCCTTACCTTCTTTTTCTTTTTTTGTTCTTATCCCACTGCTACTCTTGCCGGCGTCACAGCTGTACAACCAGAACTATACTGTCCAGCAGGCAAACTTTTCGCTGGTCGCAGGCGGAGAGCTACATAAATTCCGTCAACCAGAGCTCGTACCTCATCTTCTCCCCAAACCTTAGCGCCGCCTACTCCTATCTGGGCAGGGCCCAGGAGCTGCAGAACTCCTCCCCCACCCTTGCGATAAGCTATGCGCAGCTGGCGACCACCCAGGCAAGCATCGCCTACGGCCAGATAAGCAGCTACAAAAAATACGCGGCGCTGATAACCCTCTTCCTTACGGCTTGGGTCGGTGCCATCCTGTATGTGTTAATGAAACCTTCCGCTAAATCAGATAAGAGGCGTTTTAATGGTAGATAAAGCCACTGCACTTGAGAAGCACAAGGAGAAGCACGGAAAGATCGAGATGATAGGCAAGGTTCCTGTAGAGACGACCGAGGAACTCTCCACCTACTACACTCCTGGCGTTGCCTATGTCTCGCAGGAGATAAAAGCGCACCCGGAGGAGGTATTCACTTACACCAACAAAGGGAATACGCTCGCCATTGTAACCGACGGCACCCGCATCCTCGGCCTTGGCGACATAGGTCCGGAAGCAGGCCTGCCGGTCATGGAGGGCAAGGCCCTCCTGTTCAAGAAGTTCGGAGGCGTCGATGCTGTGCCGGTCTGCATCAAAAAGAGCAGCGAGGAGGAGATCCTCAAGCTTCTTCAGCAGATAGAGCCCTCCTTCGGCGCGATAAACCTAGAGGACATCGAGTCGCCGAAGTCGCTGCGCGTAGTCCGGGAGGCTGCGAAGCTTCTCCAGATACCTGTATTTCACGATGACCAGCAGGGCACCGCCGTGGTCGCCTTCGCCGCGCTCACCAACTCCCTCAAGCTCGCAGGGAAGGCCAAGGATGTAAAGATAGTCCTTCTGGGCGCGGGATCAGCGGGCATCGGCATCGCCAAGCTCCTGCACTTCGCCGGCTTCAAGAACCTGTACGTGCTTGACAGCAAGGGCGCGATATATCGGGGCAGGCAGGACGGGATGAACGAGTTCAAGGAGGAGATAGCGATATCCAGCAACCCGCAGAACCTTCAGGGAGGCCTTGAGCAGATGATCGAGGGCGCAGACGTCTTCATCGGCGTAAGCGGCGTGCCTGGTGCCTTCAGCAGGGAGCTGATAAAGAAGATGGCTGAGAGGCCGATAGTCCTTGCGTTGACAAATCCCACCCCTGAGATAACCTACCAGGATGCGCGCAGCGCAGGCGCATTCATAGCGGCGACAGGAAGCAGCGCAACACCCAACCAGGTGAACAACAGCGTCGCCTTCCCGGGCATCTCACGAGGCCTTCTCGAGGTGCGCGCACGCCACCTGAGCGAGTCCATGCTGTACGCCGCAGCGCAGGCGATAGCCAAGACTGTAAGTAAAAACCTCAGTGTTGAGAGGATAATGCCCAGGATGACCGAGAGAAAGGAGGCCTACAAGGTCTCAGAAGGGGTGGCCTCTGCGATAGGCGCAGCGGCAATGAAGGAGGGCATCGCAAGGCTTAACAAGGACCCGAAGGAGATAAGGGCCAACACGCGAGCCCTGCTGAAGCGCTACGCGCGCCTAGAGAAGAGGGTCTCGAAGCTCTAATATTAGCTATTCTATAGGGCAAAGAGATGGCCCTAGCCATGCCTTCGGCAAGCAACATTTACTATCAGAAGAAGACCCTGAAAGGGGTAAAATAAAAGAAAGAAAAACACAAATCGCTATCGAGAAACGCCTAGGGCGTTTACATCGAAGCTACTATGCTTCCTAGTGTAGCAAGGACGAAGCCGAGCAACGCATACCAAGCCCAAACTGAGCCTGCTGTAAGCGCTACCAGAGCGATTCCCGCCATGAAGGAGATCTTCATTCCCCATTCCACTGCCATCTTCTCGCCCTTCATAAGGCCGAAGCTGGTCAAGAATAGAGAGACGGCGCCGACTGCTCCAAGTCCGAGCACTAGCGACCAGACCACATTAGCCAACGAGGCTCCTGCGCTCCATGCGCTTACCCCTCCCCCAGACACTAGGGTGAACGCTACATAGAGGTATACCAACGAGCCCAAAAAGGCTAGTACAAAACCCCATGTTTTGTTTCCAGACATTTCACTTTTTGCCATGTTCTCACTTTCAGTAAGAAGGTAAACTCCATGCTATTTAAGGCGATATCCAGGTTAGACAACTGACGTTCAGTTAGACATCTGACGTTGCCCTGGGAAGAGCTCACTGGACTGTTTTCTGCCTTATGCAGGCCATTATCTCAAGCTCCTTTAGGCTGAAGGGATGGACATTGTAGCCCTCTTTGTCGAGGTTGCTTGCCATTATTGCCGGGCTAGCGCCCTTTCCGTAGGTGTAGACCAGCCTCGGCGCGCAGGCGTCTATGTACTCCACCGACTGGGCGTAATCGGCATGGTCGCTCAGGCAGAACTGGACATCCGTGCCCAGGTGGAACACCTTGGCGAATCCGCTGGCAATTCCGGTATACACCTTCCTATCGTAGACCCTTGAGAGCCTCGCCTTCATGGGACCGACCTCTGACATGCTGACTATCCCGAAGAAGTTACCCGAGACCGCATCCTCGAAACCGGTCTCGTTATCCATGGAGATATAATCCAGCTTTGTCCCGTGCCTCTCGTAAACCTGGTTTACCCTGCCGATCTTGTTCCCTACCACGGGCGCTATGCCTGCCTCGTTAGCTATCTTCACGAGCTCCTGGGCCTTTCCGAGCGTGTACGCTCCGAAGACGACTATCCCCCTCTCGAGCTTTGAGGAGAGGTAATGCTGGATGGCTGTAGTAACCTCCTCCTTGTCGTCAAACCTGAGCCTCTTGTCCGGGTATGTGGCGTCTATTACCAGAACGTCCGCCCTGCGCGTCTCTATGGGCTCGGCAACCTTCGACGGCAGCATCTGGAAGTCGCCGCTGTAGATGAATGAGAAGCCGTCCGCCTCGGCGTAGAGCTGCTTTGACCCGAGTATGTGGCCTGCGTCGAGCAGCTTCACGCCCTCCAGCTCTATATGATTGTCTATGCTCTTCTTGCTTCGAACCTCGATGAGCTCCTTCGTTATCCTGCTTGAGATTAGCCCCTTGCTCTTGCAGATGCCTGAGGTGTGGTCCGAGTGGGCGTGCGAGACGAAGTTTATGTTTGCCGCGGCGTCGCGCGTGTCGAGTGAGATGTTTGCGTCGCCGAGCCTAAGTCCCATCAAGTCGCCTATCTGGGTTGCACGTTAAGTCTTTTATACTTATTTTGAGCAACTCATTACCAAGGTTCTATTTTGTGATCTGATGGCTGAAAAACTCATAATCATAGGCTCAGGCCCTGCGGGCCTCGCCGCCGCGATCTACGCCGCGAGGGAGGGCTTCGAGCCCCTCGTCATAGCGGGCACGCGCGGGGGCGGCCAGCTCGAGCTCACCAGCATTGTGGAGAACATACCGGGCTTCCCGGACGGGATAGACGGCCCCGAGTTCGTGAAGAGGACCAAGGCCCAGGCAGAGAAGTTCGGCACCAGGTTCCTGTACGAAGATGTCACCGCGGTCTCGCTTAGCTCAAAACCGTTTGCCATAACGGCCGGCGGCAAGCAGTACCTCGCCGATTCCGTAATAATCGCAACCGGCGCCAATGCAAAGTGGCTGGGCCTTCCCTCCGAACAGCGGCTCATAGGCAAGGGAGTCTCAAGCTGCGGCACCTGCGACGGGCCATTCTTCAAGAACAAGAACGTCCTGGTGGTGGGCGGAGGGGACACGGCCATGGAGGACGCGCTCTTCCTCACGAAGTTCGCGAGCTCCGTCACCGTGGTGCACCGCAAGGAGTCGCTCAGGGCGAGCAAGATCATGCAGGAGCGCGCAATCTCAAACAGCAAGATAAAATTCATCTGGAACAGCACCCTAGAGGAGGTCCTCGGGACAGACCACGTTGAAGGGGTGAAGATAAGGAACCTTATCGATGGCCAGATAACCTCCATGCCGATGGACGGGGTCTTCGTTGCCATAGGCTATGCGCCAAACACGGACATGGTTAAGGGCCAGCTAAGGCTGGACGATGCGGGCTACATAGTGACCGTAGACGAGGTCAAGACAGAGATAGAGGGGGTTTTCATAGCCGGTGATGTCGCCGACAAGTACTACCGCCAGGCCGCCACAGCCGTGGCCAGCGGCGTTAAATGCGCCCTCCTGGCGCGCGAGTACCTCTCCCTGCTTGCCTACCAGAGGGCCAAGGAAAACAAGTAGCTACTCATCCTCGGTTCCGAGCATGTTTCTTGACCTGCCCTTCCTCTGCCTGGGTATCTCTTCTCCCTGCTCATCAAAATCATAGACCGGCTGCTGTTTCTGCGGCTTCTTCTTGACCTGCTGAGGCTCTTCATCCTTAACACCCTCATCGGCCACCGGCTCGCCTGCTAGGCCCGCGTAATCATCCGGGCTCTCCTTCTTGTCAAAGCCTTTCATCGCGTTTTTCCTGTCGTACCTGGGTGCCAGGCTCTCGCTAACCTTGGCCTCATAGGGCCCTGCCGTCTCCCTAGCCGCAAACTGCCTCCCCTCCTGGGCCCTGCCCTCCGCATGTATGACGTAGATCGAGTACAGTACCGCGACTATGGATATCGCTACCGCCCCTATCCCCAGATTCATGTCGCTTGTAACCATGGATGCGACTGTCATCACCAGCGCCACGAGAATGATCACCGCGATTGCGTACTCCTCTTTTCGGTTCATAAATTCACCATTAAATATCTGTTGAGATGCTGACCTTCCTGCTAACCAATATCAGGGAACACATTGATAATCCTACCACTATCGCCGGAACAGCGTAGGCGCCGAACGGGTCGTCAGAATACTGGTAGGAGATGCTGTACGGGCTGTAGAGCTCGCTTCCCGCGGTCTTGAACGTGATGTTGTAGATCCCTGCGTGCGGAGGCGTGTAGTTTATTGTGTTGCCTGTCGAGCCGACGAACCTCCCGTTAACGAAGAGGCTTCCGATGAGGGACTGGTTGTAGCTTGTCACCTGCGCCGTTGTCGTGCAGCTTGAGTACGTGCTCTGGCTGCTCTTGCACGAGCCTGTGAAGGAGAGCTGCGGATTGAAGTACGGCTTGACCATCGTCTTGTTTACGAAACTGCCGGAGTCCAGGTCCTTGGCCTCGACGAGGTACCTTCCCGCGGGCACCCAGGTTGCATTATACACCGCCGTGCCGTTGCCCGAAGCCATCTGCACGCCGTTGAAGTAGATGCTCACCGTGTCGTTGGGCACAGAGCTTGTAGCGTTTATCACGTAGCCGTTTATGTTAAGCTGAAACTGCACGGGCACAAACGGCACCGTCGGCCTAGCCTGCAGGCGCGGGGTCAGTAGGTTCCTGCATAGCCCAACATCCGCGACCTGCACGGCGGCCGTGTAGTTCTGCGGCATGAGCTCATAGGTGTTAAAGAGGGTGAAGTAGTCGCTGTTGTTTGGGGCTCCCAAATACTGCTTCCCGCCCTCGGACAAACTGACCGTGGTCCCATTAAGTATGAAGGTTCCCGAGCCGGGCGAAAGATACTTTGTAAGCAGATCGTAGCTTGTACCGTTGAAGACAATCGTTTGGAAGGAGCTGACCGTTGTATTGACAAGAGAGCTGCAGGTCTGGTTTATCGAGGGCTGGGCCAGTATCGGGGCGGTCCTCTTGTAGTTCGGGGAATAGAAGTAGCCGTTGAATCCGCTTCCGCCCGAAGAGCCGCCCTGGAAGGGCAAGGGCTGCGGCTGGTTGATTGTCAGCGAACTCGCCGGCGAGTAGGCTGTGTCTCCCGCGCTGTCGGTAATATCAACGCAGTAGAAGCCCTGCACCGAAGAGGCCGTGTAGGTGGGCGAAGTAGCCCCCCATATGGGCGAGTTCAAACTGCAGGTCGAGAAGGCCCCGCTGTACCATTGGTACGAGTAGGGCGCGACCCCGCCGCTCAGCGTTATGCTGAACGTTACGCTCTGGCCTGAGAGTATCGTAGGGTTGAGCGGCGTTATTGACGAGATGGTAAGCGAGCTACCTCCCTGTATGGTGGTTGTTGTGCTCGTGGAAACGCTCGTAGAAGCGGCCGTTGAGGTGCTTGTGGATGTGCTCGTTGATGTGCTTGTTGAAGTGCTCGTTGTGCCTCCACCCGCTATGGTGGTAGTCAGAGCGGTCGTAGAAGTGCTCGTGGAGACGCTCGTGGAAGGGGTCGTTGAGGTGCTCGTGGAAGTACTTGTTGAGGTGCTCGTCGAAGTGCTCGTTGAGGTGCTTGTTGTGCCGCCACGCAGTATTGTGGTCGTAGAAGTGCTCGTGGAGGTGCTTGTGGATGTAGAAATCGTAGTTCCGCTGCCCGGTATGGTTGTTGTGGTCGTAGGATAAACAGAGACGTAGGCTGGGGCGTACAGCGAAACGCCAGCGCCGTCTGTCGCGTTCACGCAGTAATAGAACGTGGCAGGGATTGAACCTGTTGAAAGTTGCTGGACCAGGGACCGCGAGTTCGCACCCTCTATCTCATTGCTCCTGATGCCGCAGAACGGGCCCTCCCCGGTGTACCACTGGTACGAGTAGGGCGCGACCCCGCCGCTTGCGACTGCTGTCATGGTGACCGACTGCCCGCTGTCTATCTGCTGGTTGCTGTAGGAGACAGAAACGCTGAAGGGCGGGATTGTTGGAGGCACCGTGGTCAAGAGCGTGGAGGTGGTTGTTGAGACCGTCGATGTCGTTATGAGCGTGGAGGTTGATGCGCTAACCTGATAGGTTCCTATGATCTCATAGTCGCCCTCAACAGGGCCTCCTATATATCCGGATGTTATGCACGGGCTTGATGCGACGGACGAGCCCACCCCCAGGCTCCAGCCTGAGAAGGTGTACGACGGGACGCCGCCCCAATCCGAAGTGCAAAGATAGGTTATCATGGATCCCCAGGGCACCTCAACGCTCGCCGATGACTGGCCGTTGCCGGCGCAGGTTTGCGGTTGCTGAGTGCTTCCAGGCGGCGTGTATGCGAAGCATGCGCCCCAGCCATTTGCAGCAGCAGCCGGGCTTTCCAGTATCGAGACCGGCTCGTAAAGTATTGTGGTGGTTGTTGGGATTGAAGTCGTTGTGCTAGTGGGATACACCGAGACGTATCCCGGCGCGTAATAATAATCGCCCGCGCTGTCCGCCGCATACACGCAGTAATAGAACGTGGCCGGGATTGAGCTTGTGGCCAACTGCTGCGTGACCGACTGGGAGGTCGCCCCGGCTATCGCATCGTTTGGAATCCCGCAAATGCTCCCTGTTCCAGTATACCACTGATAGCTATAGGGTGGAACCCCGCCGCCTGCGACCGCTGTCATGGTGACCGACTGCCCGCTGTCTATCTGCTGGTTGCTGTAGGAGACAGAAACGCTGAAGGAGCTGGCGCTGACCAGGTGTGAGACCAAAATTAAGCCCAAAAGCGCGAACAAGAACCGCATGTAATCTTATCGGCTAAATACTTCTTGTTTCTCATATATAAAGCTTGCTTTATTATTGTCGTCGCAAGCATTGACGACACATCTCCCGGGCGCCACCATTTTATAACTGCTCTGAGAACACTAATTGTGCATTGAATGGTCTCTGCGAACGAGGAGAAGCTGGTCTTTGCCTACAAATACCCCTTCTCAAAGGAGGCGAAGGAGCTTATCTCGGAGATGAACGCGAAGTTCGACAGGAAGGCCCTGAGCGACGGCGGCCTGCGGGTGAAGAAGGCGCTCGAAAACAACCTCCCGTTCGACGAGATGAAGATGACCAGCCTGATGCAGACCCAGCTGATAAGCTACGTCTATGCCCGCATGATCGCCAGCGCCATGCGGAACTTCTCCGTCCTCGACTCCTATGCAACTGCCGAGGCCCAGCGGGCCTCCGGAGCCCTGCGCCTGGGAACCGACGGAGAGCTTATCCGTCTCTCGCAGGAGCTCGGTGTCGAGCTGAAGAAGGAGAGGGAACAGTTTTGCACCTCGTTCGAGTCCTACCTTGCCGGCATGCCCAGGCTGGAAAGCTTTGCGCTCTCTCGGCAGATGCTGAAGGAGGGCAAGGTATACCTTTCACGGGACTCGCTTGTTTGCATCCTGCGCGAGCGCATAAAGAAGGAGGTGCTCAAGGGTCTTCCGATCCCGATAAAGGAGCTGCCCCAGGAGGTCGTCGCCTCCTCCCGCCTCATTGCACCTCCCGCAGCAGAGAGGGCCGCAGGCAGCAGGGACAAGGACGGGGGTGTCAGGTACAGGTGGATAGAGCAGCTGATAGAGCATCCAATACCCGATGTTCGCCACAGGACCGTCAACCTGATACTCGCCCCCTATCTCACGACCATCCGGGGGCTCAGCGAGGAGGAGGCTGTGAAGATAATTCACGACTACATAGAGCGCTGCAAGCTGATAAATCCAGACACCAAGGTGAACCTCACCTATATAAAATATCAGTGCCACTATTCTAAGACCAAGGGGTTGAAGCCCCTCTCGCAGGTTAGGGCGCGCGAACTGCTCGGAGAGCACGTGCCTTTTGACAATTGATGATCTTATGAAAGTTTTATTGTGTCATGTTTGTGGAAAGACGGCCGGAAGTACCTGCAAATTATGTGGGAGACCAGCCTGCGCTGCGCACTATGATGAGAAATTGGGCATCTGCCTAATGTGCAAGACGGGCCGGACTTTAGCTACTCTTAAGAAATAGATTGGAAATCCTGTGCTGAGGTCCCCTGTGGGAAGGCCCTGCCATTTTGTCCTTCCACTGGGAGCTTTATCTCGTTTGCAAGCCT
Organism: uncultured archaeon; assembly: GCA_963787445.1. Lineage (GTDB taxonomy): Archaea > Micrarchaeota > Micrarchaeia > Micrarchaeales > CABMGC01 > JAJZOD01. Next base: position 585,408 of record CAWBCT010000005.1, read on the forward strand.
CGTCAGCTCAGACATGTCGATCTGGCGGTCTATGTAAAGCTCGGTGTAAACAACATTTCCGAGAGTGACCTTCTTGACATTGAAGGTCATCTGCTGCAGCATCCCACTGCGGGTCACGCGCACCTTCACCGAACCGAATCTTATTGCATTCCTTGCGATGTTTGTCAATTCCATTTTATTATCCGTTGATAATTAGTATGATATTAGGCAGGCACTACAAACGCTTCCATCCCGGGCTCCTGCTTGTCCCGCTGGGCTCCTGAAATAGCCGCAACTCTGTCCTCTTGCTGCTTTTCATGCAGGCTCTTCAACTCCGCTACAACTTCGGTCCTGCCGAGTCTCTCCGCAAGCTGCCTCGCCTTCTCAATCTTGTCCTCGCATTCCGTCCTGTCTACCTTTTCCAACTGGGCCCTTGCCGTGGTTCTGCTCTTCTCGTCGCCCATGACCAGGGCGTACACTGTGGAGTCGCCTGCCCTCCTGGTTGGTGCCGTATGATGTTTCATTTTCCCACTTGTTTTGCAGTTGCTTACGCTTATCTAAAGCGAAATTCCTGTAACTGACTGAAAGCCAAAGCGATGAAAAATAGGTTTCGCTGGCTGTGGCTATATGTTGGTTATTAACATTTATAAGGGTATCGCTGCCCCTAGCGTCTTCGGTTCTGGATAGGGACAAAACGCCTGAAAAGCGCCGTAAAAACGACAATCCATATTAAGCTATTCCTCATTATACTCTCATGGCATCCAGCTACGTTGTGCTCGTTGTATTCTCCATCGTTGCGCTCGCGATACCAGGCTCGATAATACTCTTCTCAAGGCTCATAAGGCACCGCAAACCGAGCAGTTCGGCCTCGCGCCTCAACTTCGAAAGCGGCGAGCACACCATAGGCGTAAGCTCTGGGATAGTGCACGAGTATTTCCACTACTTCACCAGTTTCCTAGCCTTTGAGGTGGTCGCTGTCGTGTTGATCTTTTGGGTTTATGCAGTGCCCTCCGTGTCCATGTTGACAGACATCTACGTTTTTGGTTTTCTCGCGTTTGCAGTGCTGCTGCAGTACGTTGTAATACTCTTTGCGGCAGGAGGTGCACCTTCCCATGGATGAGCAGACTCTCAATTCAAGGCAGGAGATGAATAGCCTCACCACCGACTCCGCACCCTCGAGCAAAATAAAACCAAATGTGGCGTTCGCAAAGCTTTCCGACCTGATGAAACTTGCTGCAGGCGGCGTGGTGGACTGGTCCCGAATCAACTCCCTGTGGCCCATGCAGTTCGGCCTCGCCTGCTGCGCGATAGAGCTCATGTCCTTCGGATCCGCGAGCACCGACGCCGAGCGGAAGGGGTACCTGCTATTCCGCGCAACCCCGCGCCAGTGCGATGTGATGCTTGTTGCCGGGTGGGTTACAAAGTCGATGATTCCCGAGATAAAGCGCCTGTACGAGCAGATGGCCCGGCCCCGCTACGTCATAGCGTTCGGCGAGTGTGCCACCTGCGGCGGACCCTGGTGGGAGAGCTACAACATAATAAAGGGGATTGACCAGGTCCTCCCTGTTGATGTTTACGTTGCCGGATGTCCTCCCCGGCCCGAGAACCTTTACTCTGCGCTGATGAAGCTGCAGAAGAAGATAGGTGGTGAAAATGAAGGTTGACCGCGCCGCGCTCGGGAAGAACATCGAGCAGATGAAGAAAGAGGGCTTCGACTACCTTGTAAAGATAACCGCCGTTGATTATGTTGAGCATGTGGACGCGATTTACATGATTAGGAATTTGGAGCAAAAGAAGGACGTGCTAATCGAGGTTGAACTGTCCCCTTCGGATCTCTGGCTCGACACGATAATGGGGTATTATCCGGCTGCCGATTGGTACGAGCGCGAGCTCCAGGAGATGTTCGGGATAAAAATAAAGGGACGCAAGGCGCCCCGCCTGCTTCTTGAGAAGTGGGACGGGAAAGGCTATCCGCTGCGCAAGAGCTTTGAGTGGAACAAGCCCTACGAGAGGTCAGAGTGATGCCGCTTACACGAATAAACATAGGGCCCATCCATCCTGGCACCCACGGAGTGACCCGCCTCGTCGTCGATCTTGACGGGGACACCATAGTGAATGTCGAACCCCACATCGGCTTTCTTCACAGGGGCGTCGAGAAGCTGGCCGAGACGCGGATGTACATGCAGAACCCTCCCTACATGGAGAAGCTCGACTATGTCGCGCCCATGAGCGCCGATGATCTTTATGTTTCTACCGTTGAAGCGGCGCTCGGCATCCAGGTCAAGGAGCGGGCGAAGTACATTCGCACCATACTGCTTGAGATCCAGCGCATAGCGAGCCACCTTTTGTGGGTGGGCATGATAACCAACGACCTGGGCCAGATGTTTACGGGCTTCATGTGGGCCTTCCGAGACCGCGAGCTGTTCCTCCGGCTGCTGCAGGAGGCAACCGGCCAGCGCATGTTCTATGTGAACACCCGGCTGGGAGGGGTTCTCCGCGACTTTCCGAGCGGCTTTGAGGAGCACGTCCTCGGGACCCTCGATCATCTCGACAAGAGGCTGGTCGATTACCACCGCTTCATAGACCGAAATCCCATTTTCAAGGAGAGGATGAAGGGCGTTGGCGTGCTGAAGACGGAGGATGCGAAAGCGCTTGGCGTAACCGGTCACGTTCTCCGCGGCTCCGGAGTGCAGTACGATGTGCGCAGCTCGAACCCGTACTATGTTTATAACGAGCTCAACTTCAAGCCGCAGGTGCAGAACGGGTGCGACAACCTCGCCAGGTACACGGTGCGCATGCTTGAGCTCAAGGAGAGCGCGAGGCTGATCCGCTACGCCTTCCAGAAGATGCCCGCCGGCGATGCCCTGGGCCAGCCCGTCAAGCTCGTCGCTCCAAAGGTTCAGAACAAGGTCGTCACAGTCGCCCGCGAGTGCCCGCGCGGAGAGGAGCTGATGTACCTGGTCGCAGGCGACCAGAAGCCCTACCGCCTTGCGATACGCTCGCCCACTTTCATAAACCTTGCAGCGCTTAACCAGATGGTGCGCGGGCACCGACTCGCCGACCTTTATCCTACCTTCGGGACTCTAGACCTAGTGATGGGAGATGTTGATAGATAGCATAGCGCAGTGGTTTTCGTCAGGGCTCGGCTCGCCCAGCCTGCTAGTCTCCGGAGCATTCGTGCTGCTCTACGCGATACTCGTCTCCATCCTGATGTTCGCCTTTGCCTACCTCTTCGGCTGGGTCGAGCGCAAGCTGCTCGCAAAGCTCCAGTACCGGCACGGCCCCACCTACCTCGGCCCGTTCGGCAGCCTGCAGAACTTCGCAGACCTGATAAAGCTCCTTGCAAAGGAGGCGGTCTCGCCGCAGGGCTCGGACCGCATCCTCCTCGGGCTGGTTCCGCTCGTGCTCGTTGCAACGACGATCTTCATCGTCCTCCTTCTGCCGTTCACCCCGGGAGTCCAGGCATCCAACTTCGGCCTCGGCCTCCTTTTCGTATTCGTCATCCTGAGCTTCAGCCCGCTCCTGATGTTCATCGCAGGAACCTCAACCAACAACAAGCTCGCCGCGATAGGCGCCCAGCGTTCCGTGCTGATGCTGATAAGCTACGAGATTCCCCTGCTCATCGTCATGATCGGCGTGGCGCTCGCCGCGCACGGGTTCAGCCTAGACGCAGTGCTAGCTGCCCAGTCCTCCCTGCCGTTTGTAATACTGATGCCTCTCGGGTTCATCGTCTTCTTCCTGGTGATGCTTGCAGAGATGGAGCGCCCGCCCTTCGACCTCCGCGAAGCCGACTCGGAGCTGATCGCGGGCTGGCTCACCGACATCAGCGCGCCCTACTACGCGCTCGTGCTGCTGCTCGACTACTCGCGCATGTTCATGGGCTCCCTTCTCATTGCAATCCTGTTTTTTGGGGGCTGGTCCGGCCCAATCCTGCCGCCAATAGTGTGGCTTGTGCTAAAGGCAGTGATAATCTCGCTCGCCATAGTGGTGATACGCGCAACCGCAATGCGCATGCGCATCGACCGGGTGCTCAGGTTCGGGTGGCTGTACCTCATGCCCCTCGCATTATTAAACCTTCTAATAACATTTATCATTTTGAAGTGAAACCATGCTCGAGCCCCTCCTGGAAACGATAAAAGTGCTCGGCCGGCCCAAGTTCACCACGGAGTTTCCTGAAGAGAGGGAGTCCCTTCCCGACAGCTACCGTGGGATGTTCAAGCTCGACATGCCCACCTGCATAAGCTGCTCGGCCTGCGCCATCATCTGCCCGAACAAGACCATCGAGATGGTGGAGACCCCCACCGAGCGCGGGCTAAAGAAGATGCCCCAGATAGGGATAGACCGCTGCCTCTTCTGCGCCCTCTGCGCCGAGGTCTGCCCTCCCAAGTGCCTTACGCTCACAAAGAATTACGACGCGCTCGAGGCCTATGACAAGCGCGACTTTGTAAAGAGGCCGGAGGAACTGGAGTAGATTTCATGCTTGAACTCATCGCCTTTGTTATTGCTCTCGCATTCACCCTAGCCGCCGCCATCGCTATCTTCCTGGAGAAGAGCATGCTGCGCGCGGTCGTGGCGCTGGCCCTTGCGATGACCGGCAGCGCCGTGCTCATGTTCGGGATTGGCGAGAGCATGATAGCGCTTTTGCAGCTCCTCATCTTCGTCGGAGGGCTTTCCACCTACCTGCTCGTTGCGATAGCGCCGGAGAAGCGGAGGCCGACCGGGCGGGCATGGTTTATCGGACTCGCCGTGGTCCTCGCACTCTCGCTTGCCGCCGAGGCCTACTACGCGTCGGGCTACGTGATGGCCGTGCCGGGAACCGGTGCTATCCAGTCCTACGCCGGCTACGCGTTCCAGAGCTATTACGCGGTCCTCTACGTAATTGCGTTTGCGCTCTTCACAACTGCGATAGGCAGCGTGCTGGTGATCCGAAAGTTCACCAGGTTGATAGTATGATCATGATTTTCTCCTACCTATCGGTGCTGTGCGCTGCGCTGGTCGGGATAGCGCTTGCAGCAATCGCCACGCAGAAGAATCTGATAGCCATCGTGCTTGCGGTGGAGCTGATCTTCGTGGCCAGCACCCTGGCATTGGCGGACTTCTTTTCCTACGGGACAACATCCCCTTCGGCTGGCCTGATACTTTTCGTCGCAATATGGGCTGTCGCAGCGATAGAGGCCATAGCGCTGATAGCGTTCTACGTTTACATGAAGGCGAAGGGCCACGATCTTGAGATCGATCTTCTCTCGAGGCTGAAGTGGTAGCATGCTGGCAATACTCTTGATAATCCCGCTTCTGCTTGCGCTTATCCTAGTCGCAGCACTGCCCTCTCCGCTTCGAAAGTATGCCAAGTACATCGCTTTCCTTGGTTCTGTTGCAAGCCTGACCCTGCTCGCCTACGTCTCCACCGGAAGCTACTCGTCTATCTGGTTCAACATCGGCACGCTCTCCTTCACCCTTGATCTCTCTGTCGGCTCCATAAACCTGCTGCTGCTTCTGATAGTCCTCCTCACGGCCCCGCTCGTGCTCCTGTACTCTTGGGGCTTCATGGACACGCCCAGCCAGCAGAAGCGCTTCTACGTCGAGATGCTCGGCTTCGAGGCCGCCATGGTCCTGTTTGCCATGAGCGCCGGCTTCATAACCCTGTTCATCGCCTGGGAGCTGCTGAGCCTCATGAGCTACCTGCTGATTGGCTTCTGGAGCGAGCGCAGGAAGGCCGCCCGCTCGGCGCGGAAAGCGATAACCTGCGTATTCATAGGCGACATTGCGCTGCTCTCCGTTCTCGCGATTGTTGCCGCCTCTTTCGGCACGTTCTCATTCAGCTCGCTAATCGGCGCCGCCAGCTCAAACCTGCACGCAACAATTCTGATCGTACTTCTGCTCTCTGTCGCAATACTCTCCAAGTCCGCCCAGTTTCCTTTCGCGGAGTGGCTGCCCGACGCCATGGAGGGCCCCACCCCTGTGTCCGCCTTCCTTCACTCGGCCACCATGGTGAAGGCCGGGGTCTTCTTGCTGGTGCTCCTGCTGCCGCTCTTCCAGATCACCGGCCTTAACTATGTGATAATGGCTGCGAGCGCGATAACTGTGGTCATCGGCACTGTAAATGCGATGAAGGAGACGCAGGTAAAGCGCGTGCTCGCCTACTCGACCGTCCAGGAGCTCGGCCTCATGCTCTTCGCGGTCAGCTCTGGCGCGGTTCTTGCCGGGCTCTTCCTTCTCTTTGCGCAGACCTTCTACAAGGCGGTGCTCTTCCTGGGCGCAGGGGCGACGATGAAGGCGACCGACAAGGAGGACATCCGCGAGCTCTCCGGCCTGCGCGAGAACATCCTGATCTATCTTCCTGTCCTGTTCGGTGTGCTCTCGCTTGCCGGCTTCATCCCCTTTGACGGATTCTTCTCGAGCCTGGTTCTCGGCTCATCGTTCTCAGCCAACCTCCTTGCCTACCTTGGAATAAGCCTAGTCTCGATGCTGAGCAGCGCCTACATCTTCCGCTGGATGCTTAACATCTCCAGGAAGCCAAAGAGTCAGTCTGAGAGCATCCACTACGGCGCGATGCCCCTGAGCATGGTCATTCCAATCCTGATATTCGGCATCGCGACACTCGTTGCTTCAGCGGCCTTTGTTTACTTCCCCTCATTCATCAACTCAGGGCAGCCCAGCTTCTCCCTCCAGACCCCTCCCTTTACGTTCTCGCTGCTCGATGTGGTTGCCGTCCTGGCCTTTGTCGCGGCAGGCGCCGCCATAAGCTATTTTGCCTACGCAAAGAAGTGGCATCTTAGGTCCCGCGTACTCGGGTCACTGATGCTGAACGGCCTTCTCTTCGACAGCCTCTATACGCTGGTGGCAAACTTCTTCCTGCTGGCTGGCGAGGCGGCAGCGCTCCTGGACCGTTCCATCGATGGATTCTTCGAAGGCCTTGGGAGTGCGACCATGTATGCGGCAGGCGGAGTGCGCAGGGTTTCGTTCGGAAAGGTAAACCTCTATGCGTTGGCTGTGGCGCTCGCCATCCTAATAATGGTGGCGGTGGTGTACTTGGTGAGGTAGTTCTATGGTAGCTCTCTTTGTTTCCATCTTTATTTTGCTTCTGTGCGCACTTCTAGTCTCAAACGTACTGGCGGTGCTTCTCAAGAGAGAAGAGACTGCAGTTCATACTTAACATCCTGATACTGCTTCTCCTCTTCCTTTGCCTATACGGCATCTATTATGCTGGAAGCTACGCTCTGTACGCCAACCTTGTCGAGATTACGCCCTTCTCCCTATTCTTCATGGGGCTGTTTACCCTGGGCCTGCTCATAAGCAATCTTATCTTTTACCAATACTCTGAGAATTACGAGTCCCTTACTCTCCTGAGCTCCTTCATGCTCATCGGCATGTATCTGGTTGCGGCCTCCTCCTCCCTGATCACAATCTTTCTCGGGCTGGAGCTTGCGACGATGCCCATGATCTTCTCAATCCTCCTCTCGAAGAAGAGCATGGAGGCGTCTGTCAAGCTGTTCGTAATGGGCGCCATAGCCGCTTGCCCTCTTCTCGTTTGGCATGGTTCTGGTTTACGGAGGAACCGGCAGCCTGAACCTGACCACCAGCTCCAATGCCCCATTCCTTCTGTTCGCCTTCGTGCTGCTCATAGCCGCCCTTGGCTTCGAGGCCTCGATCTTCCCGTTCAACCTACTGATACCCGACGTCTACGAAGGCTCTCCAGCCTACCTCACCGGGGTGATGGGTGGAATAAACAAGAAGGTCGGTTTTGCAGCCCTCATGCAAATCCTGATACTGATCTTCATCGTATACCAGTCCGCATTCCTCGTGGTGGCAATCTTCTCGGTCCTTACGATGTTCTATGGCAACCTCTGCGCCCTTCGGCAGAAGAACCTGAAGAGGATGCTCGCCTACTCCTCCATAGCCCAGTCGGGCTACATACTCATCGGCATCGCCACCTACTCCGCCGCCGGAATAACGGCATCGCTGGTGCAGATCTTCGCGCACAGCATCATCTTCATAGGCGCGCTTGCGATAATAGCCTGGCTCGAGGCGAACAACAAGCAGACCATAGACAACCTGGTCGGCCTGGCACATGAGAACAGGTTCGGGGCCTTTGCCCTCGCGTTCTTCCTCCTGGCCCTTGCGGGACTTCCATTTACGCTAGGCTTCGTAGGCAAGCTGCTTATTTTCTTGAGCGCCATAAACTCGGGGCTGCTCTGGCTGGCCGCCATCGGAATACTGAACACGATGATCGCGCTTTACTACTATGCGAAGCCGATAATGGCGATGTACTCGGGGACCTCGAGGCGCAAGCTGCCCATGCCAACGCTGGTGCTGACCGCAGTTGTCCTGTGCCTCCTGATAGTCCTGCTCTTCGGGATATACCCGCAGCCTTTGATAACATTTGCCAGCAAACGCCAGCGCCCAGCTCTTCCGCTGACCTAAAGTATCAGGAGAAAGGGCAGTATGCCGAGCACAACGGTGCAGCATGCAAGGAACAGCCCGGAGAGATAGATCTCCCTATGTATCCGCTCGACAGGTTCGTTCTCCTCCTCACCGCCGATCATCTTCTCCACAACCCAGAACAGGAAGCCGGCCATAAGCAAGATCGCAAGGAGAGCAACAAGGCCGGGTATCCCGAATGCTCCGTAGCCTCCTATGAAAATCAACAGGTCGCCTAGGAAGCCCGCCGTGAGCGGGAGCCCAACCGCGGCAAAAACCCCGAAGATGAAAAGATAGGCCACTCCCCTGAACTCCTTGATCACGCCGTACAGGTTCTTTATCTCAAGGGTCTCGTAGGCCTCTCCCAGCGCACCCGCCATGAGGAAGAGCAGCGAGACCGCTATCCCGTGCGCCAGCATTGCGTAGAGGGCGCCGTCCAACCCGACCGTTGTCCCGGATATTATCCCTATGGCGACTATTCCCATCTCCACTATGCTTGTGTAGGCTATGGCGCGCTTCAGGTTGCTCTGCCGGGTCGCCACGAAAGCGGCGTAGATCGCGGAGAATGCGAAGAGGACCACCAGATAGCTGCTGTACTCCAGCGCCAGGGGTATCATGAGCGTAAGCAGTATCAGCCCGTAGCCGCTGAACTTGAGCAGGACGCCCGCGAGCACCATGCTGCCCGTCGCCGGCGCCTCGGTGTGTGCATCGGGAAGCCATCCGTGCAGCGGGAACACCGGCATCTTTATTATGAAAGAGAGCATGAGCAGCACCACCACCGCGAGCTGCACCATCAGCGGGATGCTCGCCGACTGCGCTATTATCGTCGCTATGTCGAAAGTCTGGGTGCTTGTGTAGATGAGCAGTATCCCGAGCAGCAGGAGCAGGCTGGAGATGATTGAATATATGATGAATTTTATCGCGGCGTGCCTCTTGCCCAAGCCGCCGTAGAGCAGTATTATGAAGAACATCGCAAACTCGGCGATCTCCCAGAAAACATAGAACAGAAGCAGGTTTGACGACAGGAAAAGCGCTATCGCGGAACCCTGCACAAGCGCAAAGAGTATCCCGTAGGTCCGCTGGTTCTCCCTTATGAAGCTCTTGAAGACCAGCGACGCTGCCAGGAAGACTATGGCGCTCATCAAGACCAGAATGACGGAGGTTGAGGTCGCCTGGAACCCGAAGCTTACCCCCAGCGAGCTGATGTAATTGTAGCTGAATGCGCTGGAGACGTTGATGTTTGAGTAGAAAACAAGGAGCAGCGCCAGCAGAAAGACCAGCACCGAGGCCGTTATCTGCACCAAGCGTATGCCTTCCTTATCAAGTAGAAACATCGGCAGTATTGATAGGAAAGGTATTAAAATAATGAGAGGCAATATTGGAAACATCAGTGCACCGAGCTAATCTGATTGAGTTAACAAAGTATTTAAATCGTGATTTTATGGAGCCAGACCCTTCCCAATCTTCAAAAGAGTTAGAGGAAGAGATCAGCAGGACCGTGAAGGAGCACGGGGAGCTGATAAGCAGAGAGAAGGCACGCGAGCTAATCTCCAACAAAAACCAACCGGCACCGCAGAAAAGAAAACTCACCGCCGCTGCCCTGATTGCTGCAAATCTCCAGGACGGAGAGGTTGTTGATCTGGAGGACAACGTTTATCGCGTATTCAACAAGGTAAAGTTTAATCGGAACGGCAGCGCAGGCGTGAATAGGATAGTAGTTTTTGGAAGCGAAGGCAACAGCGTTAAGACGATCCTATGGGAAAAGAGCGCGGAGTTTCCTGACGCCATGCAGATACAACGCAAGGACAAGGTTCTCGCAACCAACCTGCGCGTGCACAAGAATGGAGATGAGACAGAGTTGTACAGCAGCACTTCTACGTATTTTTCAAGAATAACACCATCAAAATCTTCAGTGACCGACTTTTCACAATTGAAAGGTGGGGAGAGGAACATCGATATTATTGGGAGGATAGTTTCAATCGGCTCTTCCCGTTCCTTCAAGAGCCTAGGCGGCACAGAAAGTAGCGTCTCTGACTGTAACATAAGCGATGGCAAGATTGAGGCGAGAGTGTCATTATGGGGTTCTTGTAGCACTTATACAACAGAAATGCATCCCGGCGAGTTTCTTAAAGTGGAATTTGCTTCGGCCAAGCTATCAGAAAACGGATTAGAGTTAAGTGCAAGCGACGCGTCACGGATGCTTATTAGCAAGCGTGCCTTGTAAGATTTAGATTATCTTCTGTTCTATCAAGAAACTGTTTACGGCTTTTGCAACGTCCTTCGGATGCAGCCCGTATCTCTTCGAGATCTCCCCTATTAGCAGGTTTATCGCCTTCTTGTTCGTTCTGCACTCCTCCAATATGCCCTTCTTCGAGTTGACGAACTCCCAAATTGCCTTTTCCATCTCCTTCTCTGTGAGTTTCTCGTAGCTTACGTCTATGTGGCCCTTGCTTACCTTCTGGAGCACCTCCTGGTTTATTATCACGTCCTTAGCTATCAGCCCCAGCAGCCTCACAAAGCCCTCGTCGTCAAGATGGATCTCGTATTTCTCCATCCTCTGTATCGCATTTATTATGTGCTGCATGGGGTGCTTCTGCCTGAACTTGTCCATTAATTCTAATGATCTCCTGTTGAACATCGTCAATTCCATTATCGTCCTAGCGTTTGATTTGTACTTCGCCGCCATCTCGTTGGCAATCTCTGTTATATAAGTTGGTTCTGCTGTCTTTATCCCATCCACATTGAAGATTGTCAGGTCCGGCTCGAAGATGTATCCATACTCCTCGTCTGTTTCCTTTTCCCTCATCGAGACTGTGTTCCTCCTTGTCTCATTGTAACCTCTCGTCTCGCCAATGATCTTCTTTCCTTCCGCGAGCACCTGCTTCTGCCTTTTAATCTCGTACTTTGCGGCCTCAAGTATGTTCTTTATTCCCGTTATGTTCTTGACCTCGACCCGGTGCTCCGCGAGGGAGATGTTCAGGTCGACCTTTATCTCCTTGTTGATGTCTATGTTGAGGTAGTAGAGTATGCTCCTGAGCGTTCTCAGGAAGCCCCACAGCTCATGCTCATCAATTATGTCGGGTTCTGTGACCACCTCAACCAGCGGCGTGCCTGACCTGTTGAAGTCAATAAGCGTGAGGGCGCCCTCCCTAACGAGCTTTGCGGGGTCCTCCTCAAGCTGGATCCTCCTTATGCCAACTTTCTTCCCAGTTATTGTGAGATATCCTTCGCTTCCGATGGAGTGCTCGGTCTGGGTTATCTGGTAGCACTTCGGAAGGTCGGGGTAGAAGTACACCTTCCTCACGAATGAGATGTCCCCCCCAAGCCTGCAGTGGAGCGCGTTTGCTATGTCCCTTGCGTACTTGACTGCGGACCTGTTAAGCAGGGGCTTTGATCCTGGGAAGCCCATGCAGATTGGGCAGACAGAGGTGTTCGGCTCCTCTCCGTCCGCGCTGCAAGAGCAGAATAGCTTCGACCTAGTGGGCAAAGCTATGTGTACCTCCAATCCGATCTTCATAGTTCTCCCAGGTTATGCTTGAATCTGTACTTGAAGTGGTTCTCCCACTCTGTTACAAAATCCATAAGTGCGTAGTCGTTGCCCTGCCCTGTTATGAGCTGGGCGCCTGTGGGCAAATTGTCAATATAATCATACGGAAACGAGATGTGCGGGAAGCCTCCCAGGTTCGGAGGTATCGTGAACATGTCCAACGCATAGTTCTCCAGAGGCGAGAGCTTCTGCGCGTCCTTTATCTTCGGCGTCTGGACCGGCAGCGCAGGCGAGAGGATGAAACCGTCCTTCAGCATCGCGCTCATCTCCTTGATTATCGCACTTCTTATAACGGCCGCCTTGGTGTAGTACTTGTCCTTCTGGCTCTTTCCTCTTATGAAGCTGCCAAGTATGATTCTTCTCTTCGCCTCAATCCCAAAGCTCTTCCTCGCATCGGTGAAGAACTCATTGTAGTGCTTAGTGTAGTCGCCCTCCTGCAGCCCGTACTTGTAGCCGTCGTACTTGGCCAGGTTAGTCGAGGCCTCCGCCATCGCAATTATGTAGTAGGGGGCTATCGCCTTGCTCAATATTTTGGAGCTCACCGTCTCGATTGAGTATCCTGTGCTTTCCAGTTTGCTCACGAACTTTTCGAAGTGCGATTTTATCGTCCCGTCCGTTCTCTCCATGAGCTCCTTGATCAAGAATATTCTTTTCTTTTTCGAATCTGTTATCTTGTCCACAACGCAGGTGGTGTCATAAGAGTCCGGCCCCCTGATCACATCAAAGACTCTCTTCGCATCTTCCGCGCTTCTCGCCATCACTCCTATCTTGTCAAGCGAGTTTGCGTAGTCTATCAGCCCGTACCTTGAGACCGCGCCGTAGGTCGGGGTGAAGCCCACAACCCCGTTGAAGGCTGATGGGGTTGTTATCGAGCCTCCCGTTGACTCTGAGATGGCCACGTGGTACTTGAGCATCGCCGTTGCGACTGCCGCGCCGCTGCTGGAGCCTCCTGCAACGTACTCGCTGTCAAAAGCGTTCCTTGCTGGTACCTCGCAGTTTAATCCAAAGGTGCCGAAGCCAAACTCATCCATGCTGGTTGAGCCCAGGAAGGAGAACTCCTTGGTGTTGAGCAACCTCTCGGTGACCGTGGCGTTGAACGGGGGCACATAGCCCTTGAGTATCTTCGAACCCGCCGTTGTTTCATGGCCTTTCACGCAGATGTTCGCCTTGGTGCTGAACGGAAATGAGTTCTTTTCCTTTGAAACCGCGCTGTTTATGGTTAGGAACGGGTGGTACTCCTTGTTTGTCTCGGTTATCTGCTGGATCAGCTTCTGGTAGTAGTCTCTTGGCTTCTTCTTGCCCGCGAACTCCCGTAGGTAGCTGGTCATATGCGCGGTCCCCTCACGTACTTACCCTGTTTCCTGGTCTGGCCCAGCATCGACTCCGTGTCCTTGAACGGCATAATCTCGTCCTCCCTCAGCCTGCCGGGTATCTGTATCGGCTGGTAGGAGGGCTGCTCGTCCGCCTTTATGCTGCTAATCTCCTCAAAGTACTTTAGGATCTCCTCTATGTCGGCCTTTATCCTCCTCTTTTCGCCTTCGTCCAGGCTGAGCCTAGCTATCTTTAGGAGTCTATCAAAATCTTCGCTTTCCACGGAGTTATAATTATTTGAGCAATTTAATAAATGCTCCGACCTTATCAGCAGCTTATCTGCACATTGCTCAGGACATAGGAGGTGCCGTTGCACTCATAGCCGTTGCCCTGGCTCTCGCAATTGAACACCAGATGGGTGTTCGGCGCCGCAGGTATGCACAGCCCGCTGCCGCCCACCCAGACTATCTGGCTTGTAGTGTCGTTTATCACCGCCACTGTGCTGTAGGTCATGCGCTGCGGCGGCGGGACCTGGCCGTTGAGAATCAGGAACAGCAGATAGAGCAGCAGCGCTATCGGGATAATCCACAGATAACGCCTCTTGCTCCCTTTGACCATGGAATCCAACCACAAAATAAGGTAAATCAACAAAGCTATTAATATGTTTATTTCAAAATTACCTTATCGTGATCAGGTGCAGATTTCAGGGCAGATTGGCGAGGTTCCAAAGACGGCGGGCAGCAAGCTCAGGCTGGGCGGCAGGATCACCCGCATAAACGACACCAAGAACATCGCCTTCCTCTGGCTGCGCGACAGCACCGGCATAATCCAGATAACCGCCGTCAAGGAGAAGACCTCTCCCGACCTGCTGAAACAGGTCTCGGGAATCTCGATAAACGACTTCATCATCGCCGAGGGCGTTGTCCCGGAGCAGATACGGTCCAACACCGGCTCGGAGATGATACTCGAGAAGATAACGGTGGTGGGCAAGGCGCTCGAGCCTTCACCGATCGACATAGAGAAGCAGATCGAGAGCGCCATGGACAAGAGGCTCGACTGGAGGGCGCTCGACCTTAGGGATCCCAAACATGCGGCCATCTTCAATGTGCAGTCCTCGCTCCTCTGGGGGCTCAGGAAGTTCTTCTCATCGGAAGGGGTAAAGGAGGTGTTCACCCCGAGCCTCATGGGCACCCCATCGGAGGGCGGCTCGGAGGTCTTCTCGCTGGAGCACTTCGGTAAGACCGCGTACCTTAGGCAGGACCCGCAGCTCCACAGGCAGTTCCTGATGCTCGCCGGCTTTGACAAGATCTACGAGATAGGGCCAAGCTGGAGGGCGGAGCTGAGCAACACCCCACGGCACCTCACGGAGCACAGGACCTGTGCGTCCGAGATCTCTTTCATAAAGGACGAGCGGGACGTCATCAAGTACGAGCAGAAGGCGGTAATCAGCGCGGTCAAGAGCGTGATCAAGAACAGCAAGGCCGACCTGGAGCTGCTTGGCGTGACGCTCGAGGTTCCCAAGCGCTTCCCCGAGCTGAAGTTCCCCAAAGTATACGATATCCTTGAGGAGCTGGGCTCTCCGATTGAGAGGGGCACGGACTACAACAAGGCCGGGGAGAGCCTGCTGGCAAAGTACGTGAAGGAGAAGTACAACACCGACTTCTTCTTCGTCAACCGTTTCCCGTTTGCGGTGAAGCCATTTTACGTGATGAGAGTGGACGAGGACCCGGAGTGGGCGAGGAGCATCGACCTCATATACAAGGGCGTCGAACTAAGCAGCGGCGGCCAGAGGGAGCACAGGTACGAAAAGATAATCTCGCAGGCGAAGGAGAAGGGGATGAACCCCGAGAACATCAAGTGGTTCACGGACCTGTTCAAGTACGGCGCACCGCCCCACGGCGGCTTCAGCATCGGCATCGAGCGTTTGACGATGCAGATACTCAACATACAGAACGTAAGGGAGACGGTTCTCTTCCCGCGCGCCCCGGACAGACTTCTGCCGTGACAAACTGAGATAGGTATATAAATCTGATTTTATACTTATATAGTTGTATTTTTAGCTTAAGGCGCGACCAATGAAACATGTCCTACAGAATATGGGATTGCTAGAATCCTCTATCCCTCAGAGCCAATCCCCTATTTTCTACTTAAATTAATTAGGTGACTATATGAATGACGATATCGAAATAACTGTTCATTCCGAAGGTGCAAAAGAGAAGCCCGCACGACCGAAGGAGAAGGCAGTAGTGATCGAAGAATGTCCGGATCACAGGTATACGGACAGCAACATCTCGGACCAGATTGCCGATGCGATTACAAACGGCAACTACAATGAAGACGGCAGCAGACGCTATGACTTCAGCCAGAACCCTGTCTTCGGAGAGATGCAGGGACAGAAGCTAAACAAATTTATTGACAGCCACAATGGCGAAAAGGTCCTGTTCTCAACCAACGTGGCTGCCGACGCAGAAGAGAACATGGAAGCGATAAAGTACTTCCACAAGGTCTATGACATAGCTGTAGTGGAAGTGAGCCATCACGACTGCGGCGGCGTAGGAATGAAGTGCGCCTGCGAACAGGGAATGGTATATGATAAGAACAGCGAACCCATAAGCCGGCAGATGGCCCACCTCGATGGACTGCCGGGCGACAGAACCCAGAAAGAGGCTCAAAATGCAACTTTCCAGATAGCGAAGATACGAAGGAACCTTGCCGATGGAGGCGAGCTAGAGATGCTTCCGCTCACAGCCGACTTTTCTGGCTACCGCAAGGTCGAAGACCCGGCCAACAAGGTCCTCCTCATAGCAACTTCAGACGACATATCGCGTTCGGAACTCTGCAAGATTGCAGAGGTAGACCGTGCGACCAAGGGGGTGTACGTGCTACGCACGCACCTGACCGAAGATCCAAAGAGCCTTGAAGGAATACTCTCCAGCACCGCCTGCAGCATTGTAGGCCTGCACATAAGAGACATAAGGCTTGTTCCCACCTCTCAAGAACGGAAGTCCATGATGGACAAGCTCAAGCCCGAACTTGAAAAACTTGGCGCAGTGGCAGAGCACGGTGCAAATGTCAGCGTGCCCAACTTCTACAGGGACACGGGCGGAGTTTCGCTAAGGAAAGAAGAGAGAACGGGTGCGCCAAAAAAAGTTAAGGCGTAACGGCTGCGCCAGAAGGCTAGAAAGCCAAGCCCCACCCCTAACTTTTATATTTTGCGATGGCCATCTAGAGTGTGGGATTATGCCATTCATAGTTATCGAGGGTACCGACGGTTCCGGAAAGACAAGCGTCGCAAAAATACTGCAGCAAAAGCTCAACGCCACCCTGATCAAAACCTCCATGACTCCCTACCTGCCCGACCTGAGGCAGTACGTTGATGCGCATCCTGAAAACGTGATGGCACGCTTTACCTATTTTCTATCCCTGAACAAATATACCGCAGACACGCGCATGGGCCCGAAGAATGCGATAAATATATTCGACCGGTATGTTTTTTCGACGTTTGCGGCGCACGTCGCACTCGACGAGATATACAACAAGGGCAAGGATGTTGCTGAGATAACGCAAATTTACAACCAGGAACGTAAACTTTTACCGGCTCCCGATGCAATCATATTTCTCTACGCTGACTCCAAGGTTCGAGAGGAGCGCCTGAATTTAAGAAAGAATCAGCTCGACCACCTCGACACGAACAAAAAGTCAACCGACCGAAAGCAGGAACTCTTCAAGGCCATAGCCTCGGAACTGCTTGCGGAAAAGGTGGTAACTGTTGTAGAGATAGACACCACAAAACTTTCACTAGAACAAATCGTCGACAAGATATTGGGTTCTGCGAAACTGCGAAAACTTCTGGCTTTGTAGGAAAAGTTTATATATTATTTTGTCCTTTATCAGTACGGTTGGGATAGTGTCAGTTAGCGTTACCGCTATAGATAGCGAGATTCTTAATGCGATACGTGACGCTTCGGACCTCTACAAGGATTTAAGCCCCCGGCAGATCGATTACATTAAAAGAGACCCCAGGGACCCCGAAGGCAATGGCGTACTGCACCTTCTCAGGAGGTACAACATACAATCCAACAAGGTAAGCACGCTTGTGGAACTCGGATTGGACCCTCTGGCCCGCAATAGGCTGGGCCATCTTCCGATAGACTCCGCAATCATGCAAGACCCAGAGTCCTATGGAAACGGCTTCGTCAGGGAGTTCTTGATGCTGATGAAAAGCATCCCCGGATACACCGATGAGGCAAAGCTGAAAGACCTGAACAATACCTACCGCATAGCCGGCGCCATGAACAACAATGGCGTAAGGCATGCCCTGGCCGACGCCATGGCTCCTCTTCTGCTTTCAAAAAAAAACAACGACGCAGATGAGGCAAATGTGGAAAGAAAGGTCACGCACCTAACTGGTGTGCACCGCAACCCCTCACAGGTGCGCCAAGTCAGGTCTAGACGCAAGCTCGTAGCGTAATCTGATTAAAGCTCCTGGGCCACGGTAGCTCCGTGCTCCGCCTTCTCCCTGCTCAGCATGTATATCCTCGCATTAGAGACCCGCTTGAGCTGCTCGTCGTGCGTTATGATGAACACCTGCCCCACCAGCTCGGGCAGCGTCTCGTTGAGCATGGTCACCAACTTGGAGAGCCCCTGCTGGTCTATGTTGTGCGTCGGCTCGTCCAGGATCAGCCACTTCAGGTTCGGCACCAGCACCAGCGAGAAGGCTATCCTGAGCGCCATGCAGGCTATGCTGCGCTCCCCGCCGCTCGCTATCGAGTTGACGTTCTCCCAGGCGGGCTCGCCGTCCCTCAGGCTCTGCAGCTGCAGGGCGTAGTCGCTCTCGTTCGCATCAAGCATTATTCCCGTGTAATCGCCGTAGGGGTACAGCCTCGGCCACATCCCCTCCATTATCTGGTTTATGGCGCTCACCAGATGGCTGCGGAGCGCTCCCTGGGTCTCCTCCAGCGCATTCTTGAAGCGCGAGAGATCGTCTATGGTGCCCTTCTTCTGGTTCAGCTCAGCGTACATCGCATCTATGCGCGCTATCTCTCCCTCCTTGTCCTTAATCTGGACCGTCTTCTCGTCAATCGCATTCACGCTTGAGAACAGCAGCGCGCTTTTGCCCGATATCTGTGAACTAGCCTCGGTGTGCCTCTTCTGCAGCGCCTCAATCTTGGCGTTGTCAACGACTAATCCCTTCATCTCCTTCTTCCTGAGTTCCAATGTCGCCGAGTAACGGTCCCGGTCTGCGACCTGCTTTGTAATCCTCTCCACATTCTCCCTGGATGCCTTCAGTTTGGCAAGGTTTTCCGAGCCTTTTGTCACTGATTCCTCAACTGACGAAGCCGCGCTAGTAAGGGTTTTAATCTGATCGGAGAGTCTTGCAAGTTCCTTTGAAGCCCTCTCGCCATTAGCCTCAAGATCCCCGTAGGACTTGATCCTCTCAAGCGTCACCGTAAGGCTGTTCAGCTCCGCGGTAAGCTTTGCAACTTGCTCTCTCTTCTGAGTTCTCGAGGCTCCAAGAGTTGTTATTTTGGACGAGGAGTTCTTGATCACTTCCTGCCTGGATTTTACCAGCTCGGCATGCTTGTGTTCGCTTAGCTCACTGTCGCAGATTGGGCATTTGCTAATGTGCCTCCTTAGCTCATCGAGCGATTTTTCGGCCTCCTGCTTGAGCACTGCGCTGTGCGCGTACTCCTTTTCCATCGATTCCAACTCTTTGGTTATGCCGTCAAGCTGCACCTTTACCGTACTTTCCGATCTGCCCTTCATCTTCTCTTCTGCCAGCCGCTTCTCCTTCTTGTTCTTCTCTATGTCCTGAAGCTCCTTCTCCAGCTTGCCGATGTTTCCCTGTGTGCTCTGCAATAGGCTTAAATGTTCTGTACGCTTCTTTTTCAGTTCTGAGATGGAAGTGTTTGTGAAATTGATTTGCTTTTCCAGTTCTTCAACAGATGGCAGCGTCTTCCCGTCAACCGCGCCTATCTCCTTTTCGAGAATTCCGACCTTGCTCTCAAGCTCTCCGGTCTCCTTCTCCAGCTGTATCTTCTTTTCGTAGAGCTTCTTCAATGCTAACAGTTCAGTGCCCATCTGGGTCTCAGCAGCTTTAAGCACCCTGAGCGCCTCCTCTGTAGCTACCTTCTCTTTTTCAAGTTTCGACAGCTCTTCCTTCATTTGAATATGCTGCTCCCTGAGTTTCTTGAGGTCGAAGCCCTTCGCCAGCTTCTCCGAGTCTGCGATCATCTCCTTTATCCTGTTTATCAGGCTTCCTGCGTTCTCCTGAGCCGCCGCGAAGCGGTCAAGGCCCAGCAGGTTGTCTATCTGCTTCTTCCGGTCCGACGCGCCTAGCTCCAGGAAGTAGTCTAGCCTGTTCTGCTCCGCGTATATCGCCCTTGCAAACAGGTCGTAGTCGACCTTCAGCACCTTCTCCACCTCCTCGGTGACCCGCTGCGGCTGGGACTGCACGTAAACGTCGTTCTTCTTGAAGGTCGCCTTGGCTGTCTCGTCAAGCGAGATGCTGCGCTCAACCGTGTACGGGATGCCGTCCACCTCGAACCCCAGCTTCACCCTGGCGCTGCGCTTCTGCTCCGGCTTGTTCCTGATGAGGTCCTCCACCTTGACGCGCCGGTTCTTTATCGCAGGAAAGGTGCCGAAGAAGCCGAACGAGATGGCGTCGAGTATGGAGCTCTTCCCGGCTCCCATCTGGCCGATGAGTATGTTGGTGCCGTTTGAGAAGCTGAGCGTCGTGAGGCCGTGGGCCTTCCAATTCTCGAGCTCTATGTAGTTTATCATAGAACCATAGGAATTCCTGTTCTAAAGTATAAATTATCTTGCCTTTGAGCTTGGGAATGCCCTTCGGGGATAGTTATTTAAGATTGACCCCTGATATATAACTGAGTTATAGGTGGATGGATGACTAGCGCGTATGAGACTGGGGAAAAGGAGATCCTGCCCGCGGTGCGCTACGCGCTCATCCAGGAGCTCAGCGACAGGTACCACCAGAAGGAGGAGCAGATCGCGAAGGAGCTCGGGATAACCCAGGCTGCGATAAGCAAGTACCTTAACGGCAAGATCTCGGACAAGGTAAAGGGGATCTCCGACAAGCTGGACCGC
Organism: uncultured archaeon; assembly: GCA_963787445.1. Taxonomy (GTDB): domain Archaea; phylum Micrarchaeota; class Micrarchaeia; order Micrarchaeales; family CABMGC01; genus JAJZOD01. Next base: position 605,767 of record CAWBCT010000005.1, read on the forward strand.
AAGCTCATAGACATCTACGCCAAGAAGATAGCAGAAGGCGACCAGAGCATGGTAAACGCGTGCATCTGCACGGTCTGCAACAAGCTGAACGACTTCGGCTGCAAGTTCTCGCACGCCAAGTCCGTCTAGATAGCACAGGTATCAAAATGGCCGATCAAAAAACAGCCGCTAGCGTAGTTCAATCCGAGGAGTACAAGGAGAGGTACGGATTCAACGTCAACGTCGAGTACGACGACTTCGAGAAGGGCCTTTCCGAGAAGGTTGTGCGCAAGATCTCCGAGATAAAGGGCGAACCGGACTGGATGCTCGAGAAGCGCCTGACTGCGCTGAAGATATTCTACAGCAAGCCGATGCCCAAGTGGGGTGCGGACCTTAGCGGCATAAATTTTGATGATATCTGGTACTACAGGAACCCGAAGCACGTGAAGGCGAACAAGTGGGAGGACGTTCCTGAGGACATAAAGAAGACCTTTGAGAAACTCGGAGTCCCGGAGGCGGAGAGGAAGTTCTTTGCCGGCGCCGAGTCGCAATTCGACTCTTCGGTGGTTTACTCCCACGTAAACAAGGAGCTCGAGAGGCTTGGGATAATATTCGTAGACACCGACACTGCGGTAAAGAAGTATCCTGAACTGGTGAAGAAATACTTCGGGACAGTGATTCCCTCCACAGACAACAAATTCGCAGCCCTAAACACCGCAACCTGGTCTGGTGGTTCGTTCATTTACATTCCAAAAGGCGTCAAGGCAACAATGCCGCTTAATGCCTACTTCAGAATCAACGCAAACAACTCCGGCCAGTTCGAAAGAACCTTAATAATCGCGGATGAAGGAGCCGACGTTACGTACATCGAAGGTTGCACTTCGCCAGTCTACTCGGCAAACTCGCTTCATTCAGCGATAGTCGAGCTTGTGGCGATGAAAGATGCGCACATACGATACGTCACAATACAAAACTGGTCAAAGAACATTTACAATCTTGTTACGCAACGCGCGCATGTAGGGGAGAACGGGCGCGTTGAATGGATCGACGCCAACATAGGCAGCAAGATCAACATGAAATATCCCTCAATATACTTGATGGGCAAGGGTGCGAGCGGAGAGGTCCTCTCAGTCGCGGTCGCCGGAGATGGGCAGGTGCAAGACTCAGGCGGCAAGATATATCACCTAGCCCCCAATACAACCTCAAAGATAATTTCAAAGAGCGTCTCTAAGGGCAGCGGAGTCAGCACCTTTAGAGGGTTGCTGCACGTGGCAAAGAACGCCGCCAATTCAAAGTCGCACGTCTCGTGCGACGCGCTCCTGCTCGACGGCTTCGCAAAGACCAACACCTATCCTTACAACCAGATAAACCGCAGCGATGCAATCATCAGCCACGAGGCCAAGATCGGCAAGATAAGCGATGAGATGATCTTCTACATGATGTCGCGCGGCATACCTGAGGAAGATGCAGTTGCCATGATTGTGCTCGGCTTCATAGACGACCTCACGAAAGTGCTCCCCATGGAATACTCGCTTGAGCTAAAGCGCCTGATAAAGCTGGACACGACGGGCGGAGTGGGCTAAACCGCGGTGAATTGATTGAAGGACTACGGCGAGTTTAAAGAGGATGCGCTACAGCAGTACGCTAGCCTTCCGGACGAGCTCAACGAGCTTTACACGCGCTATTACCAGCCCATCAAGCTTCCGGAGCCTGATTCACTGAACGCCGCCGCAGCCCCCGCCTCTGCAAAGAAGGTCGAGGCTCTTGTCGCATCCATAGAGAAGAAGACCCGGATAAACTTTGACCTTGTCTTCTCAGACTCGTTCGTGCGCAACAACACCGATTTCATACAGCTAAAGAAGGTAAGCGAGCTTGGCGAGCTGCTCGGGCGCAAGATCTACAAGAGCCAGAACAACAAGCTTGCCGCATTCGTAAATGCGTACTCAACCGATGCAATACTCGTGAAGCTCAAGAAGGGCGAGAAGAGGAGCGTAAATGTGCTCTTCATAAACGACTCAAACCTGCTGTTCCAGGGCATCTTCGAGGTAGGGGAAGGCGCAAGCCTCACTATTTCGGAGCTTTTTGCCTCAACCGCCGTTTCCGAGTCGCTTGTTGCGCCGCTTCAGGAGTTCCACCTGGGCCAGGACGCCCACCTGGAGCTGAACCTGATAGGCGACTGCAATGAGCAGACCACTTTACTTAATCTATCTAAAGGCGTCCTCGGCGAGAACGCCAAGGCCCACGTGAACTTTGTGTACAACGGAGCAGTGCTCACCAAGGCGATAAGCTTCTTTGACGCCCAAGGCCCCGGCAGCAGCATCGAGGCGTCGGAGATAGCCTACGGCACACGAAACCAGAGATTTGACATAAACACCTACGTGCTCAATGCAAAGGAGCACACCAACACGCATCTTGAGACCGGAGCGGTTCTGGATGGAAATTCGTACTGTGTGTTGAAGGGTTACGCAAAGGTGGACAAGTGGACCAAGGGCGCGGTATCCAGAGTCAATGAGCGCGGCATCATAATCAGCGACAAGGCACACATAGACGCGCTTCCCGACATGTCGATAGACTACAGCGACCAGGTCTCCGCCACGCACAGCGCGGCAACCTCTCCCATAGACCGGGAGGCGCTGTTCTACATGACCTCCCGCGGGCTTGAGGAGTCGACCGCGAGGAAGATGTTCGTCTCCTCTTTTATCTCAAAGTACCTCTCCTACATACAGAGCCCCTTCGCAAGGGAGCTTGCATCATCGATCATGCTCAGCAGGCTGGAGAACGACGCGTTCGGCATCATGAAAGACGTTACGCCGAAAGGCATATGGCTGGCCACATCTACAGAGTGATAATATGAAACTTGAAATAAAGAACCTGCACGTATCCATTGATGACAAGGAAGTGGTAAAGGGAGTGGACCTCACGATAAACGAGGGAGAGCTGCACGTCATTATGGGCCCCAACGGCTCTGGAAAGACAACGCTGGCGAAGACGATAATGGGTCATCCGCAGCTGATGATTACCAAAGGCGACATCCTTGTGGATGGAAAGAGCATAAAGGAGATGAAGCCCAACGAGCGCGCAAGGCTCGGGATCTTCCTGCAGTTCCAGAACCCGATAGAGATAGAAGGACTTGGCCTTCTCAACTTCCTAAACTCCGCAAGAGGGGCAATCACCGACAAGCCGCTTCAGTTTAAGGAGTTCATGAGCGAGGTGAAGAACACCTCGAAGGATCTGGCACTCAAGGAAGAGCTGATCGGCAGGTCGCTCAACCACGGCTTCTCCGGAGGGGAGAAGAAGAAGGTCGAGATACTGCAGATGCACGTGCTGAAGCCGAAGCTTGCCATACTGGACGAGCCCGACTCGGGCCTTGACATAGACGCCCTCAGGATAGTGGCCCAGAACGTGGAAGCGATGAGAAGGGAGAAGAAGATGAGCCTGCTCGTGATAACGCACTACAGCCGCATACTCAATTACATGGAGCCCCAGTTCATCCACGTGATGAAGGACGGGAAGATAGTCAAGGAGGGCGGGAAGGAGCTCATCAATGAGGTTGAGAGCAAGGGGTATAACATATAGCTCACCCTAATCCCTATGGTGCAAAAATGGAAAACAAGGAGTTCAAGAGAATCTGGGAAAAAGAGGGCAAGAGACTTTTTGCATTAGAACAGAAGAAAGGAACCATAAAATGCGCCCCAGATACACAAAAGAAAATAGCCAAGGAGGAGCCGAGGCATTCATTTCCTACTAAGCGTAAAAACACCGCCTTCAGCGGAATGTTTTAGTGAAAGATATGGCGTTTGATGTCGATAAAATAAGAAAAGATTTCCCCATTTTGTCTACCAAGACGAATGGCGGCAAGCCCCTGATTTATCTCGACAGCGCAGCCACATCACAGAAGCCAATCCAGGTAATAAAAACCGTTTGCGACTACTACAAGACCTACAACGCGAACATACACCGCGGGCTCTACGATCTTTCTCTTAGGTCCACCGAAGCCTACGAGGACTCGAAGAAGGCGGTGGCCAAGTTCATCAACGCCGAGTCCTACCGCGACATACTGTACGGCAGGAACACGACCGAGGCGATAAACATTGTTGCACTCTCGTGGGGGGAGGCGAACCTAAAGAAAAATGACCATATCCTAATTACCCAGATGGAGCACCACAGCAACATCGTGCCCTGGCAACTGCTCGCGAAGAAGAAGGGTGCGGTTCTTGACTACGTTGAGGTAAAGAACGGAGCTCTTGACATGGAAAGTTTCAAGAAGCAGCTAGAGAAGAAGCCCGAGCTTGTCGCATTCACCCACGTGTCCAACGTGCTGGGCACGATAAACGATGTAAAGGAGCTCACAAGAATTGCACACAGACATGGAGCGACCGTTCTAATCGATGGGGCGCAGTCGGTCCCCCACATGCCCGTGGACGTAAGGTCGCTGGACTGCGACTTCTTCGCATTCTCGAGCCACAAGATGCTCGGACCGGCGGGAGTGGGCGTGCTGTATGGCAAGGACGAGCTGCTGGAAGCGATGGAACCTGTCTACGGAGGCGGGGACATGATCCGTAGCGTAGGCTTCCAGGAAAGCACCTGGAACGAGCTGCCCTGGAAGTTCGAGTCGGGCACGCCGAATATAGAAGGAGCCATAGGACTGGGTGCAGCAGTAGACTACCTCGACAAAACTAGCATCCGCAGCATAAGAAGCCACGAAATCAAGCTCACCAGGTATGCATTGAACAGGCTTGAGGAGACCAGGGGTGTAACCGTCTACGGGATAGGTTCCAAAGCGATGACCGACTCGAACAGGGGCGGTGCGATATCATTCAACATAAAGGGAGCACACCCGCACGATGTCTCCTCCATTTTCAACAGCCAGGGCATAGCCATAAGGGCCGGCCACCACTGCGCAATGCCTCTCGTGAACCTGGTGCTGAAGGAACCCGCAGTAGCAAGGATGAGTTTCTACCTGTACAATGAGGAAGAGGAGGTGGATAGGGCGGTAGAGGCCGTTGAAACGGTAAGAAAAGTACTAAGGATAAAGAGTTAGTTCCTAACCCTTATAGAATCTTGACAAAACAGCGTCAGCTAGAATGTCCAAAGTGTCTATCTTGTTGATTTTGCTGTTCTCCAGCATTAAGGATATTTCAGTGCAACCCAGCACTACAAGCTCTGCGCCCTCACCGATCTTTCTATTGGCTATCTCATCTACTCGGCGTATCTGCTCCTCTCTCGCAATGCCGGAATTAAATTTGAATATCGAGTCCGAGAGGGTCTCTTGCTCGTGCTTCGAGAGCTCCAGATATTTTATCCCGCTCACCTTGAAGAGTCCGCTGTTTATGGTTGAAGGAGTTGCAAGTACGGTTATGGTTCCTACCTTCTTCTCGTTTATGAAAGCCCCAAACTCTTTCTTGAGGTCTACGATCGGGACGTTCACCGATTTCTGCAGTATGTCGTAATAGGAATGTATCGTGTTGCAGACCATCGCGATAAAGTCAACCCTATTCCCTTCGAGCTCCTTGAGCCCCTCTATGTAGGGCTGGAGCTCCTTCTTTGAGATGTTGTGGTAAACCAGCTCGGGAGCGGGGATGCTGTTTATTATGAACTGCGGGAAATCCGCGTTTGACTTCACTCTTCCGCTGTCCTGCAGTTTTTTGATAAGGCGCAGGTAAAACGTGCCCGTGGCCTCCGGTCCAATCCCTCCAAGCAAGCCAATTTTACGTTGCATCATATCACTCTGCTAAGAAACTCAATCTCCTTTTGAAAGTTTAGGAATAGGTTTCCGTCCATTTGGCAACAGCGCAAGCTACGCAAGAGCCTAAGGGCTCTCAGCTGCCAACCGCATTCCACTGGAACGGCATCGCCATCAATTCCTATTAATAAAATCAAATATATAAAACATTTGGTTAGACGAATCGGCCGCACCCTCGTCACCGGTTTCCCTTTTATTCTGCCCTGCGAGCACAGAGAACTGGAAAAGCTTAAATATCTCTGAATATATCCTATTTAAGGGGAATGTAAAAGTGCCTGAGGTAGTCCGCCGGTGAGTGGGCAGCTCAGAGGTAGTTCTCATGAACAAAATTCCGACAAAACCTGGCAAATACGCTGCGAATGGAAGGAGATGGGTAGGGGTAGCCTCATTTGAGGATAGGAAGAAGCCTGCAGAGGCCTCGATACCCAAGGTGGTTGTGACCCCGAACGGCAATGCGATACTTTTTGAACGCCTTGCGAACGCCGTTAGGACAGGACCTGTCGGAAACGAGGCAGTGCTTTACGATAACGTAGGGGACCCTGTCCCTGAACAGCTATATTCTACTTTAGGAAACTATTCTGGCAAGCCACTGATAGTCACCAACCATAGGTTCGACAGCCTGAGGAATTATTCAGGAATGGCAGAGTACCTTGCGCATCCAGAGACCTTTGGAATAGCATCGGGCAGGAAGCCCAGCGGCCCGTGCCACTTCGGCCACAGGCTGGTGATAGACACCACAAGCTTCTTCCAGAGGAACAAGGTCCAGGTCTTTGTCCCGATAGCGGACAGCGAGGCCAGCCTTGACCGGAAGATCAAGAACAAGGCACAATACGAATACTTCATAGCAGACAACCTCCTGGACTGGGGTGCATCGGGTCTCGACCTTGATGCCGCGCACATCTATCTCCAATCGGAGGAGATGCGCGTGATGAACATAGGCTACGCGATGGCGCGTGGACTGGACCTGCCAGTAACTGTGGACGTTTATGGCAGGGACACTCTTGCTGACGAGATGAACTACCTTTTCGCAAGCATCGCCCAGGTGGGAGACATACTGCTTCCGCAGCACCCGGACTTCGGGAAGAAGCACTCCTTCATGCTCTCCGGCGCCGATCAGGACGGGAACATGAAGATGACCATGGAACTAGCGTCCAGAGCCATGAGCGGCAAGGTGAGCGAATATGTCAGCACCGCGCCTTCTTCGTTATACATAACCTCCATCTCGAATCTTGAGGGTAAGAAGGAGAGCGCAAGCGAGCCCGACACAACGCTCTACCTGGGGCCTTCAAGGAGCCTATACCAGAAGACCGAGCAGGGCAAGATACTTGAAAGGATAGATAACCTGACGCTCTCTGATAGAATGCTCGACACTGATGAAAAGATTGACGGGTTTACCAAGAAAGACAAGGAAAAGGTGCTTGACGCCATCCGCAGGAGGCAGACGGTGTTTTCCGAATTTGCAGTAGATGATCTCAGCATAGATGGATTTAAGAGCATCATGAAAGAGGTACTCACTGCCCATCAAGAGAGGAGGAAAGAGGTCTATGAGTACGCGCTGTCAAGAGCTTTCCGGGACGCCGTTTCGAAACAAGACGCCAGAACAGCAGAAGCAGTGGTGGCCAATGGCATGCAAGTTCTGCCGGGTTTCAATGCAAGCAGAGTAAAAAGCAGCCCCTCTTTCTGGGAGACCCCAAATGAGGCATACATCCCTGAAGATAAGCGCAATGTCAGGACCCGATGGTTCAACATGGTCGCACGGATGGCAGGCCAGATAATGCCTTGATGAGGTTTATTCATGGAGTTCAAAACCAAGACTAACGGCGGCAGGGAAAACAGCGTTAGGCTGACCGATGTATTGAATCAGAATCGCCTGGTGCACACGAGCCCCGGATCGGAGGGCCTTTCTCTAAGGATTGAGAAGTGCCAGGCTGAGAAGAGGCCGTTTAGGATGCTATATGGCGAAACCTTCGACGGAAAGGGCAACCCTCTTGACAGCCTGAAGTATTACCTCTTCGTTAGTGCGCTTTCCAAGGCGATCAAGAGCAGCTATCAGGTTGATGTTGAGTCGACGATTCTGGTCGCAGACCTGGGCGTGTACAGAAACTATCCCGAGGAGGTCCAGGAGTACAAAAAGTACGCTGCAAGCCGGGAAGCCTTCGCCAGAAAGGTAAAGGAGGTGTACAAGTGCTCCTACGATGTCCGACTGATGAGCGAGATCTCAGACACGCCGGAGTTCAGACAGAGGTTCGGCAGGGTCAGCGAGATAAGCAACCTCGACGCGGAGCTCATGGGCATGATCCGCAAGAGCGTGCCAGAGGACAGGCTCGAAGCGGAGGCAAAGCGCGGTTACAAGTATCCATTCGAAGAGATCGCCACAATACTGGGCCTGGACGTGAAGGTCGGGCCGCCGAGAGAGCAGCTCTATGATGACATAGCGAACTCCATGCTCCCCCACTTCAACGTCAGCCCTCTGCTCCCGATCTATCTCACCCCCACTTATCCGGTCGGCACTAACTTTGCAGCCTACACGAGCTCTCCTGCAACCAAGCAGTACGGCCTTACGCCCTATAAGGTTGGCAGCAGCGGGATGACCGCCCACAGGATCGTCCTAGGGGTAACCAGCGTGCAGGAGGCAAAGCGGCTCATAGACGAGACACAGATCTCCTCGTCGGCCACGAAGCCGAACCCGGTTTGCGACATCCTTGTCCTGGCAGACCTCGCAAGACAGCACCTCGAAGGGGAGTTTGTTCAGAAGGATGTTGCAGACACTCTTGAGCTGTACTATAGAAACAGGATCCGCTCGCACCAGATCAAAGAGACCGCTTTCACGCATCTGCGCGACCATGTATTAAATTATTTCGGCTGATCCGATGGATGACCAGGAAGGAGCAAATCAAGGGGAACGAGTCGACCCATGGGGCAGCGAAGCGTTCACGAACCCGGACCAGGATTTTGCAGATTTCAAGATAGCCAAAATACCCTCCCATGCTCTTGAGTTCTTCAAGGGAAAGACCTTCCTGTTCGACCGCGGGTTGATAATCAGGCACAAGGATTTCGAGACCATACTACGGAGGATAGAACTTGGCGAGGATTTCCTGGTGATAAGCGGCTTTTCAAGCTCCGGGGAGCTCCACTATGGTCATAAGTCAGTCATAGACATTTACAACTTCTTCCGCAAGTTCACAAAGGAGGGGCGATTTGCAATCTGCGATCTCGACGCCTATGTCAGCAGGTCGGACGAAAAGATTCCGGACCTTGCCACTGCCAGGAAGTACGCCGTAGACAATGTGGCAGATGCGCTCGCCCTAGGAGTTCCCGAAGCGGACATACGGGTGCAGAGTAACCAGAGCCTTGACTACCACAACTTCGTGCTTCAAATCTCAAAGAGCCTCTCCTTCAACACCATGAAGGCGGTGCTCGGACACTCTGACCTGGGCAAATTCACCGCAACATATCTCCAGATAGCTGATATACTGTACCCACAGCTGGAACTGCACGGAGCCCACTCCCTGGTGCCCGTAGGCATAGACCAAGAACCGATACTAAGCCTGGCCCGGGACGTGGCCAAGAAGCTGAGGAAGAGCCACGGCTTCATCTCACCATCATCCTTGTACACCGCACACCTGCCCTCCCTAGTCAATATGAAGGACAAGATGTCAAAGAGCGAGAAAGGCTCGGCACTGCTTCTAAACTCGACAGTGGCGGAGATCGACCAGACGATAGCCCACGCGACCACCGGCGGGAGGGACACCCTACAGCAGCAGATCGAGCTAGGAGGCACCCCGGGCAACTGCCCCCTGTATTATCTTCACAGGTCAAACAACCCGGATACCGCAGCTGTAGCTGATATCTACAGCAATTGCAAGTCAGGAAAGCTGATGTGCAAGGATGACAAAGCAGCACTGAAGGAGCTATTCAGGGCCAACGCCGCAGCCCACATCGAAAGAAGGGAGCGATTCATGGAAACCGCAAAGCGGATAGTTGCACGATAAAATATAGAAACGTGATTCTTTGGAGCTGAAAAACCTGCGCGAGAAACTGGACGTGACAAACCAGCGGATAATAACCAAGCTCAAGGACAGGTCACGGTTTCCCCTAAACCCGCCTGTTTACATCGCGGACGCAATACCAATAAAAGGCAGGCCCGGAATCTCACTTCTGGAGTTTGCGCTGGAGGGGATAGAGGTCTACCACTCATCTTTGGGCAGGTATGATTATCACGACCAGTATCCTGTTTTCTCAAGAAAGCTGCCGGGAAGCCTGGTCGAAAGAGTGACCCCCCCGACTTCACTCCAGGAGGTGTCAATAACCATATCGACAGACCTGCTTTCCTACTACCAGCAGATGCTGCCCAGGCTATGCGATAAGAAAGAAGCTGACCCCACCACCTACGGCGAGACCGCCTACGTGGATGCCGACACCCTGCAGCTCATACACGAGAGGATAAACAGCACCGGCCGCTATGTGGCTCAGGTCAAGCTTGAGCGGAACGGGAGCCTCAACGTCGACCACTCTGATGAAAAGAAGATCAGGGACCTTCTGAGGGATGCGAAGAGGGAGGGTGAAGTGATAGAAGAGGCCAAAAAACTGGCAGCAATGCAGGGACTTGAGCCTAACCTGATCGGAGAAGTGATCGGCTGGGTCATAGACAAAACCCTCGAGGTGGAGGTCAAGTACATACAGAGGCTTGACGCCCCCAAAGCATAAATATCATAGAAAAGCACTAACAATAAACGTGATTCAATGTTCGGACCTGAATTTACCGCAACGCACCATCGAGAGTGGGGTTCGCACTTCAAGGAGAAGGAGCCGCTCCGCACCAAACTGGCGCTAGTCGGCACCATAACGGCAGGGAACCTGGATTTTGCCGCGATAGTGGCAAGACGGCTCTCTCCGAAAGACAGGAAAGCCTCGGCATTAGAAGGCGTAGCGCGCCTGGCCTTCCTCAAGGCTGACACAACTCTCATCAGGGGCGCAGCAAGAACATTCGGGCTAACCGACGAAGAGACAAAGGGTGCAGTGGGCGACGCGGTCAAGGAACAGAGACGCCTTGGCGACACCGTGGTTCCTCAAAGGCTTGAAGCGGAATTCGGCCTAAAAACGTAATTATTAGTTATAGTTTCATCCTTCAAACTTCTTCTCATCCTTCCTAGCTCGCTCGTGCGCCTCCTTTAGGCTATGACCCTCGTTCTGGTACCTTATCTCCTGGAGCTCGTGGTAGGCTATCTTCATGGCGTGCCTCTTCCACCTATCAGATATCCAGATCTGGCCCAGCGGGATTCCGAGCTTGGCGGCGGCTTTGGGGGCGTAGCGCCTACCTTTGTAAACCACGTTGTAGCAGGCTATGTGCTCTCCGATCAGGCTGTGGGGCACGAAGACCACTTTGTAGCCAAGGCGCCTGAGCCCGCTTGCTATGGAGGATTTGGTGGGCATGGAATATAAATATCGTAAATCGGGTTCTAAAAGAATTATGTAACCACAAACTAAACCTATTTTTATCACAATGTTATTAAATTCTTACGTTCTAGTTTAAACTTGAGTAAATGAAAGAATATCCACTAGATAAATTCCCTAATATAAATATGCGACCGGAAGTGGTTATTAAGCATAAAGAACATCTTGATGCACTCAAAGACGATATAATTGAGTATAGCAAAGTTGGCCATAGAGATACAATTATGTTTGATTGGCTACTCAGAGTTTTTGAGAATTTGGGTCTCTCAACAGTGAGAAAGGAATACTTAGATTCATTAGCTATAACAAAGACGCGGTTAGCTTTGTTTGTGGTATTGATTGATGATCCAGTCGACAATATCAAAAAGCGTAACTTTAAACTTTTCGAAGAACTTCTCAAGATCCCATTTAATCCCGAGCAAATAGATAAATCTCAATTTAATGTTCATGATGTTGAATATCTTGAATTTACAAAAAACTTGTGGACTGAGATCACAAACGAGATTACAAAATATCCTGATCATAAGAGATATAAAGAAGCCTTTGAATTTGATATCAAACAACTTCTTAATTCTATGAGCTATAGCCGATTTGTAAATACCTACCCTAATGCTATTAACTTGACTGAGAATGACGCTTACGTACATCATAGTATGATAGTTTTAATAGAAATGGACATTGATCTGATGTGCTCGCAAGGATTTGATGAGCGTGAATTTGGAGCATTAAGAGAATTAGGTTACATCTCTCAAAAGATGGCGAAGATAGGTAATATTATAGGAACATATCCTCGAGAACTTATTGAATCAGATATGTCCAGTAGAGCAGTGGTAAAATTTCTGACAGATAACGGCGCAGATTTTGGATTCAAATTAAATAAACTAATTAAAAAAGAAATGAGGTATCCCGAGTTCGAAAAAAACCTAACAGACGAATGGCAAAAGGAGTACTTACTAACTATCGATTTATCAAAAAGAATAAAATCAATTAATACACAAGATTTCATAAAACAACTAGAATTCGTACAAAAAGCATACCAAATTAAAACTGACTATTGGTAAAATTTGTGCTGCTTAAATCTCATAATTGTTCTTCATAAAGAGACGGAAATCGTTCTTTCAGGTTTTTATTGCCATCAATAACTATCTTACAGACATTATTACTATTAGCTTGGTATTCTACTTCTATAGCATCAAAATCTCTATCCGTAATGGCAGATATTAAACCCGCAATAATACCGCGTAACAAGTGATCTATATTTCTATATTTTGTATTTTCAAATTCTTTTATTAAGAAAGAATCTTCTAAGATTAATGTCCCAGTGGGGATTGTATTAGCATCTTCGTACTTTACATTCCCATAACCATATAAGTTTATAGTATTACAAATCCAGTTTTTATCTGTTGACTGTGCAAACTCTGCTTTAAGATTTTGTTTGTATTCCAACATAGATTTTTTTGAAATTAAATAAAGTGTCTTTAATGACCCCAAATCATCATACGCTTTACTTAAATATGCAGTTATACTTTGTGGCGGAAATATCAGAACATCTTGTCCATAAAGTGTTACTTTTCCATCTACAAATGTCATTTTTCTTGTTATCATCAACATCTCAAAAAAGTTCATTCGATGTCACCAAACCTTTTTGCTGCTAATTCAGGAAAATTTTCAAATAATTCTTTTTTAGAACCCCAATAGTAAACGCATACGTCATTACCCGAACATATACACTTTGTTTCTATAACATCTATATCCATATTGAATGTACCACTTGCAGATCCTGCAATAAGACCTTCAAAGATAAAATCAGAAGGTTCTTTTATCCCTTTATTTTTAAGATAATCATGCATCGGAAGATCTTTTATATTCATAAATCCGCGTTTACCATTTTCATCTAAAAGTTGATATTTTACTAACCCCCAACCTCCGAAAGCACAATACTTAACCCATCTATCCAAAAAATCTTTAGGGGTTAGCATGTATTCCTTACCTAGTGGTCTAGAAAATTCTGCCATACCCTTTTTCATACACCCATACAATTCTCTTGCCTTTCTTGGCGTATTATTGATATCTATAGACAACATACCCACAAAATTTACTGGCAAAATCACTATCCGTTGTTTATCCATAGTTATTTTGCCAGGTTCTATATTAACTTCTTTAGCAAGCGAAAATTTTTCGAATATGTTCATTAAATCGCCTTAACATCGTAATACGATATTACTTTATTAGAGCTAATAGTAGTTTTATTGGCTCTTGTTTACCATATTATTTATAAACTTGTTCGGCAGGCTTTACAGACATACCTATCTTACCAAACTCCAAGTCATGTACATATTGGCTATGGTCTGTATTTCTCATTTTCAAGATTGATAAAGTTCTGCTTCTCCTTGCACCTATAAGTTGATTGTACATAACAACAAGACCGTCACACATGAACTCGCTAACACCATCTACTGTGAGGTGCTCCCCCCCATCTACTGAATCTGTTATTATCATATTTGTTGTAGTAAGATCACTTAATTTATTTATTACCAAATAAGTTATACGCTTTTCAGAATCACCAGTATAAACTGTTTTATTTCTAGACCCGAGATAACTAATTGGTATGGTGAATTGGTCTATATTTACTGAAAAAATCTCCAGACTATCAAAAACTAATCTTTTTGCATGAGTAGTATTTACTGCATCCTCTATGATTTTAAAAAGATCAAGTTTAACTACATCCATTGGGATCGACAAAAACGTAATCTTACCTTGGCTTTCAAGACTATTCAAATCCCATCCAAATCTTTTTCCTTGTTCTTTCAGCATATCTGTATTAGATTCAAGAGATACATATAATCCATTTTCTCCAGCTAAAGCCCCACTGTAAAGATATTGCAACCCAAAAATGGTTTTACCAGTACCTGGTGCTCCAACCAGCAAGACATTGAAATTTTTTGGTACGCCCCCCTCTACAAGCTCATCGAAACCGGGAATGCCTGTCTTTACTCTTTCCACGTCAAAACCTCTAGCTAGTATCGGTATGGTATAGCAAACTATTTATGCATAACGCAGAAAACATAGTCACTTGCTGAAAGCAAAATTGTTATTGAATTATAAACCTTTATTATGATGTATTAATTGAGTTTATGACAACTACAAAATACTCAACACTATTTGAAGACCAAGCTTTTGGTATTCCAGGTTACATTTCTAAACAATTCCATGCTCTAGATAACAAAAAGTTCTTTATTAGAAATATATTCATACCAGAATCCTTTTTTGTAATACTTGAGCAGACCATAGTAGAAAACAAAGGAGACAAAAGAAAAAAGGAATTATACAGGATGGGAAAGCAATTTGGTTACCGATTTGCACTTCTTAATCGGTTTCCCAAAGGTAATATTAACAAAGTCACAATGCGTTCCGTGTTTGATTTCTTCCAAACAATCTACGCAAAGAAGATGACTACATTAAATATAGATTCCCAATTGAAGATGGTTGAACTAGAACTTGATGAATTCATAGTAACTTCCAAAGATGATATGGGTTATATGCCTATTGGAGCCGGCGCAGGTGCATGGTGTTACTTAAATGGTGATTATAATCTTGATTGTAGCACCCAAAAATTATCGAAGGGTAAGCATGTACTTTTATGTGCTAATAAAAAGATTCTTAAAGAACGGGGATTTGAAGTAATCGAATCTAAGCAAATGCCAGAAAGTATTGATTTTAAGAGCTATATGGGCCATAACTTGCCACAAAAAGGTATGTTCAAATCATCAAGTTTTAGCCAGCTGCTTAAAACTGGAATTGCTTCGTATACACCTGGAATAATAAAATTAGAAAAATCAAATGAAAGGTTAATAGTACTTGAGATATCCATACTCTTTGATATAGAAAACACCTTTGATCAGAAGTTAATATCAGACTCTTCATATACGCCATTCTACAACATTGGACTTTCTCTAAAGGAAAAAGAAAAACCATACGATAGTCTCACCGAACTGCTTAGCGCCTTTGGATTTGGTATTGTACAGGTAACCGAAAAGAAAGATACGGTATCAGTCCTCTTTCATGGATATCCGTGGTTCTCAACAGAAACCGAGAAAACAAGTTTTGGTCTTATTAAAGGGGCTGTTCTTGGCTTCCTTAATGGTATTACTGAAAGAAAATATGAACTAAAATCTTTATCCTCAGAAGTTACGAATAACGTATTTGATGTATCCATGGAATTGGAAATCAAGGAGTAATCGATATCATCTCATCTCCTTCATGCAGGCTACGCACTGCATCTAACTTCCTGCAGCACATGAACCCCGTAATAATATTGGTTATGACCAGCCTTCTTGCCCTTAATCCCTTTATAAGCCTCATCTCTTCCATTGCCTTGTCAAGGTCAATGCCCGTGAAAACTGGCAGCAATAGCAAAGTCCCATCTGGCATACCGAATTCTCCCGAAATTATGTACTTGTTTACCGGATTCTCAGTTTCCTCAGTAATGCTGTTCCTTAGGGCGCTTCTGTGCTTGATAAACTCTGAATGGTTTATGTCCTCTAATAAGATGAGCGCAAAATACTTGATTGGCAGGTTTGCAAGGCTGATCGTAATCCTTCGTACAATGCCCTTGTCTACCAGCCTGTTGTAAGTATATCTCGCGCTGCCTGCCCCAAAGCGATTCTTTTCGTCTATCTCGGCAAAATCCATGCTCCCGTTGAAGTTAAGGTCCTTCAGGACCGCATGTTCCCTGTTGAGCAGCCTTGGCGACCCATCGCCGCGCTGAGCCTTGCCCCCTGCCTTACTCTTAAGAACCTCAAAGAACCCGTCTCTTAATGGTATAAAGCCATAGCCCATCGAGAACTGCGTAAGGTAGAACCTAAGGTTGCAGTCCGGGAAGAGCCTGTCCCTCAGCTCCGACGCCTGGGCTCTCATATCGCCATTTGCATCAAACAGGGCGTATACGAAGAGATCGTAGTCCCCTTGGGTCAGCAGCGCCAGCTGCACGCGGGGCTCAGCCTCAAGCTCCCTCTTCATGGTCCTGAGGTTGGGCACTTCATCCAGGAACTTGACCATTATGACATACTCCACGTAGCCGAGCTTCCCTAGGTCCGGCTCGAGGATGTAGCTTATGCCGTACTTCCTCTCCAGGTTCCTCCTGTGGGCCTCCAGCGTGGCCGGCTTGAGCCCCATCTTCTTGGCCATCTCTGCCAGCGTTAGCCTGCCATCGGCGCTTAAAGCGGAGATTATGGCGTTCTCGTGCTCCCTTGAGTACTCTCTATGGCGGTACTCCCTCCGTTCCGTGTCCTTTCTTGGTTTGGCGCTGAACTCCCTTTCTACCAGAGCTCCTCCAAGCTCCGCGTCCCGCCTTATGCCCGGTATGAACAGGCCCTCGATCGTAATCCTCCCTATGTACCTCGAGATGCCCCTGACCTTCTTCCTCTCCTTGTCCCATTTGCTCGTAGCCTCGTAGACGTAGCAGTGCTCGTTGATTATCTTTATGCTGAGGTACCTGTCGCTGTTCTTCTTGAGCTCTTCGTAGGTGGTTTGGACTTTTTCTGGAAGCTGTTGCATATAGGTTATAATAAATCATATAATATATAGTGTTTTCTACAGAATTCGAAAAAGTACGAAGATTTATTATTTTGAATCTGAAACAGAGTTTTATATAGGTTATATAACCTATATAAAAATTATGTAAATGTAACTTCTGATTCATTTAATTCATTAATCTTTAAAGCAATACTCAATTTACATAGTCCGTTAATTTATACCACCTCAATACTTGTTAAAGCAGTGAGGATGTAAACATGATAGAAATAAAAATTGGAAAAGGAACTTCGCAAGATGCAGAACGCTTAGTTGGTAGAGAAGCATTTCCAATAAGAGAACGCTCAAGCAACGGCGCTAATGGAAGTCACAGTACCCTGCTAGTTCTGGAAAGGAGAACTGGGGCTCTCGCTGATTCTGCTCGACCTTTGGCAGTCCTTCAAAGATCCGACGTACATAAGCTCACAGATACGCAGATGGAAAGGCTCGACAAGCTTTGGTCCTACAACATCTCCCACATCACGCGTAAACTCGTGTCAAGAGGAGATGCCCCGCAGATCAAGGCAGAACAACTTTATCCACTTGAGGCGATGTTGGGCAAGATAGATCTCGAGACCGCCAGGAGTTTTGAAGCAGAGTTCAAAAGATTCATGTCCATAATTCTGATCAAACCCGAAAACGTGAAAATTGTAGCACCTTCGAGGCCTGTAGACATGTATTGGCACTTGTTCGTACTAGACACGCGGGAATATCGTAAGTTCTGTGAGCAGGTGTTCGGAAGGTTCATAGATCATGTGCCGTCCAGTGACGCTAGAAGGCAGCATACAAGGGACGCATACGTGAGCACGCTGGATGCATACAATAAACTTTTCGGAGTTCCTGACGGAAGAATATGGCCCAAGCTCAGGGTTGAGGGCGCTAATTGCGGGACGGGTTCTGGACATTGCAGCGGTGGCCCCGATTGTAATCAATGTAATGCAGGATGATAGCGGTTAATAAGAGCATATGCCGTATGCACTAATTGGTAATAAAATGTCGGCAACTCGCGTGTCATTCAGATACTCATGGGTTTATGACCAGGTGTGGAAAAGGTTCTTACCCAAGAACTCGAAGGAAATGAATCAGTACCCCACTCCGAATCAAGTGAAGAGTCAAATGCTGGTGAAAGAGAAAGCTTGGCGAATACATGAGAAGGTAATAGTCAATGCCATACCTTCAATAACTGCTCTTAAATGGCAAGAAAAAGAAATCCGTTGCTACGTTGTGGGATTTTGCAGGCCTTTCTCAGATCCCTTGACCATGATGCCGTACAAGTCTGATAAGATGTTCGTTGATGTGCTCACCCACGAGCTAATTCATCAGATACAAGTACAGAATTTAGACATGTCAAGAAACTTCAGAAAATGGTTAATTAAAAGATATCCAAACGAGTCAACAATAACTATTAATCATGTAGCATTATACGCAATTTACGAAACGCTTTACCTAAAACTCTTCGGTAAGACGAGGTTGAAAGAGAGTTTGTCGAAGGTAAAGCTGCAAGAGTACTTAAGGGCGCTCGAGATAGTAAATCAAGAAGGATGTAGCGAGATTCTCTCCCGATTCATTAATTATGGGGCAAGTGAGTAAATGGTTAAGGAGATCTACTACGTAACCTCAAATCCTGGGAAAGCAAGGTCTCTCCAGAATACGCTTTCAGGTTTCGGGATAGCCGTCAAGCAGCTCAACCTGGGCCTAGTCGAGCCTCAGAGCCACGATGTTCGTGAGATAGCCATAGAGAAGGCCAAGAACGCGTTCAAAAAGATTGGCAAGCCGTGTGTGGTGAATGACGCGGGCTTCTACATGGATGCGCTCAACGGCTTCCCGGGCCCGCTGATAAGGCCCATATTAGATACCATAGGCATAGAGGGCATACTTAAACTTGTTGAAGGAAAAGGGAGGGCATGCGAGTTCAGGCACTGTTTTGCCTACATGGGAGAGGGGATGCAGGAGCCCGTCTGCTTTGAAGATGATGTGAAGGGCAGTCTTACAGAGTCGCCGCTCGGGGAGCTGAAGGAGAATGCCTGGTCTAGGCTATTCCTCTTCTTCGTGCCCGAGAAGCTGAACAGGACCCTGGCGCAGATGTCGATAGAGGAATATCTCAGATGGCACAAGGGCAATGCGGACAGGGCAGAGCTCGAGCTAGCGGCGTACCTTAAGGAGAAATAAGCAGTTCATACTAGGTGGGGAATAATGGACAAAAGCAACACGAATAGCGTAAGGACCAGGATGCGCAGCGAGCCGTGCTCGCTGTTCTTCATAAGGCCGGACGGGCGCTCCGATGCGCACGCGTCCGCGGAGCGGCTGATGCGACTCAAAGGGGTGGCGGAGGTGGTGGTCACCAGCGGACCCTACGCCTTCATGGTAAAGAGCATGCCCGGCAGGCATCCGGACGGGCTCAAGCAACGCCTGGCAAGGCGCCACGGGAGGCCCACGGTGCTTGAGTGCCACTATAGGTATAAGCGATAAATAGTAGTACCATAGTCTCTAGCGTGAGCCAGTCAAACCAGCACCTCTTCCATAAGACCTGCAATATCTATGGTAAGCCATATATATCTATAGCTCTATATTGTCATCCATGGAAACTACGATACAAGTGCACAGAGGATTGAAGGACAAACTGGAAAAACTGAAGATTCACCCCAGGGAATCCTACGAAAAGGTAATCGAAAGGCTAATTTCAAGCAAGATTGACCAGGAGCCCCTGTCCGCAGAGGAGATAAAAGATATCGAAAAGTCATTGAAGGACATAAAAAATGGCAAGCTATACACTACCAAAGAAATGAGTGAAAAACTTGGGATATGATGTATGAAGTCATATGGTCTGAAACCTCCATTACCAACCTTCAAAGGTTAGATAAGTCTACGGAAAGGCGAATCAGAGACAAAGTCGAGTCTATAAAAGAGACACCCTTTAGCTTTGTGAAAGGACTGGAGGGAGTGCACCTTTACAGTCTTAGGGTTGGTGGATACAGGGTTATACTGGATATCGAACGCAAGAAGATGATAATTCTGGTCATGAGAATCGGGAACCGGAAAAGAATTTATGATAGTCTATAATCTAAAGTCATTATGATGTTGCTTCTTCAGTAAGACTTGGCGAAGTAGGCTACGGTGTCCGTCGCAGTCCCGCAGTATATGCACTTGCCCTTCTTCTTCTCGTCGAACGGGATGACGCGGTTCGTTGCGGTGGTGTCCGCCTTTATCTTGGCCTCGCACTCGGCGCTTCCGCACCAGTTCACCTTCACGAAGCCCTTCCCGACGTGCTCCTTGAACTGCTCGTAGCTCTTCGCGGTGAAGATGCGCTCCTTCATGATCGCCTTGTTGCGCTTGAACAGGTCCTTCTGGATGGTCTTCATGAGCTTAGAAACGGTCTTTACGGCATCCTCGCTCTTTACTTTTAGTTTCTCGCCCGTATCTCTCCTGACAACGACCACGCAGCCTTCCTTGAGGTCCCGGGGCCCTATCTCTATCCTTATCGGAACCCCCCTGAGCTCCCAGTGGTTGAACTTGTATCCTGGGGACCTTCCTTCACGGTCGTCATACTTGACCGTTATGCTTTTCTTCTTCAGTTTCGCTGTGAGCTCTCCGACCACCTTCCCTATGTTTGTCTTGTCCTCATCTGAGAAGAGTATCGGAACTATGACAACCTGAATAGGTGCGACCATTGGGGGAAGCATCAATCCCTTATCATCGCTGTTCAGCATCGCAAGAGCGCCCATGATGCGCGTGGAGATGCCCCAGGAGGTGGTGTGCACGTTCTGCTGCTTGCCCTCCTTGTTCAGGACGCTCACGCCGAAGTGCTTGGAGAAGTTCTCTCCTAGGTAGTGGGAGGTTGCAGACTGCAGCGCCTTCCCGTCGGGCATTATCGCTTCTATTGCAAGAGTGTAAACCGCTCCAGGGAACTTCTCAGACTCTGACTTCGTCCCGAGTATAACCGGTATTGCAAGGTACTTCTCCGAAAGTTCCTTGTAGAAGTTGAGCGCGAGCATCACCTCCTTCTCCGCCTCCTCTTTGGTCAGGTGCGCGGTGTGCCCCTCCTGCCAGAGGAACTCAGAGGTCCTTACGAACGGTTTGGTCGCCTTTATCTCGGCCCTTGCGACATTGCACCACTGGTTGAGGAGCATCGGCAGGTCCCTCCAGCTGCGTATCCACTTCGCCATAAAGTGGTAGATTATCGTCTCGGAAGTGGGTCTTATCGCCAGCCTCTCCTCAAGCTCTCTGTCGCCGCTCTTTGTAACCCAGAACAGCTCCGGAGCAAAGCCTTTGACGTGTTCGGACTCCCTCATAAAGAAGCTTTCGGGTATGAAAAGAGGGAAGTAGGCGTTGGTGTGGCCCGTCTCTTTTATCATCTTGTCGAATATGGCCTGTATTCTCTCCCAGATGGCGTAGCCGTAGGGCATTATCGCCATGGTTCCCTTCACCGGGCCGTAATCAGCGAGCTCTGACTTGGATACGAGTTGCGTGTACCACTCGGAGAAGTCCTCGTTCTTCTTTACGGTTATGCCCTTTTGATCCTCTTCATTTGCCACAATCACACCGGTCAAATCCTTAAGACTCTTATCTATGATAAGAACCATTCGGACTTTATCTTTTAATATGCTTCTGTATGGGCTATAGCCCGAACTCTGCCAGCTCCTTGTCGAGACGTCGCCTGCCTACGAAATGGATGGCGTTCATCCCTACCTTCCTTGCACCTTCAACATTTTCAATCATGTTGTCTATGAATACGGTCTCTTCAGGTTTTAGGCCCATCTTCTTGAGTGCATACCTGTATATCTTTGGATCGGGTTTCCTCGCTTTTATGTAGCAGGATTGGAACCTGTAGTCAAAAAGGTCCATGTTGAGGATCTTGGTAGTGTATCTATACCTCGCGATATCGGCGTTCGTGAGAAGCGCTGTCTTGTACTCCTTTTGCAGTTGCTCAACAAGCTCCAGGACATCATAATTCATCTTTACTGTTTTCTTGTAGAATTCAATCCACTGCACCTGGCTCTTTTTGATTCCCAGCGTCTTTGCAATACCTGCAGAGAATCGGTCGATGCCCATCTTACCGCTTTCAAACGGGGCAAGCAAGCCCTTCTCTATGGTCCTCTCTATAAACCGATACGGTTTGCCGCTTATCCTGGAAAGATGATGGTAATAGTCGGTATTC
The DNA here is from genome assembly GCA_963787445.1 of uncultured archaeon. Taxonomy (GTDB): domain Archaea; phylum Micrarchaeota; class Micrarchaeia; order Micrarchaeales; family CABMGC01; genus JAJZOD01. The sequence goes on from CAWBCT010000005.1 coordinate 627,669, forward strand.
GTGAAGCGCACAACCACGCCTCCGATATCAAATATGACGGCACGTATCATCTAATCAGCAGATAGGAGTCCACATAAGGATATTAATATCTTCATGTCGATAAAGAATACAACGCCGGGGTTGTGGCGTAACTTGGTAGCGCGGCAGCCTCCAGATGTTTATTGATTTGAGCCTCGGGCTGTGATGATGATCTGGAAAGACTAAATATGAAGTAAGCTGCATGTTCGGGTTCAAATCCCGGCAACCCCAAACCTTTCTTTTATTGACCCCGTTCTAATAATCTCAAGATAGGTCTCCCGGGCCTTTTCCAAGTCCCTCTTCCTCACCTTCTCGCCTTTTGTGTGGGCAAACCTATACTCTCCCGGCCCGAAGATGGCGCAGGGGGCCTTCCTCGCCCAGAAGAACAGCTCTGCGAAGTAAGGCGCCACTTCTACCCCGGCCACTGCCGATGCGGGTGCCGTAGGCTCGAAAGAGTACTCGATGGTTAGTTTGCAACCCCGAATCGCATCTCTTACCCTGCTAATCACCTTTTTGTTCTCCTGGGCCGTCCTCAGTTCAACCAACGCCTCCGCATAGTCCGGAACGACGTTGGGTGCAACGCCTCCGGAGATCCTGCCAACGTTGAGCGTTGTCCTGCCCAAAACCGGGCTTCGCGGGAACGTCATGGCGTTTAACCTAGCAATGTCCTCCACAAGGGAGTTTATGGCCGAAACCCCCGCCTCAGGCGTGGCGCCCGGCGCTGCCCTGCCCCGGGCCCGGAGATGCATCCCCACCAAACCCCTCTGGGCGGTGAAGAACTGCAGCCCCGTCGGTTCGCCGACTATCACCAGCCTGGGAGTTGCCAGTCGTAGGGCTTTGCGGACGCCGCTGAATCTGCCCTCCTCATCAACATCCAGCAGTATGCCGAAGTTGTCGAGCCCTTCCCTGGCCGCATCCTCGCAGGCGCAGACCATCGAGGCAATACTCCCCTTTGCGTCGCACGCGCCCCTTCCAAACAGGTATTTGCTGTTCTCCTTCACTGTAAGAGCTCCGGGAACCGTATCCATGTGCGTAGTAAGAAGCACATCGGGTCTGCCTTCGAAGCCAACAGGTTGAACGAGTTGCCAATCTTTTGCTTCCGGACAACAAAGTTCTTGCTCAGACGTTTGAACAAGAACTGGCCCACATCCTGCTCGTCTCCGGAATAGGAAGGGATGTTCAGCAACCTGCGCGCCAATCGTACTGTTTCCATGCTCTAGCCTCACCGCAGGCAGATCCCCAGGTAGATCCTTTCTGGATATTCAGGATCCTGAACAGGTTTGCCCTTTGCTGTCCCGATGCCCATGGAAGTCTTCTGATCTGTGGCTTCAAGAATCCTGAATCCAAAGCCGGTGAACAGGCCCATCGAGGCCCCGTTCCTCCGGTCGGTCCTCAAGACAACCAGCTCATTCCCCTGTGCGCCGGCCCTTTCCACATAGCCTTCGCACAGCGCCCTGCCGATGCCCCCCATTCTCATCCGCGCCTCCACGGCTATCTCGTCCATGTAGCTGGCCTTCTTTGTGCCCAGGTAGGGCACGAGGAATGCGAACTTGTCCGTTGGAAGTGTGTACCCCCAGGTGAACCCGGCAACGCCCGACGAACCTGCTGATACCAGTGCTATTGGATTCGGCTGGGAGACGGCGTAGCCTAGGTCCTTTAGTATGTCGGACTCGCTCCAGAAATCACCTTCAAGCTTGTGTGATTGACTTTGCAGTTTCCGGCAGAGCGCGCTTAATTTGGGGTATCGTCAGGACAGAACTCTTGGCCATTTTATACCATTCACGACCATAAGCACAGTATTAGCGTAGGTGAATATCCTTGTCTCTCAATCATTATCATTCTGGACATTTAAATCATCTTTAGTTATTACTTGATAATAATTATGTATTAATTGATATATAAAGCATTATGTGCAGATTGTATAACCTTATAAGCTGCATATTTATTGTCTGATTCAAGCGCAATTATCGGCAACCCAAACCCACAATTTATTTAAATTCCTTTAGAATAGCCCCAAGCTCCTTGACCGAGATTGTGAAGTAGTCGCCCGACATGTAGTTGCGCGATATCCTATAGTTTCTGCTGCGTGCGGCGTTGTCCAGCTCTTTCCACGATATCTTCTTTGCCCGTATCAGGGACTCAAACTGTATTATCAACTTCACCTTCCGGACCAATTCATCCCTTCCCGGAGCATTCTTGTCGACCACCCTGAGGAACTTTATTGCCTCCTCGTACTCCCCGCCGCGTATGAGACCCCTGAAGTACTTGAGCTGCTCAAGGCTCATGCCGCGCTCCCTGCTGATCACGCTGTACTTGATATTGAGGTAATCCATGACTATTATCACAAAGAAGACGCCGCTTACCAGCAGGAACAGGAAGAAAAATACGTAGTTCTGCGCGCCGAGGAAAAATACGGAAACTGAGATGAACAGGGTTATGAGGATCTGCCAGGCTATCCCTCGCACCTGGAAGTTGTAGAACTCGATCTGCCTGCTTATCTCCTTCGTGGCCTTTGTATCGTCCATTTTTTCACAGTTCTTTGGTCATTCCTTCGGCCTAACATAGCACGCCCTGCATCGCGGCTCGTAGGACTCCTTTCCACCCACCTGCACCTGCGGCCCGAAAACCTCCTTTCCGTCGATAACCCTCTGCGAGAACGAGGCGCCGTCCTCCCCGCACTTCAGGCAGATGGCATTAAGCGAGATGATATCATCAGCCAGGGCCAGCAGCTCTCCCGTGTTCGGGAAGGGCTTGCCCATGTGGTCCTTCTCAAGCAGCGAGACGTATACGCTCTTGCCATCGTAGGCCAGCCTGTTCAGCAGTTTTGGAAGATCGGCATCGCTGTTCCAGAACTGGGCCTCATCAACACCAAGCACCTTGTAATTCTTGGTTATGTCAATTATTGCCTGTTTACCCGCGCTCCCTATGTCTATGGAGTAGGCCTTCATCTTCAGCCCCTTGTGGGACACCACATCAGCATCGCTGTACCTGGTGTCTATCTTGGGCTTGAAAAGAACGGGCTCCCTGCCAGCTATCTCCTCCCTCTCCAGCAGCTCCATCAGCCTTGAGGTCTTGCCCGAGAACATAGAGCCTCGTATAACTATCAGCTTCCCTCCTCTGTTGCCGTTTCTCACCATGTCACCGTTCAATACTTCAGTCAGGAAGAGATTAATAGGTTGCTGTGTTTTGCTTGATTCCTGTTACAAATATGCAGGGGATGAGATTTGAACTCATGCACCCACAAAGGGAACGGGTCCTAAGCCCGTCGCATTTGGCCAAGCTCTGCCACCCCTGCATGTCGATACTATTGACTGAAGGTATTATAATAATTTATCCTCTATAATGATTGCTATAATGGCTGTTTCATGATAACGACAAAGTACGTCCGTGACAATCTTGCAGAGATACGCGCTACTCTCAAGAGCAGGAACAGCAAGTTCCCCCTAGACGAGCTTCTGGCCATTGACGAGAAGTGGAGGAAGACGAAGACCGAGCTCCAGGAGCTCCAGGCGAAGCGAAACAAGGCCAGCCTTGAGATCTCCGAGACAAAGAAGAAGGGAGGCGACGTAAAGGAGAAGATTGCCGCGCTTGGGGCCCTAAAGACAAAGATAGAGGCGGATGAGGCGAACCTCTCTGCCTACGAGTCGAAGATAGACGCGCTGGTCTGGAGCGTGCCCAACGTGCTGGACAAGTCCGTACCGATCGGCAACCCTCCCGAAGCGAGCAAGACGCTTAAGACCTGGGGCACTGTCAAGCAGAAGAAGGGCCCGAATCATGAAGAGATACTTACAAAGCTCGGTTTCCTTGATGTGGAACGCGCCGCGAAGACCGCGGGCTCCAGGTTCTACTTCCTCCGTGGCGATTTGGTGCTACTTGAGAGCGCACTCACGCGCTACGCGCTTGACAAGATGGCGAAGAAAGGCTATGTGCCGATCCTTCCGCCCTTCATGCTTCGCAAGAAGTACTACAAGGGCGTTGCCCCTCTCGGAGTATTCGAGGATGCACTCTATCGAATATCAGAAGCAAACGAGGCCTCAGGGTTAAAGGATGCGGAGCACCTGGACGATGAATTATTCCTGATAAGCACCGCGGAGCACAGCCTTGCGGCAATGCACGCGGAGGAGCTCTTCTCCGGCAATGCTCTCCCGCTCAAGTATGCTGGCGTTAGCCCCTCATTCAGGCGCGAGGCTGGTTCGCACGGGAAGGACACGAAGGGCATATTCAGAGTCCACCAGTTCAACAAGGTAGAGCAGTTCGTCTACTGCAGGCAGGAGGATGAGCAGAAGTACTTTGACGAGCTCCTTGCCAACTCCGAGGAGTTCATGCAGGAGCTAAAGCTTCCCTACAGGCTCGTACTATTATGCAGCGGGGACACGGGCCACCAGATGACCAAGACGGTTGACTGGGAGGCCTACTTCCCGGGCCAGGGCGACTACCGCGAGCTGGGCTCCTGCTCGAGCGCCGGAACCTGGCAGAGCCTGCGCCTTGACATAAAGTATGATGAGAAAGGGGAGCGCAAGTACGTTTACACGCTCAACAGCACCGCGATAAGCATCCAGCGCACCCTGGCCTGCATAGTGGAGAACTATCTCACAGAGAAGGGAACCATAAAGATTCCAGACGTGCTTATACCTTACATGAACGGGAAGAAGGAGATAGGCGGCGCATAGCGGGTCTGGGCATGAAGAACGAATACAACATCCTAAGGGAGGTAAAGCGCCTAAAGAGCATACGCGGCTACGGCACCGAGCTCATCAGCGTCTACGTTCCTGCAGGAAACTCACTCGATGCGACCGTCGCCAAGCTGAAGGACGAGCACAGTCAGTCGGGCAACATAAAGTCGAAGAGCACTAGGCAGAACGTCCAGGCTGCCATAGACAAGATGATCCAGTACCTAAGGCTTTACCGCGGCACGCCCAAGAACGGGCTTGCGGTCTTCTGCGGCAACCTTTCGGACAACCAGAGCAAGACCGACATCGAGCTCTTCTCTATAGAGCCTCCGTCACCACTTGGAATCAACCTCTACCGCTGCGACTCCATGTTCTTCCTTGAGCCACTGGAGGCGATGCTGGACAACAAGGAGACCTACTGCCTGGTGGTGATGGACGGGCGTGAGGCCACAATCGCTACGCTTAAGGGCGCGCACATTCAGGTGGTGCGCCGTCTCCACTCTAATGCCCACGCAAAGGTTCGCAAGGGTGGCCAGTCCGCCCAGAGGTTTGAGCGTGCAAGGGAGGAGAGCATAGGCGACTACGCAAACCGCATCAGCGAGAGTGTGAACGATCTTTTCATGAAGAACGAGTTCAAGATAAAGGGCGTCCTGGTCGGAGGCCCCGGGCCGGCAAAGGAGGGATTCATCAAGGGGCACTCGCTTAACTATCAGATCAAGATTCTTGGGACTTTCGACACTGGCTACACCGACGAGTTCGGCCTGCACGAGATCGTTGAGAAGGCAGCCGACCTGCTCAAAGAGGAGGTTGCAGCCAAGGAGCGCAAGGTTGTGGAGCGCTTCATGCAGGAGCGCGTCCGCAACGGGCTTGCCGTATTCGGCTACGAGCCCACAAGGAGGGCTCTGGAGGCGAAGAAGGTAGGCACCCTCATGCTGAGCAGCGAGCTTGACCTGCACCTGGTAACCTACAAATGCCGCGCCTGCAACAAGGTCTTTGACGTGATCGAAACCGGCACAACGAGGCAGCAGAAGCACCCGGAAGACAACGGGACTCTCGAAGTGACCGGGGAGAAGGATCTGATTGAGGAGATGGTCGAGCTCGCAGAGGCAATCGGGGCAGAGATAGTCTTCATCTCAAGCGAGAGCTCCTATGGAAGGGAGTTCACCATGGGATACCAGGGCGTGGGTGCCCTGCTTAGATACAAGTAGAGAAACTACTCGTGTATAGGTGTCGGTATTCCGTATCTAAAATGATCAAGAAGTATCGAATCCCTAAGCTCTGCTGTCCTTTCCCTTGCCAAAACCTTTATGGTGGGGTGCGGCGTGTGCCTTTCTATGGCTTCTGAAGTGTCTGTTCTGCGGCAGCTAGCCAACACCTTGATGCTCGCATCCGGCGTCTGCGCAACCCGGTGTAGAAACTCTTTAGTCATTCTCATAATATCGCCTAGATAATCTATTTGCGCATTATATGGGACTTTCGGCGCACTTCGGCAGGAATCGTATTGGAAACCGTGTCAGGTTTGCGCAAAAATCAGGCAGCTTTTCCGAAATATTCTAAAACAATACCAGAACGTTATTTTCCAGTCGACAGATTTGAAAAGTTAGTATGCCACTATTCCATCTTTTGTAGGACTCTTTTTAAAGCTTTTTATCCCATTAAGCCACGCTTAACTTTGGTGAAAATGTGAGCGAACGAAAGTTTAGTCTTTACGATATAGAGCAGTTCATACGCGAGGCGGGCGCGGAGAAGGTAACCGAGGATGCGGTGCTCGACCTGGAGAGGGAGCTGGAGAAGCTCGCCGAGAGCGTGACAAACAAGGCGATGCGCTACGCGGAGCATGCGGGCAGGAAGCGGCTGATAAAGAGGTCGGACATACTCCTCACCAGAAACCTAAAGACGCTGCAGCAGCATGCCAGAAGGCGCGTGCTGCCGAATGCCCACTTATACGTAACCAAGTAACTACAGATTCACAAGGAGCGGGATTAATGGAAATAAGCGCGTTTTTGGTCAGAGCCAAAAAAGATACCTACGCCAGCGGCAAGAAACCAACTGTCTTGGAAGACGGCTTTGAGCAATTTACGTACCAGGAAGGAACGCTATCCTACAGGGATAGATACCGTGCAAGGGATCCAAGACCCTTTGGTGGAGAGGAAGTGGTTTTTCAAGAAGGAAAACCGGTTTGGATGATGAATTACCATGGATTTATGCTTTCTAAAGAGGTTGAGAGTAAGAAGGTCTATAGCTTTCTTAGAAAGGCCATGAGTCTCGTAGAAGAAGACAGGCCCTTCAGAGGCTGTTCAACTCTCAAGGAAGGCGATTATGAGTATAAGGACATCAGCACTGGCGATTTAAACCAATTTGTCGGAACAGAAAAGATATTTTTCAAAGGAGAAGAGGTTTACAGACTGGAATACCACGGCGGCGCTCTCTAATTAGTCGATGCCAACAGCGTATTTATTTACAGCACTCCAGTGAGCTTCAGGCCGAATCCTAGCAGCACGAAGAGCACCTCCAGGGCCATTAGATAGTTTGTTACATCAGTCTCCCTGCACTTCTTCTTCAGGTTCATGACCAGGTGCGTCAGGCTGTAGATCTTCTTCCCGTAGGGCGCCTTGAGCGTCCCGTCCTTCTGCCGCACTCCCAGGTCGCGCACCCTGAACTTCCTGCGAAGGTGCAGGAAGAACTCTATTATCCACGGAAACACCATTACGAGCCCGATCGACTCCATGTTGCCTACTATTATGGCCGCGGCCAGCGCGCCCCCGGTGGCGTAGGTGAAGCTGTCACCAGGTATGATCTTCGCGGGGTACTTGTTGAACCAGTAGAATGCGACCACCGCAGCCAGGATCATCGCGGAGAGGAAGGCGCCCATGTAGGTGCCGAACACCAGCGAGTAGATTAGAAGTCCGGCGCTCACTACCATTATCATCCCCGGCTGAAGGCCGTCAAAGCCCCCCAGCAGGTTCACCGCGTTGGGCAGGAAGATTATGGCAAGCGGCACTATCAGCAGCGGGTAGAGGATGCCGAAGTTTACATGCCCTAGGAAGGGGAGGCTCACAATGCTCGTCCCTGCGCTTATGGCGACCAGGGGCAGCGCCCCCACGAGCGTCAGCAGCGGCTTCTGCCACTGCTCCAGACCCTTGTTCAGCAGCATTATGTCTGTGGACATGACCTTTTCGCGCTTCACGTTTATGTCGTCAACAAACCCCACCAGGGCTATGAGCGCGATGGACAGCCCCACCGCAAGCAGCACCGAGACCGAAAGCACCGGGACGAAGACGAAGGTTCCGCCGAAGATGTAGAGCAGTATTCCGAAGATGATTCCGAAGGCCACTCCGAGGCCGCCGCTGCTAGGCAGCTTGACCGGCTTCGCCTTGTTCATGTCTTCGGCTATTATGCCCGCGCCGAACAGGTAGCTTATCAGGAACTTTGTGGCGTAGAAGGTCGTGATGAAAACGACAACGGCAGGCACGATTATGGTTGTGAAGCTCTGGTACATGCTAGACATTCGGTTGGTAACTAATAAATATATAGCGAATCAGGTAATTGTGGTTCCATGCTATTGGAAATAGCCCTTTACATTTACCTCTCCCTGACCCTGCTGATCTTTGCAGTGCTTCTCTGCGCCGACCTCTACAGCCTCTTTGCAAGGAAACGCGTGGGAGAGCCCATAACAGTGGCAAAATACGCGCCAAAGACCCTTGTTATGGTTCCCTGCAGGGGAATGGACCTTACCCTGGAGCAGAACCTCAGGTCGCTAAAGAGCCAGCGGTACAAGAACTACTCTCTTGTCGCAATAGTTGACGATGAAAGCGACCTGGCCCTAAAAACAATCAGGAAGCTTGGGATCAAGCACCTCATCTCCTCGTCTGATTGCGTGAAGTGCAGCGGAAAGGTGAGGGCCATCAGCACGGCGATGGAGAAGCTGCGAGGTTACCAAGCGTATGTAATAGTTGATTCCGATGTCCAAGTTGAACGGAACTGGCTCGCCGCCCTGGTCCAGCCGCTTCAGGACAAGAAGGTTGGCATATCAACAATGTATCCCTACTTCAAGCCGCTCGGAGGTTTCTGGTCAAAGGTCAAGATGGTTTGGGGATTTGTCGGCGACAGCCTGCTCGAGCGAGAGTCATCCAGATTTGGCTGGGGCGGCTCGCTGGCATTCAGAAAAGAGCTGATGGACGCCAAATCGCTCAAGTTCTTCAAAGACTCAAACTACTCCATCTCGGATGACATCTGCCTTACGAAGATTGCCAAGGCAAAAGGCCTCCGGATAGCCTATGTGAAGACTCCCAAACCGATAGTCAACTGCAAAGAGAGTTTCGGCGCCTTTTTGGAGTGGTCCAACCGCCAGACCGCCCTTACTGCGCTTGGTTATCGCCGCAACCTTTATCTCGGGCTGGTGTATTATTCAATGGAGATCTGGCTGGTCCTCTCCGGCATAATCCTTGCCGTGTTTGTAACCCCAATTTTTCTCATATTGTTTCTGCACTACGTAAAGAGCGTAGCCAACGCCTACCACAGGTCTGGAATACCCAGCCTTCAGATACCAATAATCGTACTAATGCTGCCCTTTCTTTACGATATAAATCTTATCCGCGCGTCTAGAATGCGTACAATAACCTGGCGCGGACGCGTATACCAGATACGGCAATAATCAGCTATAAATATTTTCACTTGTTCATCTATCTGATTATATGGCAGCCGAAAAGCTTGGACTGAACAAGTCTAGCCTCCGCGAGAACGAGCCGGTCAAGGTTGACCTTGGCGGCAAGAGCTTCGTCCTTGTTTTATACAATGGAAAGGTGCACGCACTTGATGAGCTTTGCACGCACGAGCATGGCCCGCTGGCTGACGGCTCGATGGACGGAAAAGAGCTCATCTGCCCGTGGCACAGCGGCGCATTCGACATAGAGACAGGCAAGGCAAGCGAGAACACCCCTTGGGCAACCGACACCAAGCACTATCCGATAACTGCGGATTCAACTGGAGAACTTTTCATACTACTTTAGCGGTGCTGTTAATCTAACAGCTTCATCAATTCCGGAGTTTTCCATATCCTGACTTTATTCTGTTTCTGGAAGTGTTTGTCATTGCTCCATATGCCACTGTTCTCCACCGATAATACAAGTGCTATATACGGCGTGTTGTCCGGGTCGATACTGTCCATTATTTCCTTAGCACCCTCAAAGTTATTCTTAATAATCGAATCGTCTACCACGTATATATTGCCAAATATCAATGCTAGCAGGCTATCCAAAGCTGTTTCTGAAATATTTGCCTTCTTCAATATCTCTTTCATGTGCTCTTTCAATTCAGCCTTCGTGAAGCCCACCGTCAGAAATACAAATTTATCTGACATTAATATCTCTCTACTAGTTGAATCTTTGATTAAAGCGGCGATTATCCTGTTCGTATCCGCTATTAATATCATTCGTCTAGCCTCTTCCGTATCTTCGCCTTAATCTTACTCCCAATTTTCTCCGCATCCTTCTCGGTAAATGTGCTGTTCTTCAGCATCTTATCTACCAACTCCAGTTCCATCAGTTTCTTCTCGAAGGCGAGTCTAGCAATGTCGCTCCACTTCAATTCGGTGTGCTTCTTCATCTTCTTGTATAGCTGTTCCGATACGGCCAAGGTCATGTTCGTCATAGATTCACTATGTGATATATGTGTTTGCACATATTTAAACCTATCTGAAGAAGTTGCACGAAATCCTTATATTACTGGTTTTCTAACTCTTTATCATGCCTAACTTACTTCAGAAATTTAGAAAAGGAGAATACATTACAGAGTACAGAACCGACGACGGCAGGATCGTTAGGTTCAGAGGTCCTAGAAAGAGTGATGTTAATGACATCCTTAAATTTATCAACGGACTTGTCGAAGAGGATGCGATGATATTGGTCGACAAGAAGAAGACAAGGAAAGAAGAAAACACCTATGTGAAAAGGGTAATCAAAGAGAATAAAGAGGGTTCAGCTTTGCACCTAGTTGCTGAAGTTGATGGGAAAGTAGTGGCGAAAGCAGAAGTTCACAGGAAAAAGGATAAATCAAACCATGTCGGAACTCTGGGCATCTCCGTATCGAAGGGCTATAGGGACATTGAAATTGGAAAGACCATAATGAGACTCCTATCTGAACTTTCCAAAGAGCTTGGCCTCAGGCTTATAATCCTTGAAGCTTACGCGGAAAATAGCCGAGCAATACATGTCTACCAAAAATCAGGATTTAAGATAGTCGGACGCGTACCAAAAGACATACATTACAGAAACAAGTATGTTGACTCTGTGATTATGGTTAAGGAGCTATGAGGATTTCACTATCTTCTCACTTTTCTGCTCCGTGAATCTCGTTATCTCCTTAAGGTAGTTATCCGACTTCTTGATGGTCACGAAGTTGCTGATTATGTTGTTGTAAAGCCTCCAGTTGTACCTTTTGTCCATGAAGATAACAAATGCTCTATCAGACTCGCTCCTTATGGCCCTGCCCGCAGCCTGCGCGGCGCGTATCACCCCGGGCACGATGTAAGCGTACTCGTTCCCCTTCCCGTTGAACCTCTTGTCCAGGTACTCTATCTTTGCGGTGAGCTCAAGGTCGGGCCGCTCAAGCGGTATCCCAACTATTACTATGCCCTTTATCACGTTGTTCGCGTAGTCTATGCCCTCGCTCAGGCTTCCGCCCATCACGCCGAACATCAGCGAGTCCTTACTCGCCTTGAACTTGTTTATCATCTCTTCCACCGCGACGTTATGCATCTCCCTTCTCTGTATAAACTCAACTTCAAAGATCATGTGCTGGTAAACCGCGTTGAGCACATCGAAGCTTGGGAAGAAGACGGCCACGTTGCCCTTTGTCGGGCCTTTTATCTCTCCAATCTTGTTCGCTATCTTCTTGTACTCCTCCAGCGACCGGTTCTGGTACTTGGTGGATACCTGGTCATCAACCATGCAGAGCTTATTCAGAGGTGGAAATGGCGAGCTGTAATTCGAGACCCCTGCGTCGGGCATGCCCAGCAGCTCGCGGTACATCTCAAGGGGCAGCAGGGTGCCGCTCATGAAAACGTTGGCGTAGGCCTCTTTCAGCGCAGCCAGCGGGCCTTCCGGATAAAGACAGACCACTGACAGCTTTATGTCCGTGCCGCGCTTCGAGAGTATCCTTGCCGAAGAGGTATCGTTGCCGCTCAGCGACTCTAGGAAGCGCGCTATGTGCATCAGTGACGAACGTTTCGCCGTTGCGTTGGAGAGGTACTCCATGCCTGCCTTCTCCAAGTCCTCCACAACGTTCGCTATGTTGCCTGTCAGCATGCTTGCAACCTCGTCACCATCAAAGAAGGCTTCCCCTGTGTGAATTAGCGGGAGCCTTTTGGCTGCAATGCTCTCTATCATGAAGCGCAGGTACTCGATGTCCATGCTGCTCTGTATCTCGCGGAGCTCCTTGATGGCGTTGTTTACCGTGTGCACGCTGAGCGAGGTGCTCAGGTAGGAGCTCGCCGAGCCTACCACGTTGTGTGCCTCATCCCAGATCACTATGGCATTCTCGAGCTTGTGGCCTATGCGCTTCAGGAACGCCTTCCTCGTGTAGGGATTCAAGATATGGGCGTAATCTGCTATGATGAAGTTCGACTCCTTTGCAATCTCAGCAGCCGCCTCGTAGCCGCATACCCCGCTGTCAAAGCAGGCGCTGAAGAACCTGTTATGGCCCTCAAGCGCTGACGCCCTGACCTCGTCGACCTTTCCCTTCTCCTTCGAGAGGTTGTAAAAAGTGCAGCGCTTCGACTTGACAAGCGCATCACAGCTCCTGTAGAATGCCTCACCTTCTATACTGTTGACCTTCTCGTTGACGCAGAGGTTCCTCTTCCCGACCATGTCGATGTATCTTATGTCGACTCCGAACTTCCTGCTTATGCCCGCGACAGAGTCTAGGGCTATCTTGTGCTGCGAGATCTTCGGAGTTAGGAAAAATACGTTGAGGTTTTTCTCCAGCGCCACCGTAAGGGCTGCAGCGATTGAGGCATCGGTCTTTCCTATGCCTGTCGGCGCGTTTATCAGCATGCTCTTCTTTTCCGAGAGTGCGTTGTAGATGTCCGACATCATCCGGTCCTGATGCTCCCGAGGTTGGTCGAAACGGAACAGGAACTGCGGCACTAGGACACCCGATTGTATTTCATAAATCGGGTGTTTATCTCTATTATCTCTTTCGCTTGCTTCAGTGGAGTGGTCAGGTCGCTCCTCATGTTGGAGCGCTTCGTGAAGAAGGCATCTATCTCCCTAAGGCTCTTGGCATCTGAAACCACTGCGAGGTTGTCAATGAAATAGCCAAGCATGTGCGTGCCCAGCTGGTACCTGTGCTTGAGCTCCTGCCAGTTCTTCTTGGTCCACGGCCATATCAACGCCTGCCCCGCCGGCCTTGAAGAGACGATAACCGGGATCGTTATTCCGTCCTGGTAGCGCACATCCTTCGAAAGTGAGAACTCAAGCGCCTTCTTCAGGATCTTCTTGTCGCTGAACATGGCCATTGAGCGAAGGAATCGCATCTTTTCGTCAGGCACCTGCTCGCCCATGTAGCGCTCCTTGAGCGTTTTGAATGTCTTTTCGTTCCCGGACCAGGCCGCGAGGGTGTAGATGGCCCCGCGCAGGTTCGGCTCTATCTCCTGTTTGCTGTTTATGAAGTTGGAGAAGAGCTTGTTCGCCTTGTTGAGCGTGACCTTGTCGCCTGCAACCCCCGAACAGACTATGGCGACTGAGCGTATCATCGTCGTTGTGTTTGCCTCGTCCTTCGAGCGTATCCAGCCCACCTGCTTGAGTATGTCGTTGCTGTACTCCTTGAGCAGCTTCCTTGTCGCGTCGCGCTTCTCGCCCTTGCTGTTGTAGAGCATGTTGTAAAGTCCATTCAGGTGCCCCAGCGCGCTCATGTTGAGCGGATACTTGGAGGCAAAGCAGTAATCGTTCACGAACTTAAGGTAGCTCGGCAGGGTCCGCTTGCACGCCTTTGCGAAGGCGTACATGTCGCACTCTATCCCCCAGGCATCTACCCAGGTGAGGTCGCCGCTCTTTATCAGCTCTCCCAGCTCCTCAAGCTTCTCTTCCGAGTAGAGCGTCCTGTAGAAGCCCGTTTGGTGGAGGTTCAGCTTCAGTCCGGCCTCAATGGCGTCGAGCTCCAGCGTCTTGTACCTCATCAGCACGCTCTTGCCCAGCTTTGCGTGGTTGTGGGGTATGGTGTAGCGTATCGGTATGCGCCAGGTCTCCGGCTTCTGTTTCCTGTCGAGCAGGGAGAAACGGCTCTGCGTAAGCCTCAGCTTTGCATTTGTCTTTGTCAGCTCCACGTAGGGGTAGCCCTTCTTCTCTATCCAGTCCTTTGCGACCCCCGCAACATCGAGCTTCTTCGCGTTCTTCCCTGCGGCCTTGGCTATCGCATTCCACAGGTCCTCCTTCTGCGCGTTGCCGTAGGCGTTGCTCCTGAGATAGATGTTCAGGCCCTTCCTGAACGTCTCTTTCCCAACGTAATCCTCGAGCATCTGCAGCACGCTGCCTCCCTTGTCGTAGCTTATCTCGTCGAATATCTGGTCTATGTCGCTCGGCTTGTTTACCGTGACGGCTATCGGGTGGGTGGAGACAAGCTGGTCCGCAGCCAACGCGCTGGCAACAACATCGTCAAGGTACTGCACCTTCATATTCCACTCCGGGAAGACCGCATCCATCGCCTTGTAGGCCATGAACGTCGCAAAGCTCTCGTTCAGCCAAAGGTCGTCCCACCACTTCATGGTGACCAGGTCGCCGAACCACTGGTGGGTGAGCTCGTGCGCTATCACCTCTGCAATCCTCTGTTTTGTCACTATCGCGGCCTTCTCCTCCGCAAGGAGCGCCGTCTCGCGGAACGTTATGGCGCCCCAGTTCTCCATCGCCCCCGCCGCAAAGTCCGGCACCGCTATGACATCCATCTTGATCAGAGGAAGCCTTATGCCAAAGTAGCCCTCGAAGTAGTGTATGAACCTCTTTGTGTAGCCCAATGCAAGCGCGGTGTACTTCTTCTTCCCCGGAACCGTGATGCAATTTATTGTAAGCCTTCCTGACCTGATGCTCGCGACCTCAAAATCGCCGACACCGATGTAGAGCAGATAGGATGACATCTTCGGCGTCGTATTGAAGGTTACGACCTTCTTCTCCCCCTGCTTCGCCTCCTTCTTGACGGTCATGTTTGAGATGCAGTGCATATTGCCGGGAACGAGCAGAGAGAGATCGTAGGTGGCCTTGAATGCCGGTTCGTCAAAGCACGGGAAGGCGCTGCGTGCGCTTGCTGCTTCAAACTGGGTGGTAAGTATGTGCTTCTCCTTTTCCCCATCCATGTACTTGCTCCTGTAGAAGCCGTACAGCTTGTCGTTATTGACGCCCTTGAAGCCTATCTCGAGTGTTGTGCTTCCAGAAACCCCCTTTGCGAAACTCAGTACCACCCTCTCTTTCTGGCTGTCAAATCTTATCTCTGCCTTTTGGGCGGTCCCGGAAGAGCGGACGTAGGCCTCGTGGATCGTGAGCTCCCTTGAGTTGAGGGTTATCTGCTTTGTCTTCTTCTCTATGCTGACTTTTATCCTTGCCTTTCCCTCGAATTCAAAGGTTGAGAAGTCGGGTTCGAAAAATAGTTCATAGTTCACAGGGCGAACATTGTTGCCAAGGGTCTCCCGCTTGCTACTCTCCATGAGTTACAGGATGGAATTTCCCTTTTATAGACCTTTCCATTTTGTTTAACTCGCAGTTTAGAAATGGAATATCCTTTCAAGTCCGATCGTCTTTGAAGCGAAGCGGTGAATCGGTTCCCTTAGGCGGTATATGGCGTATGCAATTACCAGGCTCACTGCGACTCCAGCAGCCACATCTGTGAGATAATGCTGTCCAAGGTAGACCCTGCCGAAAAGCTCCAGGGCCAGCCACACCGCGTATAGCGCCCTTGTCTTTCTATACTTCCAGACAAAAAACAAGAGACCGGTGAGCACCACTGCGTGGTCGCTAGGGAACGAGTATCCGGTCTCGCAGATCGGCGCATTTATCCAAGAGAGGGACGTCACAGAACAAGGTCTTGGCTGCATGAACACCTCTTTCAGGCCATAGCCCAATGCGAACAACAGGAGTATTGCAACGACCAAAGCGAAGACATCCTTGTCCTTCTTTATAAGAAAATAGATAACCAGCAGCGGAAGAACCACGTAGAAGCTTTCCGACAAGGCCACCATAATGCTGTTGAGAAGCGGGCTAGCAATAGCGTTCATCAGCTGGAATGCGGCAGAGTTTATCCAGATACTGCCCGAGTTTATCATTTGATGCACGTCTTGGCTTAGGTTTAACTGTATTGGCTACGGAAATGTTTTTATAGCCTTGTAGGTATATACTATACCGTCTTGTATATCCTTATTATTAGGCATCCTACAAGGCAAGATTGGTGTTCATATGAAGTTAAGACCGGCACGCACGATGCGCTCCATACGCAGCCAGGCCTGGAGCCGCTACTCGGTGAAGAAGCCCAAGAAGAACTACGTAAAGGCGCTGCCCCACACCAGCCTGCTTGTTTTCAGAATGGGCGTGGACAAGCCCAACTACGAGATCAGCATGACGCTTAACGCAAACCAGTACGTGCAGATACGCTCAAACTCCCTCGAGTCAGCGAGGCAGGTGACCAACAAGTACCTCGAGCGCGAAATTCCAGGAGAGTACTTCTTCAAGATAATCACCTATCCGCACAACGTCATAAGGGAGAAGAAGCGCGCCACAGGAGCAGGCGCAGACCGTCTTTCACAGGGTATGTCCATGTCCTTCGGCAGGCCCATCTCCATAGCAGCGCGGGTGTATGTCGGCAATCCGGTCCTTGAAGTGAGAACCAACATGGCATCGAGAGAGGTGGCAAAGGCGGCACTGAGAAGGGCTGCGGCAAAGCTCTCGGGCAGCTACTCGATAAAGCTGCAGGAGCTCAAACCCAATTAATTCTTTTTAAGCTTCTCAACTTTTTGTTAGCCTATCTCTTTAACCAGTTCTTCCACGTTATTTCTTATCTTGATAATTAGCCTGAGGTACGGCGCGTAGTTCGTTGGCGGAAACATAACATAAATCTTGTGCGGCATGTTCTCCCACACCCTCCAGAAGACCACCTTCCCGGAACGCCTCAGATAGCCCGGCACAAACTTGTCAATCTCCGACTTCCCCAGGATAATTATGACCCTGTCGTACTCCTCCAGCATCTTTTCCGTCAGCTGCCTTCTCTTCACCTTCTGTATCTCTGTGTAGCCGTTGCTCAGGAGCAGCTCTGTTATGACCCTGCCCGCCGGATGGCCCACGGCCTTTTCAGCCGCTACCCGAAGCCCGGCGCTGGATGCCCTGCCCTTTTTTGTCATGGAGTTGAAGAGCACCGCCGCAGCCTGGCTCCTCTCCGCGTTACTTTTGCATACGAAAAGCACCCTCATAATATTACCTTGTTTAGACCCGGATTTAGCCCGGGCTGCCGGCTACCTTTCCCACCATCGCGTAGTAGGTCGTGCTGTTCCCGGAGAGCTGGTAGATGCCCCAGATCTCGCCGTAGGGCTGCGCACCAAGCTGCTGCCTCCCTGTGTACAGCACCATGTGGGCGACCACGCCCGGCCCAAGGCCCGAGATCTGCGTCCCGTTGTAGCTGTACCCCAGGTAATTAGAAAGCCTTGGTATCTCCGTGTAGTTCAGGAAGAAGAGCCTCGCCGTCTGCCAGGTCGCACCGGTGCTCTGGCTGAAGTTGAACGTGAATATGCCCTGCTGCGGGTAAAACTCCGGCGCTGTGCAGGTGTAGGAGGTCCCGGCCTCGCATCCGATGGAGCTGTTGCTTGGGACATTGGCCGCATAGCTCTGGTTATAGAACCTGGCGATCGTTCCGACAGCGCCGCCGGATAGCCCGTTCGCCGCGCTTATGACCTCCCCGGCGCTGCTCACTACTGTATTTGCTATCTGCGGCCTGTTGTACAGCGCCTTCCCGGTCTCAAAGAAGTAGATCCATGAGCATAGGCTCGCAACAATCACCAGCAGTATGATGTACACGGCTATTGCCTTCTTGTTTACCACGTTACCACTAGACTATGAATAAATAAAAAGAAAAAGAGCATGGGCCAATGCCCATCCCGATCATACTGCCTTTGCAGTCAGCGCTCCGATCTCAGAATAGTAGATCGTGCCGCCAATCTTGTAGCTTGCCCAGATCTGGCCCGCTATGGATGTGCCAATCGGCGTCGCTGCGACGGTGTTGCCCGAAACCGGCAGGTATACCGTAGTCGCAACTCCTGAGTTCAGAGTTCCGATAGCGTTCATCGATGCGGAGTTGGATGTAAATGCCCCTGTGCTCTGGAAGGTAGCAAGGTTGGTCGCATTCAGGAATATTACACAAGCCGTCGCCCAGTTCGTCCCTGTATTCTGTCCCACTATTGCTATTATGTTTCCACCATACGCCGCGCCTCCGTGCGCGTATATCGGTTGCTGGCAGGTGAAACCGGACTGTGCTATGCATGCCGTAGGCAATGCGCCGCTGAACACTCCAAGGGAGAACAGCGCTGCAAGAACTATTGCGATGATGAGTATGGCCCAGCCATAGGTCATCAGGTATTCCATCGCGCTTTGGCCTTTAAATGTCGCCCGTATATTCTTCATTGAATCACTTAATGTCTGAATTAACCATAACATAAAATCTATTTAAGTCTTTGCATAGGCTACAAGGTGTAAAATTAGATGCCCCATCGGTAAGGCCATCAAATAAAAAAAGAAAATGGGCCGAAGCCCACTCCAATTATACTGCCTTTGCAGTCAGCGCTGCAAGCTCGGCATAGTAGGTCGAGCCGCCTATAACGTAACGCGCCCAAATCTGTCCTGATATGGAGGTTCCAATCGGCGTCGCTGCGATTGAGTTGCCCGAGACCGGTATGTACACTGTTGTTGCCACTCCTGAATTCATAACCCCAAGGGAATTTGTTGGAGGGGGAAGAATGTTTCCTGTGAACAGGAAGTTACCCGAATTCTGGAAGTTGGCAAGGTTGGTTGAGTTTAGGAAGATGATGTTAGCCTGACCCCAGTTCGTCCCCGTGTTCTGCCCAACTATCGCTATTATGTTGCCACCCGGGAACACTCCGGTTCCGTGCGAGTACACTACCTGCTGGCACGTAAATCCGGATTGTGCTATGCATGCCGTAGGCAATGTGCCGCTGAACACTCCAAGGGAGAACAGCGCTGCAAGAACTATTGCGATGATGAGTATGGCCCAGCCATAGGTCATTAGGTATTCCATCGCGCTTTGGCCTTTAAACGTTCTTGTGGTTTTCATTTTTAACACCATAATTATTCTTATAATCATATGACATATATTTAAATATTCACCTAACTTCCTATCAAAACCGAATAGAAGAGTTTTTCTTATTTTTAGCTTCCCGATGGGTGTTTATCATGTCCACTAATACGAAACGTTTAAATACCTTTTTATTTTATACTTGATTCAATCGTGATTGTTTCATGAATCAGACATGCAGAAATCATGAACCCTTCGCGAACAATCCAGGGAGTTGCAAATGACCAAGACCATCGAACAAATGGAGAAAGAGATTCTTCAGCTAAAAGATGAGCTGGGCGTCCTCTCTTCAAGGAAGCAGACGCAGGTTCCCGATGAGGCAGATCTGACAATCATCCTAAAATACATGATAGAGGAAAGGGAGAGGACCAACAAGATCCTGGGCGGGATAGCGGCGAAGATAAACGCGCTCGAGCAGGAGCTCGCCGAGCCGTACGTAGAAGAGCCAGTCACCTACTCTGATCCAGTTGCGAACCGCGAGCTTCCGATCTCGCAGCTTGACGCGGATATACTTAGCTTCATTCAGTCGAAGGAGATGGTGTGCGCAGACCAGGTAAAGGCAGTCATGGGATACAAGGGCAGAAACGCAGCATGCACACGACTCAGCAAGCTATACAAGCAGGGCCTCCTGGAGAGGTTTCAGCTCGGTCACAAGGTTTATTACAAATTTGATGCTGGCAAGGCGACCAATATACTCATTATATCACCTCCACAGTAGATGAGCGGGCCCGCCCTCACCAGCGGGCCTGTCTTTTCCTTTCCTTGCCCTTTTGAATGCCCTAGCCAAGCCTGACTAGGGTTTAAATATTTTTGTATGACATCTATACCTGTCTTGTGCTGATAATAAGCAACCCTAGGGTAGCTTTTCAGTCGGCCTGAAATAAAGCGGTGCAATTATGCCTGACGATTTGACCTACGGCTCAATGAAGGACGTGAAGGAGGGGCGGTTCATACTCATCGATGGAGTGCCTTGCAGAGTGGTGCAAGTCGAAACATCTGCTCCCGGAAAGCATGGAGCGGCGAAGATGCGCGTCACGGCGGTGGGCGTCTTTGACGGAAACAAGCGAGCCTTCGTAAAGCCAAGCTCGGGCGATATAGAGGTCCCCATCATAATCAAGAAGAAGGCGCAGGTGGTTTCGATATCGGGAGAGACGGTCCAGCTGATGAACCTGGAGACCTACGAGACCTACGAGGTTCCCATCCCGGCAGAGCTCAAGGCGACGATTAAGCCGGGAGCAGAAGTGGAGATAATAGAGTATGGCGAGAACAGGGCGATCTCGAGAGTTACTGGTGCGGTTTAATGGAAACAATCAACATACAGGTAGTGGCGGACAAGGAGAACAAGCTAGTGCAGAGGCGAGAGATAAGCGCGACGGCGCAGTACCAAGGAAAGACCCCCTCAAGAGACGAGGTCAAGCAGCAGATCTGCAAGCAGCTCAACCTCCCTCCCGAATCCTCGGCGGTGGTCGCAATCAACCAGATCTACGGGACCATGTCCAGCACAATAGTGCTTCACAGTTACAAGAGCAAGGAAGCGATGGAAGCGACCGAGCCGCAGCCGAAAGCGAAGGCCGCGAAGCCCGGAGCTCCGGCAGAAGCACCAGCGGCTGCCCCGGCGGCGCCTGCAAAGGCTGCTGAGAAGAAGTGATATTAAAATAACGTGTTTACATGGCTGACGAAAAGAAGGCGAAGAAGAAAGTTGCTGCATACAAGCCGGCTGAGAAGTTCTGCCCCAAGTGCGGGGTTCGAATGGCGAACCACAAGGACCGCTTCTCCTGCGGCAAGTGCAGCTTCACCGAGATGAAGAAGAAATAGTTGATTGGATAGCGCGCAGCAAGCCCCGGAAAGCAAAAAGAACAAAGAGGCCTACTCCTGCAAAGCGCGCTGACAAGAATTTGTACAATCCCCTACAGTTTACGCCGCAAAATGCCGCGAACAGCCTTGTGTTCCTCTTCATCATCGGGATGCTCCTGGTGGCGTTCTCAATCATCGCGGGAGAGCTTTACTACTACGGGTTGACGGCAAACGCGCTTGCGATCAGCAGCGCGGCCACCGAGCTCGCGATGCTCCTCTCGGTGATAATCTACCTGCGCACCTGGAAGAAGCAGAGCTGGCAGCAGCTGAAGTCGACCCTTGGCATCAGCCGAAAGCAGTTCTCTGCGGGGAAGGTCGGCCTCGGGATCGCGCTCTTCCTGGTCATACTCGTGCTAACGGTACTAATCAACGTCCTAGGTTACGTGACAAACACAAACATTAGCACCGGCACAGCGCTGCTTCTGGCCCAGGAGCCCGTCTGGTTTTACGCGTTCACCGTCTTGATCTCGCCGATCTGCGAGGAGGTGCTCTTCAGGGCCTTTGCAGTACCCAGGCTCGGCGTAATAGTCAGCGCGGTGATCTTCGGGCTTCTGCATGCAAGCTACGACTCAACCTTCGGGGTGGAGATCTTTGCCGCGTTCGTCTTCGCAATCCTGGCGGGTGAGATCTTCAAGAGAACCAAATCCCTGTACCCCTCGATAATCGCGCACATGCTGGTGAATGCGCTCGCTGTTGCGGCGTTCCTGATTTAAAGTTACTAAAATGATACCTCCATGACAAGCAGGTTTAATAATCCTCTGACCAAGTTCTTAACATGGACGAAGCAAAGAAGATGTACGGAGAGATGATGTGGCGCGTAATTCTCACGCTCATCGTCATTGCCGTGGTACTTATCGGTTCTCTGCTGTACGTTGGCTTCTACGCGACAGGTCTGGGCATCATCCAAAAGATTGTGGTGGTGCTCATCGCCCTTATAATAATTGGAGTGGTAGTAAGCATAATCTGGATGGCGGGATGGTCAAGATACATGGACAAGAAGACCTGGGCAAAATTCAAGAGCCCGAAGTGAGCAACCGCAAACTCGGATCTTCTGCAGCCTCGCAAAAAAACAGAGCCGAGCTGATACTAGGACGGATAGACCGGATATCCATCTGGTCCCTCCCGGCCTCGTTTCTTGCGGTCATCGGTCTGGGCCACTTCTTTACATTCTTTGACATAACGAACATAGGCTTCGCGATGCCTGCGATAGCAAGCCAGTTCATGCTGAGCGGCTCCGAAACTCTCTTCCTCGCGCCTTTCCCTTGAGCAGGTAGCAAAATAAACCGATTGCTCCGACCGGGATTTGAACCCGGGTTTGAGCCTTGAGAGGGCTCCGTCCTTGACCGAACTAGACGATCGGGGCACGAAAGTTTATTATCCTTGTTTTGCAACTTATTTATATCTTCCAGTGGTGATTTCCTGTTATCAGATAAGTACGCCCCAACAACGCTAGGCTCAATAATAGGCAACTACGCCTCTGTCAAGCGCCTTATCGAGTTCTCTGCTGCGGTGCACGCCGGCGTGCGGCCCAAGCCGATAATGATCTTCGGCCCCACAGGCACTGGCAAAACCTCTGCAGTTCACGCGCTAGCGGGAAGCAACGGTTTTGAGCTTCTTGAACTGAACTCCAGCGACTACCGCGATGTGGACAAGCTCCGCAGGCTGTTGCTGCCAGCAAGCAGGAGCCGCGGCCTGTTCAACAAGAACATAGTGATATTCATGGACGAGATCGACGAGCTCTCCAAGAAGTTCGACCACGGCGCAGAGGCGGTGATCAAGGAGCTGATCGAGACCTCCAAGCAGCCGGTAATCTTCACCGCCACAGACTACTGGGACCAGAAGATAAGCTTCCTCCGCAACCTGATCGACAAGGTCGAGTTCAAGAAGGTGAACCAGGCCGACATAATAAAGCTGCTTGAGAAGATTGCAAAGCAGGAGAACCAGCCGGTTGAGGCTGGAGTGATTGCGGAGATCGCCAAGCGCAGCGACGGGGATGTTCGCGGCGCAATAAACGACCTCGAGATAATGCTAGGTGCAAAGCCTGAGCTGCTCGAGAATCTGGGCTGGCGCGACCGCAAGCTGGAAGTCTTCGGGGTGCTTGACAAGATCTTCATGAGCCAAAGCTTTGATGTCTCCCGTGCCGCAGTGGCAAAGAGCGACATTGATCTTGGCATGCTGATAAACTGGGTCGATGAGAACATACCCAACCGGTACCCCCTGCCCGAGGAGATAAGCGAGGCCTATTCAAGCCTCGCCTCCGCCAGCAAGTTCTACGAGAAGGCGGGACGTACGAGCTACTACGGCTACTACCGGTATGTGAATGTACTGATCTCTTCGGGAGTCTCGCTCGCCAATAACGGAAGAACCACGATGCTCCGGCCCTACATGTTCCCTTCCAAGATACGGCACCTTAGCGCAACGAAGGGCGAGAGGGGCGCGCTCAACGCAGCCGCAGAGCGGTTGTCCCTTGTGCTCCACACCAACAAGAAGTACATAATAAGGACGTACCTCCCGATGGTCAAGAAGGCGATCGAGGGCTCGATAAAGCGCCTCGGCGTGGACGCCACCCTGGACACCATGGCGAACTCGTTCAACCTTTATCCTGATGATGTCGAAGCGATACTTGGAAGGAAATTATCCTAATCGTTATTTGCGTACGGATCTCCGGGCAAACCCTCTATAGATTTGAATCTTGCCTTTACCGTTACGAAGTTTACCCAATCTTCACCCGGATATTGTGTTACTTGGAAATGAAGATGCGGAACTTCACTAAATCCAGTGTTTCCACTCAACGCAATCACTTGACCTACCTTAACCTTCTCACCAATTTTAACAAACACTTTGCCGCATTGCAAGTGCTCATACCACGTGTACTCACCGAACTGTGAATGATGAAGCTCTATGTAGTTGCCCTTATCCCAATCTTTGAGTTCCATTCCTGTAGTGTTAGATGATTGTTTCAACTCAACCACCACGCCATCCGCGGCTGCCATTACGGCTGTCCCTTCCGGTACAAAGAAATCTATGGAGTTCGAGAGCTGACCTTGATGTGTTGGAGAGATGTATTTTGAGCCTACTTCCGTGACCTCAAAAGGTTTTAATGGAAGGGCGTAGACGCCTTTTGAATGCTCTGTGGAAGAGTGTGGTCGTATTAGGCCCGATGCGACAAGAACAGGAGCCGTGTCCATAAATTTCTTTGAAAACGGCATGTTACCTCCTGATGACTTAAAAAGTGCTTAGCTCAATCTCAAGCGCGACCGCAGGCTCCTCGATCCCAAAATTGGCAAGGACCTCCGGGTGCAGTTCGCCGAACCTCCCTATCTCCAGACTCCCTACTTTTATTATCGCGCACCTGCCCGGGACAAAGCTCGGATTGTCGCCCTTCGAAACCGAAAGCTCAAGACTCAGCGCGTCAAAGGTTGATTCCACTACGCCCTTGATGTAGTTGAAGTTCGATCTCGGATCAACGGAGATTGCCGCAAGGTTGTAGGTTTCAACCGGCTTCTCCTTCATCCTGAACGCCATGTCCAGCTCAAAGATCCGGTGGGGCATCTTCTCGTGCTTGGAGGCCCTGAGCGAGATGAGAATCGAAGGAAGCAGGGAGGTCCTGAGCATGCTTATCGAGCTCGTCTTCGCGTCCTTTATCGAGATGTAACTCTTTTCAGCAGGCACCTTAAGCCTCATCATCCCAAAATTATCTTCCTCGTTTGTCAGGTAGGAGCCCATGGACTCGCTGAAGCCCAGTCCGACCATAGCCTCGGAGAGCCTCTCGAACAGCACCGTTGTCTGCTCAACGCTGCCGGCGCCTATGGACGGGACGATGATCGGATTTATGAAATCGTAGCCGTAGCCTATCGCGATGTCCTCCACCACGTCCTGGTCGTTTATTATGTCCAGCCTGTACTGCGGAATAGAGAAGCGGATCTTCTTGCCCAGCAATGCAGCCTCATAGCCCATCTTATTCGCCAGCGAGATCACGTTGTTGTAGCCGATCTCAACCCCGATCTCTTTCTCAAGCTGCTTGTAGTTGAGTTGTAGGGACCTGGCCGCCATGATCGGGTAGGCCGTGCTCTCATCCCCTTTATTCACCTTGACTCTTGACACCTTTGCCCCCATGTCGAGCATCGTGCAGGCAAGCAGGTCGGCAACCTTCTCCACCAGGTGCTCCGACCTTCCCGTAACGTCTATCAGGATCTTCTTTGTTTTCGTAGTCACCTTGGTCCTTTCCGAGTTGATTATTGGGATAAGCGCGATCGTCCCCTCCCTGTCCTTCAGTACCGGATACCTGTCCGTTGATCTGATTGTTTCCGCGTACCTGATCCCCTTCTCATGGCTCTTTAACACCTCGCTATACCTGGTCTGCTTCGTCATCTGCAGCGGCACAAAGGACTCATCCTCGACCAACACGTAGGTGAGCGGAGGTGAGACCCGGCTCATATCGTGCACCCCAACCGCCAGCTTCTTTCTGTTCCTCCCGAAGGTGTCGCAAAGCTTGTCCGAGAAGTTGAACAGGTCCTTAAGTGATTCATCGCTGAACGTGAGCCCGTCTGCGACCAGGGCCGCAAGGAACGGCCTCTCCCTTTTTATGCTAGGGTCAATGGTTATCTCGAGCTGCGGCTCACCCGTCAGCTCGTAGGTGAACTTCTTGCTCTTGTGCGAGAAGTTCCTGAGCGCGCGGGCCATGCCCACTGCTCCAAGAAGGTCGGGCCTGTTTGCGGTTATCTCCACTTTCAGCTCCTCAGCGGTTATCTCCTCCACCTCGAAGCCCAGCTTGTAGATCTCCTCCGCGACCTTCTCTATGCCCAGCTCTCCGCCTACCAAAGAGAGCAAATACTTGATATTGAACGTCGCCATCGGCATCTTATCACAACATCTTCGCTGACCTGAGCCAGCCCACGCTCGGGTTGTAGAGCTCGGTCAGGCTGCCCACACTCCCATCGGCGAGCAGGATCCTCTCAAGGCCGGGCCCCCAGGCGAGCACGCTGAGCTTCTTACGCGAGACTCCGGTCACCTCGCTGCGTATTATCCCGCACCCGCCCATCTCTATCCACTTGTCCGAGCCCTTCGGCTTTGCGAACATCTCCGCGCCGGGCTCGACGAACGGGAAGTAGGCCGGCTTGAACCTGAGCTTGATGTCGAGCTTGTCGTAAAGCTCGATCAGCGTGCTGAACAGGTTTGCAAGGGTGAGGTCCTTCCCGATTATTATCCCATCATGCTGGTAGAAGTCCGCCAGGTGCTTGTAGTCTATGTTCTCGTTCCTGAACACCCTCCCTATGGCGAACCTCTTTATCGGCGCGCCATTGTAGGATCCCCCTTCCTTGAGCATCGCCTTGACGAAAGTGCTTATGTATCTTGCAGAGATGCTTGTGGTGTGCGTCCTCAGGAGCGCGTTCTCGGCCACGCCGAGCTTCCACGGCTCCTTCCACGACTTCTTGTGCGCCCTTTTTATCACATCAACGTAATCCTCGTCCCCAACCTCGAGTGTTGTTGGGTTTGAAAGGTAGAAGGTGTCCTGTGCGTCCCGCGCAGGGTGGTCCTGCGGGACAAACAGCGAGTCGAAGACCCAGAACGAGGGCTCAACCACGGGCCCGGAGATCTCCGTGAACCCCATCGAAGTGTAAATACCCCTCATCTTCCGCATCAGCTGCCTCAGCGGGTGCCTCATCGCCATCGGTTCCTTCTCCACATTCAGCGTGACATTGTACGGCTTGAAGCCATCCTTCTCCCAAAGCCTTGAGGTTATCACCTCCCTTGTTACAGCATCTATGGTGCCGCCCGCGCTACTAATTTCTGCCTTCAATCCCTTCTCGGTCACCGATACACTTAGTATTCTCGTGCGCGCCTTCACTTCTATAAGCCTCCTCTTCTCCAGTGCCTCGAGTGCGTTCCTGTCGCTCTTCAGGAAGTCCTCGTAGCTTGCGGGATCCTGGGAAAGCGCCGTGAGCACGCTGCCTTCCACGGTCGGCATCGCCTGCTTCTTCCCTTTCTCGGTTATGGTAAGAACCCCCTTCTCGATTGCGGCAAAGCCCTTCTTGATGCACCACTGCATCCCTATCTGCTCCTCCTTCGAGAGTTCAGCCGGCTTCAGGCCGCGCTTGTGCAGTTCTGTCAGAAGCTGTTCCTCCGGAAGCATCGAGCCTGCGTACTTCTTCCCTTCGGAAGTCACCTTGACATCATGCTCCTGCTGCTTCTTCACGCTTATCAGAGAGTCCTTGGAGAGATTCTCTATCGCCCAGAGAGTCTCGTCCTTTCCGATCCCGAGCTGCCTTATGGCCTCCTCTAGGGCAATCTCCTTCTTCGCCTTGAGGATCTCCAGCAGTGCAGCCTCGTACTTATGCATGAAAACAGTATATACGTAATCGGTTAATATTATAAGATATACCTTCAAGATTATCGCGTGGAGAGCAGATGATAAGGGACTATGTTCAGGAAGTGTTCGAGCCCACGCTCCTGTACGGGGTGCTTGCGGGCGCAGTCGGGATACTGGCTGCCCACCACTTCGCGCCGTCCGGACTTACTTTGTGGTACGGAATCATTGCGATAATCGGCGTTGTGCTCTCTCAAATCGCAGTGAACCTCATCGATGACTACTTTGACTTCAGGACCGGCCTTGACAAGGCGACGAACAAGTCAAAGTTTGGGGGAGGCAAACTCACGAAGGATACGGTGAACCCGACCGTTGTCCTGACGGTCGCCATCATCTCCCTGCTGGTCGGCCTTTCGATAGGTGCATTTCTTTTGTACGCTGTTGGAACAATAATACTTGTGCCGATGATATTCGGCCTCATAACTGTTGTTTTTTACCCGCGTTTCCTGACACACATCCCATTTTTGGCTGAGCCGCTGTGCGCCGCGAGCTTTGCGATAGTTGCCCTGGCCACCTTTGTCGTTGTGCTTGGTGCCGGGCACGCCCTTCCCTTGCTTTGGACCGCCTCCCTGGTTTTCGTGCCCGCAGGGTTGCAGGCGGGCGCCGCGCTTACCATAAATGAGATGCCGGACCGGATTCCGGACAGGAAGTTCGGGAGAAGAAGCGGAGTCGTGATGGTCGGGACAAATGTCGGAGTGACCCTCATGTATCTCCTAATCTACATCCTATCCTACGGGCTGCTGCTCTACGGTGTAGTCTCGAACGCCCTGCCAACCTCGTTCCTCCTCATGTTTGTGATGCTCCTACCGAACTATCTCATCCTGAAAGGCATTCTCGGCTACAAGGATGCAGGAAAGCACAGGAAAACAATCGCCCTCAGCGCACTCACAACCCTGGTTTACATGCTGCTTCTTGCGTTGCTTTTCCTGGCCTAGGAAACAGAAGCCAATAGATATTAAATGGGTCTCTTCCAGATAATAGTGAATCATCCGTCAGTGCATTCCATGATTAAAAAATACCTGCAGGAGATGTTTGAGCCGACTGTGAACTTCGGCTTCTTCGGGACTCTCGCCGGGGTGACTGCCGCATTCTACTTCGGACAAGGTCAGGCAAACGTGCTTCTGGGCATGCTCGCCTGCCTGGGTGTGGTATTCGCTCAGGGCGCAGTCAACCTGATAGACGATTATTGCGACTTCAAGAGCGGACTGGACCAGGAGGCCGAGAAGACGCCGTTCAGCGGCGGCGGCTCAAAGGTCCTAAGGCCCAACACGGTACTCCTGCTCGGCACCTCCATGCTAATCGTCGCGCTCCTGATTGGGGCGTACATCCTCTCCGTGACCGGCGGACCCGTTCTCGCGCTAATGGTGTTCGGCGCGCTTGCGGTGGTGCTCTACGCGAAGTATCTGACCTATATCCCGTTCGCTGCCGAGACCGTCTGCGCGGCGAGCTTCATTCTTGCCGGAGTCGGCGGGTTTTATGTCTCGGCAACCCACCTAGTTTTCTCCCTTTATCTCCTTCCCGCAGCTCTTGTTTTCATCGCTGCAGGGATACAAGGGGGTGTTGTGCTCACGGTCAACGAGATACCCGACCGGGAGATCGACCGGAAGTTCGGGAGGAAGAGCGGCATAGTCCTGCTGGGGACCAACCAGGGCGCAGCCTCGATCTACGCCGCATTTTACCTGGTTGCCTATGGCGCAATAATCTGCGGAGTGGCCTTCGCGGGCCTGCCTATCTGGTTCCTTCTCATCCTGGTCATGCTTCTGCCGAACTACCGCATACTAAAGGGAATACTCGCCTACACCAGCCCGAAGAAGTTCATTGACACGATGGCGCTGGACGTCTTCACCACGCTCGGCTTCATGGCGCTGCTCTGTCTTCTATTCGCAATTTGAGGATTTCATGGAACACACACCCCCCTTCTCGCTTCCCGCCGAGGTCCTGCGCAACGTCCAGCTCACGACCCGGGCGCTCCGTTCATTCAAGGACTCGGAATTCATAGTTCCCGAGCTGCGCCTGCCCTCAACCTACCTGCTCAAAAAACCCGGAAAGCTCCTGCGTCCCGCGCTCGTATTCCTCGGTGCCCAGTATTCGGGCCTGGGGAGCACGGAGAGGTTCGTTGACCTGGCCATGGCCATAGAACTTCTTCACATCTCCTCGCTCATAAACGATGACATGATAGACCAGGATCTGATGAGGCGCGGGGTGAAGTCCGTCCACCTGAAGTTCGGGAGGGAGAGGGCGATTATAGCGGCAAACGCCCTGATAGCAAAGTCCATCGAGAAGTCCTCCGGCTACGGCCCGGCGGCGATAACCGCGACCTCCAACGCCGCGATGGAGATGTGCGCTGGAGAGGCGCTTGACTACAAGTACCAGAAACTCCGCTCGGTGCCCAGCGTCCGGGAGTGCATACGGATTGCGGAACTGAAGAGCGCCTCGCTGATAAGCGCGGCCGCAAGCGTCTCCTCCCACTCCGCCGGTCTGCCCACCAGCGGCGAGCTGGCCTCCTTCGGAAGGCTGTTCGGGATCGGTTTCCAGATACGCGACGACGTGTTTGACTTCCTGGAATCCGGCTCCCAAAAGAAAAACGCCTCCAGGGAGCTCGAGGCCTTCAGGCCCAACATCGTCCGCTCCATAATGCAGTCCCAGCAGGATCCCGCAAGGGCGCTTCAGATAGCCGTGAACCTGAACAACAAGTACCTGGCGATGGCGCTCTCACAGCTGAAGGTTGAGGAGAGGGCGGGCTCCTTTTCAGAATACGCAAAGCTCGTGCAGTTGGATTACAAGGAGCTTCCCCAATAGCCTACTCCCGGTGGCCGTAAACCATGTAGGCGATTCCGGAGGTGAGCCCCTCGATCTTCACCTCCTTGAACCCGGTCTCCTTTAGTATCTCAACAAGTTTTTTCTTGTCGAATTTCTTTATGGTCTCCACAAGCCACTTGTAGGTCTTGTTGTCCACGAAGGCGCCGGCGACCCGCATGAACACCGAATAGAACGAGAAGAAAGCCCTCTGCGCGCCGCCGTCCGGCATCGCCATGTCCAGCAGGACGAAGCTGCCCCCTGGCTTGAGCACCCTCTTTATCTCACTGGCGAGCTTGTTGAGGTCGTCCACGCTCCTGAGCGCAAACCCCGAGACGACCGCATCGAAGGTCCCGTCTTCGTAGGGGATGGCGAGCGCATCGCCGTAGGTGAACTCTATGTCGCATCCAGACTCCTTCTCAGCCTTTCGCCTTCCCACTTCAAGCATCTCCCTGTTGAAGTCTATCCCTACTATGTGCGGCTTGCTCCCTTTTCTTGCCCACTTTGCAACGGCAAACGAGAGATCCCCGGTGCCGATTGCTATGTCCAGGATTCTCGCATCGTCCTCGCGGACCAGCTCCCACAGCTTCGCCGCCGCATTCTGCCTCCAGGCCCAATCCACCCCGAAGCTGAGCAGATGGTTCATCCTGTCGTAGTTGCCGGCTATGCCAGAGAACATGCTATTTATGCCATCGCTGCGCTCGCTCATGGGCTCCCCAGATATCTATTCCCCTTAAGCTCATCGATCAGCTCTATGCTCTTGCCCTTCTGCACCCTTCCGCTGACTATTTTTAATGAAGAGTCCAGAAGCTGCTTTCTGGTCCCGATCAGCTCAAAGACCTTTGAATAGTTTTCCGATGCCTTGATGCCGCAGTAGTCAAGCCCCTCCGATATGATGTTGTCCAGGAGCTTGCTCTCTTTGTACCTCCTCCCCGCAAGCCGCTTCTCGAGCTCTTTCAGGTGCGACCTTAGAACGATCACTGTTGCATCCCTTATCTTTATCTCGCAGAGAAGATGACCTTCAAGTATCACTGTCCGGGCCTTTCCTTCTTTTATCTTTTCCTGCAAAGACTTTGATAGTCTTGCCACATTAACGAGCCTGGCGCCGTCCTTCGCATAGCCCCCGAAGAGCTTCTCCTTTTTGACAAGCTCGTTGACCTCAATCAGCTCCGAGCCCTTTAGCCTCCTCTTCAGGCTTCTCGCAAGCGTCGTCTTTCCCGTCCCGGGCGTGCCCGTTATGACTATTATGCTTCGCATAAACTCAGGAGAGTTAAGTTGGGCCAAACCTTGCGGCCGCGTCGTCGAGCATCCCGTCTATCAGCGCCCTGCTGCGCTCTATGTCCATGGCCGGGCTGTCGGGCTGCTGCATGGTGAGCAGGTAGGGCTTGCTGCCCGAGAAGAGCCACGAGCCTAGCATGTGGTCTCCGAAGTTCTC